>NZ_JAAMQJ010000009.1 GCF_013523125.1 Pseudomonas entomophila | reverse complement strand
GACTCAAGTCCTGGTCATGCTGGCCCGCAAGCTGGCTCGGGTGGTCTTTGCCCTGATCAGAAGCGGAGAGGAATATCGTCCAAAAGCCGCTTGAGCGCTTGGCAATTACCATAGAATCTCCCACAGGTGACCGCGATAGCCTGCAACCCCGCGGTGTGGCTATGGGCGAGCGGCCCCTGCCGGGGCGCCGGACCGGCCGCGATTGGGCTCGCAGGGCCCACTTTGGAAGGCACCGCCATGCCTGTCAGTGCGCCCAAACGCACATCGCCGACCAGTCGACTCTCACATCCAGTCGTTATCACGACGGAGATGAAAGCCGGCTGGCCGGCGATGAAACCTGCCGGATGCCTGAGCCTGGCGCCAAGCCGCCAATCGCTCAGGCTATCGGTCGGGCACGCTCACTCAGTGAGTGCGTGGCGCGACCGGCTGGTTGTCGTTGGAAATGGTCACTTCCACACGACGGTTCTGGGCACGGCCCGAGTTGCTGCTGTTGTCGGCAACCGGGTATTCCTTGCCATAACCTTGCGATACGACGCGCGCTGGATCGACACCGGCGCGGACCAGGGCCATGCGCACGCTGCCAGCACGACGCTCGGACAGGCTCTGGTTGTACGAGGCCGAACCGACGCTGTCGGTGTAGCCTTCGACGATCACCTTGCGCTCAGGGTTCTCTTGAAGGAACTGAGCCAGCTTGGTGATGTTCGGGAAGGCGCTGCTCTTGAGCTCAGCCTTGTTGAAGTCGAACAGCACGTCACCGAAGGTCACCAGGGTGCCACGGTCGGTCTGCTTGGCGTTCAGGCTGTCCTGCAGCTTCTTGATCTCGGCGTCGCGAGCATCCAGGCGAGCCTGGGCGCGCTGGGCAGCGGCGTTCTTCAGGTTGCCTTCGGCGGTGCGCAAGGCGATGGTCTCTTTCGCCACTTCGACGCGCTGGTTGGCCAGGTAGGCCAGTTGATCGACTTTCTTGTCGTCGTCACGGTCGAGGTAGGCTTTGTCGGCCTTGTTCAGCCAGTCTTGCGCATCCTTGGTTTCCAGGGCAGCGATCTTGCTGGCCTGTGGATCGCTCTGCAGCGTCGAGAAGTTGCTGCGCGCCGCTTCCAGGTTCGGGTTGGGCTGGTGGGAGCAGGCAGCCAGACCGACGCTCAGGGCCAGCAGGGCGGGGATCATGACATGTTTACGCATAATGGTTCATCCTTTGATCGATAACGAGTGCATGGGTCGGCAACAGGCTCATTTAGCGCTGCGCATACCTTCCTCACGCAGTTCCTCTACGCCCTGACGAGCGTCCTGGACGGCTTTCTGGGCCTTGGCAGCCTGCGCCTTGCGCTCGGCAACACGGGCGTCCCACTCAGCCTGCTCGGCCAGGCGCTTGGCCTCTTCGTACTTCTTGTCGTGCATGGCGATTTCCGCCTTCTTGAACTTGTCCTGCGCCGATTTCATCTCGACGGCGGCAAATTCGGTACCCCCGGCGCTCACAGCGGAATTGACCGCCGATTGAGCCACGGCATATTGCTCGGTGGGCGGGTTGCCAGCGCAACCGGCCAGGACCAGGCTGCTGCCCAGGGCCAGCGCGGCCAGCTTGAGCCCGCGCAGGTGAGCGGACGGGGTTTTTGCGATGCGGGTCTTCATGGTGGTCAACTCCATTGGAACACTCCTGATGAACGACGATGTCCGTAGCAGTCCATCGGTGACGCCCTGACAGTACGAGCGCGGATCAAAACCGCGGACCGCCCGTGTTTACAGGGTTTTACCGTAATGGCTACTGGCTGTGACCGGGTCGTTTTTTGAATAGTTCACAGAAATTTGCGCGACGGATATTATTTTTCCTGACTGATCAGTCAGCGTTTTTCCACCTGGAACTTTCACGTTTCAGCGTGGTTGTACCTACCTTGCGACTAGCGATTTCGTGCCCCTTCATCCACGGTCTCACGGCCGTCGCGCAGACCTTCGAGACGGTGCAGGTGATGCCGTGACAACGCCAGGAAACGGGGGGTGGCGCCCACGTCTTCGTACAGTGGATCACCTTCTTCATCGGTGGAGATGACCTGTTCGCCCTTGACGTAGGGAAAGCTCGCTTCCAGCTCTTCGAGGGCGGCGCCGACCAACTCGCCCAACAACGCGTCGACCGTACGCCGTGGGTACATCTCGGCGAGGGCAGCCAAGCGAGCTTCGGCCTCGACATCCAGGTGCAGCACGTGGCCGGTCGGGCTGAGCTGGCCGTTGGCATCCTGTTCCCAGTGGTGGGCAAGTTCACGAATCTTCATGGCATCCTCCAGCGAATATAGGTCAGTCACTGTGTGAGACGGTGGGACCTCGGGTTAGTTGCCCGCGACCTGGGGCCTTGTAAGGCGTCTGCGCAGGCGGCACTCTGGGGCCTGCGCTGTTTCCCTGGACTGGAGAGGCCCGATGACCGATATCGATCTGCGTTTGCGAGAGGATGTGCACCTGTTGGGCGAGCTGCTGGGAGAGACCATCCGCCAGCAGCATGGCGACGCTTTCCTGCAGAAGATCGAAGCCATTCGCCGCAGTGCCAAGGCCGACCGGGGCGGGGCGGTGGAACAATTGCGCGGTACCCTGGATGACCTGGCCGAAGACGACCTGTTGCCGGTGGCGCGGGCCTTCAACCAGTTTCTCAACCTGGCCAACATCGCCGAGCAGTACCAGTCGATCCGTCGTCTCGAGGCCGATCAGCCAACGCCTTTCGAGCAGCGCGTGCTGCCCGAACTGCTCGCCCGTCTGCGGGACGCCGATCACGCACCGGACGTGTTGGCGCGGCAACTGACGGGGCTGGACATCGAGCTGGTGCTGACCGCGCACCCGACCGAGGTGACCCGGCGCACCCTGATCCAGAAGTACGACGCGATCGCCGCACAACTGGCCGTGCAGGATCACCGTGACCTGAGTCCTGCCGAGCATGGACGTGTGCGCGAACGCCTGCATCGGTTGATCGCCGAGGCCTGGCACACCGAAGAGATCCGTCGCGAGCGCCCAACCCCGGTGGACGAAGCCAAGTGGGGCTTCGCGGTGATCGAGCATTCCTTGTGGCATGCCATTCCCGAGCACCTGCGCCAGGTCGATCAGGCGCTGTTCGAGGCCACTGGGCAGCGCCTGCCGTTGGACGCCGCGCCCATCCGTTTCGCATCCTGGATGGGCGGTGACCGCGACGGCAATCCCAATGTCACCGCTGCCGTCACCCGCGAAGTCCTGTTGCTGGCACGCTGGATGGCCGCCGATCTGTTCCTGCGCGATGTGGATCATCTGGCGGCCGAGCTGTCCATGCAACAGGCCGATGCAACGTTGCGAGCGCAGGCCGGTGACAGCGCCGAACCCTACCGTAAAGTCCTCAAGCGACTGCGCGAACGGCTACGGGCCACGCGCGCCTGGGCCCAGGCTTCGCTACAGGGCCCGCAACCGATGGATCCGGCCGTGCTGGTCGACAACCAGGACCTGATCGCACCGCTGCGCGCCTGTCATACCTCCCTGCACGCCTGCGGCATGGGCGTGATCGCCGACGGTGCCTTGCTCGACAGCCTGCGACGCGCTCACACCTTCGGCCTGTTCCTGGTGCGCCTGGATGTACGTCAGGATGCGGCCCGGCATGCCGCTGCGCTGTCCGAGATCACCCGCTACCTGGCGCTGGGCGACTACCAGGCATGGGACGAGGAACAGCGCGTTGCTTTCCTCCAGCAGGAACTCAAGAACCGTCGTCCCCTGCTGCCGTCCTGCTTCCAGCCCGAGCCCGACACCGCCGAGGTCCTGGCGACCTGCCGCGAAGTCGCCTCGGCACCGGCCGCCTCGCTGGGCTCCTACGTGATCTCGATGGCCGGGGCCGCGTCGGACGTGCTGGCCGTGCAGCTGCTGCTCAAGGAAGCCGGGCTGACTCGGCCGATCCGGGTGGTGCCGTTGTTCGAGACCCTCGACGACCTGGACCATGCCGGGCCGGTCATGCAGCGTCTGCTCGACCTGCCGGACTACCGTGCCAGCCTCGCCGGCCCTCAGGAGGTGATGATCGGCTATTCGGACTCGGCCAAGGACGCCGGTACCACGGCGGCGGCCTGGGCACAGTACCGGGCGCAGGAGGCACTGGTAGGCATCTGCCGCGAACGTGACGTGGCATTGCTGCTGTTCCATGGCCGTGGCGGTACCGTCGGGCGTGGCGGTGGCCCGGCGCATGCGGCGATCCTGTCCCAGCCGCCGGGGTCGGTGGCCGGGCGCTTCCGCACCACCGAGCAGGGCGAGATGATTCGTTTCAAGTTCGGCCTGCCCGGCATTGCCGAACAGAACCTCAACCTCTACCTGGCCGCCGTGCTCGAAGCGACCCTGCTGCCGCCGCCGCCGCTCCAGGCCGACTGGCGTGCGCTGATGGACCAGCTGGCCAGCGATGGGGTCAAGGCGTACCGGCACGTGGTGCGCGAGCACCCCGACTTCGTCGCGTACTTCCGCCAGGCCACGCCCGAGCAGGAACTGGGCCGTCTGCCGTTGGGTAGCCGCCCCGCCAAGCGCCGTGCCGGGGGCATCGAGAGCCTGCGGGCGATCCCCTGGATCTTCGGCTGGACCCAGACGCGCTTGATGCTGCCCGCCTGGCTGGGGTGGGAGACGGCGCTGAGCAATGCCTTGGCGAACGGGCAGGGTGAGCGGCTGGCGCAGATGCGCGAACAGTGGCCGTTCTTCCGCACGCGCATCGACATGCTGGAGATGGTCCTGGCCAAATCCGATGCCGACATCGCCCAGGCCTACGACCAACGTCTGGTGCAACCCGAGCTGCTCCAATTGGGGGCGCATCTACGCGACCTATTGTCGCAGTCGTGCCAGGTCGTGCGGCAACTGACCGGCCAGCCGGAGCTGTTGGCGCACAGTCCGCAGACCCTGGAATTCATTCGCCTGCGCAATACCTACCTCGACCCTCTGCATCACCTGCAGGCCGAACTGCTGGCCCGTGCCCGCGCGCAGGACAGCGTGCCAGACAGCCCGCTACAGCAGGCGTTGCTGGTGACCATCGCCGGGATCGCGGCCGGTCTGCGCAACACCGGCTGACCTGCAGGCCGTCGCTGAAGGAGCGTGCGAGCCCTCCGACGAGGGCCCTGCACAGGGCGGTTGCACCCTGCGCAACCTGGGCGCCCAGGGGGCTTGGAGCGTCCCCGTTTGCGACGTTGGGACGCTTGTCTGCCTGTCGGGCGCTGTGTATCTTGAGCAGCCTTTTGGCCGATTCATGGCCACGATCCGATTGTCCGGAATTGGCCCTGAGCGCCGACTCCACAGATCTGCATAAAAAAACATGAGGAGCACAAGATGCGCGTAATCCTGCTGGGAGCTCCCGGGGCCGGTAAAGGTACTCAGGCAAAATTCATCACCGAGAAATTCGGCATTCCCCAAATCTCCACCGGCGACATGCTGCGCGCCGCGGTCAAGGCCGGCACACCGCTGGGCCTTCAAGCCAAGGCGATCATGGACGCCGGCCAGCTGGTCTCCGACGACCTGATCATCAACCTGGTCAAGGACCGCATCGCCCAGCCCGATTGCGCCAACGGTTTCCTGTTCGACGGTTTCCCACGCACCATTCCCCAGGCTGAAGCCCTGGTCACGGCCGGCATCGAATTGGACGCCGTGGTCGAGATCGCCGTCGACGACGAAGAGATCGTCCAGCGCATCGCCGGCCGCCGTGTGCACGAAGGCTCCGGCCGCGTCTACCACGTGGTCTACAACCCACCGAAGGTCGAAGGCCTGGACGATGCGACCGGCGAGCCGCTGGTACAGCGCAAGGACGACACCGAAGAGACCGTGCGCCATCGTCTGAGCGTCTACCACCAGCAGACCAAACCCCTGGTGGCGTTCTACCAGAACCTCGAGGCCCAGCAAGGCAAGCCCACGTGCAGCCACATCGAAGGCGTGGGCTCGGTCGAGGCCATTACCGCCAAGGTCATGGCCGCGCTTTCCTGATCGCCATCGCCTGCTATCGACGGCCCGCTTGCGGGCCGTTGTCGTTTATACTGCCGCCTTTGCCTTCTGCCTCTGGATACCTGTTCGATGACCACCTTGCTGGCCCTGGATACCGCCACTGAAGCCTGTTCCGTCGCCTTGTTGCACGACGGTCGCGTGACTGGCCATCACGAGGTGATACCGCGCCTGCACGCGCAGAAACTGCTGCCCATGATCCAGCGCCTGCTGGCTGACGCGGGCGTGGGGCTGAACGCAGTGGACGCCATCGCCTTCGGCCGCGGCCCAGGCGCCTTCACCGGCGTACGCATCGCCATCGGCGTGGTCCAGGGCCTGGCCTTCGCCCTGGAGCGCCCGGTGCTGCCGGTGTCCAACCTGGCGGCCCTGGCCCAAGGTGCGCTGCGTCACCAGGGGGTGCAGCAGGTCGCGGCGGCCATCGATGCGCGCATGGACGAAGTGTACTGGGGTTGCTATCAGGCCCAGGACGGCGAGATGCGCCTGCTCGGCCAGGAGCAGGTGCTGGCGCCGGAGCGTGCCGTGCTGGCCCCCGGCAGTCAGGGCGAGTGGTACGGCGCCGGGACCGGCTGGAGCCTGCGCGAGCGTATCGCAGCCTCGGTCACGGCCTGCGATCCCGCCCAGCTGCCCGACGCCCTGGACATTCTGCACCTGGCCACCGGTGCCTGGGCGCGGGGCGAGGCAGTCGTCGCCGAACAGGCACAACCGGTGTACTTACGTGATAATGTCGCTACACCCAAGGCGCGTTGAGCGTACCCCGATAAAACCTTCGGCGCTCCGGGTGGTCCAGTCATAGGCAGGCATCGGCGAGGGAACCCGATACTGCGGGATTGCCTTCATTGCTCCCCGAGTAGATGATCCATGCGTATCGACGGTTTTTCACCCCAGTCCTACCCGGTCAAGCGCGCGCCCCGAAAGCCTGCGCCGCGCGACGACGTGGCCGAGGACGCCGAGCTGATCGAGGACACCCCCGTCCCGCCGCAGCGTGCCACGCGCCGCAATGCCGGGCTGCCGGCGCGTCAGCAGGACATGATCTACCCACGTGCCCGCGACCGCCGCACGGCGACTGCCCTGGCCAGCTACCTGAGCACGGCCACGCTGAATGACTGGGACATGGATGTCCTGGGTCTCGACCTGTACATCTGACCCATGACGGCGGCGCTGCCTTACTACCTGGGTTGTCCTTCATGGAGCGACCCCGTCTGGCGCGAGTACCTGTACCCGGCCGATGCACGCTCCACCGACTTTCTGGCGCTGTACTGCCACGTGTTCAATGCCGTCGAGGGCAATACCACGTTCTATGCCCGTCCGGCCGCGACCACCATCGCGCGTTGGGCGCAGATCATGCCGGCGCACTTTCGCTTCACGGTCAAGTTCCCCGGTGACATCAGCCACCAGGGCGACTTACGCGAGCAGATCGACGCGGCCAGAGATTTTCTCCAGTTGCTGTCGCCCTTGGGCCAGCGCGTGTCGCCTGCCTGGCTGCAGTTGCCGGCCACATTCGGCCCTTCGCGCCTGGGCGAACTGGCCGCCTTTCTCGACGGGCTCGACGCGCATGTGGCCGTGGAGGTGCGCAACGACGCGTTCTTTGCCCGTGGCAATGAGGAACGTGTGCTCAACCGGCTGCTGCACGATCGCGGTGTCGAGCGCATCTGCCTGGACCCGCGGGCCTTGTTCAGCGGTGATCCCCGCGAACCGAGCATCCGGCATGCTCAGGCCAAGAAACCGCGCGTTCCACCACGCCCGGCAGCATTTACCGCTTTTCCGCAGGTACGCTTCATCGGCCATCCGCACCTCGAGACCAACGATGCATTCCTGCTGCCCTGGCTGGACAAGGTGGCCGGTTGGATCGAGGAAGGGCGCACGCCCTATGTGTTCCTGCATACCGCCGACAACCGCCTGGCTGCCGCATTGGCGCAGCGCTTTCACCAGCAGTTGAGCCTGCGATTGCCTGGGCTGCCACCGTTGAATGACTGGCCACGTGCCCCCGAGGTCGAACAGCTGGGGTTGATCTGACGTGCGCCTGCTGCTGTGGGCGTCTTTGCTGCTGGTGGCGTTCGGCGCAGTGACCTGGCAACCCGGCTGGCGCCTGCCTTCGCAGTGGGATCCATGGGCCGTGCTCGACGTCCGCCAACCGCCAAACCTGCTGACGTCCTACAAGCTGGCCCGGCTGCGCGACGATCCGGCCTTGTGTCGTCAGGCGCTGGCTACCTCCGCCTTGCGTTACCGCGCCCAGGCCGACAGCCCCGACAGCGCGCGTTGCCCCTTGCGCAACGTCTGGCGTATCGAAGGCGGGCAAGCCCGGTTGAGCAGCAGCTTTCTCGCCAGCTGTCCGCTGGCCGTGGCCTATGCGATGTTCGAGACCCATGGGCTGCAACCCATCGCGCAGCAGGTGCTGGGCCAGCCCGTGACCCAGGTCGACCACCTGGGCAGCTTCGCCTGCCGAAACATCTATCATCGGCAGCAGGCGCCGTTGAGCCAGCACGCCACGGCCAATGCCCTGGACATCAGCGGTTTTCGGCTCAAGGATGGGCGACGCCTGGTGCTGTTGCGCGACTGGCAGGGCAGCGGGCCTGAGGCCGAGTTCCTGAGGCAAGTGCGCCAGGCTGCCTGCGAACACTTCAACACCGTGCTGGGGCCGGATTACAACGCCGCGCACCGCAATCACTTTCACCTCGACATGGGCCGCTGGCAGGTCTGCCGCTAAGTTCAGGCGGTCAGGCGCACGTTGTTCAGTACCACCGGGCGGGCCCAGTGCAGGTCGAACGCCAGGCCCGTCGCCTGCTCGGCCAAGGTGGCCTCGTCGAACGGAACGGGCGCCTCGTCCAGCAGAGACCAGTCGAACTCGGCGATCGGCAGGTGCAGGGGGCGGGGTGCGGGTCCATCCCCTGGCGTGGGCAGGGGATGCCCTTGGCGCATCACGGTCGGGCGCTGCCACTGGGTCTCGATCTCCAGATGACGCTGCTGGGCGATCAGTTCGGCGGCGCTGAAGGGCTCGGCGGCAGGTTCGAGCAACTGGGCATCGAGTTCGGCCTTGGGCAGGAACAGCGGCTCGGGCGGGCGCACGTCCCGGTCATCGATCTCGCAATCGCGTTGCGTCCTGATCAGGGCCAGCGTATCGCGACCGGCCACCGGCTCGCCCGTGTGCGGGTCCACAGCCACGTGAGGCTGCACGTCGTCGGGCGCCTGACCGCCTTGCTGCTCGCTCAGCGCCCGGGCGAAGAAATCCGACCACAGGTGGCTGACGCCGCCGAGCGCTTGGGTGTTGTGTCGGCCGTAGTGGTCGACGGGCGACAGGTAGGTCAGGCCAATGGCAAGAGTGTCGGACATGGCAGCCGCGCGTGAAGTGGTCTGGCAGAATGGGCGATACTGTTGTATCGGCGACGGCCGAGGTTTCATTAATCCATTCGAGTACGGGCACAGATGAGCGATTCACACGACCACACGGGAATCAGGGTCGAGGCCCTGTCGGCCGCCTTCGAGCCGCAGGCGGCTGCCTGGGCCGAGCGCCTCGACCTGCCCCGGCAGGATGAGGCTGCCGGATTCGCCGTGCAGGTGGGTGCCGATGGCCTGCAGATCCAGCAATTGGGCCCCCAGGCCCCTGGACCAGTGCGGGTGGACTTCGTCGACGGCCAGGCCGCGCATCGACGTCAGTTCGGCGGTGGCAACGGGCAGATGATCGCCAAGGCGGTCGGTATCGCCCAAGGGGTCCGTCCGTCGGTCCTGGATGCCACGGCCGGCCTGGGCAAGGATGCCTTCGTGCTGGCCAGCCTGGGCTGTTCGATGACGCTGATCGAGCGCCAACCGCTGATCGCCGCCTTGCTGGAAGATGGCATGGCAAGGGGGCGGGCGGACGAGGAGGTCGGGCCGATCATCGCGCGCATGCGCCTGCTCACCGGCAATGCCATCGAACGCATGCAAGCCTGGGAAGGGGAGGCGCCACAGGTGATCTACCTCGACCCGATGTTCCCGCACCGTGACAAGAGTGCCTTGGTGAAGAAGGAGATGCGGGTGTTCAGGCCCCTGGTCGGCGACGACTTGGATGCGCCCGCCTTGCTCGAGGCCGCCTTGGCGCTGGCCACCCACCGAGTGGTGGTCAAGCGGCCGCGCAAGGCGCCGATCATCGACGGCCCGAAGCCCAGCCATGGTCTGGAAGGCAAGTCGAGCCGGTACGACATCTACCCGCGCCGGGCCCTCAAGGCCGAGGGGCGCTGACACGTGACGCTACGCCGAGCCGCCCATGGCTCGCCGGCGCGATCCAGGCCTCGAGGCGTGTTGGCCTGCGAGTCATTGCAGCGGTAGTGCGTCAGAGGGCCTCGAAGACTTTCTTCGCCAGACGCGTGGCTGCCTCGGCTGGATTCTGGCGGATGCTCTGCTCCTGTAGGGCGATCCGCTTGAACAGGCCATCGAGCGCCTGCTCGGTCACGTACTGCTCGACGTTGGCATTTTTGGTGTCGACCACTCCCAGGGCCGCCGCCTGACCCGCGAAGCTGTTGTATTTCTGCACCACACCGACCTTATCGGTCGCCGCCTTGACGATGGGCAGGAACTTGGCGCGGATCGCCTCGCGACTGCTCTTGTCCAGGTACTGGGTCGCCGAATCCTGACCGCCGGCCAGGATGCCCTTGGCATCGGCGACGCTCATCTTCTTCACGGCGTCCACCAGGATCACCTGCGCCTGCGGCACCGCTGCCTCGGCGGCCTGGTTCAGGCTGTTCTCCAGGGCTTCCACCTGCGCGCCCTGGCCGAACATCTTCATCGCCTTGGCGGCCTTGCCCAGCTTGCCAGGCAGCTCGATGCGCACCTCAGGGTCGTTGGCGAAACCGCCAGGCGTGCCCAGTTGCTTGACGGCGACCTGTGCGCCTTGGATCAGCGCATCCTTCAGGCCACCTGAGGCATCGGTCTGGGTCAGGTCGCCCAGCGACAACGCCATGGCGTGGGCACCGCACAGCAGGCTGGTGCAGAAAAGGGCAAGACGGAGGGGGGCGCGAAGCATGGTGACATTCCTTGCAAGGACCAGTGAACGAAGCCCAGCGTACCGGATCGGTCCGCTGGCGCCCAGCCGGGTCGGCAGGGATGACGTCGAGCACGTGGCCTGCCAAGCGGACGTTCCGGGGGCCAGCCGCAGCGTCGTCCGGCGGGCAGGCCGGGCCTGATCAGTCTCGATGTTCAGGCATCAGATTGCCGCCGTGGATGCCCTGGGTCACGCCCGCTTGAGTGGCGACCAGTTTGACCGCGATGGGCCCGAGCCTGAGCGCCTCGGTGACGTCAGGGGCTTGGCAGTCGGTCGCTGGCAGGACGACCGGTACGTGCTCATCGTTGACCAGCATCACGTTGCCCTTGGACTCGACCCGGATCCGAATGCCCAGGTCGCTGCGAGCGTCTACCGTGCGTGGATCGAATTGCAGCACCAGCGAAGAAGGGGGGACCCCTGCGCAACGGATCGTGTGACAGGCGTGCACGATGGCGCTGGCATCGGCGCGTGCCCCGTCTTCGAGGGCGCACGTGATGAAGGTATCGTCAGGGAAGCGGATCGGGCCTGGATAGACCACGTCGAGGGTCAGCTGACTGAGTGGATGGCTCATGTGAGATTCCTTGATTGAACATGGTGACTCGTGGGTTCGCGCCGTCGGCGACCGTGGGCGAACCAGGTGGAAAAGGCGCTGCCGCCCTCAGCGGCGCGGCTTGCGCAGCGATACCGTGGACAGGTCAGGCAGCGCGTTCAGGTCGATGTTTTTCAGGACGTTGCCGGCGTGCAGGCGCGTCCGATCGAGGCTGTACAGGCCGAAGTGCAGCTTGCACCGGGCGTTCGACGCCAGGACTGCGGCATCCACCGTCAGCGAGAACGTCGCGTCGTTACCTTCCAGGTACATGGAGTGCTCGGCGATGTTGCTGGAGTAGCGATTGCTGTAGCCGTCTTCCTGGACCAGCAGCAGGGTGCAGTCCAGGTAGGCCTGTGCCTGACACAGCTCGGCAGGAATCGACACGCGTCCTTCGAGTCTCGTGAACGAACCAGGCTTAGGGGACGCTGCCTTTGTTGCAGAGTCCGTCGGTTCGAGCCGCAGATCGAAGGGCTGTGCCTGGCTCAACGAGTCGAGCCCGAGTGTTTCGAGACGACGGGCGACGATCGCCTCATCGCCAGCCCCGACGGTGCACCGGGCGTCCAGGGTGAAGGTGGTGAAACGCTGCGCAGCCACGGGGTCGATGACCAGCGTGAAAGGCATGGGGGCGCCCGTGCACTGGCTACTGCAGACGGCCAGGACCTGGTGGTCGTCGTCTCCCTGACCGATCAGGGAGACGGACAGACGTGGCGAACCTTCTTCGAGCCGAGGAAGGACGGGGGTATCGAGCGTGCCGGTAAGCGATAGGGTCATGGTCAGCTCCAGACGAGGGGTGAGAATCGATGCAGCGCATCGATCCTGCCCCGGGCTGGCGGTCTGGATGAAGCCTGAAGCCTTACCCCGCGTCGACGCCCGTCGACGCATCCGTGTTCAGCGTGACCTGCCGAATCGACAGTCGCAGCTCGGCCGGTAGCACGCGCTTGGCCACCCCCTCCACCAGTTCGCCCAGCCGGCTGGGGTAGCTCAACCGCCCATGTGCGTCGACGCGCAACACCCCTTCGTGCAGCAAGGTCTGGATGAAGTCCCGGAACAGCGTCTTGTCGAAGAACTCCGGCGCGTTCAGCCCATGCAGGATCGACAGCCGCTGGGCCATCGTCACGCACAGGTTTTCCAGCGTTTCGGCGGTCAGGCCGTGCTGGCCATTGTCCAGCAGCAACGAGGTGGCCATGTAGAAACGCTGCAGGGTCTGCGTGATCGCCCGTGCCAGCAGGGTCAGCAGGACGAACTGGCGCGAGCTGGGCGCCGGGCGCAGGTACACGCCGTTCTCCTGACGCAGCAGCCCCTGCGCCACCAGGGCCTCGAGCCACTGGTCGATGACCGCCTCGAGCTGGTCGGGCGACCAGCGCAGGAACAGCTCGGCCTGCAGGTAGGGGTACAAGGCGCCGACGTAGGTACCGATCTGCTGGCGGTTCATGCGCGAGCTGCTCATGAAGAAGCTCGCCAGCAGGGCGGGCAGGGCGAAGACGTGCAGGACGTTGTTGCGGTACCAGGTCATCAGCACCGCGTTGGCTTCCTCCAGATAGAGGATGCGGCCCAGCGCGTCGCTCTGCTCCGACAGCAAGCCCATGCCCTTGACGTGTTCGATCAGGGCCAGGCCATCGCCCTCGGGTAGGGTCGAATGAGGGGAGTAAGGCACCTGCCGCAGCAACGCCAGGTAGGTGTCGAGTACCCGTCGCAGGGCGCGTTCGTCGAGGGCCAGGCGGCTGGTGGACAGCAGCGCCAGCGCCACCAGGTTGACCGGGTTGATCGCCGCGGCTTCGTTCAGGCGCTGGGCCACGGTGTCGCCCAGGCGGGTGGTCACCGTGTTGAGCCACTCCGGCCGGGCGTCGGGCGCGTCGGTGTGTGTCCGCCAGTCCGGACGCTGCTGGTCGAGGAAGTCTGCCAGCCGGATGGGTTCGCCGAAGTTGACCGCCACCTGGCCATAGCGCTGCCGGAGCGCGCCGATGACCTTGAAAATGTCGAAGATCGATTCTTTCTTCTTGCTGGCGCCGCGCAGCTCGCCCAGGTAGGTCCGCCCCTCGAGCACGCGTTCGTAGCCGATGTACACCGGCACGAAGACGATCGGGGTACGTGACGAGCGCAGGAAGCTGCGCAGGGTGATGGCCAGCATGCCGGGCCGCGGCTGCAGCATGCGACCGGTGCGTGAGCGACCGCCCTCGACGAAGTATTCGACCGGGAAGCCTTTGGTGAACAGCGTGTGCAGGTACTCGTTGAACACGGCGGCGTACAGCGGGTTGCCCTTGAAGGTGCGCCGCATGAAGAACGCGCCGCCGCGCCGCAGCAGATTGCCGACCACCGGCATGTTCAGGTTGATGCCGGCCGCGATGTGCGGGGGTGTCAGGCCATTGCGGAACAGCAGGTAGGACAGCAGCAGGTAGTCGATGTGGCTGCGGTGGCAGGGGACGTAGATGATTTCATGGCCCGGTGCCAGGTCCTGGACCTGCTCGATGTGGTTGACCTTGATGCCGTCGTAGATCTTGTTCCAGAACCAGCTGAGCACCACCTCCAGGAAGCGGATGACGGTGTAGGTGTAGTCCGACGCGATCTCGTTGGCATAGCGCAAGGCTTGTGCTTCGGCCTTGGCCAGCGGAATGGCGTCGCGCGCTGCCTGCTCGGCGATCGCCTGGCGCACCAGCTCGGCGTGCAGCAGGCCCTTGACCAGGTGGCGGCGATGCGAGATGTCCGGGCCGATCACCGCCGTCTTGAGGTTGCGCAGGTGGACCCGCAGCAGGCGCTGCGCCAGGCGCACGGTGCGCTCGGGACCCTTGCCCTGCGCCACCAGGTCGCGCACGCGCAGCGGGTCGGAGAACTGCACCCGGGTCTTGCGTCCCAGCACCAGAATGGTCAGCAACCGGCGCAAGCGCCCGGTCACCGCCCAGCTGTCGGCGAACAGCAGCTTCCACGGGCTCGACTCGCTGTCCGGCGACTGCCCCCAGAACACGCTGACCGGAATGATCTGCACGTCCGTCTCCGGCTGCTCGCTCACCGTCTCGACGATGCGCCGCAGGGCCGGTGGCGCGCCACGCGTGTCGCGGCGCCCGAGCCAGTCGGCTTCCGGCGTCAGGTAGAAGAACGCCGCCGGCTCCTGTCGGTCGCCGATGGCCACGGAAACGACCGGTCGCGGCAGACCGGCCTTGACGCATTCATGGTCCAGCACCGCCAGGTCGCTCGCCGACGGCGAAGGCAGGGCATAGACCACCGGGCAGGTGGGGTCGGGCTTGAGCCCCAGCGACGACGGATTGATGGTTTCGGAGCGCACCCACAGGTACAGCACACGGCGCAAGGCACCGAACATCAGGCGACGCAGGGGGGAACGGGTCATCGGGGCAAGGCTCTGGCTGGACGGTGTGAAGTGACGCGCAAGCCGCCAGTCTGCCGCATCCGCTGACGTTCGGCAAAAGTCCATCACAGGGTTTTTTGGCTGCAGGATTTGAAATCCGGTCCGTAGCTTGCAGGAAATTTCTTTGAGTCGTGTAGGCCTTGCAGGAGCCGCGGGGCTGCGATGCTCGTCAAAAACAAAAGATCAGGAGTGGTACCGATGTCGTCTCGTGAAACTGGAAGCGTGAAGTGGTTCAACGATGCCAAGGGCTATGGCTTCATTCAGCGGGAAGGGGGCGCGGACGTCTTCGTCCATTTCCGAGCCATCCGGGGTGAAGGGCACCGCACCCTGCTCGAAGGTCAACGTGTGGAATATGCGCTGGTCGAAGGCCAGAAAGGCCTCCAGGCCGAGGACGTCCTGGGCTTGTGAGGCGTCGTCGGGCCGCGCCCTACAAGGCGTGGCCCGATGCGCAGGGCGTCGGACGGCAAGGTCCGGTCAGGCAGGCCGCCACGCCAGGACGGTCAGGTCCGCCAGGTGATTTCCTGTTCGCCATCGGCGCTGATGCGCACCCAGCGATCGGCGTCTTCCTCGCCTTCTTCTTCGACCCAGCTGCCGGGGGCACAGCGCACTTCCACCTGCAGCGCCGCGTACACGGCGTGGGCGCAGGCGATGTCATCCTCCCAGGGGGTCTGGTCGCTTTCCAGCAGCAGGCTGTTCCATTTCCCTACAGCGTTGGGTACCCAGGTGACCGGAATGTTACCGGCACGGCACTTCCAGGTCTGGCCTTGCTGCTGCCAGGCCGAGCACTGGCCCAGCGCCTGCTCGAGCCAGGTGGTGACCTGATGGCGGGACACGTCGCTGTCCTTGAGGTAGATCTCGATATCGGGTTGGCGCATCAAAGGGCTCCGGGTGTGCTCAGTCTTGGCGCACGAAATAGTCATAGCGCATGGAAACGGTGACGTCGAACGGTTCGGGCTGGTCGATCACCCGCGCACGCCGTTCGGCGCTGGCACGCCAGCCATGCGGCGTCATCGCCAGCAGGTCGGCACGCGCCTGGGGCTCGGCCAGCGACAGGCGGAAGGTCAGGGTCTCGCTGTGGGTATGCCGCATCGCGGCCGGCACCAAGGCCAGGTGCTTGTCGTCGGCGTACGGGCGCACCTCATCGTAGAGCACCTGGCGCAATTCCATCAGGTGGTCGCAGGTCGGGCCCACGCGCATCAGGCCCCCTCCTGGGCTCAGCAGGCGCAGGGCCTCCTGCCAGTCGAGCGGGCTGAAGACGCTGGCGATGAACTGGCAGCTGGCATCGGCCAGCGGCACCCGCGCCATGCTGGCGACCAGCCAGGTGACCTCGGTGGCGCGTCGGCAGGCACGCTTGACCGCTTCGCGGGAAATGTCCAGGGCATAGCCGTCGGCGTCAGGCAGGGCCTGGGCGATCTGCGCGGTGTAGTAGCCTTCACCACAGCCGATGTCCAGCCAGGCGGCCGGGTGACGCTCGGCCGCCAGTTCGGCCAGGCGCTGGGCCACCGGCGCGTAGTGGCCGGCCTCGAGAAAGCCGCGCCGGGCTTCGACCATGGCCTGGTTGTCGCCTGGGTCGCGGCTGTTCTTGTGCTGCACCGGCAGCAGGTTCAGGTAGCCCTGGCGCGCGCGATCGAAACGATGACCGGCCGCACAGGCGACACCGTTGTCGAGGCGCGCCAGCGGCGCATGGCACAGCGGACAGGCGAGCATCAGGCGAGCAACCTCACCAGGGTCTGGTAGTAGATCTCGGTCAGCAGGTCCAGGTCGCTGGCCAGGATACGCTCGTCGACCTGGTGAATCGTGGCGTTGACCGGGCCCAGTTCGACCACCTGGGTGCCGAGCGTGGCGATGAAACGCCCGTCCGACGTCCCGCCGCTGGTGGAGGGTTGGGTCTGGCGGCCTGTCACGGCATGGATACTGGCGGCCACGGCATCGAGCAGGTCACCCGGCTCGGTCAGGAACGGCAGGCCGGACAGCGACCAGTCGATCGACCAGTCCAGCTGGTGCGCATCGAGGATGGCCGCGACGCGCTGCTGCAGGCCCTCGACCGTCGATTCGGTGGAGAAGCGGAAGTTGAACAGCGCCGTCAACTCGCCCGGCACCACGTTGGTGGCACCGGTGCCGGCATTGAGGTTGGAGATCTGGAAGCTGGTCGGCGGGAAGAACGCGTTGCCGGCATCCCAGTGCTCGGCCGCCAGTTCGGCCAGCGCGGGCGCGGCCAGGTGGATCGGGTTGCGCGCCAGGTGCGGGTAGGCCACATGGCCTTGTTTGCCGCGCACGGTCAGGGTCGCCCCCAGCGAGCCGCGACGGCCGTTCTTGACCACGTCACCGAGCAGCGAGGTGCTGGACGGCTCGCCGACGATGCACCAATCCAGCCGCTGCTGACGAGCGCGCAGGCGTTCGACCACGGCCTTGGTGCCGTGGTCGGCCGGGCCTTCCTCGTCGCTGGTGATCAGGAAGGCGACCTGCCCGCGATGGTCGGGGTAGTCGCGCACGAAGCGCTCGCTGGCCACCACCATCGAGGCCAGGCTGCCCTTCATGTCGGCGGCGCCTCGCCCGCACAGCATGCCCTGCTCGTCGATCAGCGCCTCGAAGGGCTGGTGCGTCCAGGCCTGCAGCGGGCCGGTGGGGACCACGTCGGTATGCCCGGCGAAGCACAGCACCGGGCCGTCCCCACTGCCGTGGGTGGCCCAGAAGTTGTCGACGTCCTCGATGCGCATCGGCTCGAGCGCGAAGCCGACCTGTTCCAGGCGGCGCATCATCTGCGCCTGGCAATCGGCATCGACCGGGGTCACGGACGGACGGCGGATCAGGTCGCAGGCCAGTTGAAGGGTAGGCGAGAGGTCGGCTGAGGCCGTCATGGGTCACTCCAGGGGCAGGGCGAGGGGGCGGGGTGGCCAGCGTCGTCATGCAGTCCCTCGCCGCGACAGAACCGCCCCCGGTCCGGACCCTGAGGCCAACCTGTAGGAGCGGCCCCAGCGCCGCGATGGACTGCGCAGCGGTCCCAGGATCGGCCAGATCCTGGCGCATCAAGGCCACACATAAAGTCCGTTATCTTATATCAAAGCCACGCCGAGGGCACGTCCGACGCGACCGCGCCATGGTCTCTGAAGACGTCGGACCTGGCACGCCATGGCCCACGTATCAAGCGCCTTCCCCATGAGAAGCCCGCTCTGCCAGCGTCTCTCGCCGTGGCAACGACGACAGAAACGCCATCACCAGGGCCGCCAGGTAGGGCAGCGACTGCACCAGCAGCATCACCACCCAGAAGCGCATGTCCGTGTTGGGCAGGCCCTGGACCAGGCAGATGCCCGCCGCCGCGCTCCACAACAGCAACAGGATGAACAGCTCCTCCCGGGCCTCGGCGATGGCCACCAGCACGCCATGGCTGTCGGCGTGCTTGGGGGTGCGGATGAACGGCATGCTGCGGGTGAAGAACCCGTATAGCACCGCCTTGGCGATGGTGTGCGACAGCGCCAGGCCGGCCAGGGCCGCCGCGAAGGCGTCCTTCAGGTCGACGCCCACCGCGCGGCGGTAGAGGAACAGGATCTTGCCGACCTTGAAGCCGAACAGCGCCAGGGGCGGGATGGCGAACATCAGCAAGGGCGGATCGACCCGCTGGGGCACGATGATCATCGCCGCCGACCAGAGCAGCGCACCGACGGTGAAGAAGATGTTCATGCCGTCGGCGATCCAGGGCAGCCAGCCGGCCAGAAAATGGTAGCGCTGCCCGCGGGTCAGCTCGCTGCCACGGCCGCGCAGCAGGGCACCGGCATGGTGCTTGATGATCTGGATGGCGCCATACGCCCAGCGGAAACGCTGCTTCTTGAAGTCGATGAAGGTGTCCGGCATCAACCCCTGGCCATAGCTGGCGTGGGCGTAGGCGGCCGAATAGCCGCGCTCGAACACCCGCAGGCCCAGCTCGGCATCCTCGCAGATGCACCACTCGGCCCAGCCCAGCTCGTCGAGCACCGAGCGGCGTGTCATGGTCATGGTGCCGTGCTGGATGATCGCATTGCGTTCGTTGCGAGTGACCATGCCGATGTGGAAGAAGCCCTTGTACTCGCTGTAGCAGAGCGTCTTGAACAGGCTCTCGTGCGCGTCTCGGTAGTCCTGGGGCGACTGCACCACGGCGATCGTCGGGTCGGCGAAGTGCGGCACCATGTGCTTGAGCCAGTGGCGATCGACACAGTAGTCCGAGTCGATCACCGCGACCACCTCGGCATCCGCAGCGGTGTGCGGCAGCAGGTAGTTCAGCGCGCCGCCCTTGAACCCTGCGAGCGGCGAGACATGGAAGAACCTGAAGCGTTCGCCGAGACGCTCGCAGTGCGCCTTGAGCGGTTCCCACACGGCCGGATCCTGGGTGTTGTTGTCGATCACCAGCACTTCGAAGTCGGGGTAGTCCAGCGCGGCCAGGGCATCGAGGGTCTGCTTGACCATCTCCGGCGGCTCGTTGTAGCACGGCACGTGCACCGACACCTTGGGGCGGTAGGCGCGGTCGGTGTGCACCGGCAGGAATTCCCGGCGGCGCTTGTGGATCCAGACCGCCTCGGCCAGCTCGTGGGCCTCGGTCAGCAGCACGATGAACACGCCCAGCGCGCCCAGCCCCAGCAGCACGCCCACGGTCAGGCTGAACCAAGTGCTGTACTGCTGGCTGTAGTCGTAGGCGATCCACACCAGCACCGAGCCGCAGAGAAACGCGATGACGGTCAGGAAGGTGCGCCCGCGCTGGCGCAGGGTCGAGCCATCGATCAGCAGCAGCGCCAAAGCCAGCAGGGCCAGCACCACCGAGGCCACGGCCAGGGCGCGCCACTGCGGGATCGCCACCACCGGGCCTTCGAAATTGAATTTCTGCTGGCGCGCGGCGTTGAACACGCCCCAGTACGCACCCACCGACCCTTCGTCGCTGGCTTTCCAGGGTTGGTCGTAGGCTTCGATCACAAAGTAGTTGTAGCCGCGCCGGTTGAGCGTGTTGACCAGGGTGCGCAGGTAGATGGCCTGGTCGGCCTGGGTGGCGTCGGCGCCGCCGCGCATGCGCCCGTTGCTCGGCCAGCCGACCTCGGACAGCAGCAGCGGCTTGCGCGGGAACTGCTGCTTGAGCTCGCGGGCACGGTCGAGCACGAACTGCACCGCATCGCTCATCGGCACGAACTCCCAGTACGGCAGGATGTGCGCGGCGATCAGGTCCACGTGCCCGGCCAGCTCGGGGTGCGCCTTCCAGATGTGCCACTGCTCGCTGGTGGTGACCGGCACCTTGACGGCGGCGCGCACCCGGTCCAGGTAGGCGATCAACCCCTCGGGTGTGACCTCCTCGCGAAACAGCGCTTCGTTGCCGACCACCACGCGGATCACGCTGCGCGAGGTATTGGCCAGCGCGATGGCCCGGGCGATCTCGCGCTCGTTGCGTTCCAGGTCCGAGCTGATCCAGATGCCCAGGGTCACCCGCAGGCCCAGTTCCTCGGCCAGCCGGGGGATTTGCGCCTGGCTGCCTTCGACGGTGTAGAGGCGGATGCTGTCGGTCAGCGCGCTCAGTTGCGTCAGGTCTTCGCGCAGCTCCTGCTCGCTGGGGTACTGACCCCGCTGCGGGCTTTCGTTCAGGCGAAACGGCGAATACGAGAAGCCCGAGATCTGTTCGGGCCAGGCGGGGGCGGACACCGGGCGATTGATCAAGGCCCAGAAGCCAGTGAACAAGGCGGCGATGACCAGCACCACGACCAGGTTGAGGCCGAATTTGCGTGACGACATAAGCGAGTGAGATTCCAACGCCCTGGCCGGCGAGGGCAGGAGCGGCTGTCCGAAGGTGAGGGGTTCCGTCCTGCCGGGAGCGTGGGCTTTTCCCTGTAGGCCATGGCTCATTAAAGCAGGGTTGCGCAGATTAATCCCCTTGACGGACGCACCCTTGAGCTCCTGGCGGGCTGGCGCCGGCCTGTCGGTGGTTCGTCATCCGGCCAACTGCTTTATACTGCGCGCCGGTTTTTTCAAGGTTTGGCGACATGAGCACAGAAGATCCACGCTTCGCCGGCGTTGCCCGGCTGTACGGCGACGATGGCCTCGAGCGCCTGCGCCGCGCCCACGTCGGCGTGGTCGGCATCGGCGGGGTCGGCTCCTGGGTGGCCGAAGCCCTGGCGCGCAGCGGGGTAGGCGAGATCACCCTGTTCGACCTCGACGATGTCTGCGTGAGCAACACCAACCGCCAGGCCCACGCGCTCGAGGGGCAGGTCGGCCGTGCCAAGGTCGAGGTCATGGCCGAGCGGTTGCGCGCCATCAACCCGGCCTGCGTGGTGCATGCGGTGGCCGATTTCGTGACCCGCGACACCATGGTCGAGTACATCCACGAAGGCTTCGACGGTGTGGTCGACTGCATCGACAGTGTCAAGGCCAAGGCCGCGCTGATCGCCTGGTGCCGGCGGCGCAAGATCGCCATCGTCACCACGGGCGGCGCCGGCGGGCAGATCGACCCGACCCAGATCCAGGTCGGCGACCTCAACAAGACCTTCAACGACCCGCTGGCTTCGCGGGTGCGCTCGACCCTGCGCCGCGACTACCAGTTCTCGCGCAACGTCAGCCGCAACTACGGGGTGCCGTGCGTGTTCTCCAGCGAGCAGCTGCGCTACCCGAAAGGCGATGGCAGCGTCTGCCTGCAGAAGAGTTTCGTCGGTGAAGGCGTGCGCCTGGACTGCGCCGGCGGCTTCGGCGCGGTGATGATGGTCACCGCGACCTTCGGCATGGTCGCCGCCAGCAAACTGGTGGAAAAACTGGTGGGCGGCGCGCGACGTCCTGCGGAGCGTGCCGCGGCTCAGGCACCAGCAGCCAGTTGAGCCATGCGCTGCAGCACGGCGTGCAGGCCGTTGCTGCGTGAGGGGGTGAGCTGACGCTCAAGGCCCAGCTGCGCGAACCAGTCGGCCAGGTCGACATGGGCCAGTGCGTCCTGGTCGAGCCCCTGCACGCGCACCAGCAGTACCGCCAGCAAGCCCTTGAGCAGCCGCGCCTCGCTGTCGGCCTGGAACTGCCAGTGCCCGTCGACGGCCTGCGCGGTCAGCCAGACCACGCTTTCGCAACCGTGCACCCGGTTGGCATCGACTTTGTCGGCATCCGCCAGCGGGGACAACCGCTGCCCCCACTGCATCAGCAGGCGCGCGCGCTGTTCCCAGCCCTGCGCTTGCTCGAAGGCCAGCAGGGTCTCGCGGGCCGCAGTCGACAGGCTCATCGCAACAGCTCCAGGGCCTGGTCGAAGGCGTCGAAGAACCGCGCCAGGTCGTCGCCGTCGTTGTACAGGCCCAGCGACACGCGGATCGCGCCGCCCAGGCCGAGCTGCTCGAGCAGCGGCATGGCGCAATGATGCCCCACGCGCACGGCGATGCCCTGTTCGGTCAGCAGGTGGGCGATGTCGGCATTGTGCACGCCTTCGACCACGAAGCTGGCCAGTGCCACCTCAGGATCGCCCAGCAGGCGCACGCCCTCGCGTGCGCGCAGGCCCTCGCACAGCGCACGGTGCAGCGCGGCCTCGTGAGCCGCCACGGCCGCCAGGTCCAGGCCGTTCAGGTACGCCAGGGTCGCCCCCAGCCCGATCACGCCCGCCACCGGTGGCGTGCCCGCTTCGAACCCCAGGGGCGCGGAACGGAAGCTTGCCTCATGGTAGTCGGCCAGGTGCACCATCTCGCCGCCGTACTGCCAGTGCTTCAGCTGAGACAGCGCTGCCGGGCGCCCGTACAGCACGCCCACACCGTCCGGCCCATACAATTTGTGGCTGGAGAATACGTAGAAATCGCAGCCCAGGGCGTGCAGGTCGGGCCGGCCGTGGACCACGCCTTGAGCCCCATCGACCACGCTCAGGGCCCCTTGGGCACGGGCGTGGGTCAACAAGGGTGCCAGGGGTTGCCAGGTGCCCAGCACGTTGGACAGCTGGCTGACCGCCACCAGCCGGGTCCGCGGGCCGATCAGCTGCAGCGCCTGTTCCACGTCGATGCGGCCCTGCCCGTCGATCGGCAGGATCACCAGACGCAGGCCGCGGCGCCGTGCCAGCTGCTGCCAAGGCAGCAGGTTGGCGTGGTGCTCCAGGGCGCTGACGGCGATTTCGTCGCCGGCCTCCAAGCCATGTTCGAGGCCGTAGGCCAGCAGGTTCAGCGCCGAGGTGGCCCCGTGGGTGAAGATGAACTGCTGGGCCTCGCCACCCCCTGTCCAGGCGGCCAATGCGCTGCGCGTCGCCTCGAATGCCTGGGTCGCCAGGGCGCCCGGCACGTGCTGGGCCCGGTGGACGTTGGCGGCGCCCCCGCCGTAATAGTGATTGAGAGCGTCCAGCATGGCCTGGGGTTTCTGGGCGGTGGCCGCGCTGTCCAGGTAGGTCTGGTGCTGGCGGTGCAGGGCAGCGACGGCGGGGAAGTCGGCGCGCCAGGGGGAGGGCTGGAACATGTGTAGGACCTGGAAAAGAAACGGGCCTGGCAAGAAGCCAGGCCCGATCTTATCACTTCAGGTCGCTGCAGGCCTCAGTTGTGGGCGTGCAGGGCCTCGTTCAGCTCGATGGCCGACTTGTGGGTCTTGCACTCGACCGCGCCGCTGACCGAATTGCGGCGGAACAGCAGGTCGGTCTGGCCCGCCAGGTCGCGCGCCTTGACCACCTTGACCAGCTGGTTCTGCTCGTCCAGCAGCTGCACCTTGGTGCCGGCGGTGATGTACAGGCCTGCCTCGACGGTGTTGCGGTCGCCCAGCGGGATGCCGATACCGGCGTTGGCGCCGATCAGGCAGCCTTCGCCGACGGTGATGACGATGTTGCCGCCACCGGACAGGGTGCCCATGGTCGAGCAGCCGCCACCCAGGTCCGACCCCTTGCCGACGAACACGCCGGCCGAGACACGGCCTTCGATCATGCCCGGGCCTTCGGTGCCGGCGTTAAAGTTGACGAAGCCCTCGTGCATGATGGTGGTGCCTTCGCCGATGTAGGCGCCCAGGCGGACCCGCGCGCTGTCGGCGATGCGCACACCGGCCGGCACCACGTAGTCGGTCATCTTCGGGAACTTGTCCACCGAGAAGACTTCCAGCAGGTCGCCGCGCAGGCGCGCTTCGAGCTGCTGCTCGGCCAGCTCGGCCAGGTCGATGGCACCCTGGCTGGTCCAGGCGATGTTCGGCAGCAGCGGGAAGATGCCGGCCAGGCTCACGCCATGGGGCTTGACCAGGCGGTGCGAGAGCAGGTGCAGCTTCAGGTAGGCTTCCGGGGTCGAGGTCAGGGCGCCGTCCTCGGCCAGCAGGGTCGCCACCAGCGGCTTCTGGCTTTCCGCCAGGCGGGTCAGCAGGGCAGCCTGGGCGGCATCGACCGAGCGCACGGCCTCGGCCAGTTGCGCGGCCTGGGTCGTGCTGATGGTGATGGCCTGGTTGCCGCCTTCGTAGCCAAGCACCGGGGCGATCGCCTCGACCAGGGCGCTGGAGGGGGCCACCAGGGGCAGCGCGTAGAAGACTTCCAGCCAGGTGCCCTGGCGGTTCTGGGTGCCGACGCCGAAGGCCAGGCTGAACAGGGTAGTGGACATGCGGTTACCTCTTGCGAATAAGGGAAAGCGGAAAATCAGGTCAGGGCGGCGGCGTACCGGTCGGGCGCGAAGCCGACCAGCGTGCGTTGGCCCAGATCCAGCACCGGGCGCTTGATCATCGAGGGCTGGGCCAGCATCAGGTCGATGGCCCTGGCCTGGTCGAGGTCGGCCTTGCTGGCCTCGTCGAGCTTGCGGAAGGTGGTGCCGGCACGGTTCAGGACGACCTGCCAGCCGTGCTCGTCGCACCAGCGCGCCAGACGGTCACGGTCGATGCCTTGGGTCTTGTAGTCGTGGAAGGTATAGGCGATGGCCTGCGCGTCGAGCCAGGTACGGGCCTTCTTCATGGTGTCGCAAGCCTTGATGCCGTAGAGAGTCGGGGTCATCGCGTGTCGGGAGGCCATACGCGGTTCGAACGGGCAGGAAGCGGTGCAGGGAGACTGATCGACCGGAAGGGAGCCGCAACGGGCTCTACCGTCTCCGAACGGTACAGGGCAACTCGACCGACCCCTGTCCGAGCCTGGCGTGCC
This sequence comes from Pseudomonas entomophila, assembly GCF_013523125.1. Taxonomy (GTDB): domain Bacteria; phylum Pseudomonadota; class Gammaproteobacteria; order Pseudomonadales; family Pseudomonadaceae; genus Aquipseudomonas; species Aquipseudomonas entomophila_B. The sequence goes on along the minus strand of NZ_JAAMQJ010000009.1, from coordinate 102,607 downwards.
GCCTCGGTGCTCCTTGAACAGTGGACGGCCGATTATGCGGCATCGACGGCGCGGATGCCATGAGCGCGGCACCTGAGGACCGTGCCGTGGTCCATTGCAGGTCGTCGCGGCCCTCGACGCGGGCGTCGCCGGGGTACGACGTTGGTCGCACGGTTCTGCCGTGCCCTTCAGCCTTACCATGACGCCGCCCGCGACCGCCGGCCGCCCTTGGCCTTCGCTCACACAGGACACATGCTCCAATGCAGTCAGCCTACACCGTGCTTATCCTGCTGACGCTGGTAAGTCTCTCCAAACTGCTGGTTCGCGTCGTTCCGCTGCCGTTGCCGTTGATCCAGATCGCCGCCGGAGCCTTGCTGGCCTGGCCGACCCTGGGCCTGCACGTGGCGCTGGACCCTGAACTGTTCCTCTTTCTGTTCCTGCCGCCGCTGCTGTTCGTCGACGGCTGGCGTATTCCGAAGCGCGCGCTGTGGCGGCTGCGCGGACCTGTGGTGGGGCTGGCGGTCGGGCTGGTGCTGTTCACCGTCGTCGGTGCCGGGTACTTCATCCATTGGCTGCTACCGAGCATTCCCCTGGCCGCCGCCTTCGCCCTGGCGGCGATCCTGTCGCCCACCGATGCGGTGGCCGTGTCGGCGATCACCCAGGACCGTCTGCCCAAGCCGTTGATGCACATGCTCCAGGGCGAGGCCCTGATGAACGATGCCTCGGGCCTGGTGACCTTCAAGTTCGCCCTGGCAGCGGCCATCACCGGGGCATTCTCGCTGGCCGAGGCCAGCGTGACCTTCCTGCTGGTGGCGCTGGGCGGGCTGGCGGTAGGCGTGGCCCTGAGCTGGCTGATCGGGCGGTTGCGCATGTGGATGATCGGCCGGGGCTGGGACGATCCGGCCACCCATGTGGTGTTCATGCTGCTGCTGCCGTTCGCCGCCTATGTCCTGGCCGAGCGCCTGGGGGCATCGGGCATCCTTTCGGCGGTGGCGGCCGGCATGATGCAGAGCTGGCTGGACCTGCTGCCGCGCCAGACTAGTACCCGGCTGCTCAACCGCAGCGTCTGGTCGCTGCTGGAGTTCGCCTTCAACGGGCTGATCTTCCTGCTGCTGGGCTTGCAGTTGCCTGATATCGTCAAGGCCGTGGCCAGTCACGAGACGTCGCTCTGGCCGACGCTGGCCTGGCGCTGCCTGGACGTGCTGGCGATCTTCGCCACCCTGGTGCTGCTGCGCTTCGTCTGGGTGCAAAGCGTCTGGCGCATCATCGGCCGGCTCCGCCATTGGCGGGGCAAGTCGGCCCTGGTGATGCTGCCGACCGCGCGTTCCTGCTGGCTGCTGACCCTGGGCGGCGTGCGCGGGGCGGTGACCTTGGCCGGTGTCATGTCGGTGCCCTTACTGATCGGCGCCGATCAGGCCTTCCCCCAGCGCGACCTGCTGATCTTCATCGCCGCGGGGGTGATCCTGCTGTCGCTGGTCAGCGCCTGCATCACCCTGCCACTGCTGCTGCGCGGGGTCGACAAGAGCGCCGACGAGCGCATGGACCAGGAAGTGCAGGAGGCCTGGCGACGGACGGCCGAGGCGGCCATCCATGCCTTGGAAGCCGAGGACTTGAGCGAAGCCGATGCGCCGCAGAACGCCGACCTGGCCACGCTTGCGGTCGAGCTCAAGGGGCGGCTGATGGCCGAGTACCGCGACCAGCTCGAACGCTACAACCACAGCGCCGAGACGCGCGCCCTGGCCGAGCGCATGGACCAGCTCGAGCGGCACCTGCGGCTCAAGGCCTTGCGCGCTCAGCGCCTGGAGCTCTACGCGCTGCACCGTCGGCACCAGGTCGGCAACGAGGTGGTCCGGCAGATCCTCGGTGAACTGGACCTGAGCGAGGCCAACCTGGCGCGGACCAAGTGAATCATCGCCTCAGCGAGGGTAGGCCAGGCGCATGAACTGCTTGTCCTTCTCGCTGATGCACGTGTTGATGCCGACCTCCCAGTCGCCCAGGGTCAGTTCCTGTGGCACCGGGTAATGCATGATCGAGTGGCGATCGTAAGGCGTCTTGCGCACCCGCGGGTTGTCGATCTTGGCCAGCACCGACTCGTCGACCACGGCCTTGGAATGACCCTTGGCGGCGTACCAGGCATAGACCTTCGGAATGTCCCAGGGGATGTCGGCATCCGGGTGCTGGTGCTCGTGCTCGGCGCCCAGGGCATGGCCGAATTCATGGATGACGGTGTGCTCGAAGCTGTCCATGTCGGGGGTGACCCCGAGCACCATGGAGGCATCGGCGCTGGTCAGCGCATCGGTGCCGAACATCGAGTAGTTGAAGGTCGGCGCACCGCCGGTGAAGACCTTGATCTCGCTGTCGCTGTCGTCCTCGACCCGCTCGAACCGCAGGTTCACGTAGGGCAGCCACTGACAGGCCGCCTCGAAGATCGCCTGCTTGAGCGACGTTTCCGGCTCATTGGTGAAGCTGATGCGCAGGGTACGGCCCGGCGCCCAGAGCTTGTCGACGTAGGCGATCGAACGCTTCTTGCGTCCCCCGCTCGATCCAGGGCCGGCGTTGGCCGGGTTTTCGGCGAGGGCGACCTGGTAGGCGAGCAGCGGGTCAGCGGCTTTGCGGCAGTGGCACAGCATCAGGTCCAGCATGGCGAGACTCCGGTGAGGTAGGGCCCCGGAGTCTCGTGCGGCGGCGTGTGCGCTGCGTGTTAGATAATGCTGGGCCGGGTGCGATCAGCGTGACAGAAAGTCACGGATGCGCTCGGCCGCTTCGATGCAGTCGGCCAGTGGAGCGACCAGGGCCATGCGCACGCGCCCGGCGCCTGGGTTGACGCCGTCCACCTCGCGCGACAGGTACGCGCCGGGCACCACCGTCACGTGCTCGGTCTCGAACAGGTCGCGGGCGAAGGCGGCGTCATCGCCCGGGACCTTGGCCCACAGGTAAAAGCTGCCGTCCGGGCGCTGGACGTCGAGCACCGGCTGCAGGATGTCCAGGACCGCGTCGAACTTGGCGCGGTACTGGTCGCGGTTGGCACGCACGTGCGCTTCGTCGCCCCAGGCCGCGATGCTCGCGCGCTGGGTCGGCACCGGCATGGCGCAGCCGTGGTAGGTGCGGTACAGCAGGAACGGCTTGAGGATGCGCGCATCGCCGGCGACGAAGCCCGAGCGCAGGCCGGGCAGGTTCGAACGCTTGGACAGGCTGTGGAACACCACGCAGCGGTGGAAATCCTGGCGGCCCAGTTCGGCGCAGGCCGTCAGCAGGCCGGCAGGCGGGTGGTCTTCGTCGAAGTACAGCTCGCTGTAGCACTCGTCGGCGGCGATCACGAAATCGTACTGGTCGGCCAGGGCGATCAGCTTCTTCAGGGTCTCGAGCGGCACCAGGGCGCCCGTCGGGTTGCCTGGCGAGCAGAGGAAGAGGATCTGGCAGCGCTGCCAGACTTGCGCCGGCACGGCGTCGAAGTCGGGGTTGAAGCCGTTGGCTTCGAGGCACGGCAGGTAGTGGGGCGTGGCGCCGGCCAGCAGCGCGGCGCCTTCGTAGATCTGGTAGAACGGATTGGGGCTCACCACCAGGCCCTCGTCGGCCCGGTTGACCACGGCCTGGGTGAACGCGAACAGGGCCTCGCGCGTGCCGTTGACCGGCAGCACGTGGCGCTCGGCATCGAGCCAGCCGGCGGGCACGCCGAAGCGCCGTTCGCACCACTGCGCGATCGACTGGCGCAGTGCAGGCAGGCCGAGGGTACTGGGGTAGACCGCCAGGTCCCCAAGGTGGTCCGCCAGGGTCTGGGTGACGAAGGCAGGCGACTCGTGCTTCGGCTCACCGATCGACAGGGCGATGGGGCGTTTGTCCGCCGCCGGCTTCACGCTGCCGAGCAGGGCGCGAAGTTTCTCGAACGGGTAGGGCTGAAGCTGGGTCAGGGCATGGTTCATCGGCGCAAGGTCTCGTCAATCGTCAAAAGGTGACGCGGGTAGGGGTGCCATCGCTCTGCTGGCCTGCCTGCAACTGGCGCACGATCGCCTCCTGCAGGCGGCTGCACAGTTGCGGGTCGGACAGTGGCTGGTTGTCGGCATCGGTGATGAAGAACACGTCCTCGACCCGCTCGCCCAGGGTGGCGATCTTGGCGTTCTGCAAGGACAGGTCGAACTCCAGGAAGATCCGGCCGATGCGCGCCAGCAACCCGGGACGATCCGGGGCGGTCAGCTCCAGGACGGTCACCGGCCGCTGCGCGTCGTTGTGGATGGTCACCTGCGGGGCGAAGGTGAAGTGCTTGAGCTGGCGCGGCACCCGCCGCTGGATGATGGTCGGGTAGTCTTCGGGCGTGCGCAGCGCTTCGGTCAACCCCTCGCGGATCTGGCGCACGCGTTGGGGGTCGTCGCCGATGGATCCGCCATCGGTGTCCAGCACGATGTAGGTGTCGAGGGTGAACTGGCTGCTGGAAGTGATGATCCGCGCGTCGTGGATGTTCAGGTTGAGCTGCGACATGGCCGCCACGGTCACGGCGAAGAAGTCGTGCTGGTCCGGTGCATAGATGAAGATCTGCGTGCCGCCCTCGAACTCGCGCTGGGTGGTTTCCTTGATCAGCACCAGCGGGCCGCCGTCGGCAGGCTGCTGGAGGATGGCATCGGTGTGCCAGGCGACGTCGGCGGAGGTGTGGCGCAGGAAATAGTCGTCGCCCAGCTGCGACCAGAGCTGTTCGACGTCGTCCGGGTCGGTGCCCTCGCGCACCAGGATGTCCAGCGCGGCGCTCTGGGTCTGGCGGATCAGCTCTTCGCGGTCCAGCGGGTTTTCCAGGCCGCGGCGCAGGGCGCGCTTGGTCTCGGTGTAGAGCTGGCGCAGCAGGCTGGCGCGCCAGGAATTCCACAGGCTCGGGTTGGTGGCGTTGATGTCGGCCACGGTGAGCACGTAGAGATAGTCCAGGCGCGTCTCGTCGCCGACCAGCAGCGCGAAGTCGTGGATCACCTGCGGGTCGGACAGGTCCTTGCGCTGGGCCGTGGTGGACATGCTCAGGTGGTGGCGCACCAGCCAGACGATCAGGCGGCTGTCCCAGGCCGGGAGGTGATGACGTCGGCAGAACGCCTCGGCCTCTTCGGCGCCGATTTCCGAATGGTCGCCCTGGCGGCCCTTGCCGATGTCGTGGTACAGGCCGGCCAGGTAGATCAGCTCCGGCTTGGGCAGGCGCCCCATCAGCTTGCTGGCCAGCGGGAATTTTTCCGATACCGGCGTGTACTGCAGCTTGCGCAGGTGCTTGATCAGATTGAGCGTGTGCGCATCGACCGTGTAGATGTGGAACAGGTCGTGCTGCATCTGCCCGACGATGAAGCCGAACTCGGGCAGGTAGCGCCCGAGGATGCCGTAGCGGTTCATGCGCCGCAGGTTGCGGTGGATGCCCACCTCGCACTTGAACAGCTCGATGAACAGGCTGGTGTTGCGGATGTCGTGGCGGAAGGCGTCGTCGATCAGGTGCCGGTGCTCGCGCAGCAGGCGCACGGTGTCGGCGCGCACGCCCTTGATCGCCGGGTGCTGGGCCATCAGAACGAAGATTTCCAGCATGGCGAACGGGGTGCGCTTGAACACCTGGGCGTTGACCGCTTCGAGGTAGCCATCGTGCAGGCGGAAGCGCGGGTTGAGCGGCTGGGTCGTGCCGTTGTCGTCGGCCAGGATCACTTCTTCGAAGTGCTGGATGATCAGGTCGCACAACTGGCTGATGCTCATCACCACCCGGTAGTACTGCTGCATGAACTGTTCGATGGCGCGCTTGGGGTTTTCATCGTCGTAGCCGAGCAGGGTGGCCACGCTGCGCTGGTGATCGAACAGCAGGCGATCCTCGGCGCGCCCGGCGAGCATGTGCAGGGCATAGCGCACCTTCCACAGGAATGACTGGGACGAGGCCAGCAGTTCGTTCTCGCTCTCCAGCAGGAAACCTTCACCGGCCAGGGCGTGCAGGTTCAGCGTGCCGTAGTGGCGCCGCGCGACCCAAAGCACGGTCTGGATGTCGCGCAGCCCGCCTGGCGAACCCTTGACGTTGGGCTCGAGGTTGTACTCGGTGTCGTTGTACTTGTAGTGACGTGCCTGCAGCTCGGCGCGCTTGGCCAGGAAGAACGCCTTGCTCGGCCACATGTGGGCGGTCCCGGTGGCCTCGAGCATGCGCTTGCGCAGCGTCTCGGGGCCGGCGATGGTGCGGCTTTCCATGAGGTTGGTGATGACCGTGATGTCGGCGCGGGCCTGCTCGGCGCATTCGGCGACGCTGCGCACGCTCTGCCCGACTTCCAGGCCGATGTCCCACAGCAGGGTCAGCAGCTGCTCGATGGCGCCCCGGTAGCGTTCATGGTCGTCCTCGCCCAGCAGGATCAGCAGGTCGATGTCCGAATAAGGGTGCAGCTCGCCACGGCCGTAGCCGCCCACGGCCACCAGGGCGATGCCGCCCGGCTCGCCCCAGTCGAACTGGTTCCAGGCCTGCTGCAGCAGGTTGTCGACGAGCCAGGCGCGGTCCTCGATCAGCCGACGTACGTCGCGACCGTCGCGAAAGCGCCGGTCGAGCACGTCGCCGGCCTGGCGCATGGCCTTCTTGAAGGCCGCGATAGGGCTGGCCTTGAGCGCCAGCTCGGCCTGGAACTGGCCGCGGTCGAACAGTTCGGGATCCACCTGGGGCATCGATCGGGTTCCTGTCTGGGCAGTCGGCCGGGTATCAGGCCGAGGTGCGCGGGAGGGTGTCGTCCTTGCGCAGGGTGAAGATCTCGTAGCCGGTGGCCGTCACCAGCAGGGTGTGCTCCCACTGCGCCGACAGCTTGCGGTCCTTGGTGATCGCCGTCCAACCATCGCCCAGTACCTTGGTGTCGGCCTTGCCCTGGTTGATCATCGGCTCGATGGTGAAGGTCATGCCCTCCTGGAGGATCATGCCGGTGCCGGCCTTGCCGTAGTGCAGCACCTGGGGCTCTTCGTGGAACACCTTGCCGATGCCGTGGCCGCAGAACTCGCGCACCACGGAGAAGCCGTTCTTCTCGGCGTGCTTCTGGATCACCTCGCCGATGTCGCCGAGGCGGCAACCCGGACGCACCAGCTCGATGGCCTTGTACAGGCATTCCTGGGTGACCTGGGACAGGCGCTCGGCCCAAGGCGCGACGGTGCCGACGTGGAACATGCGGCTGGTGTCGCCGTGGTAGCCGTCCTTGATCACGGTGACGTCGATGTTCAGCGTGTCGCCATCCTTGAGCGGCTTGTCGCCCGGGATGCCGTGGCAGACCACGTGGTTGATCGAGGTGCAGATCGACTTGGGGAAGCCCTTGTAGTTCAGGGGCGCGGGGATGGCCTTCTGCACGTTGACGATGTAGTCGTGGCACAGGCGGTCGAGGTGCTCGGTGGTCACACCGGGCTTGACGTGCTCTTCGATCATTTCGAGCACGTCGGCGGCCAGGCGGCCGGCGATCCGCATCTTTTCGATGTCTTCGGCGGTCTTGAGGGTTACGGTCATTGCAGGCTCTCTACGGCGCCGCCAGGGCGCGAACGAACGGAAAACCGCGATTCTAGCAGACCTGGCCGCGTTTCTGGGCCTTCCGCCCGCGTGCCATGCCATGTCCGGGGGCGCAAGGTTCTGGTTCCGTTCCCCCGTCGGCTGTGGTATAACATGCGCCGCTTTCGGGGACGACCCCGTCAGCCTGAACCCACACACGTGTCGGCACGATGGCCTGGGTGCCGCGGATCACTGGATGCGCGGTTGGTCATTGGGATGCGTGGAGGCCCAACCCGACTTATCAAGGAACAATCATGTCCCAAGTCAACATGCGCGATATGCTGAAGGCCGGTGTGCACTTCGGCCACCAGACCCGTTACTGGAACCCGAAGATGGGCAAGTACATCTTCGGCGCGCGCAACAAGATCCACATCATCAACCTGGAAAAAACCCTGCCGCTGTTCAACGACGCACTGTCGTTCGTCGAGCGTCTGGCCCAGGGCAAGAACAAGATCATGTTCGTCGGCACCAAGCGTTCCGCGGGCAAGATCGTCGCCGAGCAGGCAGCACGTTGCGGCTCGCCGTACGTCGACCACCGCTGGTTGGGCGGCATGCTGACCAACTACAAGACCATCCGCGCTTCGATCAAGCGTCTGCGTGACCTGGAAACCCAGGCCGAAGACGGCACGTTCACCAAGCTGACCAAGAAAGAAGCGCTGATGCGTTCGCGCGACCTGGAAAAGCTGGACCGTAGCCTGGGCGGCATCAAGGACATGGGCGGCCTGCCGGACGCACTGTTCGTGATCGACGTCGACCACGAGCGCATCGCCATCACCGAAGCCAACAAGCTGGGCATCCCGGTCATCGGCGTTGTCGATACCAACAGCAGCCCGGAAGGCGTCGACTACGTCATCCCAGGCAACGACGACGCCATCCGCGCCATCGAGCTGTACATGACTTCGATGGCCGACGCCATCATCCGCGGCCGCAACAACGTGGCTGGCGGTACCGAAGTCTACGCTGAAGAAGCGGCTGCACCCGCTGCCGAGTAAGAGACGCTAGCGTCGACTGGGCACGCGAAAAGGGGGCTAGGCCCCCTTTTTGCCACCTTGAGATCCTGCTGTCGGCAACCGTGCCTTTCAGGGCATAGGGGCGCAGACAGCGGATTGGCAGAATTGAACGCCCGTCATCGACGGGTGGAATGGTTGAAAAACTTTCCAAGAGGATTTTGAAATGGCAGCAATTACTGCAGCGCTGGTCAAAGAACTGCGCGAGCGTACCGGCGAAGGCATGATGGATTGCAAGAAAGCCCTGGAAAAGGCTGGCGGCGACATCGAAAAAGCCATTGACGACATGCGTGCCTCGGGCGCCATCAAGGCCGCTAAAAAGGCTGGCAACGTCGCTGCCGAAGGCGCGATCGCCGTCAAGACCGACGGCACGTCCGCCGTCCTGCTGGAAGTGAACTCGCAGACCGACTTCCTGGCCCTGCAAGACGACTTCAAGAACTTCGTCGCCGAAAGCCTGGAAGAAGCCTTCGCCCAGAAGCTGACCGACGCCGCGCCGCTGATCGCCTCGCGCGAAGCCGCTCGTGAAGCCCTGGTCGCCAAGTGTGGCGAAAACGTCAACATCCGCCGCCTGGTGCGCGTGGAAGGCGACGTCGTCGGTGCCTACCTGCACGGCAACAAGATCGGCGCTGTCGTCGTTCTGAAAGGCGGTGACGTCGAGCTGGCCAAGAACATCGCCATGCACGTCGCGGCATCGAACCCGGAATTCCTGGACTCGTCGGAAATCTCCGCCGAAGCCATCGAGCGCGAGAAGGGCGTCTTCCTGCAGCTCAACGCCGACAAGATCGCTGGCAAGCCAGAGAACATCGTCGAGAACATGATCAACGGCCGCATCACCAAGTTCAAGGCCGAAGCCTCGCTCAAAGAGCAGGCCTTCGTCATGAACCCGGAAGTCAAGGTCGGCGAGCTGGCCAAGAAAGCCGGCGCTGAAATCGTGTCCTTCACCTACTTCAAGGTGGGCGAAGGCATCGAGAAGCCAATCGACGACTTCGCTGCTGAAGTTGCCGCACAGGTTGCTGCCGCCAAGCAGTAAGACAGCCCCGTCTGTCGCCCCGAAGAGGCTGCCCGCTCACGCGCGCAGCCTCTTTTTCAAAGCGCCTGCCGGTTTACCCTGCCGGCAGGCGTTGGCGCTGAAGCAGCGCCGCGCTACAGTCTTTGGCAGGCTGCATCCAGCCCGCTCAGAATTTTCTATACAACGCCGCAGGAGAGACTCGCAATGGCTCAGCAGGTGAGTGGTCGCCAACCTCGCTATAAACGCATTTTGCTCAAACTTAGCGGCGAGGCCCTGATGGGTTCGGAAGAGTTTGGCATCGACCCGAAGGTCCTGGACCGCATGGCCCTGGAAGTCGGGCAGCTGGTCGGCATCGGCGTCGAGGTCGGCCTGGTGATCGGCGGTGGCAACCTGTTCCGCGGTGCCGCGCTGAGTGCCGCCGGCATGGACCGCGTCACCGGTGACCACATGGGCATGCTGGCCACGGTCATGAACGCCCTGGCCATGCGCGACGCCCTGGAGCGCTCGAACATCTCGGCCATCGTCATGTCGGCGATTTCCATGGTGGGCGTGACCGATCATTACGATCGCCGCAAAGCCAATCGTCAACTCAAGTCCGGCGATGTGGTAATTTTCTCCGCCGGCACGGGCAACCCGTTCTTCACCACCGACTCCGCCGCCTGCCTGCGCGCCATCGAGATCGATGCCGACGTGGTGCTGAAGGCGACCAAGGTCGATGGCGTGTACACCGCCGACCCGTTCAAGGATCCGCACGCGGAGAAGTTCGATCGCCTGACCTACGACGAGGTCCTCGATCGCAAGCTCGGCGTCATGGACCTGACCGCGATCTGCCTGTGCCGCGACCACAAGATGCCACTGCGTGTCTTCAACATGAACAAGCCTGGCGCCCTGCTGAACATCGTGGTGGGTGGCGCCGAAGGAACCCTGATCGAGGAAGGCCAAGCATGATCAACGACATCAAGAAAGACGCCCAGGACCGCATGGGCAAGTCCCTGGAGGCCTTGGCACGCAACCTGGCGGCCATCCGCACCGGCCGTGCCCACCCCAGCATCCTGGACAGCGTCAAGGTCCCGGCCTGGGGCAGCGAGATGCCACTGAACCAGGTCGCCGCCGTCAGCGTCGAGGACGCGCGCACCCTGAAGATCGTCGCCCATGACAAGAACCTCAGCGCCGCGATCGAGAAGGCCATCCTGACCTCCGACCTGGGCCTGAACCCCTCCAGCGCCGGCACCACCATTCGTGTCCCGATGCCAGCCCTGACCGAGGAGACCCGCAAGGGCTACACCAAGCAGGCCAGCGGCGTCGCCGAGGATGCCAAGGTCGCCGTGCGCAACGTCCGTCGTGATGCCCTGGCCGACTTGAAGAAGCTGACCAAGGACAAGGAGATCAGCGAAGACGAAGAGCGTCGCGCCGCTGACGAAATCCAGAAGCTGACCGACAAGTACGTGGCCGAGGTCGATGCTGCCTTCAAGGCCAAGGAAAAGGACCTGATGGCCGTCTAAGGCCAGGGTTTTTCAATGGAAAAGACCAAGCCAGCGGCCCCGTCCTCGGTGCCGCGTCATGTCGCGATCATCATGGACGGCAACAACCGCTGGGCCAAGCGTCGCCTGTTGCCTGGCGTCGCCGGGCACAAGGCGGGGGTCGACGCCGTTCGCGCAGTCATCGAAGTCTGCGCCGAGGCGGGGGTCGAGGTGCTGACCCTGTTCGCCTTCTCCAGCGAGAACTGGCAGCGTCCGGCCGATGAAGTGGGCGCGTTGATGGAGCTGTTCTTCTCGGCCCTGCGCCGGGAAGCCCGGCGCCTCAACGAAAACGGCATCTGCCTGCGCATCATCGGGGATCGCTCGCGCTTTCACCCCGAACTGCAGCAGGCGATCCGCGAGGCCGAATCGCTGACGGCGGGCAATACCCGGTTCACCTTGCAGGTCGCCGCCAACTACGGCGGCCAGTGGGACATCGCCCAGGCCGCGCAGCGCCTGGCCCGCGAGGTCCAGGCCGGGCACCTGCGCCCGGAAGACATCACCCCCGGGTTGCTGCAGACCTGTCTGGTCACCGGCGACCTGCCGTTGCCGGACCTGTGCATCCGTACCGGTGGCGAGCATCGCATCAGCAACTTCCTGCTCTGGCAGCTGGCCTATGCCGAGCTGTACTTTTCCGACCTGTACTGGCCGGATTTCAAACACGACGCCATGCGCACCGCGCTGGCCGATTTCGCTTCGCGCCAGCGTCGTTTCGGTAAGACGAGCGAGCAGGTCGAATCTGGAGCTCGTGCCTAATGCTTAAACAACGCATCATCACCGCGCTGATCCTGCTGCCGATCGCCCTGGGCGGTTTCTTCCTGCTGCAAGGCGGAGACTTCGCCTTGTTCATCGGCCTGGTGGTCAGCCTGGGTGCCTGGGAGTGGGCGCGCCTGGCCGGGCTCGAGGCGCAGCCGCTGCGCCTGGCCTACGCGGCGGTCATCGCCGGCGCACTGATGGTGCTGCACCTGATGCCGGACCTGGCGCCGTGGGTGCTGGGCGCGTCGGTGATCTGGTGGGGGGTGGCCACCTGGCTGGTGCTGACCTATCCACGCAGCAGCGAGTTGTGGGCCAGCGCGGCGTGTCGCCTGCTGATCGGCGTGCTGGTGTTGCTGCCCGCCTGGCAGGGGCTGATCCTGCTCAAGCACTGGTCGATGGGCAATTGGCTGATCCTGTCGGTGATGATGCTGGTCTGGGCGGCCGACATCGGTGCCTATTTCTCCGGGCGAGCCTTCGGCAAGCGCAAGCTGGCGCCCCAGGTCAGCCCTGGCAAGAGCTGGGAAGGCGTCTACGGCGGGCTGGCGGTGAGCCTGGCGATCGTGGTCGCGGTCGGTCTGTACCGAGACTGGAGTCTGGGCCAACTGCTGATCGGCGTGCTGGGTGGGGCGCTGGTGGTGATGGCCTCGGTGATCGGCGACCTGACCGAAAGCATGTTCAAGCGCCGCTCCGGCATCAAGGACAGCAGCAACCTGCTACCCGGCCACGGCGGCGTGCTCGACCGCATCGACAGCCTGACGGCGGCCATCCCGCTGTTCGCCGTGCTGTTGTGGGCTGCCGAATGGGGTGTGATGTGAGTCGCGTGCAACAGGTCACCGTACTGGGGGCGACCGGCTCCATCGGCCTGAGCACGCTGGACGTGATCGCCCGCCATCCCGAGCAGTACCAGGTCTTCGCCTTGACCGGGTTCTCCCGCATCGACGAACTGCTGGCGCTGTGCGTGCAGCACCGCCCGGTCTGCGCCGTGGTGCCGGACGAGGCGGCGGCCCTGCGACTGCGCCAGGGCCTGGCGGCGGCGCAGGTGGCCGTCGAGGTGCTGGTGGGCGCGGCCGGCCTGTGCCAGGTGGCGTCGGCGCCGGAGGTCGACACGGTGATGGCGGCCATCGTCGGCGCTGCCGGGCTGCGACCGACCCTGGCCGCGGTCGAGGCGGGCAAGAAGGTGCTGCTGGCCAACAAGGAAGCGCTGGTGATGTCCGGTGCGCTGTTCATGCAGGCGGTGCAGCGCAGTGGCGCGGTGCTGCTGCCCATCGACAGCGAGCACAACGCGATCTTCCAGTGTCTGCCACACGACTATGCCCGAGGGCTGGACGCCGTGGGCGTGCGCCGGATCCTGCTCACGGCGTCGGGTGGTCCGTTCCGCGAACTGTCGGCCGACGCGTTGCTCGACGTCACCCCCGAGCAGGCCTGCGCGCACCCCAACTGGTCCATGGGGCGCAAGATCTCCGTGGATTCGGCGAGCATGATGAACAAGGGTCTGGAGCTGATCGAGGCCTGCTGGCTGTTCGACGCGCCGCCCTCGAAGGTCGAGGTGGTGGTGCACCCGCAGAGCGTCATCCATTCGCTGGTCGACTATGTGGATGGGTCGGTGCTGGCCCAGCTCGGCAATCCGGACATGCGCACGCCCATCGCCCATGCGCTGGCGTGGCCCCGGCGCATCGACTCGGGCGTGGCGCCGCTGGACCTGTTCGCCATCGCCCGGCTGGACTTCCAGATGCCTGACGACCAGCGCTTCCCCTGCCTGCGCCTGGCGCGAGACGCCGCGCAAGCGGGCGGCAGCGCCCCGGCCACGCTCAATGCGGCCAACGAAATCGCCGTGGAGGCGTTCCTCCAAGGGCGTATCCGCTTCCCCGAGATCGCGCGTATCATTGCGCAGGTCCTCGAACAGCAGCCGGTCGAGCCCGTGGCGTCGCTGGAGGCCGTGTTCGAGGCCGACCGGCGCGCCCGCGAGCTGTCGAGCCACTGGCTGGAGCGGCATGGCCGATAAGGCCGTCACCGCGCGCTGACCCTGGCTGAACGCCTTCGGAGATTCCCATGACTGCGCTCTACATGATTGTCGGCACCCTGATCGCCCTGGGCGTGCTGGTCACCTTCCACGAGTTCGGCCACTTCTGGGTGGCCCGTCGCTGTGGGGTCAAGGTGCTGCGCTTCTCGGTCGGCTTCGGCACGCCCCTGGTGCGCTGGCATGATCGCCAGGGCACCGAGTTCGTGATCGCCGCCATCCCCCTGGGCGGCTACGTGAAGATGCTCGACGAGCGCGAGGCGGCGGTGCCGGAGGCGCAGCTCGATCAGGCGTTCAACCGCAAGTCGGTGGGGCAGCGTATCGCCATCGTCGCCGCCGGGCCGATCGCCAACTTCCTGCTGGCCATCGTGTTCTTCTGGTTGCTGGCCATGCTCGGCAGCCAGCAGATCCGTCCGGTCATCGGCGCGGTCGAGCCCGGCAGCCTGGCGGCGCAGGCCGGTCTGCGCGACGGTCAGGAAATCGTGTCGGTCGACGGCGAGCCGACGACCGGCTGGTCGGCGGTGAACCTGCAACTGGTCCGGCGCCTCGGCGAGACCGGCACCGTGCGCGTCGGGGTGCTCGAGCCGGGCAGTACCACCGAGTCGTCGCACGCGGTCACCTTGAAGGACTGGCTCAAGGGGGAGGGTGAGCCCGACCCGATCCGGTCCCTGGGCCTGCGCCCATGGCGGCCGGCCATCGCCCCGGTGCTGGCCGAGCTCGACCCCAAGGGGCCTGCCGCAGCGGCAGGGCTCAAGACCGGCGATCGCTTGCTGACACTGGACGGCAAGGCGCTCGACGACTGGCAGCAGGTGGTCGACACGGTGCGCGGGCGTGCCGACAGCACGGTACAGCTGCGCCTGGAGCGCGATGGCCAGGTCATCGAGCGCAGCGTCACGCTGACGCACCGCGGGGAAGGCAGCGCGGCGTCCGGCTACCTGGGCGCGGGCGTGAAGGGCGGGCAATGGCCTGCCGAGATGCTGCGCGAAGTCCGCTACGGGCCGCTGGAAGCCGTCGGTCAGGGGCTGTCCAGAACCTGGTCGATGAGCGTGCTGACCCTGGAGTCGCTGAAGAAAATGCTGTTCGGCGAGCTCTCGGTAAAAAACTTGAGTGGACCGATAACCATTGCTAAAGTGGCGGGCGCTTCAGCCCAGTCCGGCGTCGGTGATTTCCTGAATTTCCTCGCCTACCTGAGCATAAGCCTGGGAGTTCTGAACCTGCTGCCCATTCCCGTGCTGGATGGGGGGCATTTGCTGTTCTACCTGATCGAGTGGACGCGCGGTCGTCCGCTCTCGGATCGGGTGCAAGGTTGGGGGGTCCAGATCGGTGTCAGTTTGGTCCTTGGGGTGATGCTACTCGCCCTGATCAACGATCTGGGTCGACTTTAACGCTACGCGCATTGCGAACCTGCCGCCCCCGTGCGGCAGGTTGTTTATTGCCAGTTGGAATAAAAGGACTTCATGAAACGTCTGCTGCTAACTGCGGTGCTTTCCGCATTGATGATCGCTGAAGTTCACGCCGAGTCCTTCACCATCTCCGATATTCGTGTCAATGGCCTGCAGCGGGTGTCCGCCGGCAGCGTGTTCGGCGCCTTGCCCCTGAACGTGGGTGACCAGGCCGACGATCGGCGCCTGGTGGACTCGACCCGTTCGCTGTTCCGGACCGGCTTCTTCCAGGACATCGAACTGAGCCGTGACGGCAACGTTCTGATCATCAACGTGGTCGAGCGCCCGTCGGTGGCGAGCATCGAGATCGAAGGCAACAAGGCCATCAGCACCGACGACCTGATGAAAGGGCTCAAGCAGTCCGGCCTGGCCGAAGGCGAGATCTTTCAGCGCGCCACGCTCGAAGGCGTGCGCAACGAGCTGCAGCGCCAGTACGTGGCCCAGGGCCGCTACTCGGCCGAGGTCAATGCCGAAGTCGTGCCCGAGCCGCGCAACCGCGTGGGCATCAAGATCACGATCAACGAAGGCGAAGTCGCGGCCATCCAGCACATCAACGTGGTCGGCAACACCGTGTTCGACGACGACGAGCTGAGCAGCCTGTTCGAGCTCAAGACCTCCAACTGGCTGTCGTTCATCCGCAACGACGACAAGTACGCCCGCGAAAAGCTCTCCGGTGACCTGGAGCGCCTGCGTTCCTACTACCTGGACCGCGGCTACATCAACATGGACATCGCCTCCACCCAGGTGTCCATCACGCCGGACAAGAAGCACGTCTACATCACCGTCAACATCAACGAAGGCGAGAAGTACAGCGTCCGTGACGTGAAGCTCTCGGGCGACCTCAAGCTGCCCGAAGACCAGGTCAAGTCGCTGCTGCTGGTGCAGCCGGGCCAGGTGTTCTCGCGCAAGGTGATGACCAGCACGTCCGAGCTGATCACCCGCCGCCTGGGCAACGAGGGCTACACCTTCGCCAACGTCAACGGCGTGCCGCAACCGAACGACCAGGACCACACCGTCGACATCACCTTCGTGGTGGATCCGGGCAAGCGCGCCTACGTCAACCGCATCAACTTCCGCGGCAACACCAAGACCGACGACGTGGTGCTGCGCCGCGAGATGCGCCAGATGGAAGGCGGCTGGGCCTCGACCTACCTGATCGACCAGTCCAAGACCCGTCTGGAGCGCCTGGGCTTCTTCAAGGAAGCCAACGTCGAGACGCCGCCGGTGCCGGGCACCGACGACCAGGTCGACGTGAACTACAGCGTCGAGGAGCAGGCCTCCGGTTCGATCACCGCCAGCGTCGGCTTCGCCCAGAGCGCCGGCCTGATCCTGGGCGGCTCGATCAGCCAGAGCAACTTCCTCGGCACCGGCAACAAGGTGTCCATCGGCCTGAACCGCAGCGAATACCAGACCCGGTACAACTTCGGCTTCGTCGACCCCTACTGGACCGCCGACGGCGTGAGCCTGGGCTACAACGCCTTCTATCGCAGCACCGACTACGACGACCTCGACGTCGACGTGGCGAGCTATGCGGTGGACAGCCTGGGCATGGGCGTCAACATCGGCTACCCGATCAGCGAGACCTCGCGCCTGACCTACGGGTTGAGCGTGCAGCAGGACGAGATCAAGACCGGCAAGTACACCGTCGATGAGATCTTCGACTTCCTCGACAAGGAAGGCAAGGACTTCACCAACTTCAAGGCCTCGGTCGGTTGGTCGGAATCGACCCTGAACAAGGGTGTGCTGGCAACGCGCGGTCATTCCCAGAGCCTGACCTTCGAAACCACCATTCCCGGCAGCGACCTGTCGTTCTACAAGCTCGACTACCGTGGCCAGGTCTTCAAGCCGATCACCAACAACTACACCCTGCGTCTGCACACGGAGCTGGGGTATGGTGACGGCTTCGGTTCGACCTCGGGGCTACCGTTCTACGAGAACTACTATGCCGGTGGCTTCAACTCGGTACGTGGTTTCAAGGACAACACCCTTGGTCCACGCAGTACGCCAAGTACCGGTAAAAACGGAACGGAAAGGGACCCCGATCAGGACCCCTTGGCCTTCGGCGGCAACGTCCTCATCCAGGGCGGCGCCGAACTGCTCTTCCCGCTGCCCTTCGTCAAGGACCAGCGCTCGCTGCGTACCTCGGTCTTCTGGGACGTGGGCAACGTGTTCGACACCAACTGCGGCTCCTCGCGCAACTGCCCGAGCGTCGGGTTCGGCGACATGGCCAGTTCGGTCGGCCTGGGCGTGACCTGGATCACCGCCCTCGGCCCGCTGAGCTTCAGCCTGGCGATGCCGATCAAGAAACCGGACGACGCCGAAACCCAAGTGTTCCAATTCTCCCTGGGCCAGACCTTCTGAGGTCTGACCCGAGCTCAACGACAACGGATCTTGCAGGAGTACATCGTGCGCAACCTGTTCAAACTGGCCATCGTGGCCGCGGCGCTGGTCGCCACCCCGGCCTTCGCCGAAATGAAAGTCGCCGTGCTGAACTATCAGATGGCCCTGCTCGAATCCGACGCCGCCAAGAAGTACGCGGTCGATGCCGAGAAGAAGTTCGGCCCGCAGCTTTCCAAGCTCAAGACCCTGGAAAGCAGCGCCAAGGGCATCCAGGATCGCATCATCAAGGGTGGCGACAAGATGCCGCAGCCTGAGCGTGAGCGCCTGGAACTCGAGTTCAAGCAGAAGGCCCGCGACTTCCAGTTCCAGTCCAAGGAGCTGAACGAAGCCAAGGCGGTCGCCGACCGTGACATGCTCAAGCAGCTCAAGCCCAAGCTCGACGGCGCGGTCGAGGAAGTGATCAAGAAGGGCGGCTTCGACCTGGTACTCGAGCGCGGCGCGGTCATCGATGTCAAGCCTCAGTACGACATCACCCGCCAAGTCATCGAGCGCATGAACCAAGCCCGTTGATCATGAGCGCGACCATCACGCTCGGCCAACTGGCCGAGACCCTCGGCGCCACCTTGCAGGGCGCCGAGTCCGTATCGATCACCGGGCTGGCCACCTTGCAGGAGGCCGGCCCCGGTGAATTGAGCTTTCTCGCCAACCCGCAGTACCGCAAGTACCTGGACGGGTGCTCGGCGGCAGCGGTGTTGCTCAAGGCAGCCGATGCCGAGGGCTTCCAGGGCAATGCGCTGATCGTCCCGGATCCGTATCTGGCCTATGCACGCCTTTCGCACCTGTTCGATCCCAAGCCCAAGGCGGTCGCGGGGATCCACCCCAGCGCCGTGGTGGCCGATGACGCCCAGGTGGACGCCACGGCCAGCATCGGTCCGTTCGTGGTGATCGAGCAGGGCGCCCGGATCGGCCCGGCGGTGACCCTCGGCGCGCACTGCGTGATCGGCGCACGTTGCGTGATCGGCGAAGGCGGCTGGCTGGCGCCTCGGGTCACGCTGTACCACGATGTGACCATCGGCAAGCGGGTGGTGATCCAGTCCGGCGCCGTGCTCGGCGGCGAAGGCTTCGGCTTCGCCAACGAGAAGGGCGTGTGGCGCAAGATCGCCCAGATCGGTGGCGTCAGGCTCGGCGACGACGTGGAAGTGGGGGTCAACACCGCCATCGACCGCGGCGCGCTGTCCGACACCGTGATCGGTGACGGGGTCAAGCTCGACAACCAGATCCAGATCGCCCACAACGTCCAGGTGGGTGACCACACGGCCATGGCCGCCTGCGTCGGCATCTCGGGCAGCACCCGGATCGGCAAGCATTGCACCATCGCCGGTGGCGTGGGCATGGTCGGCCACATCGACGTGTGCGACAACGTGTTCGTCTCCGGGATGACCATGGTCACCCGATCGATCACCGAACCCGGGGCCTACTCGTCGGGTACTGCCATGCAGCCATTGGCCGACTGGCGCAAGAGCGCTGCGCGCATTCGTCAGCTCGACGACATGTCCAAGCGTCTGGCACAGCTGGAAAAACGCGTCGTCGCCGTGACCTCGGACGGACAGCCACCATCAGAAGGCTGATAACATTTTCCGAGCAAGCGTGAACCGTGGCTCGCTGGCTCCCCTCTGGCATTGCATGAGGAGCGTGTGGTCAGCACCGGCGCTCCTTATTATTACTACAGGCTTCCCCCCGAAATGATGGACATCAACGAGATTCGCGAATACTTGCCTCACCGTTACCCGTTCCTGTTGGTGGACCGTGTGACGGAGCTGGATTTCGAGGCCCAGAGCATTCGTGCCTACAAGAATGTCAGCATCAATGAGCCCTTCTTCAATGGCCACTTCCCGGCGCACCCGATCATGCCGGGCGTGCTGATCATCGAGGCGATGGCTCAGGCGGCCGGCATCCTGGGGTTCAAGATGCTCGATGCCAAGCCGGCCGACGGCACGCTCTATTATTTCGTGGGCTCCGACAACCTGCGCTTCCGCCAGCCCGTGCTGCCGGGCGATCAGCTGATCCTCGAAGCGAAGTTCCTCAGCCGCAAGCGGCAGATCTGGAAGTTCGAGTGCCAGGCCACGGTCGATGGCAAGCCGGTGTGCTCGGCCCAGATCATCTGCGCGGAACGCGCACTGTGAGTTTGATCGATCCACGGGCAATCATCGATCCCTCGGCCGTGCTGGCCGACGGTGTCGAGGTCGGGCCCTGGTCAATCGTCGGGCCGGGTGTCGAGATCGGCGAGGGCAGCGTCATTGGTCCCCACGTGGTGCTCAAGGGTCCCACCGTGATCGGCAAGCACAACCGTATCTACCAGTTCTCGTCCATCGGCGAGGATACCCCCGACCTGAAGTACAACGGCGAGCCGACACGCCTGGTGATCGGCGACCACAACGTGATCCGCGAAGGCGTCACCTTGCACCGCGGCACCGTGCAGGACCGGGGCGAAACCACCATCGGCGACCACAACCTGATCATGGCCTATGCCCACATCGGCCATGACAGCGTGATCGGCAACCACTGCATCCTGGTCAACAACACCGCGCTGGCCGGGCATGTCCACGTCGGCGACTGGGCGATCCTCTCCGGTTATACCCTGGTGCACCAGCACTGCCGCATCGGCGCCCACAGCTTCTCGGGCATGGGCACGGCCATCGGCAAGGACGTCCCTGCGTTCGTCACGGTGTTCGGCAGCCCCGCCGAGGCCCGCAGCATGAACTTCGAGGGCATGCGCCGGCGTGGGTTCGGCGACGACGTGATCCACGCCCTGCGCCGTGCCTACAAGATCGTCTACCGCCAGGGCCTGGGCGTCGAAGAAGCGCTCAACGAGCTGGACCCGCTGGCGACCCAGTTCGCCGAAGTCGAACTGTTCCGCCAGTCCATCCTGACCTCCGCCCGCGGCATCACGCGCTGACATGGCCCAGCTCTGCATTGCGTTGGTCGCCGGCGAAGCGAGCGGCGACATTCTCGGTTCCGGCCTGATGCGCGCGCTGAAGGCGCGCCACCCGAACGTGCGTTTCATCGGTGTCGGTGGCCCGCTGATGGAGGCCGAAGGCCTGGTCTCGAGCTTTCCCATGGAGCGCTTGGCAGTCATGGGCCTGGTCGAAGTGCTCGGTCGTCTGCGCGAGCTGCTCAAGCGGCGCAAGGCACTGGTCGCCGACTTCATCGCCCAGCGGCCGGACGTGTTCATCGGCATCGACGCACCGGACTTCAATCTCGACATCGAGCTCAAGCTGCGTCGTGCCGGTATCAAGACGGTGCACTACGTCAGCCCGTCGGTCTGGGCCTGGCGGCAGAAGCGGGTGCTGAAGATCCGCGAAGGCTGCGACCTCATGCTCACGTTGCTGCCGTTCGAGGCACGCTTCTACGAAGCGCAGGGCGTCCCGGTACGTTTCGTCGGTCATCCGCTGGCCGACACCATCGCCCTGAGCGCCGACCGCGAAGCCGCGCGCGCCGAGCTCGGCCTGGGCGAAGGGCCGGTGGTGGCCTTGATGCCAGGTAGCCGGGGCGGGGAAGTGGGTCGGCTCGGCGCATTGTTCCTGGACACCGCCCGGCTGCTGGTCGAGCGTGTGCCGAACCTGCGCTTCGTGCTGCCCTGCGCCAATGCCGCCCGCCGTGCCCAGCTCGAGCAGATGCTCGCCGGGCGCGAGTTGCCGGTGACGCTGCTGGACGGTCGTTCGCACCAGGCCCTGGCCGCCTGCGACGCGGTGCTGATCGCCTCGGGGACCGCCACGCTCGAGGCCTTGCTGTACAAGCGCCCCATGGTGGTGGCCTACCGCCTGTCGCCAGTGACGTTCTGGATCCTCAAGCGAATGGTCAAGAGCCCCTACGTGTCGCTGCCCAACCTGCTGGCCCAGCGCATGCTGGTGCCCGAGCTGCTGCAGGATGCCGCCACCGAGCAGGCACTGGCGCAGGCGCTGCTGCCCTTGCTTGCCGATGGCCGTGGGCAGACCGAACACTTCGAACAGATTCACCACAGCTTGCGCCGCGACGCCTCCAATCAGGCGGCCGACGCGGTCCTGGCCCTGGTCGAGGAGCGATAGATGCAACTGGGACTGGATTTCACCCTGGTCGAGGAACTGGTCGCCGGGGTCGATGAAGTCGGTCGTGGCCCGTTGTGCGGTGCCGTGGTCACCGCTGCGGTGATTCTCGACCCCGCGCGGCCGATCGCCGGGCTGAACGACTCGAAGAAGCTCACCGAGGCCAAGCGCGAGCGGCTGTTCGACGAGATCTGCGAAAAGGCCCTGAGCTTCTGCATCGCCCGCGCCGAGGTCGAGGAGATCGACCGCCTGAACATCCTGCAGGCCACGATGCTGGCGATGCAGCGCGCGGTCGAGGGGCTGCACCTGACCCCGCGCCTGGCATTGATCGATGGCAATCGCTGCCCGGTCCTGGCCGTGCCCTCGGCGCCGGTGATCCAGGGCGACGCCAAGGTCCCGGCGATCGCAGCGGCCTCCATCCTGGCCAAGGTCAGTCGCGACCGCGAAATGAGCGCCTTCGAGCTGATCTACCCGGGCTATGGCATCGGTGGCCACAAGGGCTACCCGACGCCGGTGCACCTCGAAGCCCTGGCCCGCCTGGGGCCGACGCCGATCCATCGGCGTTCGTTCGCACCGGTGCGCGCGGCCTGGGACGCGCACGGCGCGCTGGCCGGCGCCTTGCTCTGAACCCCGCAGGCACGCGGTCGTCGGGCCGCGTGGATCGCGCCCTCCATGCGCCGGGCCAAGGACATGGCCTTACGGTACAATCGCGCCTCTGTCGTTGCGCCCAGCCATAGGAACATCCATGTCGGTCTCCTTCGTTCACCTTCGCGTGCACTCTGAATACTCGCTGGTCGATGGCCTGGTGCGGATCAAGCCGCTGGCCAAGGTCCTCGCCGGGATGAACATGCCGGCGGTGGCCATCACCGACCAGAGCAACATGTGCTCGCTGGTCAAGTTCTACAAGAGCGCCATGGGCGCGGGGATCAAGCCGATCTGCGGCGCGGACCTGTGGCTGGCCGGTGCCGAGGCCGACGCGCCGCTGTCGCGTATCTGCTTCCTGGCGATGGACGCCCAGGGCTACCGCAACCTGACCGAGCTGATCTCCCGTGGCTGGATGGAAGGTCAGCGCAACGGCCTGGTGGTCATCCAGCGCGACTGGATTGCCGCGGCCTGCGAGGGCCTGATCGGGCTGTCCGCCGCGCGAGAAGGGGACATCGGCATGGCCTTGCTCAATGGCCATGGCGAAGAAGCCGAGCGCCTGCTGCGCGACTGGATGCACATGCTGCCGGGCCGTTTCTACGTCGAGGTGCAGCGCACCGGCCGCCCGGGTGACGAGGAGCACCTGCATGCCGCAGTGGCCCTGGCCGACCGGCTGGGTGCGCCGCTGGTGGCGACCAATGATGTGCGCTTCATCAAGCAGACCGATTTCGATGCCCATGAGACCCGCGTCTGCATCGGCGAAGGCTGGACCCTGGACGACCCGCGGCGGCCGCGCCTGTACAGCGACCAGCAGTACCTCAAGAGCCCGGAAGAGATGGCGGAGCTGTTCAGCGACCTGCCCGAGGCGCTGGCCAACACGGTGGAAATCGCCAAGCGCTGCAACATCCAGGTGCAGCTGGGCAAGCACTTCCTGCCCGACTTCCCGACGCCCAACGGCATGGGCATCGACGATTACCTGCGCCACGTCTCGCACGAGGGCCTGGAAGAGCGCCTGGCGGTCATCCTGCCCAAGGACAGCACGCCGGACTACGAGGCGCGCCGCCAGGTCTACCTGGACCGCCTGAAGTTCGAGCTGGACATCATCATCCAGATGGGCTTCCCCGGCTACTTCCTGATCGTCATGGACTTCATCAAGTGGGCCAAGAACAACGACGTGCCGGTGGGGCCGGGGCGAGGCTCGGGCGCCGGCTCCCTGGTGGCCTACGTGCTGAAGATCACCGACCTCGATCCGCTGGCCTACGACCTGCTGTTCGAGCGCTTCCTCAACCCCGAGCGGGTCTCGATGCCGGACTTCGACGTCGACTTCTGCATGGACGGCCGTGACCGGGTGATCGAGTACGTGGCCGACGCCTACGGGCGCAACGCCGTGAGCCAGATCATCACCTTCGGCACCATGGCGGCCAAGGCGGTGGTGCGCGACGTGGCGCGGGTGCAGGGCAAGTCCTATGGCCTGGCCGATCGCCTGTCGAAGATGATTCCCTTCGAGGTCGGCATGACCTTGGAGAAGGCATTCGAGCAGGAAGAGATGTTGCGCGACTTCCTCAAGAGCGACGAGGACGCGCGCGAGATCTGGGACATGGCGCTCAAGCTCGAAGGCGTCACCCGGGGCACCGGCAAGCACGCCGGTGGCGTGGTGATCGCACCGACCAAGCTGACCGACTTCTCGCCCATTGCCTGCGATGAAGAGGGCGGGGGGCTGGTGACCCAGTTCGACAAGGACGACGTCGAGGCCGCCGGGCTGGTGAAGTTCGACTTCCTGGGGCTGCGGACCCTGACCATCATCAAGTGGGCGATGGAGACCATCAACCGCGAGCAGGCCAAGCAGGGCCTGCCCGACGTGAACATCGACTTCATCCCGCTGGACGACAAGAAGACCTACGAGCTGCTGCAGAAGGCCGAGACCACGGCCGTGTTCCAGCTCGAATCGCGCGGCATGAAGGAGCTGATCAAGAAGCTCAAGCCCGACTGCCTGGAAGACCTCATCGCCCTGGTGGCGTTGTTCCGTCCGGGGCCGCTGCAGTCGGGCATGGTCGACGACTTCATCAACCGCAAGCACGGTCGCGCCGAGCTGGCCTACCCGCACCCCGATTACCAGTACGAAGGGCTGCAGCCGGTCCTGGCGCCCACCTACGGCATCATCCTGTACCAGGAACAGGTGATGCAGATCGCCCAGGTGATGGCCGGCTACACCCTCGGGGGTGCGGACATGCTGCGCCGCGCCATGGGCAAGAAGAAGCCCGAAGAGATGGCCAAGCAGCGTGGCGGCTTCATCGAAGGCTGCGCCAGCAACAACATCGACGCCAACCTGGCCGGCAACATCTTCGACCTGGTGGAGAAGTTCGCCGGCTACGGCTTCAACAAGTCGCACTCGGCCGCCTACGGCCTGGTGTCGTACCAAACCGCCTGGCTCAAGACCCACCATCCAGCGGCGTTCATGGCTGCGGTGCTCTCGGCGGACATGCACAACACCGACAAGGTGGTGGTGCTGATCGAGGAAGTGCGCTGCATGAAGCTGCGCCTCGATGCCCCCGACGTGAACACCTCCGATTTCAAGTTCACCGTCAACGACGATGGGCGCATCGTCTACGGCCTGGGCGCGATCAAGGGCGTGGGCGAAGGGCCGGTCGAGGCCATCGTCGAGGCGCGTGCCGAAGGCGGGCCGTTCAAGGACCTGTTCGACTTCTGCGCCCGGGTCGACCTCAAGCGCATCAACAAGCGTACCCTCGATGCGTTGATCCGCAGCGGCGCACTGGATCGCCTCGGGCCACACTTCCATGACGAGCTGAAGGCCTACCACGCCAACATCGACCGCAACCGGGCGATCCTGCTGTCGGCCCTGGAAGAGGCGATCAAGTCCGCCGAGCAGACCGCGCGTACCGCCGACAGTGGTCATGCCGACCTGTTCGGCGGGCTGTTCGTCGAGGCCGATGCCGACGTCTACGCCAACCACCGCAAGGTCCGCGAGCTGACCCTCAAGGAGCGCCTGCGCGGCGAGAAGGACACTCTGGGCCTGTACCTGACCGGCCACCCGATCGATGAATATGAAGGCGAGATCCGCCGCTTCGCGCGGCAGCGCATCGTCGACCTCAAGCCGTCCCGCGAAACCCAGACCGTCGCCGGGATGATCATCGCCCTGCGGGTGATGAAGAACAAGAAGGGCGACAAGATGGGCTTCGTCACCCTGGACGACCGCTCCGGGCGCATCGAGGCGTCATTGTTCGCCGATGCCTTCATGGCCGCTCAGGCCCTGTTGCAGAACGATGCGATGGTGGTGGTCGAAGGCGAGGTCAGCAACGACGATTTCTCCGGGGGGCTGCGCCTGCGCGTCAAGCAGGTGATGACCATGGAGGATGCCCGCACCCGCCTGGCCGAGAGCCTGCGCCTGAAAGTCGCCCACGAGGCGCTCAAGGGCGACCGGCTGCACTGGCTGGGCGAGCTGATCAACCGTCA
Organism: Pseudomonas entomophila; assembly: GCF_013523125.1. Lineage (GTDB taxonomy): Bacteria > Pseudomonadota > Gammaproteobacteria > Pseudomonadales > Pseudomonadaceae > Aquipseudomonas > Aquipseudomonas entomophila_B. The sequence goes on along the minus strand of NZ_JAAMQJ010000009.1, from coordinate 76,847 downwards.
TCGTGGCGCCTGCCCGATCACCCTGGAATACACCGGCAGCGATGCCAAGGCCATGGTGCAGTTCGGCGACAGCTGGACCATCGACCCGGGGGACGGGCTGATCCAGACGCTGCGTGACCAGTTCGGACGTGAGAACGTCTTTTTGCAATACCGTTGAACGAACGCTTTTTTAATCTCGACCTGAATGTGCCCTTCCTTTAAGGTAGGGCGCCAAACGGATCAACCGGCCGGCCGCCTGGCCGTAGACCCAAGACGGATGACTATGAACCCGAATTTCCTGGATTTCGAACAGCCGATTGCCGACCTGCAAGCCAAGATCGAAGAGCTGCGCCTGGTCGGCAACGACAACTCGCTGAACATCGGCGATGAAATCGCCCGTCTGCAAGACAAGAGCAGCACCCTGACCGAAAGCATCTTCGGCAACCTGACCAGCTGGCAGATCGCGCGTCTGGCGCGTCACCCACGTCGTCCCTACACCCTCGACTACATCCAGCACATCTTCGACGAGTTCGAAGAGCTGCACGGTGACCGCCACTTCTCCGACGACGCCGCCATCGTCGGCGGCACCGCCCGCCTGGACGGCAAGCCGGTCATGATCATCGGCCACCAGAAGGGCCGTGAAGTGCGCGAGAAGGTGCGCCGCAACTTCGGCATGCCGCGTCCGGAAGGCTACCGCAAGGCCTGCCGCCTGATGGAGATGGCCGAGCGCTTCAAGATGCCGATCCTGACCTTCATCGACACCCCGGGCGCCTATCCGGGGATCGACGCCGAAGAGCGCAACCAGAGCGAGGCGATCGCCTGGAACCTGCGCGTCATGGCGCGACTCAAGACCCCGATCATCGCCACCGTGATCGGTGAAGGCGGTTCGGGCGGCGCGCTGGCCATCGGCGTGTGCGACCAGCTGAACATGCTCCAGTACTCCACCTACTCGGTGATCTCGCCCGAAGGCTGCGCCTCGATCCTCTGGAAGACCGCCGACAAGGCTCCGGATGCCGCCGAAGCCATGGGCATCACCGCCGAGCGTCTGAAGAGCCTGAACATCGTCGACAAGGTCATCAGCGAGCCACTGGGCGGCGCTCACCGCGACCCGGCCGCCATGTCGGCCAACATTCGTGCCGAGCTCAACGAGCAGCTCGACATGCTGAGCACGTTCGACCGGGACGCCCTGCTGGCCCGTCGTTACGATCGGCTGATGAGCTACGGCGTCTGAACCTGGCCATCGCCGGCATGCCGGCGAGCAGGGCGGTAGGTGGGCTGGCGTCATCGTTAATCGGTTTCCAAGGTCGCCCACCGCTGACCACACCGCAATAAGCCCGACTGTCACGGACCTTGTGGGAGCGGGCTTGCCCGCGATAGCGCCTGGTCCGTCACCGCCTGCATCACGGGCAAGCCCGCTCCCACAAAAGGCAGTGTCGGCCCATCGGGAACACGACCGGTCGACGGTCGAGGATTTTCTTCGATGCTCGATCTTTCCAAGGTACTCACCCCCTGGCTCACGGCCCCCACCTGGTACGTGGCCTTCTCCGGCGGTCTCGATTCCACCGTCCTGCTCCATCTGCTGACCTTGCAGCGCACCCAGCGGCCCACGCCGGTGATCCGCGCCTTGCACATCCACCATGGCGTGCAACCTGCCGCCGATGCCTGGCCTGCCCATTGCCAGCGCGTGTGCGAAAGCCTGGGCGTGCCGCTGGACGTCGTGCGCGTGCAGGTCGCCCCCGGCGCCAGCCTCGAGCAGGCAGCGCGCGACGCACGTTATCGGGCATTTGCCGCGGTGCTGGGGCCAGGCGATGCCTTGTTCACCGGCCAGCATCGGGACGATCAGGCCGAAACCCTGTTGTTCCGTCTGCTGCGCGGGGCCGGCGTGCGGGGTCTGGCAGGCATGCCCCGGCAGCGCGCCCTGGGGGCTGGCACGCTGGTGCGTCCGCTGCTCGGCCATGGCCGGGCCGAATTGCTCGCCCATGCCAGTGAAGCGGGGCTGTCCTGGATCGAGGATCCGTCCAACGACGACACCGCGTTCGATCGCAACTTTCTGCGCGCCCAGGTGCTGCCTTTGATGACGCAGCGCTGGCCACGGGCGAGCCTGAGCCTGGCCCGCAGTGCGGATCACCTGAGCGAAGCGCTCGCGCTGCTGAACGAGGTCGCCTGCGACGATGTGCAGCAGGCCCGTGAAGGCCAGCCGGCAGAGTGGCCAGGGCTCGACTCGCTGGACCTGGGTGTACTGGCTGCGCTGTCCGACGCCCGCCAACGCAATGCCCTGCGCCATTGGCTGGCGGTGCGCACGCGCCTGCCCGACAGCCGCCACTGGGCCGGCTGGCAGACGCTGCGCGATGCCGCCGAGGATGCCACGCCGGTCTGGCGGCTGGCCGACGGGCAGGTGCAGCGTGCCTTCGGCCGTCTCTGGTGGTTGTCGGGCCTGTGGCAGGAGGCCCCGCAGGGTGCAGTGGCCTGGCCGCGACCCGCAGACCCGCTGGGGTTGCCGGGCAATGGCAGCGTCAGGCTGGAAGGGCCTGTGCCTCCAGGTCGCCTGCGCATCGCCTACCGCCAGGGTGGGGAGCGACTGATTGTCGCCGGTCGGGGGCAGCGCGACCTCAAACGGCTGCTCAACGAGGCGCGCGTGCCGCCGTTCGTCCGTTGTCGCCTGCCGTTGCTCTATGACGAACAGCGCCTGCTGGCGGTGGCGAACCTGCCAGCGCTCAGCCAGGGCGGGTGGCGCCTGCACTGGCAACCGCCGACCTGCGCGCAGCGTTTGAGCTGAAAGGTACATTCCGGTAGACTACCCTCCCTTCTTGATACAACTTCTGTGGCTTCTTCGAAAACACAGGGGTTGCCGATTACCAAGCAGTTCTTTGCTGGGCGATTCCAGAAATGACGAGCGAGCTCCATGCCGGGTATCCACCCCTGGTCTGTACAGACGCGGCAGTATTTCAAGGTGCACTGTGATCGACGCAGGTGATCGGGGGCTTCGGCCTTCCTTCGCTTTCTCCGGCGGCGCTGGCCGCCTTAACGCAGACTTCTAGGGTTTTTCATGACGCGCTACATATTCGTCACGGGCGGTGTTGTTTCTTCATTGGGGAAAGGCATTGCCTCGGCTTCCCTGGCGGCCATCCTGGAGGCGCGGGGGCTCAAGGTCACCATGCTCAAGCTGGACCCGTACATCAACGTCGACCCGGGCACCATGAGCCCGTTCCAGCACGGCGAAGTGTTCGTGACCCACGACGGCGCCGAGACCGACCTGGACCTGGGCCACTACGAGCGGTTCATCCGCACCACCATGACCCAGAACAACAACTTCACCACCGGCCGTGTCTACGAACACGTCCTGCGCAAGGAGCGCCGGGGTGATTACCTGGGCGCGACCATCCAGGTCATCCCGCACATCACCGACGAGATCAAGCGCCGCATCATCAAGGGTGCCGGCGACGCCGACGTGGCCCTGGTCGAGATCGGCGGCACCGTGGGCGACATCGAGTCGCAGCCGTTCCTCGAGGCCATCCGCCAGCTGCGCGTCGAAGTCGGTTCCAAGCGCGCGATGCTCATGCACCTGACGCTGGTGCCGTACATCGCCACCGCCGGCGAGACCAAGACCAAGCCGACCCAGCACTCGGTCAAGGAGCTGCGCTCCATCGGCCTGCAGCCGGACGTGCTGATCTGCCGCTCCGATCACCCGGTCGACGCCTCGTCGCGCCGCAAGATCGCCTCGTTCACCAACGTCGAAGAGCGTGCGGTGATCTCCCTGGAAGACGTCGACACCATCTACAAGATCCCAGGCGTGCTGCATGCCCAGGGCCTGGATGATTTCGTCGTCGAGCGCTTCGGCCTGCAGTGCAACGGCGCCGACCTGTCCGAGTGGGACCAGGTGGTCGATGCCAAGCTCAACCCCGAGCACGAAGTGACCATCGCCATGGTCGGCAAGTACATGGAGCTGCTGGACGCGTACAAGTCGCTGATCGAAGCGATGAGCCACGCCGGTATCCAGAACCGCACCAAGGTCAACCTGCGCTACATCGACTCCGAGGACATCGAGAACCAGGGCACCAGCCTGCTCGAGGGCGCCGATGCCATCCTGGTCCCCGGCGGCTTCGGTCTGCGGGGCGTCGAGGGCAAGATCACGGCCGTCCAATATGCTCGCGAGAACAAGGTGCCTTACCTGGGGATCTGCCTGGGCATGCAGGTGGCGGTCATCGAGTTCGCCCGTAACGTGATGGGCTGGAAGGACGCCAACTCCACGGAGTTCGACCGCGACAGCGGCCATCCGGTCGTCGGCCTGATCACCGAATGGTCCGACGCCACCGGCGCGGTGGAAACCCGCACCGAGGCTTCCGACCTGGGCGGTACCATGCGCCTGGGTGCCCAGGAGTGCCAGATCGCCGGCAACTCCAAGGTCCACGACTGCTATGGCAAGGACGTGATCGTCGAGCGCCACCGCCACCGCTACGAGGTCAACAACAACCTGCTGCCGCAGCTGATCGACGCCGGCCTGCTGGTCTCGGGTCGCTCCGGTGACGGCGCGCTGGTCGAAGTGGTCGAGTCCAAGGACCACCCCTGGTTCGTGGCCTGCCAGTTCCACCCGGAGTTCACCTCCACGCCACGCGACGGCCACCCGCTGTTCAGCGGCTTCGTCAAGGCGGCGCTGGCGCAGAAGAGCAAGGCCTGAGGTCTTGACCGACCCAGGGACGTCGCCGTGTAGCGGTGCCCCTGGCGTCAGGCCGCCGTGCGCAGGCGCGGCGGCACATTTTCCGACGGTATTCGCCACGCAGGACGCATTTCTCCGGTAGAGTACCGCCCGTTCCGCTTTCGGCCGCCAGGCCGCAAGATGCCCTTGCCAGGCCTGCCCGTTGCCGATCGCCTGAGCAGTGGCCGATTTCCTCAGCTGCGTTGTTATTAGTCAATTTTGGAGTGCTTACAACAATGGCAAAAATCGTCGACATCAAAGGTCGTGAAGTTCTCGATTCGCGTGGCAACCCCACCGTGGAAGCCGATGTACTGCTCGACAACGGCATCGTTGGCAGCGCTTGCGCGCCGTCCGGTGCCTCCACCGGCTCGCGTGAAGCGCTGGAGCTGCGTGATGGCGACAAGAGCCGTTACCTGGGCAAGGGCGTGCTGAAGGCCGTGGCCAACATCAATGGCCCGATCCGTGACCTGCTGCTGGGCAAGGACCCGGCCGATCAGAAGGCGCTGGACCGCGCCATGATCGAGCTGGACGGCACCGAGAACAAGGCGACCCTGGGCGCCAACGCGATCCTCGCCGTCTCGCTGGCCGCCGCCAAGGCCGCCGCGCAGGACCAGGACCTGCCGCTGTACGCCCACATCGCCAACCTCAACGGCACGCCGGGCCAGTACTCCATGCCGGTGCCGATGATGAACATCATCAACGGCGGCGAGCACGCCGACAACAACGTCGACATCCAGGAATTCATGGTCCAGCCGGTCGGCGCCAAGACCTTCTCCGATGCCCTGCGCATGGGCACCGAGATCTTCCATCACCTCAAGGCCGTGCTCAAGGCCCGTGGCCTGAGCACCGCGGTCGGTGACGAAGGCGGCTTCGCGCCGGACCTGGCGTCCAACGAAGACGCGCTCGGCGCCATCGCCGAAGCCGTCAAGAATGCCGGCTACACCCTGGGCACCGACGTGACCCTGGCCCTGGACTGCGCGGCCTCCGAGTTCTACGAAGGCGGCACGTACAACCTCTCCGGTGAAGGCAAGTCCTTCGACGCCGAAGGGTTCGCCGACTACCTCAAGGGCCTGACCGAGCGTTTCCCGATCATCTCGATCGAAGACGGCCTGGACGAGTCCGACTGGGCAGGCTGGAAGATCCTCACCGACAAGATCGGCGAGAAGGTCCAGCTGGTGGGTGACGACCTGTTCGTGACCAACACCAAGATCCTCAAGGAAGGCATCGACAAGGGCATCGGTAACTCGATCCTGATCAAGTTCAACCAGATCGGTTCGCTGACCGAGACCCTCGAAGCCATCCAGATGGCCAAGGCGGCCGGCTTCACCGCGGTCATCTCGCACCGCTCGGGCGAAACCGAAGACTCGACCATCGCCGACCTGGCCGTCGGTACCGCTGCAGGCCAGATCAAGACCGGCTCGCTGTGCCGCTCCGACCGCGTGTCCAAGTACAACCAGCTGCTGCGTATCGAAGAGCAGTTGGGTGCCAAGGCCGCCTACCACGGTCGTGCCGAGTTTCGCGGCTGAGCGATAGATGGTAAAAGGACAGCTGCCCAGGTGCGCTGAGGCGTCGCGCTGACGCGTCGAACCCTTCAGGTGGCGTTCTGTCGAAGAAGCCTGGCCTCGGCCGGGCTTCTTGCTGTCCGACGCGCCGAAGCGCTGGCCTTTTCACTCCCGGATGACCCCTGATGCGCAGTCCCTATTGGTTGTTCCTGATCCTGTTTCTGCTGCTTGGAGGCTTGCAATATCGCCTGTGGGTGGGCAATGGCAGCCTTGCGCAAGTCAAGGAACTCACGCAGCAGATCGCTGACCAGCATGCCGAGAACGAGCGGCTGCTCGAGCGCAACCGTGTCCTGTACGCCGAGGTCCTGGAACTCAAGAAGGGCATGGAGACCGTCGAGGAGCGCGCGCGTCACGAGCTGGGCATGGTCAAGGAAGGGGAAACCCTGTACCAGTTGCCGAAATGAGCCTGTCCTTGCCTCGCTTCTGGGCGGTCGTGCCCGCCGCCGGTGTCGGTGCCCGCATGGCCGCCGATCGTCCCAAGCAATACCTGGCGGTGGCCGGGCGTACGGTGCTCGAACACACCCTGGCCTGCTTCCTCGACCATCCGGCGCTGTTGGGCGTCGTGGTCAGCCTGGCGGACCACGACCCCTACTGGCCACAGCTCGCGTGCGCGACCGACGGGCGCATCCGCCGCGCGGCAGGCGGACGCGAGCGCGCCGATTCGGTGCTCAACGCCTTGCAGGTCTTGCAGGAGCAGGGCGCTGCCGATGAAGACTGGGTGCTGGTCCACGATGCCGCGCGGCCGAACTTGGCACGCAGCGACCTGGACCGGCTGTTGTCGATGCTGGCCGACGACCCGGTGGGCGGCCTGCTCGCCGTGCCGGCCCGGGACACCCTCAAGCGGGCAGGCGCGGACGGGCGCGTCAGCGCGACCCTCGATCGCAGCACGGTCTGGCAGGCCTTCACGCCGCAGATGTTCCGCTTGGGGATGCTGCACCGCGCCTTGGCCGACTGCCTGGTCGCCCAGGTCGCCGTGACCGACGAAGCCTCGGCCATCGAGTGGTCGGGCCAGGCGCCGAGGCTGATCGAGGGGCGCGGCGACAACCTCAAGGTGACACGTCCCGAAGACCTGGACTGGTTGCGCCAGCACTGGTCCACGCCGTCCTGAACACGGGCCGCCTGGCCACGCCAAGGCGTCGGCTCAGTCGCCGCGGTACTCGGGCAGCTGCGCCAGGCCTTCCTTGAGATAGTCCACCAGACGCCTGACCTTCGGCGACAGGTGCCGCTGCTGCGGGTACAGCGCCCACACGGCGGTATTGGGGGGTTGGTGCGCTTCCAGCAGGGACACCAGTGCCCCGCTTTGCAGATGCTCGAGCACGTAATAGTCGGGCAGCTGGCACAGGCCCATGCCCTCAAGTGCCGCATCCAGTACGGCCTGGCCGCTGTTGCAGCGCCAGTTGCCCTGCACCCGCTGACTCAGCTCACGGCCATTCTGCTGCAGGATCCACAGGTCCGAACTGCCGATCAGGCAATTGTGCCGTGCCAGCTCCGACAAGCTGTGCGGACGACCGTAGCGGGCCAGGTAGGAAGGCGAGGCGCACACGTACATGCGCCGGGGCGCCAGGCGTGTCGCCACCAGCCGTGAATCCTGCAGGCGGCCCAGGCGGATGGCCAGGTCCAGCCCTTCGTGCAACAGATCCAGGGGGCGGTTGGTCAGCTCCACGTCCACGCGCAGCTGTGGGTAGAGCGCCATGAAGCGTGTGATCAGGGGCACGATGAACCGCTCGCCGTAGGCCACCGCACAGGTGGTGCGCAGCAGGCCCTTCGGTTCGCTGGCCAGGTCGCCCATGGCGCGCAGGGCTTCTTCGCGGCCGTCCTGCAAGCGTTGGCAGTGCTGCAGGAAGGTCTGCCCGGCTTCGCTCAACGTGACCCGGCGGGTGCTGCGGTAGAGCAGGCGCGTCTGCAGACGTTCCTCCAGACGTGCCACCTGACGGCTGATGTGCGAGGACGATACGCCCAGTCGCTCCGCGGCAGCCGTGAACTGGCCCGACTCGGCCACGGCGACGAATTCGTCGATGCCTTCCCAGCGGCTGTGCATGGATTGTCCCTGTACGGCAATAATGTTTTGTAGACGATCCGATTATTCATCAAAACCCGATCAATTACACTCGACGACTGATTCGAGCCATTGTCTGGAGAGCATTGATGATCAAGTCCCGTGCCGCCGTCGCCTTCGAAGCGAAGAAACCCCTCGAGATCGTCGAAGTCGACGTGGCCATGCCCAAGGCCGGCGAAGTCCTGTTGCGCGTCGTGGCGTCCGGTGTCTGCCACACCGATGCCTACACCTTGTCGGGGACCGACCCGGAAGGCATCTTCCCATCGATTCTCGGCCATGAGGGTGGGGCGATCGTCGAGGCCGTGGGCGAGGGCGTGACCTCCGTGGCGGTCGGCGACCACGTCATCCCGCTGTACACGCCCGAATGCGGCCAGTGCAAGTTCTGCAAGTCCGGCAAGACCAACCTGTGCCAGGCCATCCGCGCCACCCAGGGCAAGGGCCTGATGCCGGACGGCACCACGCGCTTCTCCTACAAGGGCCAGCAGTTGTTCCACTACATGGGCACCTCGACCTTCTCCGAGTACACCGTCCTGCCGGAAATCTCGGTGGCCAAGATCCAGAAGGAAGCGCCGCTGGAGAAGGTGTGCCTGCTCGGTTGTGGCGTGACCACCGGCATCGGCGCCGTGCTCAACACCGCCAAGGTCAAGCCGGGCGATACGGTGGCCGTGTTCGGCCTGGGCGGTATCGGTCTGTCGGCGATCATCGGTGCGGTCAAGGCCAAGGCCTCGCGCATCATCGCCATCGACATCAATCCGGCCAAGTTCGAGATCGCCAAGCAGCTCGGTGCCACCGACTGCATCAATCCGAAGGACTACGACCGTCCGATCCAGGAGGTCATCGTCGACCTGACCGACGGCGGCGTCGACTTCTCCTTCGAGTGCATCGGCAACGTGCAGCTGATGCGCGCCGCCCTGGAATGCTGCCACAAGGGCTGGGGCGAGTCGGTGATCATCGGCGTCGCCGGTGCCGGACAGGAAATCGCCACCCGTCCGTTCCAGCTGGTCACCGGTCGTGTCTGGCGCGGTTCGGCGTTCGGCGGCGTGCGTGGGCGCAGCGAGCTGCCCAGCTATGTCGAGATGTCGGAGAAGGGCGAAATCCCGCTGGACACCTTCATCACCCACACCATGGGCCTGGAAGACATCAACAAGGCCTTCGACCTGATGCATGAAGGCAAAAGCATCCGCAGCGTCATTCACTTCTGAGGTCTGCCATGAGTCTGGAGAACATCTCTTGCCAGAAGAGCTTCGGTGGCTGGCACAAACGTTACCGCCATACCTCGCAGACGCTGGGCTGCGAGATGGTCTTCGCCGTCTACCTGCCGCCTCAGGCCGAGCAGGGCGAGAAGCTGCCGGTGCTGTACTGGCTCAGCGGGTTGACCTGCACCGACGAGAACTTCATGCAGAAAGCCGGGGCCCTGGGCCTGGCGGCCGAGCTGGGGATGATCATCGTCGCGCCCGATACCAGCCCGCGGGGCGATCAAGTGCCGGGCGACCCGGACGGCGCCTGGGATTTCGGCAAGGGGGCAGGCTTCTACCTCAACGCCACCCAGCAGCCGTGGGCGCAGCATTACCGCATGCACGACTACGTGGTGAACGAGCTGCCCGCGTTGATCGAGGCACACTTCCCGGCGTCCGACCAGCGCAGCATCAGCGGTCATTCCATGGGTGGGCACGGCGCGCTGGTCTGCGCCCTGCGCAATCCGGGGCGTTACCGCTCGGTCTCGGCATTCTCGCCCATCAGCAACCCGATGGATTGCCCCTGGGGCGAGAAGGCCTTCTCGCGCTACCTGGGCGACGACCGTGCGCGCTGGCGTGAGTGGGATGCCAGTGTGCTGCTGGCCGAGACCCCGGCCGGCCAGTGCCCGCCGCTGTTGGTGGACCAGGGCGACCGCGACGACTTCCTCGACAATCAGCTCAAGCCCCAGGCGTTGGAGCAGGCCGCACGCAAAGGAGGGCACGCCCTGACCCTGCGCCTGCAGCCGGGTTACGACCACAGCTACTACTTCATCGCCAGCTTCATCGACGAGCACCTGCGCCACCATGCCGTGGCGCTGGGGCGGGTCTGAGCCTGCGTCCTTGAGCGCACCGCGCACCTGAACGGCAGCGCGCCCAAGCGCCGCCAAAGCAGGTAGAATCACGCCCTGAATCCATCAGGGCGTTTTTCTATGCGTATTGGCCATGGCTACGATGTGCACCGCTTCACCGACGGTGCGTTCATTACCCTGGGCGGGTTGCAGATCGCCCACACCCGCGGCCTGCTGGCCCACTCCGATGGCGACGTGCTGCTGCATGCCTTGAGCGATGCCTTGCTCGGCGCGGCGGCGCTGGGCGACATCGGCAAGCATTTCCCCGATACCGATCCACAGTTCAAGGGCGCCGACAGCCGCGTGCTGCTGCGGCACGTGGTGGGCCTCGTGCGGGCCAAGGGCTGGCAGGTCGGCAACGTCGACGCCACCATCGTCGCCCAGGCGCCGAAGATGGCGCCGCACATCGAGCGCATGCGCGCCCTGATCGCCGCCGACCTCGACGTGCAGGTCGATCAGGTCAACGTCAAGGCGACCACCACCGAGAAGCTCGGTTTCACGGGCCGTGAGGAAGGGATCGCCGTGCATGCGGTCGCCTTGTTGCTGCCCGCATGAACGAGGCGCAACTGCTGGGCCCCCGGGCCTATGGCGACGCGCTCGGCACGGCGGTGCTCAAGGCGGTGGCCGACGACTTCCAGGTCGACGAAGTGCTCGACATCCCGTTGAGCGGCCAGGGCGAACACCTGTGGCTGTGGGTCGAAAAGCGTGACCTGAACACCGAGGAGGCGGCCCGTCGCCTGGCCCGTGCGGCGGGCGTTCCGTTGCGGGCCATCAGCTATGCCGGGCTCAAGGACCGACAGGCACTGACCCGCCAGTGGTTCAGCCTGCACCTGCCGGGCAAGGCCGACCCGGACCTGACCCGCGCCGAGGACGAGACCCTGCGCATCCTCGAGCAGACGCGTCATTCACGCAAGCTGCAGCGTGGTGCCCACTCGGCCAATGGTTTCACCCTGCGCCTGACCGCGCTCGCCGCCGACCACGCGGCCCTGGACGCACGGCTGACGCAGATCGCCCGGCACGGCGTGCCCAACTACTTCGGCGCACAGCGCTTCGGGCATGCCGGCGGCAACGTGCAGGATGCCCAGGGCTGGGCCGAGCGCGGTGCCCTGCCGGAGCAGCGCAACACCCGTTCGCGTCTGCTTTCCAGCGCGCGCAGCTTCCTGTTCAACCAGGTGCTGGCCGAGCGCGTGCAGGCCGGCGACTGGCAGCGCGCGATCGTGGGCGACCTGCTGGCGTTCACCGACAGCCGCAGCTTCTTTCCCGCCGATGCGCACACCTGTGAAGACCCGCGCCTGGCGCAGCTCGACCTGCACCCGACCGGGCCATTGTGGGGCGAAGGCGAACCGGCCACCGAAGGTGCGCCTGGCGCACGGGAGCGGGCCGTCGCTGCGCGCCATGCGGCCCTCTGCCAGTGGCTGGCGAGCGCCGGCCTGAAGCAGGAGCGGCGCATTCTGCGGCTCCCTATTGGCGCATTGGCATGGCATTATCCCGAGCCTGATATCCTGCAACTGGAATTCGTCCTGCCGGCTGGATGCTTCGCCACCGTTCTGGTGCGTGAACTCGTCGATCTGTTGCCGGCAGGGCCTATGGAAAGCCCATGCGTATTCTGATTTCCAACGATGACGGTGTCACTGCACCGGGCATCGCCGCGCTGCATGCGGCACTGGCCGATCACGCCGAGTGCGTGGTCATCGCCCCGGACCAGGACAAGAGCGGTGCCGGCAGCTCGTTGACGCTGGATCGCCCGCTGCACCCCACGGTGCTGGGCAATGGTTTCATCAGCCTCAACGGCACGCCGACCGACTGTGTGCACCTGGGGCTCAACGGGCTGCTGCCGCAGACGCCGGACATGGTCGTCTCGGGCATCAACCTGGGCGCCAACCTGGGCGACGACGTGCTGTATTCAGGGACCGTGGCCGCGGCCCTGGAAGGGCGTTTTCTCGGCGGGACATCGTGGGCCTTTTCCCTGGTGTCGCGCCAGCCGGACAACCTGCCGACCGCGGCGCACATCGCCCGACGACTGATCGAGGCGCAGGCGCGCCTGCAGTTGCCACCGCGTATCGTGCTCAACGTCAACATCCCGAACCTGCCGCTCGAGCGTATCCGCGGCCTTCAGCTCACCCGCCTGGGGCATCGCGCCCGTGCCGCGGCGCCCACCAAGGTGGTCAACCCGCGTGGCAAGGAAGGCTACTGGATCGCCGTCGCAGGGGATGCCGAGGATGGTGGGCCGGGGACGGACTTCCATGCCGTGATGCAAGGCTATGTCTCGATCACCCCGTTGCGCCTGGATCGGACCTTCAACGAGGCGTTCGAGTGCCTGGATGGCTGGCTGGAGGGCGTGCTGTGAGGCGCCGGGAGAACGATCAGCACCATGGCATCGGCATGACCTCGCAGCGCACCCGTGAGCGCCTGATCCAGCGGCTGTGCGAGGAGGGCGTGTCCAACCCGCAGGTGCTCGACGCGATCCGTCAGACGCCGCGGCACCTGTTCGTCGACGAGGCCCTGGCGCACCGCGCCTACGAAGACACGGCCTTGCCCATCGGCCACAACCAGACCATCTCCCAGCCGTACATGGTCGCGCACATGAGCGAGTTGCTGCTCGAAGCCGGCCCGCTGGACAAGGTGCTCGAGATCGGCACCGGCTCGGGCTACCAGACGGCCATCCTGGCGCAACTGGTCGAGCGGGTGTTCTCGGTCGAGCGTATCCAGAGCCTGCAGGACCGCGCCAAGGAGCGCCTGCAGCAACTGACCCTGCGCAACGTGGTGTTCCGCTGGGGTGACGGCTGCGAGGGGTGGCCAGCGCTGGCGCCTTACAACGGCATCATCGTCACGGCGGTGGCGCCCCAGGTGCCCCAGGCACTGCTCGACCAGCTGGCACCTGGTGGACGGCTGGTGATCCCGGTCGGCATGGCCGGAGAGCCACAACACCTGATGCTCATCGTGCGCGAGGACCATGGATTTTCCCGCCGGGTGCTCGGTACGGTACGCTTCGTACCGTTGCTCAACGGGCCACTGGCCTGAAGCACGACGGATTTTTTGCACGGTCGACGAATTCCGCGGTCATTGCCCTGTCTACCAGGCGGTGCCGCCACGCTGCCGGACGGCTTGTCCAGCACCGGGCATCGCGGCCATTCGACTCGGCCATGGAAGACAACTTTGCGATCAAGATCGTCAGACGAGAGGAAGCGGCGGGTGGGGCATACAATCATTGAGCAGCGCAAGGCGTGGGCCGGCAACCTGCTGTTGCCGATCGTACTGGCGCTGGGGGCTCTGCTGACCGGTTGCTCCAGTTCGGGTTCCAGCAACGCGAGCGTGGTCGACCGCAATGCCAGCGCGCCCAAGCGTCAGGCCGTGACCTCGGGTCACTATAAGGTCAGGCCTGGCGACACCCTGTATTCCATCGCCTTCCGTTATGGCTGGGACTACAAGGAGCTGGCGGCACGCAATGGCATCGGTGCGCCTTACACCATCCATCCTGGCCAGACCATCCGCTTCAGCAGCGGCTCTTCCGGCAGCACGACGGTCGTCTCGAGTCCGTCGTCCTCGAGCAAGACCACCGTGACGCGACGCGTGGTCGGGACGACGCCTGTGGTCGCGCAGACCACCACCACGGCCTCGACCGGCAGCAGCACCACCGTGACCAAAGTCCCCGCATCCGAGGTATCGGCCGGGGGCTGGATGTGGCCTGCCAACGGAGTCGTCATCGGCAAATTCGCTTCAAACGGCAGTTTGAATAAAGGCATTGATATCGCAGGTGATTTGGGACAGCCTGTTTTTGCTGCGTCCAAGGGGTCAGTGGTGTACGCCGGTAGTGGATTGAGGGGCTACGGCGAGCTGATCATCATCAAGCACAGCGATACCTACGTGAGTGCCTACGGTCACAACCGCAGGCTGTTGGTTCGGGAGGGGCAAACCGTCAAGGCTGGGCAGACGATCGCTGAAATGGGGTCCACGGGCACTGATCGAGTGAAGCTGCACTTTGAAATTCGTCGTCAAGGCAAACCCGTCGATCCGCTCCAGTTTCTGCCACGCCGTTGATGCATGCATCCAGCCTGTTCTTGCGTAAAGGGACAGGCTCAAGCGCTGCCAGGGAAAAAGGTAACGCTCGAGTCTGAGTTCGAACTCAGCAAAGGACTATAACAATGGCTCTCAGCAACGAAGTGCCGGAGTTTGACATCAGCGATGACCTGCTCATCATGGAAGCGGACGTCGTGTTGGAAACGGAAGAGGTGTCGGACGAACCTGTCGCTTCCCCGGTTCGAACGAAGGCCAGGCAAGGCGCTTCACCCAAACAGCACAAGTACATCGACTATACCCGCGCGCTCGACGCCACCCAGCTCTACCTCAACGAAATCGGCTTCTCGCCCCTGCTGTCGCCCGAGGAAGAAGTGCACTTCGCTCGCCTGTCGCAGAAAGGCGATCCGGCTGGCCGCAAACGCATGATCGAAAGCAACCTGCGCCTGGTGGTGAAGATCGCCCGTCGTTACGTGAATCGCGGGTTGTCACTGCTGGACCTGATCGAGGAAGGTAACCTCGGCCTGATTCGCGCCGTGGAGAAATTCGATCCGGAGCGGGGGTTCCGTTTTTCCACCTATGCCACCTGGTGGATCCGCCAGACCATCGAACGCGCCATCATGAACCAGACGCGTACCATCCGGTTGCCCATCCATGTGGTCAAGGAACTCAACGTCTACCTGCGTGCGGCCCGCGAGCTGACCCAGAAGCTCGACCATGAACCCTCCCCGGAAGAGATCGCCACGCTGCTGGAAAAGCCTGTGGCCGAGGTCAAGCGCATGCTCGGGTTGAATGAGCGGGTCTCCTCGGTGGACGTTTCCCTGGGGCCGGATTCGGACAAGACCCTGCTCGACACGCTGACCGATGACCGTCCCACCGACCCCTTCGAGTTGCTGCAGGACGATGATCTTTCGCAAAGCATCGACCAGTGGCTGGGCGAGCTGACCGACAAGCAGCGTGAAGTGGTGATTCGCCGCTTTGGCCTGCGCGGGCATGAAAGCAGCACCCTGGAAGACGTCGGACTGGAAATCGGCCTGACCCGTGAGCGGGTGCGGCAGATCCAGGTCGAAGGGCTCAAGCGCCTGCGTGAGATTCTGGAAAAGAACGGGCTCTCCAGCGAGTCGTTGTTCCGTTAGACCGCGCATGTGCCATACCGCCCTCACAGGCGGTCGACTGGCGTTTGGGCATACCAGGACAGGGCCAATGGGCGCTTGCGAACAGCCGCCCTGGCCAGCGTGATGGAGAACGTCCATCGCACTGGCCAGGGCGGCTTTTTCATGGGCGTCGTACGGCGGCACAGGGCCTGGTACAGCCGCGGACCGCACGCCAGGATCCCAGGGCTCTGCAGGACCCACAGTACGACTTCCCATGTAGGAAATTGCTCACAAGAGCGGTAAGCAAACAGCGTAAACGGCAGTAAACGGTTGTCGATTCCATACCGTGAATTAATGCAAGTGATTGATCTATAAGATGTTTTATAGATGAAACATATGTTTCAGCTGAATTGATTTGAGAGGTCTTGCGCTTGTCCGGCTCAGGGAAACCGCTAGTATTCGAACTGTGCCCACGGACGCGGCACGGTCATCCAGGACGATGATCAGGACATCGCAGGACGCGATTCATCAGGACGATGACAAGGATTACAGGGAACAGGGACGAAAAGTGGGCGGGCAACCGCCCCTTTTTTTTGCGCTCGAAAAAGCGTCGAAGGCAACAGGGCTACAGGGCGGGCCTGGAGCCCGCCCCATCGCGCAAGGCGATGGGGCGTCAGGGTCATGCACGTGGCATCAACGCTCCAGGAACTGGATCTTGCCAGGTGTGCCGTCGAATTCCTCGGCTTCCGGCAGTTTGTCCTTCTTCTCGGTGATGTTCGGCCAGACCTCTGCCAGTTCGGCGTTCAGCTCGATGAAGTTCTCCATGCCAGCCGGGATCTCGTCTTCCGAGAAGATGGCTTGAGCCGGGCATTCCGGTTCGCACAGTGCACAGTCGATGCATTCGTCTGGATGAATGACCAGGAAGTTCGGACCTTCGTAGAAGCAGTCCACCGGGCAGACCTCTACACAGTCGGTGTACTTGCACTTGATGCAGTTGTCGGTGACGACGAAGGTCATTTCTAATTTTCTCCTCAGGCAACGGCAGCGTACCCCCGATACAGGGCAGCGCGGTTCGCGAAAGAGGCTACACGTCAGGCTGGGCGTGTGGCGCTGGCGAACCGCGCGGGATTCTAACAGCTTGTTACGGCACGCGTTATAACAGGTTCTTAAGTTGATATAGCGTTTCGATCGCTTGGCGCGGCGTCATGTTGTCCAGGTCCAGGCCACCAAGCCGGTCCATGGCCGGGTGCGGCAGGCTGGCGAACAGGTCGCTTTGGTGAGGCGCTGCCGTTGGATGCGCCAGTGCCGCAGGCGGTTCCTGCGGCAGGCTGGCGGTTTCCAACCGGCCCAGGTGCTCGCGCGCACGGGCGATGACCGCACCGGGCACGCCTGCCAACTGCGCCACGGCCAGGCCGTAACTCTGGCTCGCCGGCCCCGGCAGGACATGGTGCAGGAACACGATGCGCTCATTGTGTTCGGTGGCTTTCAGGTGCACGTTGGCCACCAGTGGCTGGCTGTCCGGCAGCACCGTCAGCTCGAAGTAGTGCGTGGCGAACAGCGTGTAGGCGCGCAGTTCGGCCAGGCGCTCGGCAGCCGCCCAGGCCAGCGACAGGCCGTCGAAGGTGCTGGTGCCGCGGCCGACTTCGTCCATCAGCACCAGGCTGCGGTCGGTGGCGTTGTGCAGGATGTTGGCGGTTTCGCTCATCTCGACCATGAAGGTCGAGCGGCCACCAGCCAGGTCGTCGCTGGAGCCGATCCGGGTGAAGATGCGGTCGACCAGCGACAGCTCGCAGCTGACGGCCGGTACGAAACTGCCGATGTGCGCCATGAGCACGATCAGCGCGGTCTGGCGCATGTAGGTGGATTTACCACCCATGTTCGGGCCGGTGATGATCAGCATCCGAGTGCTGTCGTCCAGCGTCAGATCGTTGGCCACGAACGGCGTGGTCAGCACCTGCTCGACGACCGGATGGCGACCTTGCTCGATGCGCAGGCAGGGTGTGTCGACGAACTGCGGGCAGTTCAGGTCGAGGGTCAAGGCACGCTCGGCCAGGTTGCTCAGCACGTCGAGCTCGGCCAGCGCCGCCGCGGTGTCCTGCAGCGGGGCCAGGTGGCCGATCAGGGTTTCCAGCAGCGCGTCGTAGAGCATCTTCTCGCGCGCCAGTGCGCGGCTCTTGGCCGACAGCGCCTTGTCCTCGAACGCCTTGAGTTCGGGCGTGATGAAGCGCTCGGCGCCCTTGAGCGTCTGGCGTCGGATGTAGTCCCCCGGGGCCTGTTCAGCCTGGCGGGTCGGCAGCTCGATGTAGTAGCCATGGACCCGGTTGTAGCCGACCTTCAGGTTGGACAGGCCGGTGCGGGCACGCTCGCGGGTTTCCAGGTCGATCAGGAACTGGCCGGCGTTCTCGCTCATCGACAACAGCTCGTCCAGCTCGGCATCGTAGCCGAGCTTGAGCACGCCGCCGTCGCGGATGACCGCCGGCGGATTGTCGATGATCGCCCGCTCGAGCAGGTTGGCGAGCTCCGGATAGGTACCAGCGATGGTGCCTAGACGCGCCAGGTGCGGCGCTTCCAGTTCGGCCATGGCGTTGTGCAGTTCGGGCAGAGCGGCTAGTGCGTCGCGCAGGCGGGCCAGGTCCCGTGGGCGAGCATTGCGCAGGCCGATGCGCGCCAGGATCCGCTCGATGTCGCCGATGTCCCTGAGCTGCGGCTGAAGCTTCTCGAAGCGATAGCCGTCGAGTAGGCAGCGGATCGAGCCCTGGCGCGCCTGCAGGATCTTCAGGTCGCGCAGGGGGCGGTTCAGCCAGCGGGTCAGCAGGCGGCTGCCCATGGCCGTCTGGCACCGGTCGATCACCGACTGCAGCGTGTTGTCACGCCCGCCGGCCAGGTTGACGTCCAGCTCCAGGTTGCGCCGGCTGGCGCCGTCGAGGATGACCGTATCGTCCAGTCGCTCGTGGCGCAGGCTGCGCAGGTGCGGCAGGGCGGTGCGCTGGGTTTCCTTGGCGTAGGCCAGCAGGCAGCCGGCCGCACCGATGGCCAGGGTCAGCTTGTGGCAGCCGAAGCCCTTGAGGTCCTGGGTCGCGAACTGCTGGCACAGGCTCTTGCGTGCAGTATCGCGGTCGAAGTCCCACGGCGCCCGGCGCCGACAGCCACGGCGCTTCTCCGCCGGCAGGCCCTGGGGCCAGTCGTCGGGGATCAGCAGCTCGACCGGGTTGATGCGCTCCAGCTCGGCCAGCAGGTTCTCCCAGCCCTTGAGCTCCTGCACGGTGAAGTTGCCGCTGGTGATGTCCAGCACCGCCAGGCCGAACAAGCGCTCGTCGCCCAGTACCGCCGCGATCAGGTTGTCGCGGCGCTCGTCGAGCAGCGCCTCGTCGCTGATGGTGCCAGGGGTGATGATGCGCACCACCTGGCGCTCGACCGGCCCCTTGCTGGTGGCCGGATCGCCGATCTGCTCGCAGATGACCACCGACTCGCCGAGCTTGACCAGCTTGGCCAGGTAGCCTTCGGCGGAGTGGAAGGGGATGCCGCACATCGGGATCGACTGACCGGCGGACTGGCCCCGGGCGGTCAGGGTGATGTCCAGCAGCTTGGCCGCGCGCTTGGCGTCTTCGTAGAAGATCTCGTAGAAGTCGCCCATGCGGTAGAACATCAACTGGTCTGGATGCTGGTTCTTGAGCTTCCAGTACTGCTGCATCATCGGGGTATGGTGAGAAAGGTCGGACATTCAAGGCCTTGAAACGGTGCGTCGGTTAGACAGAAGCGGATCGTCCAATACTACAGGGTTTCTCCAAGCGATGCCGCCTTCGGCTTGCCTGGCCGATACGTGGCCAGGGCTTCATCGGTGCTAAGGTGAAGCGCCACACTCAAGGATCTGCCATGACCGACATCACCGCCTTGTCCCAGCATCTGGGTGAACATCTGACCCGTCTCGGTGCCCAAGTCAGTACGGCCGAATCGTGCACGGGGGGCGGCATTGCCGAGGCCATCACCCGTGTCGCAGGCAGTTCTGCCTGGTTCGAAGCCGGCTATGTGACGTATTCGAACCGGCAGAAGACCGCGCAGTTGGGTGTGCCTGCCGGCTTGTTCGAGACGGTGGGCGCGGTCAGCCAGGCGGTGGTCGAGGCCATGGCTCAAGGGGCCCAGGTCGCCAGCGGCGCACGTTTCAGCGTGGCGGTCAGTGGTGTGGCCGGCCCCGGCGGTGGTTCACCGGCCAAGCCGGTGGGCACCGTGTGGCTGGCCTGGGCGGACGGCGGACAGGTGCACAGCGTCAGGCGTCAGTTCGAGGGTGACCGCCAGGCGGTGCGCGAACAGACCGTGGTCGCGGCGCTCGAAGGGCTGTTACGTCTTGGTGCAGAGTAAATTGCACGCAGGGGTAGGCGGAAGCCTCACCCTGTGGAATAATACTGGCTACTTATACAGGTATTGAGGCCGTCAGGGCCTTGTCGATCACGTGAGGATTTCAATGGACGACAACAAGAAGCGCGCCTTGGCTGCGGCCCTGGGTCAGATCGAACGTCAGTTTGGCAAAGGCGCCGTCATGCGCATGGGTGACCATGAGCGTCAGGCCATTCCGGCCATCTCCACCGGCTCCCTGGGGCTGGACATCGCACTGGGCATCGGCGGTCTGCCGAAGGGCCGTATCGTGGAAATCTACGGGCCGGAATCGTCGGGCAAGACGACCCTGACCCTGTCGGTCATCGCCGAAGCCCAGAAGGCCGGTGCAACTTGCGCCTTCGTCGACGCCGAGCATGCGCTGGACCCTGAATACGCTGGCAAGCTGGGCGTCAACGTCGACGACCTGCTGGTCTCGCAGCCGGACACCGGCGAACAGGCCCTGGAAATCACTGACATGCTGGTGCGCTCCAACGCCGTCGACGTGATCATCGTCGACTCCGTGGCGGCGCTGGTGCCCAAGGCCGAGATCGAAGGCGAGATGGGCGACATGCACGTCGGCCTGCAGGCCCGACTGATGTCCCAGGCGCTGCGCAAGATCACCGGTAACATCAAGAACGCCAACTGCCTGGTG
This sequence comes from Pseudomonas entomophila, assembly GCF_013523125.1. GTDB lineage: Bacteria > Pseudomonadota > Gammaproteobacteria > Pseudomonadales > Pseudomonadaceae > Aquipseudomonas > Aquipseudomonas entomophila_B. The sequence goes on along the minus strand of NZ_JAAMQJ010000009.1, from coordinate 56,343 downwards.
ATCTTCATCAACCAGATCCGCATGAAGATCGGCGTGATGTTCGGTAGCCCGGAAACCACCACCGGTGGTAACGCGCTGAAGTTCTACGCCTCCGTGCGCCTCGACATCCGCCGTACCGGCGCGGTGAAAGAGGGTGACGAGGTCGTGGGCAGCGAAACCCGCGTCAAGATCGTCAAGAACAAAGTCTCGCCGCCGTTCCGCCAGGCCGAGTTCCAGATCCTTTACGGCAAGGGCATCTACCGCAACGGCGAGATCATCGACCTGGGCGTGGCCCATGGGTTCGTCGAGAAATCCGGCGCCTGGTACAGCTACAAGGGCAGCAAGATCGGCCAGGGCAAGGCGAACGCCGCCAAGTACCTGCAAGAGAACGAAGCCATTGGCGCCGAGCTCGACAAGCTGATCCGCGACAAGCTGCTCAATGCTGGCGCGGCCGCAGCGGCAGGTAAGGCAGCGGCTGCCGAAGCCAGCGCCGACGACGTCGCTGACGCCGATACCGGCAACTGATCGGCCCATGTCCGCCGTACTCGATACCCCCGTTGCAGTGCGGCGGACGGCCATGGACCTGCTCGCGCGACGTGAGCATGGGCGTGTCGAACTGACACGCAAGCTGCGTCAGCGTGGTGCACCGGATGAGCTGATCGAGCCTGCGCTCGATCGGCTGGCCGAAGAGGGCCTGCTGAGCGAAGCGCGCTACCTTGAACACTTCATCTCGTATCGGGCCAATGCCGGCTACGGTCCTGCGCGGATTCGCGAAGACCTGGGACAGCGTGGGCTGGATCGTGGTGATGTGGAACAGGCCCTGCGTGACAGCGGGGTCGATTGGGCGGCGCGGCTGCGCGAGGTCTGGCAACGCAAGTTCGCGGGCGAACGGCCGACCGAACCCAAGCGCCGGGCTCAGCAGATGCGCTTTCTGGCCTACCGCGGCTTTTCCATGAACATGATCGGCCGACTGCTCAGTGGCCGAGACTTGGACGATTGATCGATCCGTCCTGTCCGCCGGCTGGCGGAACAGGATAGCGAGCGGTCATCGGGTGTGTCCGGCCGCGCGGTCACGCATGCCGGCCCACTGCGTAGTGCTTATTTCTTCTTGCCACCCGCGCAGGTCGCGGCATTGAATACCTGCTGATCAACAGGGCGGTTGGTCTTGTATTCGGTGAAGTCGTAGCGCAGCACGGCGCCCTTGGCCATCAGCTGGCGGAAGCCGGTGTTACGGCAGACGCTGGCGCCGAGCTGGTCGCGCACCTTGTCCGGGTTGGAGCGCATTTCGGCCGCATGGCTGGCGCGTACGCTCAAGTGGTTGACCAACTGGTTGCCTTCGACGGTATAGCCCTGGTCGAGGATGTCTTCGTTGATGGCGCGCGGCGTGCCGACGCTGCTTTCCTGAGCAACCTTGTGCAGCATCTGGGAGAGTTCGTACTCCTGCTTGGAGGCAGCTTCAGCGGCCAGGGGCAGCGCGAGCGCCAGGCTCAGGGTCGGGACAATAAGGCGTAGCATGCATCTCTCCTGTTCGTTGACTGGCGCTTTGACAGGTGTCACGCCAGGGTGTTCCGTGCTGACGGCCTGGAGTATACAAGCCAGCACGGTGGACCGCTCGTGCGACGCGGCAAACCACCGACCTCTGGTAGACTGTCGATCCTTTCACCGCGCCCGAGTCTTTCTCGTGTTCATCACCGATTTTCCATTGGTCGCTCAGTCATGAGCCATGCCGTTGCCCAACTGCGCGCCGAACGCCTGGCCCGCAGCAGCAAGCCGTTCATCGCACGCGGATCACGTGCGCCGCGTTGCGCCGAGTGCCGCGTCATCCATAGCCATTGCCTGTGCCAATGGACGCCGCGTATCGACGCGAACGCCGGCATGTGCCTGATCATGCACGACACCGAGCCGTTGAAGCCAAGCAACACCGGCTGGCTGATCGCCGACGTGATCAAGGATACCGCGGCCTTTGGCTGGCAGCGCACCGAGGTCGACGAGCGTCTGCTGGCGTTGCTCGACCAGCCGCAGTGGCAGCCCTACATCGTCTTTCCCGGTGAGTTCGTGGCACCCGAACGTGTCGTGACGCAGGTGAGTGCGGTGCCGGGCAAGCGGCCGTTGTTCATCCTGCTCGACGCCACCTGGACCGAGGCGCGCAAGATGTTCCGCAAGAGCCCGTACCTGGAGCGGTTTCCGGTGTTGAGCCTGGAAGCCGAACAGATGTCGCGCTACCGGCTGCGCCGTTCGAAACGCGACGATCATTTCTGTACGGCCGAAGTGGCCGCGATGTGCCTGGAACTGGCGGGCGATACGCAGGCAGCTCGGGGGCTGGATGCCTACCTGGACGTCTTCAGCACGCATTACCTGAGCGCCAAGCACCACAGGCCGATCGACCCCCAGGATGCGGCGCACCAGCAGTTGAGCGCCTTTCTTCAGCCGGATCGTCGACCCTGAGGCCGGCTTTGGCTTGACCGCCTCGGGCGCGCTGGGCATGCTTGGCGCCGCTCCCCGACACGAGTGGCCCAGACCGCTCGACCTGCCACCCGTACCGTGCGTCACGCACCGATTCGCCCGTCTGCCGCGCCATGCCGCCGCAGGCACATCACAGGATCCATGAACCGATGGCCACCTACGACATCCTGATAGCCGACGATCACCCGCTGTTCCGTAGCGCGTTGCGCCAAGCCGTCACCCTGGGGCTGGGGCCTGACGTGCGCCTGGTCGAGGTGGCGAGCATCGCCGAGCTCGAAACGCACCTGGCGCAAAAGGCCGACTGGGATCTGGTGCTGCTGGACTTGAACATGCCCGGCGCCTACGGGTTCTCCGGCCTGGTGCTGCTGCGGGGTCAGTATCCGCAGATCCCGGTGGTGATGGTGTCCGCGCAGGAAGAGGCGGCCGTGGTGGTCAAGTCCCGTGAGTTCGGGGCCAGTGGGTTCATCCCCAAGTCCAGTACCCTCGACGTGATCCAGAACGCCGTGCAACAGGTGCTGGACGGCGACGCCTGGTGGCCGCCCCAGGCGTTCGACAAGGTCGACGTGTCCGCCGAAGCCAAGGCAGCCAGCGAAGGGTTGGCCAGCCTCACGCCTCAGCAGTTTCGCGTGTTGACCATGGTCTGCGAAGGCTTGCTCAACAAGCAGATCGCCTACGAGTTGAACGTGTCGGAAGCCACCATCAAGGCGCACGTGACCGCGATCTTCCGCAAACTGGGGGTGCGTACGCGAACCCAGGCGGCCCTGTTGCTGCAACAACTGGAATCAGTCGCCTCGCATTGAAGCGCTGTCCTACGTCCTTTCTGGGCCGTGTTCGCTATAGAATGCGGGCCTTTCCTCGGTACAGTATTTCTTCATGTCGCCATTCAAGGGCCGTACGGGCCTGAAACGCATCGTCAACGCCGCGGGCTATTCCTTCGACGGCCTGCGCGCCGCTTTCCTGGGTGAGGCCGCATTTCGCCAGCTCGTCCTGCTCAACGTCATTCTGGTGCCGCTGGCGTTCTGGCTGCCGGTCAGCCGCGCCGAGCGGGCGATCCTGGTCGCCGTCTGTCTGTTGGGGCTGATCGTGGAGCTGCTCAATTCCGCCGTCGAGGCAGCGATCGACCGGATCTCGCTGGAGCACCATCCGCTGTCGAAGAATGCCAAGGACATGGGCAGCGCCGCGCAACTGGTGGCGCTGACAGCGATTGCCCTGGTCTGGGGCATCATCCTGCTCTGAGGCTCAGGCGATCGACGGCAGCACGATCTCGTCGCTGCGCTGCACGCCGGCGGTGAAGGTGCGGCACAGCTCGAGGAATTCGCGCATGGCCGAGGTCTGGTACTTCTGTTTGTGCCAGATGAAGTAGAACTGCCGGGCCAGGTCCAGGTCAGGGGTCTCGACCGGCACCAGGCTGCCACGCCGGAACGCATCGCGCAGGGCCAGCCGAGAGATGCAACTGATCCCCAGCCCCGACTCCACGGCACGCTTGATGGCTTCGGTGTGCTCCAGCTCCAGGCGGATATCCAGGTGGGCGCGATGATGACGCATGGCCTGGTCGAAGGTCAGCCGTGTGCCAGAGCCTTGTTCACGCAGGATCCAGGCTTCCCGGCACAAGGTCTCCAGGTCGGCCTTGCCCAGGATGGCCAAAGGATGCTGTGGGGCGCAGAACACCACCAGCTCATCCGCGACCCAAGGCTGCACTTCCAGGTCGGGGTGGTTGCAGTCGCCTTCGATCAGGCCCAGGTCGATTTCGTAATGGGCCACTTGCTGCACGATATGGGCCGTGTTCTGTACATGCAGCTTCACCTGGCTCTCTGGGTGGCCCTGCATGAAGCTGCCGATCAGCAACGTCGCCAGGTAGTTGCCGATGGTCAGCGTGGCGCCGACCGACAGGGCCCCGAAGCCGGACTTGCCGCCGAGCAGGTCTTCGATCTCCTTGGCCTGGTCGAGCAGGGCGACGGCCTGGGGCAGCAGTTGATGTCCCAAGGCATTGAGGCTCAAGCGTTTGCCCGCGCGATCGAACAGCTGGCAGCTGGTCTGCCGCTCCAGTTCGGTGATGGACGTGCTGGCCGCCGATTGGGACAGCGCGAGCAGGCCAGCCGCCCGCGACACGCTCTGGTGCTGGGCGACGGCGACGAAGACTTGCAGTTGACGGAGTGTGAATCGCATATCTATATAACCAATAACACATATCTTGATAATTGATTTTCCAGATATTCTTACGCCCACTACACTAGCGCGCAAGAGCGCTGTGAATAGCGTTGCGTCTTTTTTCAGGAGCCCCATCGATGAGCAACATGAACCACGAACGTGTCCTCAGTGTGCATCACTGGAACGACACCCTGTTCAGCTTCAAGTGTACCCGTGACCCGGGTCTGCGCTTCGAGAACGGTCAGTTCGTGATGATCGGCCTGCAGCAGGACAGCGGCCGTCCGCTCATGCGTGCCTATTCCATCGCGTCGCCCAATTGGGAAGAGCACCTGGAGTTCTTCAGCATCAAGGTGCCGGACGGCCCGCTGACCTCGCAGCTGCAACACCTGAAGGAAGGCGATGAGATCATCATCAGCAAGAAACCTACCGGTACCCTGGTGCTCGACGACCTGAACCCGGGCAAGCACCTGTACCTGCTGAGCACCGGTACTGGCCTGGCGCCGTTCATGAGCGTCATCCAGGACCCTGAGACCTACGAGCGCTTCGAGAAGGTGATCCTGGTCCATGGCGTGCGCTACGTGAACGAAGTCGCCTACCGCGAGTTCATCACCGAGCACCTGCCGCAGAACGAGTTCTTCGGCGACGCCGTGCGCGAGAAGCTGATCTACTACCCCACCGTAACCCGCGAGCCGTTCGAGAACCAGGGCCGTCTGACCGACCTGATGCGCAGCGGCAAGCTGTTCAGCGACATCGGCCTGCCGCCGATCAACCCGCAGGACGACCGCGCGATGATCTGCGGCAGCCCGAGCATGCTCGACGAAACCAGCGAAGTGCTCGACAGCTTCGGCCTCAAGGTCTCCGCTCGCATGCGCGATCCAGGCGACTACCTGATCGAGCGTGCCTTCGTCGAGAAGTGAGGCCAGCGCCTGGCCGCTGGCCAAGCGCATTGACGTACAAGGTTGGCTTGCCACCAGCAGGTCGACCTCGCCTGAATCCAGCAGGCCTGCCGGCAGTGCGCTGAAGCTGCCGCCGCCATCGCGGGCAAGCCCGCTCCCACAAAGGCTCATCCAGGGCCAACGGCTGCAGCAGATGGCACACGCCTTGTGCAGCCTGTCACGCGTCGCCATCAGCACTACAGATTGGCAGTCTTCATTGGCCCCCTGTGGGAGCTGGCTTGCCAGCGATGGCGCCCGGCCAGGCGCCGCCTGCAGCGTGACCAGTGCTCGAGACGATCACTCTCCGTGGTCGCGCTCCACGTTCAACACCACGATGCGACCCGGCTCCGGGTAATGCCAGCGCACCTGCACGTCCCAGAACTTCACGCCATACACACGCTCGGCAGGCGGCTTCTGGTAGGCCGGCCGCGGATCTTGGGCCAGGCACTGTTCGATCAGGGCCAGCAACGGTTCGCCCAGGCGCAACCCATGCTGCTGGGCCTGGTCCAGCGCCGCATCGCGCCACTCGACGACGATGCGTGCCGGTGCCTCGCTGGCCATACCATTGCAGGCTCCAGCGACGCTATCGGCGTAAGGCACGTAGGGCTTGATGTCCAGCACCGGCGTGCCGTCCAGCAGATCGATCCCCGAGAGCAGCAGCCGTCCCGGTTCCACCGCGTCCAGCCTGACCACCGATTGCCCGATGCCGTTGGGCCGATGGGTGGCGCGGGTGGCGAACACGCCCATGCTCTTGTTGCCGCCCAGCCGGGGCGGGCGGACTTTCAGGCGAGGCGTGTCCTCCAGCGCCTGGTGGAACAGAAACAGCAGCCAGACGTGGCTAACCTGCTCCAGGCCCGCCACGGCCTCCCCCTGGTCGAAGGGCGGGACCAGTTCCAGCACGCCTCGAGCAGCAGGCGCCAGGTGCGGTTGGCGAGGGATGGCGAACTTTTCCTTGAAGCAGGAACGCACGTAACCCACGGGCGAGACGCTGTGCTGCATGGGATCAGCCACGCACGCGCAGGGTCAGGCCCTTGAGGAAGTTGCGCAACAGTTGGTCGCCACAGGGCCGGTAGTTGTCGTGCCCGACCTTGCGGAACAAGGCGCTGAGTTCCGGCTTGGACACCGGGAAGTTCACCGACTTGAGCACGGCGTGCAGGTCGTCTTCCTTGAGCTCGAACGCCACGCGCAGTTTCTTGAGCACCGTGTTGTTGGTCACCGGCAGCTCCAGCGGCTGCGGCGCACGACTGTCATCGCGGCCGCGGCGGTGCGTCACCAGGCCGTCGAGAAAGTGCGCCATGACCGTGTCCGGGCACTGCACGAAGCCTTCTTCCTCTTCCTTCTTGAGGTAACCGGCGACCTGGGCCGTGGACAGCGTCAGGCCGGACAGTGCGAAGATCTTGACCATCTGCGCGTCGTTGGCCTTGATCATGTAGCGCACGCTGCGCAGTACATCGTTGTGATTCATGGAGAGATCCTGTTGAGGCGCCGCATCGCAGTGCGGCCTTCGAGACTAGAAACGTTCGTGGCTGCCGACGTACCGCCACTGCCCGAGCGGCAGCTTGCCCATGGGCACGCCACCCAGGCGGATACGGCGCAGGCTGACGATCTCGAGCTTCAGGGCACTGCACAGCTCGCTGATGGTGCCAGGCTGGGGCGCCTTGATCGCCAGGCGCAGGTGGGTCTCGTTCTGCCAGCTGGCCTTGGCCTTGGGCAGCTCACGGCCGTCGCGGACCAGGCCGCGTGCCAGCCGCTCCAGCGCCTGCGGCGTCGCCGACCCGCGCACTTCGATGATGTATTCCTGCTCCAGCTTGCGCAGGTCGGCCTCGATCTTGCGCTTGGTGCGCCAATCCTGGGTGAACACCTGCAGACCGCTGGCGCCAGGGGGCAGGGCGGCCACGCATTCCTGCCGGACGAAGTGACCGTGCAGCGGGCGGATGTCGCTCGGTTGCGTGGTGCCCAGGCTGGCCATGGTGATGCTGGCGCGTGCTTCTTCGAGCCACTGCCCGGCCGGCTGGTTCAGCAACAGGGTGACCGGTGCCAGAGGCTCGGCCTTGGCGCCCGGCAGCAGTTCGACGCGCTGTTGATCGATCTTGAATTGCGGCTGCTCGATGACCACGCCATCGACCGTGACCCAGCCCCCTTCGATGAACAGTTCGGCCTCGCGGCGGGAGCAGCCAAGCTGTGCGATGAGGCATTTGGAGAGACGAACGGGTTCACTCATGGTCGGTGTTTCGCAAGACAGGAAATAAGACCTGCATTGTACCTGCCCGAGGCCGTTCGATGGCCGCTATCTGCGCCGCGCCTATCGGCCGGCCAGGCGCAGGTGCAGGAGCGGGTAGGGCTGGCCCAGCCCGTCGGTCTCGGCGCGCCCCGTGATCTCGAAACCATGGCGTCGATAGAAATCCAGCGCCCGAGGATTCTGTTCGTTGACGTCCAGCGTGCGCACGCCCAGCGTCTCGATGGCATGGGTGAGCAGGCGCGTGCCGATGCCCTGGCCCTGGTGCGTCGGTGCGACGAACAGCATGTCCAGACGTTGCTGCGCGACACCGGCAAAGCCCAGGAAACGGCCTTCCTGGTCCTTGCAGGCCACCAGCGTGACGGCGGGCAGGTATTTGGGCAGCACGTGGTCGCGCAGAATCACCCGATAGTGCTCGGGCAGAAAGTCATGGGTGGCGCGGACCGAGGCTTCCCAGAGCTGCATGAGGGCTGGGTAGTCCGCCACGGTGGGCGTGTCGAGGGTGAACATGCGGTACGTCCTTGTCAGTGTGCGCAGGCCGCCCGCGCAGAGCGGCCTGGCGCGAGGACAACCTCAGATGGGTTCGGCCCACAGGTCGTACTCGTCGGCGTCGACCACACGGCACCGTACCGTGTCGCCCGGCTTGAAGCCATGGTCGCCGTCGATGAACACGCTACCGTCAATTTCCGGGGCGTCGAAGAAGCTGCGGCCGACCGACCCTTCGGTTTCCACTTCGTCGATCAACACGTCGATTTCCCGGCCGATGCGCTGCTGCAGGCGGGCCGCGCTGATGGCCTGCTGATGCGCCATGAAGCGATCCCAACGGTCCTGCTTGATGGCATCCGGCACCTCGTCCAGGCCCAGTTCTTTGGCTGGCGCGCCTTCGACCGGCGAGTACTGGAAGCAGCCGACGCGGTCCAGCTGCGCTTCGGTCAGCCAGTCCAGCAGGTACTGGAAGTCCTCTTCGGTCTCGCCCGGGAAGCCGACGATGAAGGTCGAACGGATGATCAGCTCCGGGCACTGCTCGCGCCACTGCTTGATGCGCGTCAGGGTGCGGTCTTCGAACGCCGGGCGCTTCATCGACTTGAGCACCTTGGGACTGGCGTGCTGGAACGGGATGTCCAGGTACGGCAGCAGCTTGCCGGCGGCCATCAGCGGGATCACGTCGTCGACGTTCGGGTACGGGTAGACGTAGTGCAGACGCACCCAGACGCCCAGTGTGCTCAGGGCTTCGCACAGCTCGAGCAGGCGCGTCTTGACCGGGCGACCGTTCCAGAAGTCGGTCTTGTAGCGCACGTCCACGCCGTAGGCGCTGGTGTCCTGGGAGATCACCAGGAGCTCCTTGACGCCGGCCTTGACCAGGCGCTCGGCCTCGCTCAGCACCTCGCCGACCGGACGGCTGACCAGCTTGCCGCGCATCGACGGGATGATGCAGAAGCTGCAGCTGTGGTTGCAGCCCTCGGAGATCTTCAGGTACGCGTAGTGACGCGGGGTCAGCTTGACGCCCTGGGGCGGCACCAGGTCGATCAACGGGTTGTGGTCCTGGCGTGGCGGCACCACTTCGTGCACGGCGTTGACCACCTGCTCGTATTGCTGCGGGCCGCTGACCGAAAGCACGCTCGGGTGCACGTCACGGATGTTGCCTTCCTCGACGCCCATGCAGCCGGTGACGATGACCTTGCCGTTCTCCTTGATGGCCTCGCCGATGACTTCCAGCGATTCGGCCTTGGCGCTGTCGATGAAGCCACAGGTGTTGACCACCACCACGTCGGCGTCTTCGTAGGTGGGTACGACCTCGTAGCCTTCCATGCGCAATTGCGTGAGGATGCGCTCGGAATCGACCAGCGCTTTCGGGCAACCCAGCGAGACGAATCCGACCTTCGGGATGGAAGATGCAGGCGTGGTGGACATGACTAACCTCGGTATTGAATGCAGGTCGTCCACCGGAATCGGGGACGAGCTTGACGGGCGCTTCTGGCGCCTCTGATCAAAAAGTGCGCAATTCTAGCGATCACGGGGTCGCTTGACCAGCGGAAATACGACGAGCGTGCGCGTAGGTGGCAAAAGGCGTACGGACCTTGGTCGGCAAGGGGTCGGCAGGTGTCTCGAGCGCACACCACCTCGCCTACGACAGGGTGGCTAACCGCTCTGGCAGACGTTGCGCTATGCTTCGCGCCGTTGGCTCGGTGGGTCCAGGCGGCCTCCAGCATTCGCCGCGCGTCGTGCCGATCGGGCACGGTTCGACCGGCAGCCACTCGTCATTACGGCCCTCGCAGGCCATCAGTAGGAGCAGTCGATGGTTCAGGCAAGCAGCGCTGCCGAAGGCGGACAGGGCATCACGCGTTCGGTCGGCCTGTTGGTGGCGGCGGTGGGCGTGGTCTATGGCGACATCGGCACCAGCCCGCTCTACACGCTCAAGGAAGTGTTCTCCGGTGGCTATGGCGTGGCGGTCAACCACGACGGGGTGCTGGGCATCCTGGCGCTGATCTTCTGGTCGCTGATCTGGGTGGTGTCGATCAAGTACATCCTGTTCATCCTGCGCGCCGACAACCAGGGCGAGGGTGGCACCATGGCGCTGACGGCACTGGCCCGTCGCGCCGCGGCGCCCTACCCGCGCCTGCGCATGCTGATGGTCGGGTGTGGATTGGTAGGCGCTTCGCTGTTCTATGGCGACAGCATGATCACCCCGGCCGTCTCGGTGCTCTCGGCGGTGGAGGGCATGGGGCTGGCCTTCGACGGCATCGACCATTGGGTGGTGCCGATCTCGCTGGTCGTGCTGGTGGCACTGTTCGTCGTGCAGAAGCATGGCACCGCCAAGATCGGCACCTTGTTCGGGCCGGTCATGGTGCTGTGGTTCGTGGTGCTCGGCGCGCTGGGCATCCACGGCATCCTGCAGAGCCCGGAAGTGCTCAAGGCCGTCAATCCAGCCTGGGCTGTCCGCTTCTTCGTGGTCCATCCCGGCATGGGTGTGGCGATCCTCGGTGCGGTGGTGCTGGCGCTGACCGGCGCCGAAGCGCTGTACGCCGACATGGGGCACTTCGGTCGCCAGCCGATCGCCCGCGCCTGGTTCCTGCTGGTGCTGCCGGCGCTGGTGCTCAACTACTTCGGCCAGGGCGCCTTGCTGCTGCAGAACCCGGACGCTGCGCGCAATCCGTTCTACCTGCTGGCGCCGTCCTGGGCGCTGTTGCCACTGATCGGCCTGGCGACGCTGGCGACGGTGATCGCCTCGCAGGCGGTGATCTCGGGGGCATTCTCGCTGACCCAGCAAGCGATCCAGCTGGGCTATATCCCGCGCATGCAGGTGCAGCACACCTCCAGCGCCGAGCAGGGGCAGATCTACATCGGCGCGGTGAACTGGACCCTGATGGTGGGCGTGGTGCTGCTGGTGCTGGGCTTCGAGTCGTCCGGCGCCTTGGCCGCGGCCTATGGCGTCGCGGTGACTGGTACCATGCTGATGACCACATTGCTGGTGGCGGTGGTGATGCTGTTGCTGTGGAAGTGGCCACCGCTGCTGGCGGTGCCCGTGCTGCTCGGTTTTCTGGTGGTCGACGGGCTGTTCTTCGCCGCCAACCTGCCCAAGGTGCTGCAAGGTGGCGCCTTCCCGGTGATCGCCGGGATCGTGCTGTTCGTGCTGATGAGCACCTGGAAGCGCGGGCGGCAGATTCTCGTCGAGCGCATCGACGAAGGCTCGCTCCCGCTGCCGGTGTTCATCGCCAGCATCGCCGTGCAGCCGCCGCACCGAGTGGAGGGGACTGCGGTGTTCCTGACCGCTCGCGCCAATGCCGTGCCCCACGCGTTATTGCACAACCTGCTGCATAACCAGGTGCTGCACAGCCAGGTGGTGCTGTTGACGGTGATCAGCGAGGACCGCCCGCGCGTGCCGGAGGCCGAGCGCTTCGAAGTGCTGGCCCACGGCAATGGCTTCTTCCGCGTGCTGCTGCACTATGGGTTCATGGACGAGCCTGACGTGCCGGCAGCGCTGGCGCTGTGCCAGCGGGACGACCTGGACTTCAGCCCCATGCGCACCACCTACTTCCTCAGCCGTGAAACGGTGGTGGTGTCCCGCCTGGAAGGCATGGCGCGCTGGCGCGGTACCTTGTTCGCCTTCCTGCTGAAGAACGCCAACGGTACCTTGCGCTTCTTCAAGCTGCCGTTGAACCGGGTGATCGAGCTGGGTACCCAAGTGGAGATCTGAAGCCGATCTCCACCGGCCAGCGGCCTTGGCTCAGGGCTGCCTGGCCGCGTCGGCCTTGCCCTGGCGGGCGTCGATCTCGCCGGTCAGGCGCTTGGCCAGTGCCGGATAGTTCTCGTCGAAGTGGTGTCCGCCTGGCAGCTTGACCCGTTCGCCCACGGCAGTGCTGTCGGTGCAGCCACTCTCGTCGGCTTCCTCCTCGCCATAGAGGCACACCACCTTGTCTGCTGGCAGGCGCGCCATGTCCGGGCCGGTAGGCGCTTCCTGGCCTTCCTTGCCCAGCCACCCCTCGACCTCGATCTCGAAGCTGCCGCTGCGGGCGAAGGCGAGCAGGATGATGGCGTCGACGCGCTGCTGGTCTTCGGCCGGCAAGCGGTTGTAGATCGCTGGCAGGACGTCGGCACCGAACGAATAGCCGGTCAGCACGAAGCGCTTGGTGCCCCACTTGTGGCGATAGTGCTGCATCAGCTCCACCAGGTCGGTGGCGCTCTGCTCGGGCGTCTTGTGCTGCCAGTAGTAGCGCAGGGTATCGATGCCCACCACCGGATAGCCGAGCTTGGCCATTTCCCCGGCCACATCGCGGTCCAGGTCGCGCCAGCCGCCATCCCCGGACAGGAACAGCGTGACGGTGTCGCTGGCCTGGCCGGCGGGCACCTCGACCACCGGGATGCTCAGGGCAGTGCCGTCCGGACCGACCAGGGCCTGGGTCAGCTGGTTCTTGAGCACCTGCGGCACGTGGATGTCGTAGTCGCTGATGCTGGTATCGGCATTGGACTGGTTGCGCACGAAGGCCGCGCTGGCGTCGTCCGGGTTGTCGTTCCAGGCCACGCTCCAGTGGCCGTGGGCGGCCGAAGCGGGCAGGGCCTGCGAGCAGCCTGGCTGTTCGGTCTTGAAGTCCACCGAGATTGCGTGGGCCTTATCGTCGTTCTGGCCGGCCAGCCAGCGCCAGGCCTCGCTGGCGCCCGCGCCGATACCGGCAACCAGGGTAGGGGGGGCAGACAGCGCGCCGAGGGCGTCGGTCATGGCCGTGTGCTGGGCCGTGCAGTCCGTGTCCGGCAGCACCACCTGGACCAGTTGCGCACTGGCTGCCTGGCTCAGGTCGAGCAGTTGCCGTTCGGTCAGCCCTTGGCCTGCTGGCACACCAATGGCCACGCGGGCCTTGGTCTGGCCGGCCGGGCTGACCTTGATCAGGTCGCCACCCTGGCCCAACGCCAGGTGCTCCAGCCGCGGCGCGGGCGCCGGGCGTGTCCAGAACCAGAAACCTGCCGCCGCAATGGTCACCAGCAGTACACACAGCAGAGACAGTCGAGAGCGTCGAGTCATCAGCGTTTCACCAATCCAGTCAGGCCGCCCGCGATCAGGGCGGCAGTGTCGGCCAGGGCCACCAAGGGGTCCAGTCCGGCGGGAACGGCCATGTAGCGCGGCTCCCAGTCGGGCTGGAACTTGTCCTTGAAACGGCGCAGGCCTTGGAAGTTGTACAGGTGCTCGCCGCGGCGGAACACCATCGAGCCCAGGCGTTGGGTCAGCGGCGCGCCCCGGCGCGGTTGCAGGCCGGACAGGGGCACCATCCCCAGGCTGAAGCGCTGATAGCCCTCGGCCTTGTAGTGCAGGATCAGCCCCAGCATCATGAATTCCATGGTCAGCTTCGGCGCTTCGGGGTGCGCGCGCATCAGGTCCAGGCTGGCCAGTTCCTTGCTGTGGGTTTCCAGCAGGTTGGCGAACGCCACCGGTCGGCCCTGGAAGCGAATCAGGGCGATGCGGAAGTAACGCAGGTACTCGGGGCTGAAGCGGCCCAGGGAGAAGCCTTTCTCGCGTACGTTCTTGTTGCCCAGCCAGGCATCGGAAATCACCTTGAGCTCATCCAGTGGCGCCTTGCCGGGTTCGTGGATCTCCAGGCTCAGGCCGTCGCGTCCACCTCGGTTCCAGGTGTAGCGCAGGTCTTTCATTTCCTTGCCCCTGGCGTCGAGGTCGAACGTGCACAAATCGACCCGGGCTTCTTCGCCAAGCTTGATCGCGGTCAGGCCGATGTCCATGTAGAACGGCAAGTTCTCGGCACGAACCTGGTAGAACACCGGGCGCGCATGGTGCACGTCGCACAGGTCACGGAACTGCCAGATCATTTCGGCACGCTCCTGGGGCGGGCCGATCGGATCGTACAGGGCCACCAGGCTGCGTCCGCGACGCGCGTACATCAGGAAGGCGTTGTCGCTGGGATGGAACAGCAGGGCCTTGTCGCCGGTCAGGGCCAGGCCACCGTCCGGCTGGTCGGAGGCCTGCAGGATGCGGTGGGCGCGATCGAGCTCCTGCTCGGGCGGCAGATGAATCATCGGTCGTGCCGTGCGCAGCAGCCAGGTGAGGGTGACGAACACCAGCAGCACCGCGCTGCCCAGGGCCGCGCGCAAGGCGCGTGGCGCATCGGCGTCGAGGGTGAACTGCCACCACAGTTCGCGATCGTAGGGCACGTCTTCGAAGGCGAACAGCAGCAGCCAGATCGACGCACCGATGACGCAGGCACTGGCCACCAGGTAGACCGGCGAGAAAGGCAGCTCGAGCAGGCGGCTGGGTCGGTAGAACGAACGCCGGAACACCGCCAGCAAGGCCGCGGTGACGGTCAGGATGCTGGCCTCTTCCCAGTCGAAGCCCTTGAGCAGCGAGAGCACGGCGCCTACCAGCAGCAGTACGGTGGTCAGCAGCCAGGCCGCCGACAGGCGTCGGCGCAGCCCCTGGGCCAGCAGCAGGCACAACACACCGACCAGGCTGGCGCCGAAGTGCGAGGCATCGATCAGCCGATGCGGGATCAGAAAGCCCATGTGCTCCAGGCGGGTGTCGATCTCCGGCGTGGCGCCGGAGAACAGCAGTACCACACCCGACAGGAACACCAGGATCGCCAGGACTGGCGCCGCCAGCCCCGAGGCGGCCTTGAGGGCTTGCTGGGCGAACAGCAGGCGACGCGCCTCGCTGGCCAGCAGCACGGCACAGGCGACCAACAAGGGTAGCACCACGTAGATCAGCCGGTACAGCAGCAAGGCGGCTGCCAGGGGCGCGGCACCGAGCTGGTCGGCGAAGGCCGCGAGCAGGATCGCCTCGAACACGCCGACGCCGCCGGGCACGTGGCTGAGCACGCCAGCTGCGAGTGCCAGCAGGTAGACCAGCACGAAAGCGCCGAACGGTGGGGCTTCGGGCAGCAGCAGGTAGAGCACGGTGGCGGCCGCCAACACGTCCAGGGCGGTGATCAGCAGTTGCAGTGCAGCCAGGCGTGGCGCGGGCAGGCGCAGGGTATGACGCTTGACCTGCACCAGCAGGTTATCGGCCAAGGGCTGCTCCGCCAGGCGACGACGGTACAGGCCGATGGCCAATGCCGCGCACAGCACCAGGGTGCCCGTGGCGAGCGCAGCCAGCACGCCAGTCGGCAGGCGCAGGGCTGTCGAGGCCGCCGGCAGGTCGCTCAGCAGCGCCACAGCGGCCAGGGGCGGCAGTGCGCACCCGAGCGACAAGCTGGCGAACACGGTCATCCGGGCCACTTCGCCGGCTCCCAGCCCGTGACGGGCATACAGGCGATAGCGAACCGACCCGCCCGACAGCATCGACAGCCCTACGGCGTTACCGACGGCGAAGGCGCAGAACCCGCCCATCATCCAGGTTCCGAGCGGCAGCGTGGCAGTGGCGTAGCGGCTGGCCGACCATTCGTAGCCGAGCAGGATCACGAACCCGGCCGCCGTGGCCAGCAAGGCGCCGGACAAGGACGAGGCCGGCACCTCGGTGACGGCGTCGCGCAAGGCATTCAAGTCCAGCTCGCTGAGCAGATGCCACCAGGCCAGCAGGGCAATCGCGAACAGGACCAGGGTCACTCCCAGGCCGATCGGTTGCCGGTAACGGCTGAGCCGATCCAGCCACGGCAGGCGTTGGGCAGCGGCAGGCAACGCGGCCGTGACCGGGGAGGGGGTATCGGATGCCGGCGTGTTCATGTCATACCCCACGCTGCACGGTGGAGGCAAAAGCGGAGTGCGGCCAAGTGAAAATCCCTTTGGAAAACGTGTCCTGATAGTACTCTGTGGCACAGAGGTTGGATCGATTCAGGATAGTTAAAGAATGTTCATATGGCAGGGTGGGGGCGACTGCGTGGGCGGTGCCAGGCATTGGGGCGGCGGGCGAGGATTTGCAGGGGAGCAGAAACAACAAACCCCGCACTACCGAAGTAGGCGGGGTCTGTTCTGACGATATGGTTGCGGGAGCCGGATTTGAACCGACGACCTTCGGGTTATGAGCCCGACGAGCTACCAGGCTGCTCCATCCCGCGTCAGTGGGGCGCATTCTACAGTGCGAGGCTTCGGTGTCAAGGCTTACTTGTTGATCTGCTTATAGTTTTCGGTCGGAAACGAAAAAGGCCACTGCATGGGCAGTGGCCTTTTTCCAAGATGGTTGCGGGAGCCGGATTTGAACCGACGACCTTCGGGTTATGAGCCCGACGAGCTACCAGACTGCTCCATCCCGCGTCAGAGGTGCGCACTATACAGCGTATGGCGATGATGTCAAGCGCGATCTGCCTACTCGCGCGAACAAGAGTTGAGGGTCCTGTTCGGTCAGAAACGAAAAAGGCCACTGCGTGAACAGTGGCCTTTCTCTAAGTTGGTTGCGGGAGCCGGATTTGAACCGACGACCTTCGGGTTATGAGCCCGACGAGCTACCAGGCTGCTCCATCCCGCGCCTGTGAGATGGGATTCTACGGATATTCCTTCCCCTGTCAAGCAATTGCTCGAAAAAAAGCGTTTTGGCGTCAGGGCGTTAGCGACGTTGCCGAGCTACAGCGCGTTCAGTGCCCAGGTTTCGGCGCGCCGACAGTCGTGCTGACTGCCGCCGTGCCTGACGATCAGGTACTATCTGTATGAATCTACAGTGGTGTCCATCATCCATGTCCACGCGCAAGATCATTCATATCGACTGCGACTGCTTCTACGCCGCCATCGAAATGCGTGACGATCCGCAGCTTGCGGGTCGGCCCATGGCCGTGGGTGGATCGGCCGAGCGGCGGGGCGTGATCGCCACCTGCAACTACGAGGCACGGGCCTATGGCGTGCGTTCGGCCATGTCGTCCCGGCACGCCCTGAAACTGTGCCCAGACCTGATCATCGTCAAGCCGCGCTTCGATGCCTATAAGGAGGCTTCGCGCGAGATCCAGGCCATCTTCCGCGACTACACCGACCTGATCGAACCGCTGTCGCTGGACGAGGCCTACCTCGACGTCACCGACAGCCACTGGTTCGCCGGCAGTGCCACGCGCATCGCCGAAGACATTCGCCGCCGCGTGGCGCGCACGTTGCACATCACCGTGTCGGCCGGGGTCGCCCCCAACAAGTTCCTGGCCAAGATCGCCAGTGACTGGCGTAAGCCCAATGGCCTGTTCGTCATCACGCCGGTGGAGGTGGAAGCCTTCGTCGCGCAACTGCCGGTCAATCGCCTGCACGGCGTGGGCAAGGTCACCGCCGACAAGCTGGCGCGCCTGGGCATCGTCACCTGCACCGACTTGCGCGCCTGGTCGCGGGTGGACCTGGCCCGTGAGTTCGGCAGTTTCGGCGAACGCTTGTGGGGCTTGGCCCGTGGCATCGACGAGCGAATCGTGCAGAACGACAGCCGACGTCAATCGGTCAGCGTGGAAAACACCTTCGACACCGATCTGCCGGACCTCGACGCCTGCCTGGACAAGCTGCCCGGCCTGCTGGCGACCCTCGACGAGCGCATTGGCCGCATGGATAGCAGCTATCGCCCGGGCAAACCCTTCGTCAAGGTCAAGTTCCACGACTTCAGCCAGACCACGCTGGAACAGTCGAGGGCCGGGCGCGACCTGGACAGTTACCGGCAATTGCTGGGGCAGGCCTTCGCCCGTGGCGGCAAGCCGGTCAGGTTGCTGGGGGTAGGGGTGCGCTTGCAGGATCTGCGCGGTGCGGCAGAACAGTTGGAGCTGTTTCAGGAACATTGCTGATCTGGCAGAGCGGTTCACCCTCTGTGTGGGAGCGGGCTTGCCCGCGATGCAGGCGGTGATGGATCGGACGCTATCGCGGGCAAGCCCGCTCCCACAGGAGGGCTGCGCGTGCCTGTCTCATGCCGGTGAATGATGGGTGCAATAAATGACCCTGTCTTGGGGCTTTTTCCAAAGACGTTGAAAGGTATGGGTCCAGAAGATCGATCCAGGGGCGAAGGGGTCATGCGGCAGGTGAAGGGCCAGCCGCATGGACGTTTTGCCCTAGCGGGCGCCGGGATCGGCCACCAGTCGGCCGGTCTGTTGCCGGAGCGACTGCAGGAATTCATGCTGCAATTCGGGATCGTTGCGCGTGAGCTCCACCAGGCTCTGCTCCAGGTCGCTGGCCTCTTCCTCGAGTCCCAGCTCGGCCAGGCGCTTGATCCGGCGCACCCAATGCGACACGTCATCGTCCTCCAGGTCATCGAAGATCAGCTGACGTGCCTCGGGCAGCGCATGCCGTAGCGTGTCGCTGATCAGCAACGTCGCATCGCTACGTATGCCGACGTCTTCGTCGGACGCCTGCAGGTGCAGGGTGCCGATCCGACTCAGGTCCTGTTCGGCGAACGGGCTTTCCAGCAGGTTGAGGCGAACCACGCCATTGTCGTCGGTGGTGAATTCATGGGTCAGCTTGCCTGCCTTGACCTCCAACGGGTGCTCGACCCACGGCAGGTTGGTGGACTCTTCGCGTTGCCCCTTGCGGGTTTCGCTCAGGCTGGCGAGGTTCTGCTGAGCCCGACCATTGGACTGCACGTTCATGAATGGGTTGAGGCCCGCCACGCCGTATTCCAGCCAATCGTGTGTGACGCTGTCGGGCAGCTTGCCCAAGGCGAAGACGTTGACCACATTGGCGCCCAGCCCTGCGACCACCGCCACGGCACCCAACGGGATCTCGTAGACCTCCCGCCAGGGCTGATAGGGCGTGTAGCGATCGTAGTGGCGCGTAACCTCGAACTCGGTGACCTCGAAGCGACGTCGCTCGGTCACGCGAACGCGACGTTGCGGCAGCTCCATGACCTGGGGTTCGCCCGCGTCGATCTGCAAGGTGTGCTCGAGCAGCTTTCGCTCGACCCGGTCTTCGTGCTCGCTGCGCTGGGACATCTGGTTGGCGCAACCGCTGACGAGCAGGGCGCCGCTCAAGGCGGCGCCTGCCAGGATGTGGGTGCTTCGCTTGGACATGTTCACTCGCGCAAGAGGTGGGTCAGCGGCGCACGCGCGCTTGCAGGAACGTCAGCACCTCTGCCAGCGGCAAGGGTTGGGCATCCTGCTCGGTACGGTGCTTGTATTCGACATTGCCTTCGGCCAGGCCGCGATCGGACACCACCACGCGATGGGGGATACCGATCAGTTCCATGTCGGCGAACTTGATGCCGGGGCTGGTCTTCTTGTCGCGGTCGTCCAGCAACACCTCGAAGCCGGCCGCAGTCAGCTCGGCGTACAAGGTGTCGGTCGCTTCGCGCACGGCCTCGGTTTCATAACGCAGGGGGACCAGGGCGATCTGGAAGGGCGCCAGGGT
This sequence comes from Pseudomonas entomophila, assembly GCF_013523125.1. GTDB lineage: Bacteria > Pseudomonadota > Gammaproteobacteria > Pseudomonadales > Pseudomonadaceae > Aquipseudomonas > Aquipseudomonas entomophila_B. The sequence continues at coordinate 36,861 of NZ_JAAMQJ010000009.1, read as the reverse complement.
GTCGTTCCAGACGATACCCTTGTCGTCGTGGCTCTGCTCGATGGCGGCGGCCACGACGCGCGAGACACCGATCCCGTAGCAGCCCATGGACAGCACGACCGGTTTGCCGTTCTCGCCCAGGACTTGGCACTTGAGCGCCTCGCTGTACTTGGTGCCGAGCTGGAAGATGTGGCCGACTTCGATGCCGCGCTTGATGACCAGGGTGCCCTGGCCGTCCGGGCTCGGGTCGCCTTCGACCACGTTGCGCAGGTCGGCGACTTCCGGAACGGGCAGGTCACGCTCCCAGTTCACGCCGAAATAGTGCTTGTCGTCGATGTTGGCGCCGACGACGAAATCGCTCATCAGGGCGACCGAGCGATCGATCACGCATTCCAGCGGCAGGTTCAGCGGGCCGAGCGACCCGGCGCCGGCACCGATGGCCTCGCGCAGGTCGCTGTCGCTGGCCATGACCAGCGGGTCGGCGACCTGGGGCAGCTTGACCGCCTTGATTTCGTTGAGTTCATGGTCGCCACGGATCACCAGGGCGATCAGCGTGCCTTCCTCGGCGCCGCGCACGATGAGGGTCTTGACGGTCTTCTCGATCGGCGTGTCGTGCTGCTCGACCAGTTGCGCGATGGTCTTGGCGTGCGGCGTATCGATCAGGCGCAGCGCTTCGGTGGGCGCAGGGCGCACGGTCTCGCGTGGCACCGCCTCGGCCTTTTCGATGTTGGCCGCGTAATCGGAGCTGTCGCTGAAGATCACGTCGTCCTCACCGGACTGGGCCAGGACGTGGAATTCGTGGGAGTAGCTGCCACCGATCGAGCCGGTGTCGGCCTGCACGGGACGGAAGTCCAGGCCCAGACGGGTGAAGACGTTGGTGTACGCCTGGTGCATGCGGTCGTAGGTGTCCTGCAGGGACGCCTGGTCGGCATGGAAGGAGTAGGCGTCCTTCATGATGAATTCGCGGCCGCGCATCAGGCCGAAGCGCGGACGGATCTCGTCGCGGAACTTGGTCTGGATCTGGTACAGGTTCAGCGGCAGCTGCTTGTAGCTCGACAGCTCGTTGCGCGCCAGGTCGGTGATCACTTCCTCGTGGGTCGGGCCGACGCAGAAGTCACGGTCATGGCGGTCCTTCACCCGCAGCAGCTCGGGGCCATACTGTTCCCAGCGCCCCGATTCCTGCCACAGCTCGGCAGGCTGGATACTGGGCATCAGCACTTCCAGGGCACCGGCGGCGTTCATTTCTTCGCGCACCACGGTTTCGACCTTGCGCATCACGCGCAAGCCCATCGGCAACCAGGTGTAGAGGCCGGAGGCCAGCTTGCGGATCATGCCGGCGCGCAGCATGAGCTGGTGGCTGATGACCACCGCGTCGGCGGGGGTTTCTTTCTGGGTGGCGAGCAGATATTGACTGGTGCGCATGGGGAGCCGTGTCGATTGCCTGGACGTTGAAGATGACCGCACATTGTACGGGGGCGGGGCGAACGCGTACAGGATGCCCCAGGGCGGGGCGATTGTCAGCCAAGAAAAAGCCCGGCATCGCTGCCGGGCCTCGGTACGTTCGCTGAAGGCTTACAGGATGCTCAGCGGGTACTCGACGATCAGGCGCAGTTCGTCGATCGAGGACGAGCCGTAGTACACGCCGTCCGAAGAACGGTAGGTGGCCTGACGCACGCGGAAGCTCAGGTCCTTGGCAGGACCTTCTTGCAGCACGTACTTGACGTCCACGTCGCGTTCCCATTCCTTGCCGTTGTCGGTGGTGGCGGTGTTGGCGCCGGTACCGCGCACGTAACGGGTCATGAAGCTCAGGCCGGGAATGCCGTACTCGGCGAAGTTGAGGTCGTAGCGGGCCTGCCAGGAACGCTCGTCCTCGGCGTTGAAGTCCGAACGGGCCACCGAGTTGTTCAGGTACACGGTGCCGCCGCCATCGACGCCGTAGCCGTAGTCGCCGTCGCCGCTGACGCGCTGATAGGCCAGGGTGAAGGTGTGGGCGCCCAGGTTGTAGGCGCCGGACAGGCTGAAGGCCGTGTTGTCGAGCTTGGTCACGCCATCGTTGGACGCGCGCTGCAGGCCGGCGCCATCGCTCTTGGTGTCATAGATGTTGAAGTCGAACACCAGGCCTTGCTTGTCGGACAGCGGCAGGGCGAAGTTCACGTTGCCGTACACCTTGCGCCAGTAGTCCTCGACCTTGGAGTAGTAGAGGCTGGTGCTGAGGGTGTCGGTGAAGGCGTAGGTACCGCCGACGACGTTGGCCGATTTCAGGCCCAGGCTGTCATGGTAGGTCTGGTTCTGCGCGTTGACGGCGGTGAAGCGACCGGCGTGCAGGGTCAGGCCCTTGATTTCCTTGCTGGTGATGAGTGCGCCCTGGGCGACTTCCGGCAGCAGTCGGCTGTCGTCGGTGGCGAACACGGGCAGGGCGGTGATCTGGTCGCCGACCTTCAGCACGGTATCGGAGATGCGCAGCTTGACGGCGCCACCGACTTCCGAATATTCGTTCTGCGCACGGCCGTCGTCACCGTACGGGAACAGGCCGGTGCCGGCACGGCCGCGGCCGCTGTCGAGCTTGACGCCGAGCATGCCGATGGCGTCGAAGCCCACGCCAACGGTGCCTTGGGTGAAGCCGGACTCGTAGGTGCCCAGGAAGCCCAGACCCGTCTCTTCGGCACGGCTCTGTGAGCCGGCAGGCGAGTTACGGAAATCACGGCTGAAGTACAACATGCGGGTCTTGAGGGTCAGCGTGCTGTCCTCGATGAACCCCTTGGCCTCGTCCTGCGAAGAGGCGACGGCCAGTTGCGAAGTCCCCGCCGCAACGGCCAGGGCGATCATGCTCCACTTCATCACGCGCATGCATCGTGATGTGCTCCTTTGTGTGTAGAGAGGAAGAGTCTACCGCGGCCCTTTTCTTGTTATGGGTGCGGCTCTTTTCTTGTTATGCCGACGCAGCATATAGCACGCCGACCTGGTCTTGACGAGAGGTGAGATTCCACATTTCGTGTCATGCGTTACCCCTTGTCGTATCGCGTGTTTTCAAGGCACGTGCCGCCGCTCAATCGTGGATGCAGTCGTTGCGATCTCACGGAGGCGCCATGGGAGCACGGGCAAAAAAACAGACCTTTTCGACGTTCTTCCTGGGTCGCTACGGGCTGTCGTTGTCGATCTCGTGTCCCGGGTTCACCAGTGACTGCCGACTCTGGTTGAGCAAATGCAACAAGCGTGCTCAAAGCCGGTTTCTGCTGACAAAATTTTCACATTTTTTTATCGAGTCATGGACCTTGCCTGAAAACACAGGGGTTCGCGTTCGTTCATGAGGTGCGCGTACGCAAGGCCAGCGCGCGCCTCACGCTAGCGTTGTTACCGTCGGTTGGTCATTGTGCTACCTCGCGGAAGGGCGCCACGGCTGCCGTGCCTTCTTATGGTGCGAAAGGTAGCGCTGTGTTACCGATTTCGGTGCGTGCGTTTGCCTGACGTCGTGTGTGCCAGGGCTGACCAAAGCCCTGTATCCTTGCGCGCTCAGAAGGCCGCCGAGCCTTGGCCGTGTTCATTGTGCAAGGAGAGACTCCGTGTTCAGCCTCGATCCACGTCTGCAACAGGACACATTCGTCCTGGGTGATTTTCCACTCTGTCGTCTGCTGCTGAGCAACGATGCCAACTACCCCTGGTTCATCCTGGTGCCGCGGCGTGCGGACATCAGCGAGCTGTTCCAGCTCGACGCCGCCGACCAGCAGGTCCTGTGGCAGGAGACCACGCGGTTGGCGCAGTGGCTGTGCCAGGCATTTCGTGCCGACAAGATGAACGTGGCGACGCTGGGCAACGTGGTCAGCCAGTTGCACATGCATGTGGTCGTGCGACGCAAGGACGACGCCGCCTGGCCGGCTCCCGTCTGGGGCAAGGTGCCGGCACTCGCCTACGCCGCGGGGCAGGTCGAGGCCATCCGCCAGCGCCTGCGGACGGTGTTGCCCGCCGAGTGCCAGTTCGTGGAGGCCTGCGCATGAGCCTGGACACGCGCATGGTCGACCTGGAAAGCCGACAGGCCTTTCAGGACGATACCCTCCAGGCGCTCAACGATGTGGTGGTCGAACAGGCACGGATCATCGAGCGTCTGCAATTGCAGATGGCCGAGCTGCTCAGGCGCCACGAGGAATTGAGCAGTCAGTTCGGTGTCAGCGAGGAAGAGGCGCCGCCGCCCCATTATTGAGGCGTGACAGAGGGGGCGGTGGGACGAAGACAATCGCCAGGCGTTGCCCGGCGATTGCAGGAGGAACGGTCGTTCAGCGGCGAGGGACGGCGATGACGTCCTCGGCTTGCAGCCCCTTGTCCCGGTGCATGACCGAGAATTCCACCCGCTGGCCTTCCACCAGGACACGATGACCGTCACCGCGGATGGCTCGGAAGTGAACGAAGATGTCGTCACCCGAGTCTCTGGAGATGAAGCCGAAGCCCTTCGACGTATTGAACCACTTCACCGTGCCGGTATCGCGCTCGGTGCTGTCGAAGGTGGCACTGGAGGCCGAGCGCGCCGAGCGCGGAGCGCGTGCCAGGCTGGCGTAGAGATGCAGGACGACGGCCAGCAACGCGCACAGCAACGCGAGCGTGGCACCCGGCTCCGGCAGGGCGAGCAGGGCGATGGTCTGCAGGATCACCGCCGCCACCAGCAAGGTGCTGCTGAGCTGCTGGACGTGTCGACGTGCACCGGACAGGCGCGGAATGACCGGCGCCAGCGTCAGGTTGAGCAAGCCGAGCAGGCCCAGGTAGACCGCCTGAGGTTGTTGCAGCAAGGGCATGGCGTCCATGCGCAGACTGGGGATGAACGCCAGCAGCAAGGCGGCGACGCCCGTCACGAGATGAAGGATCTTGAACATGTCAATTGACTCACATTGATAAGGCCGATCACAGGAAGAGCTGGCGCCGTGGCACGCGGGAGAGAGGAAGCGAAGGTACGACGAGCCAGCCTATGCACCCGGGCATTGACGATCCGCACGGGTGGCACGCTGCCTATTTAACCGCAAAGGCAGGGGCTTCTCAAATCAGGACGTTTGCGCCGTCATGGCGCATGCGGGCACCGGCAGGTCTTGATACAGTGTGACCTGCCCATTCGATCAACACGATTTACGGTACAAGGGGAATGCAATGGCAATCGATATCGGTATCAGCGAAGAGGACCGCAAGTCCATCGTAGACGGGCTGTCGCGGCTGCTGTCGGACACCTACGTGCTCTACCTCAAGACCCACAACTTCCACTGGAACGTCACCGGGCCTTCCTTCCGTACCTTGCACCTGATGTTCGAGGAGCAGTACAACGAGCTGGCGCTGGCAGTGGACTCGATCGCCGAACGCATCCGTGCGCTGGGCTTCCCGGCGCCAGGCTCCTATGCCTTCTACGCCCGCCACTCGTCCATCAAGGAAGAAGACGGCGTGCCGCCGGCCGACGAGATGATCCGCCAGCTGGTGCAAGGGCAGGAAGCGGTCGTGCGCACGGCGCGCAGCATTTTCCCGGTGGTCGACAAGGTCAGCGACGAGCCGACCGCCGACCTGCTGACCCAGCGCATGCAGGTGCACGAGAAGACCGCCTGGATGCTGCGCGTGCTGCTCGACGGCCAGTGACAGCGTTCGGCTCGCCGAGCGTCTGACGCACATGCCCGCTCCCGAAAGGAGCGGGCATTTTCATGGCCGCAGGAAGACCTTGCCGCTGCTCTCGCATGCGTCGGCGTCGCTTCATGGGTGCCGTGCAATGACGCACGGGACCTGTGCAATCGGGAGCGACGACCATGCAAGCACTGCCGGCAACCCCCAAGCCTGCGCCGCGCCAAGGGCGCTGGCCCAGCAAGCCCTGCATCGACCCTTTCGACACCCAGTTCGACATGACCCAGGCACGGCCGGTCTCGCGCTCGGTCAGGCTCAATGGCTTCGCCACCTGCCTGCGCCTGGAGCGCGTCTACTGGCGTATCCTCGAGCGCATCGCAGCAGCCAACGACTGCTCGGTGAGCGCCGTGCTGTCCTACCTCGACCGGGAAGTGCACCTGCGCCACGGTGGGGTGAAGAATTTCAGTGGGCTGGTGCGTGTGGTGTGCGTCAACTGGCTGCTCGAGCCGCCACCGGGACTTCGCGCCGCAGGCAGGCTGCACAGCCACCCCTAACCATATATAATCCCGCTCTTTGCTCCCAGTAACACTCAGCGTTGCGGTTGACGAGAGACGTCCATGCCCCTTTACGACTATCACTGTGCCTCCTGCGATCATCGGCTGGAGGCCCTGCAGAAGATCAGCGCCGCGCCGCTGGTCGACTGCCCGGCCTGCCAGGCGCCGGCCTTGAAGAAACAACTCTCGGTGCCCGGCTTCCGCCTGGGCGGTACCGGCTGGTACGAAACCGACTTCAAGACCGGTGCCAAAAAGAACCTGGCTGGCGGCGACAAGCCCGACTGAGTTGAATTGCATCGACCGGTCTTGCAGTATCGGCCCTCAGGGCAGGCGCTCGAGGCCTCCACGACTACACGAATCACGAGAAGCGAAACCACCATCATGATGCGCAGCCACTATTGCGGCCAATTGAACGAGACCCTGGATGGTCAGGAAATTACCCTTTGCGGCTGGGTTCATCGTCGCCGCGACCACGGCGGGGTGATCTTCCTCGACATCCGTGACCGTGAGGGCATGGCCCAGGTCGTGTTCGACCCTGATCGCGCCGATACCTTCGCCGCTGCCGACCGCGTGCGCAGCGAGTACGTGGTGCAGATCACCGGCAAGGTACGTCCGCGTCCGGCCGGTGCGGTTAACCCGAACATGGCGTCCGGCGCCATCGAAGTGCTGGGTTACGAGCTCAAGGTCCTCAACGAGGCCGAGACCCCACCGTTCCCGCTCAACGAATTCTCCGACGTCGGTGAAGAGACGCGCCTGCGCTATCGCTTCATCGACCTGCGTCGTCCGGAAATGGCCGAGAAGCTGCGTCTGCGTTCGCGCATCACCAGCAGCATCCGCCGCTTCCTCGACGAAAACGGCTTCCTCGACGTCGAGACGCCGATCCTGACCCGTGCCACGCCGGAAGGCGCACGCGACTACCTGGTGCCGAGCCGTACCCACGCCGGCAGCTTCTTCGCCCTGCCGCAGTCGCCCCAGCTGTTCAAGCAGCTGCTGATGGTCGCCGGCTTCGACCGCTACTACCAGATCGCCAAGTGCTTCCGCGACGAGGACCTGCGGGCCGACCGCCAGCCGGAATTCACCCAGATCGACATCGAGACCAGCTTCCTCGACGAAAGCGAGATCATGGGCCTCACCGAAGGCATGATTCGCAAGCTGTTCAAGGAAGTGCTGGACCTGGAGTTCGGCGATTTCCCGCACATGACCTACGAAGAGGCCATGCGCCGCTACGGTTCCGACAAGCCGGACCTGCGCAACCCGCTGGAACTGATCGACGTCGCCGACCAGCTCAAGGACGTGGACTTCAAGGTCTTCGCCGGCCCGGCCAACGATCCGAAGTGCCGCGTGACCGCCCTGCGCCTGCCGGGTGGCGCGAGCATGCCGCGCAGCCGCATCGACGAGTACACCAAGTTCGTCGGCATCTACGGTGCCCGGGGTCTGGCGTACATCAAGGTCAACGAGCGCGCCAAGGGCGTCGAAGGCTTGCAGTCGCCGATCGTCAAGAACATCCCCGAGGCCAACCTGAACGTGATCCTCGATCGCGTCGGTGCGGTCGACGGCGACATCGTGTTCTTCGGCGCCGACAAGGCCAAGGTGGTCAGTGAGGCACTGGGCGCCCTGCGTATCCGCCTGGGCCACGACTTCGAGCTGCTGACCTGCGAATGGGCGCCGCTGTGGGTCGTCGACTTCCCGATGTTCGAAGAGAACGACGACGGCAGCCTGAGCGCGCTGCACCACCCGTTCACCGCGCCGAAGTGCTCGCCGCAGGAGCTGGAAGCCAACCCGGCCACCGCCCTGTCGCGCGCCTACGACATGGTGCTCAACGGCACCGAACTGGGCGGCGGTTCGATTCGTATCCACCGCAAGGAGATGCAACAGGCAGTGTTCCGTCTGCTGGGCATCGAGGCCGACGAGCAGCAGGAGAAGTTCGGCTTCCTGCTCGACGCGCTCAAGTACGGTGCACCGCCCCACGGTGGCCTGGCCTTCGGCCTGGACCGCCTGGTGATGCTGATGACCGGCGCCCAGTCGATCCGCGAAGTGATTGCCTTCCCGAAAACCCAGAGCGCCGCCGACGTCATGACCCAGGCCCCTGGCCAGGTCGATGCCAAGGCGCTGCGTGAACTGCACATCCGTCTGCGCGAGCAGGCCAAGGTCGAGTAAGTCGGTCCCAGGACGCGCCCCACCGGGCGCGTCTTGCATTGGGTCGACAGGTTTCCGGCAGCGTCCGTGGTCGGGCGCTGCCTTGTACGTTTCAAAGAATTCGGAGTCGTTATGGCCGGTCATTCCAAGTGGGCGAACATCAAGCACCGCAAAGAGCGCCAGGATGCCAAGAGAGGCAAGGTCTTCACCAAGTGGATCCGCGAACTGACCGTCGCGGCCAAGCAGGGCGGTCCTGACCCGGCGTCCAACCCGCGTCTGCGCCTGGCGCTGGACAAGGCGCTCGGCGCGAACATGAGCCGCGACATCATCGACCGTGCCGTGGCGCGGGGTGCGGGCACCAACGAAAGCGACAACGTCGAAGAGCTGACCTACGAAGGCTACGGCCCGGGCGGCGTGGCGATCATGGTCGAGGCCATGACCGACAACCGCAACCGGACGGCCGCGGCGGTGCGCCACGCGTTCACCAAGTGCGGCGGCAACCTGGGCACCGACGGGTCGGTGGCCTACCTGTTCGAGCGCAAGGGCCAGCTCAGCTTCGCCCCCGGCGTGGCCGAGGAGGCGCTGATGGAAGCGGCCATGGAGGCCGATGCCGACGACGTGGTCAGCCATGACGATGGCGCCTTCGACGTCATGACCTCGTTCAACGCCTTCTATGCCGTGCGCACCGCGCTGGAAGAGGCCGGGTTCAAGGCAGACGATGCCGAAATCATCATGCAGCCGACCACCAGTGCCGAGCTGGATCAGGAGGGCGCCGAGAAGGTGCTCAAGCTGATCGACATGCTCGAGGACCTGGACGACGTGCAGAACGTGTATTCCAACGCCCAGATTTCCGACGAGATCCTGGAACGGCTCAACTGAGTTAGACTCCAGAGGCCGGAGCTTCCACAGCGCAGCGCGCGTTTTGGAGGCTGCGGCCTTTGTCATTTCGTGGCGCCACACCGCGCCTCATGCATGCAGGCTTTATGACTCTCATCTTAGGTATCGACCCCGGGTCGCGGATCACCGGTTACGGCGTGGTCTTGCAGACCCCGCGTGGCTGCGAGTACGTGGCATCGGGCTGCATCCGCACGGGTGCCGGGGAATTGCAGGAGCGCCTGCAAATCGTCTTTCGCGGCGTGCGCGACATCATCCGCCAGCATGGCCCGGTCACCATGGGCATCGAGCGGGTGTTCATGGCGCGCAATCCCGATTCGGCGCTCAAGCTGGGCCAGGCGCGGGGTGCGGCCATCGTCGCTGCGGTCGAGGAGGGCCTGGAGGTCGCCGAATACAGCGCCACCCAGGTCAAGCAGGCCGTGGCCGGCACGGGCGGGGCCAACAAGGAACAGGTGCAGTTGATGGTGATGCACCTGCTCAAGCTCACCCAGAAGCCGCAGATCGACGCCTCCGACGCCCTGGCCATCGCCATGTGCCATGCCCATACCCGTTCCAGCCTGGTGCCGCACGGCCTGGCGACAGCCCGACGGCGCGGTGGACGCTTGCGTCTGTAACGGCTTCATGCCCTGATACATCTTTTGGCCGGGCGGCGCGTCCGCGCGGCCCATTTGCTGATAGGGTGACTCGGTCTCTGGTCGAGCGCCCGCTAAAAGGATCGAAACGTGATTGGACGTTTGCGCGGCACCCTGGCGGAAAAACAGCCGCCGCACCTGATTGTCGACATCAACGGCCTGGGCTACGAGCTGGAGGTGCCGATGACCACGCTGTACCGCCTGCCCAAGCTCGGCGAGACGGTGACCCTGCACACCCACCTGGTGGTGCGCGAGGACGCTCACCTGCTGTACGGTTTCTTCGAAAAGCGCGAGCGGGAGCTGTTCCGCGAGCTGATCCGGCTCAACGGCGTCGGCCCCAAGCTGGCCTTGGCCCTGATGTCCGGCCTGGAGGCCGACGAGCTGGTACGTTGCGTGCAGGCCCAGGACGCCTCCGTGCTGGTGCGCGTCCCGGGCGTCGGCAAGAAGACCGCCGAGCGCTTGCTGGTCGAGCTCAAGGACCGCTTCAAGGCCTGGGCCACTTCGCCGGCGATGTTCACCCTGGTGTCCGACGGGCCGTTGCCGGCGAGCACCGCGCCGAGCGCCGAGGCCGACGCCATCAGCGCGCTGGTGTCGCTGGGCTACAAACCGCAGGAAGCCAGCAAGGCCATCGCCGCCATCGACGGCAAGGCCGGCATGACCAGCGAAGAACTCATTCGTCGTAGCCTCAAGGGGATGATCGTCAAGTGATCGAAGCCGACCGACTGATCGCCGCCAGCGGGCGTGATCGCGAAGAAGTGCAGGACCGGGCCATTCGCCCGCTGCGTCTGGAGGACTATATCGGTCAGCCGGTGGTGCGCGACCAGATGGGGCTGTTCATCCAGGCGGCTCGCGGTCGCAACGAATCGCTCGACCATACGCTGATCTTCGGCCCGCCCGGGCTGGGCAAGACCACCCTGGCCAACATCATCGCCAACGAGATGGGCGTCTCGGTCAAGAGCACCTCCGGGCCGATCCTGGAACGCCCGGGCGACCTGGCCGCCATGCTGACCAACCTCGAGCCGCACGACGTGCTGTTCATCGACGAGATCCACCGGCTGTCCCCCGTGGTCGAGGAAGTGCTGTACCCGGCGATGGAGGACTTCCAGCTCGACATCATGATCGGCGAGGGCCCGGCGGCGCGGTCGATCAAGCTCGATCTGCCGCCGTTCACCCTGGTCGGGGCCACCACCCGCGCCGGCATGCTGACCAACCCCCTGCGCGATCGATTCGGGATCGTCCAGCGGCTGGAGTTCTACGGCAACCAGGACCTGGCCACCATCGTCGCCCGCTCGGCCGGCATCCTGGGGCTGGTCATCGAGGAGCAGGGCGCCTACGAGATCGCACGTCGCGCCCGCGGCACGCCGCGTATCGCCAACCGCCTGCTGCGACGCGTACGCGACTACGCCGAGGTGCGTGGCAAGGGCCAGATCACCAAGGCGGTCGCGGACATGGCGCTGAACCTGCTGGATGTCGACGAGCGTGGCTTCGACCATTCCGACCGGCGTCTGCTGCTGACCATGATCGAGAAGTTCGACGGTGGGCCGGTTGGGGTGGACAACCTGGCCGCCGCCATCAGTGAAGAGCGTCATACCATCGAGGACGTGCTGGAGCCCTACCTGATCCAGCAGGGCTACATCATGCGCACGCCCCGTGGCCGCGTCGTGACGCGGCATGCCTACCTGCACTTCGGTCTCGACATTCCAGGACGGCTCGAAGACCCTCGGACATTTTCCGAGCCGAGTGACGGATGAGTGATCGAAATCGGCTTTTTGCGGTCCTACCGCTGGCGTGGCGACAGGCCGGCCCTGCGGCGGATCGATGCGTGAAAAAACAGTTGTCCGGGCGGATTGGCAAGTCGAGGAGTAAGCACTAGAGTATGCGCGCGCAAAATGGACTGGAACCGTTCGCCCATCAGTGTCGCGTGTACTACGAGGACACCGATGCAGGCGGCGTGGTGTATTACGTCAACTACCTCAAGTTCATGGAGCGTGCACGCACCGAATGGCTTCGCCATCTGGGGTTCTCCCAGTGCGCGCTTGCCGCCTCGAACCTGCTGTTCGTCGTTCATTCCAGCCAGGCGCGCTACCACGCGCCCGCGCGGCTGGACGACGCCCTGCGGGTGACCGCCCAGGTGCTTGAGCTCAACCGTGCCAGTCTGCGCTTCGTGCAACAGGTCTGGCGCGAGGCGGATGGGCAGTTGCTCTGCGAAGGGCAAGTGCTGGTGGCCGCCGTACGTGCCGATACATTCAAACCCCGGGCCCTGCCTTCAGAACTGCGCGACGCGTTCGGGGCGGGCGGCCTGGGTACTCAATCGAACGCAGGAGATTAAGCGTGGAAGCTAACGTCGTCGACCATACCTCCATGTGGAGCCTGGTCAGTAATGCCAGCGTTGTCGTACAGCTGGTGATGCTGACCCTGGTGGCCGCATCGGTGACCTCGTGGGTCATGATCTTTCAGCGCAGCACCATGCTGCGCGCCGGTCGTCGTGCGCTGGATGCCTTCGAGGAACGCTTCTGGTCGGGCATCGACCTGTCCAAGCTGTACCGCCAGGCCGGCAGCAACCCGGACCCGGACTCGGGTGTGGAGCAGGTGTTCCGCGCAGGCTTCAAGGAATTCTCGCGCCTGCGCCAGCAGCCGGGCGTCGACCCTGACGCGGTGATGGAAGGCGTGGGCCGGGCCATGCGCGTGGCCATTTCCCGCGAGGAAGAAAAGCTCGAGCAAGGCCTGCCGTTCCTCGCCACCGTCGGCTCCACCAGCCCGTACATCGGTCTGTTCGGCACCGTGTGGGGCATCATGAACTCGTTCCGCGGCCTGGCCAGCGCCCAGCAGGCCACCCTGGCCACCGTGGCACCCGGCATCGCCGAGGCCCTGGTGGCCACCGCGATCGGCCTGTTCGCCGCGATCCCTGCCGTCATCGCCTACAACCGTTTCGCTGCGCGCAGCGAAGTGCTGATCGGCCGTTACTACACGTTCGCCGACGAGTTCCAGGCAATCCTGCACCGTAAAGTGCACACCAGCGAAGAGTGAGCAGGTAGAAGCCCATGGCCCGAGTTCGCCACAAACGCAAGCCGGTCGCCGAGATGAACGTGGTGCCCTACATCGACGTGATGCTGGTGCTGCTGGTCATCTTCATGGTGACCGCCCCCATGCTCAACCAGGGTGTGAAGGTCGACCTGCCCAAGGTGTCCAGCGAGGCCTTGCCGCAGGACAACAACGTGCAGATCCTCACCATCTCGATCAAGGCCGACAAGACCTATTACTGGAACCTCGGCAGCGAGGTCGACACCGACAAGCAGATGGACAAGGCCATGACCTTGCCGGACATGACCAGCGCCGTGACCAAGATCATCGCCGCCGGGCGCGACCAGGGCAAGCAGACCCAGGTCTTCATCCGTGGCGACAAGGCGGTCGACTACGGCGCGGTCATGGGTGCGATGGGCGGTTTGCAGCAGGCCGGTGTCGGTAACGTTGGCCTGATCACCGAGGCGCCCTGATGCAGCAGCGAGAGCCATCCGCCTCGGAGAGCTACTTCTGGCCCACGGTCTGGGCCGTCGGCCTGCACGTGCTGGTGTTCGGCCTGCTGTTCGTCAGTTTCGCCATGACGCCGGAATTGCCGCCGTCGAAACCGATCGTTCAGGCTACGCTCTATCAACTGAAGTCCAAGAGCCAGGCGACCACCCAGACCAACCAGAAGATTGCCGGAGAGGCCAAGAAGACCGCCGCGCGCCAGACCGAAGTCGAGCAGCTCGAGCAGAAGAAGATCGAGCAGCAGGCGGTGAAGGCAGCGGAACAAAAGAAAGCCGATGCCGCTCAAAAGGCCGAAGCCGCGCGCGAGGCCGCCGAGGCCAAGAAAGCCGAAGAGGCCGCCAAGACCGCCGAGGCCGCGAAAGCTGCCGAAGCCAAGAAGGCCGAAGCGGCGAAGGCTGCCGAAGCGAAGAAGGCTGAGGAGGCCAAGAAGGCCGCTGAGAAACAGCAGGCCGACATCGCCAAGAAGAAAGCCGAAGACGAGGCCAAGAAAAAGGCTGACGAAGAGGCCAAGAAGCAGGCCGAGGACGCCAAGAAAAAGGCGGCCGAAGACGCGAAGAAAAAAGCCGCCGAGGACGCCAAGAAGAAAGCGGCGGCCGAGGATGCGAAGAAGAAGGCTGCCGAGGAGGCCAAGCAGAAGGCCGCCGCGGATGCCCAGAAGAAGAAGGCTCAGGAAGCGGCGCGCAAGGCGGCCGAAGACAAGAAGGCTCAGGCGCTGGCCGAACTTCTGTCCGACAGCACCGAGCGTCAGCAGGCGCTGGCCGACGAGCGTGGCGACCAGGTGGCCGGTGATTTCGACGACCTGATCCGCATGCGCGCTTCCGAAGGCTGGGCGCGTCCACCTTCGGCACGCAAGGGCATGGCCGTGGTGCTGCAGATCAACATGCTGCCCGATGGCACCGTCACCAACGTGAGTGTGGCACGCTCCAGTGGCGATGGTCCGTTCGACAGCTCGGCAGTGGCAGCGGTGAAGAACATTGGACGCTTGACCGAGATGCAAGGGCTGAAGCCCAACGACTTCAACCCGTACCGCTCATTCAAGATGACATTTACACCTGAGGATCTCGCGTTGTGATTAAAGTGCTCAGAGGATTGCTGGTGATGGTCTGCTGTTTCGCAGGCCTGGCCCTGGCAGAAGAAAAGAACATCCTGGTCACCAGTGGCAGCGACCGGGCCACGCCCATCGCCGTGGTGCCCTTCGGCCTGCAGGGCGGCAGCGTGCTGCCCGAGGACATGGCCGACATCATCGGCAACGACCTGCGCAACTCGGGCTACTATTCGCCGATTCCGCGGCAGAACATGATCAGCCAGCCGAGCCAGGCCAGCGAAGTCATCTTCCGTGACTGGAAGGCGCTGGGCGCGCAGTACGTGATGGTCGGCAGCATCACGCCTGCCGGCGGCCGTCTGCAGGTGCAGTACGCGCTGTTCAACGTGGCCACCGAGCAGCAGGTCATGACCGGCAGCGTGTCGGGCACCACCGATCAGCTGCGCGACATGTCCCACTACATCGCCGACCAGTCGTTCGAGAAGCTCACCGGCATCAAGGGCGCGTTCTCGACGCGCCTGCTGTACGTGACCGCCGAGCGTTTCTCCACCGACAACACCCGTTACACCTTGCAGCGTTCGGACTACGATGGCGCCCGCGCCGTGACCCTGCTGCAATCACGCGAGCCGATCCTGTCGCCGCGCTTCGCGCCCGATGGCAAGCGCATCGCCTACGTGTCGTTCGAGCAGCGTCGCCCGCGCATCTTCGTCCAGCACATCGACACGGGCCGTCGTGAGCAGATCACCAACTTCGAAGGCCTCAACGGCGCGCCGGCCTGGTCGCCGGACGGCTCGCGCCTGGCCTTCGTGCTGTCCAAGGACGGCAACCCGGACATCTACGTGATGAACATGGGGTCCCGTCAGATCAGCCGCGTCACCGCCGGCCCCGGCATCAACACCGAGCCGTTCTGGGGCAAGGATGGCAACACGCTGTACTTCACCTCGGACCGTGGCGGCAAGCCGCAGATCTACAAGACCGGTGTGAATGGCGGAGGTGCCGAGCGTGTCACTTTCGTGGGCAACTACAACGCCAACCCGAAACTCTCGGCCGATGAAAAGACGTTGGTGATGATTCATCGCCAGCAGGGGTTCACCAACTTCAAAGTGGCCGCGCAAGACTTGCAACGGGGAAGTGTAAAGATTCTCTCCGACACCAGTCTTGATGAATCGCCTACTGTTGCACCCAACGGCACCATGCTAATCTACGCCACCCGCCAGCAGGGCCGGGGAGTCTTGATGCTCGTCTCTCTCAACGGACGCGTGAGGCTCCCGCTTCCTACCGCGCAAGGCGAAGTCAGAGAACCGTCCTGGTCCCCCTACCTGAACTGATTGCGGCGTAATAACTTTGCTTAACACACTGGGGTTTCATTAGGAGTTTCACGATGGAAATGCTGAAGTTTGGTAAATTCGCTGCGCTGGCTCTGGCCATGGCTGTGGCTGTAGGTTGCTCCTCCAAGGGCGGTGACAATGCAGGTGAAGGTTCGGGCGCGGTAGACCCTAACGCCGGTTACAGCTCCGGTTCCAACAGCGGTGCCGTCGATGGCAGCCTGAGCGAAGAAGCTGCTCTGCGCGCGATCACCACCTTCTACTTCGAATACGACAGCTCCGACCTGAAGCCAGAAGCCATGCGCGCTCTGGACGTTCACGCCAAGGACCTGAAAGCCAACGGCAACCGTGTCGTACTGGAAGGCAACACCGACGAGCGCGGTACCCGTGAGTACAACATGGCGCTGGGCGAGCGTCGTGCCAAGGCCGTTCAGCGTTACCTGGTGCTGCAGGGCGTTTCCCCTGCTCAGCTGGAACTGGTTTCCTACGGCGAAGAGCGTCCAGTAGCGACCGGTAACGACGAGCAGTCCTGGGCTCAGAACCGTCGCGTCGAACTGCGTAAGTAATTCGTCATGCGCATGGGCCGTCGTGTTGTAACCGTCCTCGCTCTCAGCCTGCCGCTTGCGGCCTGGGCTGCGGTTCCCGTCATCAATGACAGTGGCGGCAGTGGTGGCTCCAGCAGCTATCCGCCGGCAGGTTACGGCACGAACGGCGCCTATGCCGGAGGTGGGGTTTCGACCCCGCCTTCGGCACAGGGTCAACTGTTCATGCAATTGCAGCAAATGCAGGACCAGATTTCACGGCAACAGGGCATCATCGAAGAGCTGCAGAACGATGTGGCGCGCATGAAACAGGAAGGCCTGGAACGTTACCAGGACCTGGATCGTCGCCTCAGCAGCGCTCCGGCCCCCACTGCAACACCCGAGAATTCCGCTGGCAGCAGTGCTGCTGGCACCACCGCTTCGAACGCGGCAGCGCCTGCCGCAGGTAGCAGTGAACCCGGTGATCCGGCCAAGGAAAAGCTGTATTACGACGCTGCCTTCGACCTGATCAAGGCCAAGGATTTCGAAAAGGCCAGCCAGGCGTTCAATGCGTTCCTGCGCAAGTACCCCAACAGTCAGTACGCTGGCAATGCCCAGTACTGGTTGGGTGAAGTGAACCTGGCCAAGGGCGATCTGCCCAGTGCCAGCCAGGCCTTCGCCAAGGTCAGCCAAGCCTATCCCAAGCACAGCAAGGTGCCCGATTCGCTGTACAAGCTGGCTGATGTGGAGCGTCGCATGGGGCATACCGACAAGGTCAAGGGCATCCTCCAGCAGGTGATCAGCCAGTACCCCGGTACGTCGGCCGCGCAACTCGCGCAGCGTGACCTGCAAAAGCTCTGATCCACGCCGTTCGTGAGAAACCCGCGCCTGTCGCGGGTTTTTCCGTTAGAATTCCCACCCTTTTTTACCCACGCTGTCGCGGATAACGCCTTGTCGAGTCCGCGCCAGTGCCTGACGGAGGCGGTCAGCCTGTTCAGCTGGCCAGCCCATGGCGATCATGCAAGACACATTACGCATTACCGAAGTGTTCTATTCACTCCAGGGTGAAACCAGAACGGCCGGCCTGCCGACCGTTTTCGTCCGCCTCACCGGCTGCCCGCTGCGCTGTCAGTACTGCGACAGCGCCTACGCCTTCACCGGCGGCACGCAGCGTACCCTCGACGACCTTCTGGAGCAGGTCGCCGGTTTCCGCCCGCGCTACGTCTGCGTCACCGGTGGCGAGCCATTGGCCCAGCCCAATGCGTTGCCGTTGATGCAGCGCCTGTGCGACGCCGGTTACGAGGTCTCCGTGGAGACCAGCGGTGCGCTGGACATCTCGCAGGTGGACCCGCGCGTCAGCCGTGTCGTCGACCTGAAGACGCCAGGCTCGCTGGAAGCCCATCGCAACCGCTACGAGAACATCGAGCACCTGACCCGCAACGACCAGGTCAAGTTCGTCATCTGCTCACGCGAGGACTATGACTGGGCAGTGTCTCGGCTGATCCAGCACGACCTGGCGCAACGTGCTGGCGAGGTGCTGTTCTCGCCCAGCCATGGCCAGGTCAGCGCCACCGACCTGGCGGACTGGATCGTCGCCGACAACCTTCCGGTTCGTTTCCAGTTGCAGCTGCACAAGCTGTTGTGGAACGACGAGCCTGGCCGCTGACCCAAGAGGACATCCCATGACAGAAAAACGCGCAGTCATCCTGCTGTCCGGCGGGCTCGATTCGGCGACCGTGGTGGCCATGGCCCAGGCCCAAGGGTACCGCTGCTACACCATGAGCTTCGATTACGGCCAGCGCCATCGTGCCGAGTTGCAGGCCGCCGCCCGGGTCGCACGCGATCTGGGCGTCGTCGAGCACAAGGTGATCGGCCTGAACCTCGATGGCATCGGCGGTTCTGCCCTGACCGACAGCGCCATCGACGTGCCGGAAACGCCTGGGGAGGGCATTCCCGTCACCTACGTACCGGCGCGCAACACCGTGTTCCTGTCCCTGGCGCTCGGCTGGGCCGAGGTGCTCGAGGCGCAGGACATCTTCATCGGCGTCAACGCCGTGGACTACTCCGGCTACCCCGATTGCCGGCCCGAGTTCGTCGAGGCCTTCGAGCGCTTGGCCAACCTGGCGACCAAGGCCGGTGTCGAGGGGCAGGGCTTCCGCATCCAGGCGCCGTTGCAGAACATGAGCAAGGCGCAGATCGTCCAGGCGGGCCTGGCACGCGGCGTCGACTATAGCCTGACCGTGTCGTGCTACCAGGCCGACGCCGACGGGCGTGCCTGCGGCAAGTGCGACAGCTGCCGTCTGCGGGCCGATGGCTTCAGGAATGCCGGCGTGGCTGACCCGACCCGCTACTTCTGAAAAAAATGTGCGTACAGGTGTTGATTTCCCGTTAGAAATCAGTATTATACGCGCCATCCAGCGGGTCGTTAGCTCAGTTGGTAGAGCAGTTGGCTTTTAACCAATTGGTCGTAGGTTCGAATCCTACACGACCCACCATATGCAGTACGAAAAAGCCCGCGTCCAGTCTTGGAGGCGGGCTTTTTCCGTTTCGGACCTACCTTCCTGCTCGGCGCCGTCCGCATCGCCCGGCGCCTCACCGCCAAGGCGACACACGGCCCCAGGGTTCAGGCCGTGGCGGCCTCCAGCTCGAACACGTCACGCACATGCCGACGGTAACTGTCGAAGGCCGCGATGGCGCCCTCGATGGCGTGCGCCTCCTGAGCGTCGCTCAAGGTCAGTCCATCCAGGGCGGCGACGAAGTCACGCCAGTGCAGCGCACGCCCGTCCGGGTGAGGGGCCAGGTGCCGGGCGCCCCGCTCGGCGTCCAGGCCCAGCCGTTGCGTCTGTTTGAACAGGAACGCCGCGCCCAGATTGGAGCCTTCGCTGCAGTACAGCCAGCCCAGCGCCTGGGCGACGGTGGCATCCACCGGCTCGGGTGCTGGCGGTACCGCCACATCCAGGTCACGAAGGTCCTGCTGCACGGCGTCGAAGCGCGAGAGCAGGGCCAGGCCAGGCAAGCGACGGTTGAGGGAAGGGTCGCTGTACAACACCTGCAGACTGCCATGAAAACGGTGTTGCACGGTCAGGAAGCGCACATAGCGCTCGCGATCGTCGAATGGCCGTACCGACATTACCAGGTGGTCGACGGTCTCATGCTCGCTGCTGCTGGCCGCCTTGAGGCGCTTGCAGCGTCCTGGGGTCGACGGGGAGGGAGCGGGTGCATTCATGAAAAGCCTGTCGTCTCGAAGTAGAGCGTCATGATGCAGCCAGGCCCGTGCTGGCACAATACTGCCCTGGCCCAACCGCCGATTGGCAGGGCAGCGCAAGGTGGTATCCTTGGGCACCCCGTGCGCGGCCTAGGCGCCGCGCGTTCCCCAAGGACAGCAATCGGTTCATTTCATGAAGAAATCAGTAGGTATTCTTTCCGGCCTGGCCGTCGCCATTGCCGTGGCCACCGTGGCAGGTGCCTGGTACACCGGCGAGCGGCTTCCCGCCGAGCTGCAGCGCGCAGTGGAGCAGGGCAACCACGAGCTGAGCAAGGCCGCGGTCGGTACCGGCGGCGCCGTGACGCTCGAACTGGCCTCACTGGAGCGTCACTGGTTCAGCAGTGTCGCCCACTACCGGCTGATCGCTCGCAACGTCAGTCTGGGCGCCGAGCCGCTGAACCTGGACGTCGGCATCGTCGATCGCATCGAGCACGGCCCATTCCCCTGGTCGCGGGTCAAGCGCCTGCAATTGCTACCGGTGATGGCCGCCAGCAACAGCGAGCTGGAGCGGTCCGAGCAGACGCAGCCCTGGTTCGACGCCGCGGGCGGCAAGACGCCCCTAAAGGCTCATACCGCGCTGGGTTATGCCGGCGGCGTGAACACCGCGCTGGAGGTGTTGCCGGTCAAGTTCACCGGTGACGACGGCAGCGTCGTGGACTTCTCCGGCCTGACGCTGTCGGTCGATGGCGATCGCGAAGGCAGCAAGGCCAAGATCCATGGGGACGCCCAGCGGTTGCAGATGACCGTGGTCGTGCCCGAGCAGTTGCCCGTGAAGTTCCAGCTCGACGGCATGAAGCTCGGTGGCGAGCTGGAACGCAAGAACAAGGCCGACTTCTTCTTCGGCCACATCGACATGAGCGTGGACGAAATGCGCATGGTCTTCGGGCCTGAGCAGAAGACGCTGCTGTTCAAGGGGGTCGAGCAGAACAACGTCTACACCGCCGAGGGTGAAGAGCACCTGGGCGGCAGTGTGGAATACAAGACTGCCGAGATCAGCTACGACGGCCGTGCGCTGGGCAGCGCCGCCATGGTCATGAGCTTCAAGTCGCTGGACGTGCCGGCGCTGCAGTCGCTGACCGAGTGGTACCAGCAGTTCCTGCCCGAGATGCAGCAGGCCGCGGCCGAAGGGCGCCAGTTCGTGCCGACCCTGTCGCCCGAGGACAAGCCCAAGGTGCATGCCGACCTGCACAAGGCCTTGTCGGCCAAGCCGCAGATCGCCCTGGAGCAGTTGTCGTTCAAGACCGCGCGAGGTGAAAGCCGCCTGGTGCTCAAGACCGAGCTGAACGATCCGGCCTCCTTCGACGTGCCCAGCGATCAGCTGGCTCGCGAGATCGTCGGCACGGTGCACGGCAAGCTGGTGCTGTCCAAGCCGATGATCGCCGACCTGGTGGCGTTCCAGGGCCTGCTCGAAGGTCAGGCCGATCCGCAGACCATCGCCCTGCAGTCCAACCAGGCTGGTGAGATGGTCGGCGTCATGGCCGTGCAGAGTGGTCTGGCGACCGCCCAGGGCGACGACGTGCTGGCCAGCTTCGACTACGCCGATGGCGCGGTCGAGTTCAACGGCCAGAAGATGACCGTCGAGCAGTTCGCCGCCTTCCTGCAGGCCCGTCTGGGCATGCTGGCGCCACGCGGCTAAGCCACGCGCCAATCCCCGGGTGGCGCCCGTCACCTGGGGGTTTCCTCGTAAAAAACGCTTTTGCCCGACTGCGATTGGCTGTAGCCTTCGGCGGCCATAATAACCCGTGCCCGCAGAAGGGGCCGTGAAGGTCGCCATGACCGTCCAGCACCCCATCAGCCGATCTGCCAGGGCCCGGCAGTACACTCGATTGACGCGCGTGCATGCGCTCAGGGTCCCGCGATCATGACTCAGATTTCCGAACGCCTGCTGGTTCAAGCCCACCTTGACGCCAGGCAGCCCGTCCCGCTCACGCCCGAGCAGGAGGCCGACTACCGCCAGGCCATCGCCGCCGAACTCAAGGCACGCGATGCCGTGCTGGTGGCGCATTTCTACTGCGATCCGGTGATCCAGGCCTTGGCCGAAGAAACCGGTGGCTGCGTCTCCGACTCGCTGGAAATGGCCCGTTTCGGCAACCAGCATGCGGCCAGCACCGTGGTGGTGGCCGGCGTTCGTTTCATGGGCGAGACGGCGAAGATCCTCAACCCGGAAAAGCGCGTGCTGATGCCGACCCTGGAAGCGACCTGCTCGCTCGACCTGGGCTGCCCGGTGGACGCCTTCTCGGCCTTCTGCGACCAGCACCCCGAGCGCACCGTGGTGGTGTACGCCAACACCTCGGCGGCAGTGAAGGCGCGCGCCGACTGGGTAGTGACGTCCAGCTGCGCGCTGGAAATCGTCGAAAGCCTGATGGACAACGGCGAGACCATCCTCTGGGGGCCGGATCAGCACCTGGGGCGCTACATCCAGAAGCAGACGGGGGCCGATATGCTGATGTGGGATGGCGCCTGCATCGTGCACGAGGAGTTCAAGTCGCGGCAGCTGGCCGACATGAAGGCGCTGTACCCCGACGCCGCGATCCTGGTGCACCCCGAGTCGCCCGAGTCGGTGATCGACCTGGCCGATGCGGTGGGCTCCACCAGCCAGCTGATCGCCGCCGCGCAGCGCTTGCCGCACCAGACCTTCATCGTCGCCACCGACCGAGGCATCTTCTACAAGATGCAGCAGCTGTGCCCGGACAAGGTGTTCATCGAGGCGCCCACCGCCGGTAACGGCGCGGCGTGTCGCAGCTGCGCGCACTGCCCGTGGATGGCGATGAATACCCTGGAACGGACACTGGACTGCCTGCGCCAGGGCAGCAACGAGATCACCGTCGACCCGGCCCTGGTGCCTCGGGCGATCAAGCCGCTCAAGCGCATGCTGGACTTCACCCAGGCGGCGCGCATGCGCGTGGCGGGGAATGCCTGAGGCGGCCTAGGGGGTCAAGACGTCGGTTCTGACGCTGAGGGCGAGAGGTGTTCAGGGCGCTGATACCACGGCCTCAGCGCATCATGTCCTTGACCATCCGCTCCTGCTCCAGCAGCTCGCGCTGGCGCGCATCGATCCGTGACGCCAATTGGAAGTTGTCACCCGCTCGCCGCTTGGCGAAGTCGAGCTGCTGGATCGCCTGGTCGAAATCCCCCACCAGCGCGAAATATTCGGCTCGCGCCTGGTGCAGACCAATGGTATTGCCCGACAGGCCCCTGACCTCTGCCATGTCGTACCAGACGTCCGGGTCGTCCGACCGGCTCTTGAGCAGGTCCTCGAGCACCTTCTCTGCTTCGGCCGGGCGCTTGAGCTTGACCAAGAGGTCGGCACGGGCCTGCTTGAGCGGATAGTTGCCGGGGTAGGAGGCGCGCAGTCGCTCGATGCGTCGTTCGGCCTCGTCCAGGCGGTTGTTGGTGATCTCCAGTTCGATCTGCGCCAGGTTGTAGGTGATGTCGTCGGGCGCCTTGGCCAGCAAGGGCTTGAGGGAGGCACGTGCCTCGTTCAGCTGGCCGCCCTGGATCTGCGCCAGGGCCAGGCCGTAGCGCGCGGCGTCCAGGTTGGGGTTCTCGTCGAGCTGGGCGCGGAAACGTTTGGCCGCCAACCCTGGGGTGCCTTCGTAGGTCAACGCCACGCGCGCGCGGATCAGCTGGTAACGCAGGCTGTCCTCGACGCCGCCCTTGGGCGCCTGCTCGGCGCGGTTGCGGGTGTCGGCGATTCGCGATTCGGTGACCGGGTGGGTCAGCAGGAATTCCGGTGGCTTGCCGTCGAAGCGGTACTGGCGCATGAGCCGCTCGAACATGGTCGGCATGTTGCGCGGGTCATAGCCGGCCTTTTCCAGGTTCTGGATGCCGATGCGGTCGGCTTCCTGCTCGTTCTGCCGCGAGAAACGCCGCTGTTCCTGGATCGCTGCAGCCTGGGTGCCGGCGATGGTGGCGATCCCGGCATCGCCACCGCCGGCGGCAGCCAGCACGATCCCGGCGAGCAGGGCGGCCATCATCGGCATCTGCATGCGCTGCTGCGCCTCGACACCGCGAGCGAAGTGGCGCTGCGACAAGTGCGCCAGTTCGTGGGCCAGCACCGAGGCGTATTCGCCTTCGGTCTGGGCATTGAGGAACAGCCCGCCGTTGACCCCGACGATGCCGCCGGGGGCGGCGAAGGCGTTGAGTTCGCGGCTGTCGATCAAGATGAATTCCAGGCGCCGGTCCTGCAGCTGGCTGGTCTCGGCCAGCCGATAGACGCTGGTCTCCACGTAATCCTTGAGCTGCGGGTCGTTGAGCTGACGCACCTGGCTGCGCAGCAGGCTGAGCCAGGCCCGGCCCAGCTGGTGCTCCTGCTGCGGCGAGACGATCGCGGAACTGGCATCGCCCAGGGACGGCAGGTCGTCGGCATGCCCCGGCAGGGCCATCAGCAAGGCCAGCGTCAGCAGGGCGGGGCGCAGTGGGTTCATGCAGCGAGCTCGCATCGGTCAAAGAGGCTTACTGTAGCCCGCTCGCACGGCGACGACCAGTGGCGGTATCCTAGGCGGCCCTGGCCCGCGCGTCGGGACCGACCGTTCGCCCTGGAGACCGACCATGTCCGACCCTTTGACCTGCGCTGCCGAGCTCGACGCGCGCGGCCTCAACTGCCCGCTGCCCCTGCTCAAGGCCAAGATGGCGCTCAATGCCCTGGACAGCGGCGCCGTGCTCAAGGTGATCGCCACCGATGCCGGGTCGCAGCGGGATTTCCGCACCTTCGCGCAGCTGTCCGGGCATGCCCTGTTGCAGGAGACGGCCGAGGCCGGCGAGTTCACCTACTGGCTGCGCAAGGCGTGAGCCGACTTCAAGGAAGCCCGATGTTCAACGTGTTTCGCACCTGGATCCAGCGCTATTTCTCCGATGAAGAGGCCGTGGTGCTGGCCGTGCTGCTGTTGCTGGCCTTCACCGCCGTCCTGACCCTGGGCGGCATGCTCGCGCCCGTGCTGGCAGGCATGGTGCTGGCGTTCCTCATGCAAGGCCTGGTCAATGCGCTGGAGCGCCTGAAGGTGCCCACAGGGGTGGCGGTGGGCCTGGTGTTCACCCTGTTCATGGGCGCCCTGGCGGTGTTCCTGCTGGTGCTGGTGCCGCTGCTCTGGCACCAGTTGATCACCCTGTTCAACGAGCTGCCGGGCATGCTGGGCAAGTGGCAGTCGCTGTTGCTGCTGCTGCCCGAGCGCTACCCACACCTGGTGTCCGACGAGCAGGTGCTGCGCGCCATCGAGTCGGTGCGCGGCGAGATCGGCAAGTTCGGCCAGTGGGCGCTGACCTTCTCGCTGTCGAGCCTGCCGCTGCTGGTCAACGCCATGATCTACCTGGTGCTGGTGCCGATTCTGGTGTTCTTCTTCCTCAAGGACCGCGAGCTGATCGCGCGCTGGGTCAGCGGTTACCTGCCGCGCGAGCGTGCCTTGCTGACCCGGGTGGGCGACGACATGAACCGCCAGATCGCCAACTACATCCGCGGCAAGGGCATCGAGATCCTGATCTGCGGCATCGCCACCTACATCGCCTTCATCAGCCTGGGGCTCAACTACGCGGCGCTGCTGGCCCTGCTGGTGGGCCTGTCGGTGGTGGTGCCCTACGTAGGCGCGGTGGTGGTGACCGTGCCGGTGACCTTGATCGCGCTGTTCCAGTGGGGCTGGGGTGACCAGTTCATCTACCTGATGGCCGTGTACGCGATCATCCAGGCGCTGGACGGCAACGTACTGGTGCCGCTGCTGTTCTCCGAGGCGGTGAGCCTGCACCCGGTGGCGATCATCTGCGCGGTGCTGCTGTTCGGCGGGTTGTGGGGCTTCTGGGGGATCTTCTTCGCCATCCCGCTGGCGACACTGTTCAAGGCCGTGCTCGACGCCTGGCCACGGCGCGAGCCGGAGGTGGCACCGTTGCTCTGACGGCGTCCTGGCAGAGGGTAGGGGCCTTCGATGGCCCTATCGCTGGCAAGCCAGCTCCCACAGTAGGGCGTCAGGCTGTCAGATCGGCAAGGCGGTCTAGACTGTGGATGCTAATTGATTTTACGGCCGCTTTGCGGCCTATCGCGGCCGGTCCGGCGCCCTGGCAGGGGGCGTTCCTACACCCGTAGCCACACCGCAGCGTTGCAGGCCATCGCGGTTCCTGTAGGCCCCTGCCGGGGCGCCGGACCGGCCGCGATTGGGCCCGCAGGGCCCACAAGATCGCCGCTCTTCTGTACGGGGCGAACCTCCACTGATGCCGCCTGACTGAATCGTATCCCTTGCAAGCAGCGTCACACACCAAGCCCCTCTGCCCCCGGCGCCTCGTCACGCCACGTCGCTCAGCCCTGACAATTCAGTGCTTGGGCAGCGGCCAGCACCGCCTCCACATGACCCGGCACCTTGACCCCACGCCAGGCCTGGCGCAGTACACCGTCGCGGTCGATCAGGAAGGTGCTGCGGTCCACGCCCAGGTATTCTTTGCCATAGAGCTTCTTCAGCTTGATCACGTCGAACAGCTGGCAGAGCGTCTCGTCCTTGTCGCTGATCAGCTCGAAGGTGAAGCCCTGCTTGGCCTTGAAGTTCTCGTGCGACTTGAGCCCATCGCGCGAGATACCGAACACCACCGTATTGGCCGCCTCGAAAGCGTCGCGCTGGTCACGAAAGCCCTGGCCCTGGGTGGTGCAGCCAGGGGTACTGTCCTTGGGATAGAAGTACAGCACCACCTGCCGGCCCTTGAGGGCCGACAGCGTGACGGTCTGGCCGGCGGTGGCCTGGGCGGTGAAGTCCGGAACGGGTTGATCGGTCTCGACGGCCATGGAAGCTCCTTACATCGGGTTCTGCGGGCGCCAGGGTTCGATCAGCGCATCCAGGTTGAGGGCATCGGCGAAGTCCAGGAACTGGTCACGCAGCCAGCTGATCTGGGTGCCGGCTGGCAGGATCACGGTGAAAGTGGCGTTGAGCATGCTGCTGCCGGTCTGCGGTGCCAGGTAGGTATCGCAGGTCATGGCATCGAGCTCGATGCGGTGGTCGAGGAAGAACTGGCACAGTTCGCTGACGATGTCGGGGCGGTAGGCCGCGCTGACGTAGGCGACGTACGGCAACGCCTGCGGGCGCACTTCCAGATCGGCGCTGCGCACCACGTTGAGGGTGAAGGCGTGCTTCTTGCCCAGGCTGGGCAGGCCGGCTTCCAGGCGCGCCAGGGCGTCCCAGCTGCCGCCGACCTGCAGCACCAGTGCGCTGGTTTCACCATGGCGGCTCAGGCGCGAGCTGACCACGGCGCAGCGGTTGTCGAAGGCGGCCTGGCTCAGTACGTTGGCCAGCACCATGGGGTCGGCGCCCAGGGCGCTGATGACGAGAAATTGTTCGCGAACGGGGGCGGTGGACATGCAACATTCCTAAAGCGATGGGCGGTCGGTAAGGCGACGTCGGACCTGCGGGTGACAGGCCCCTGGCCCACGCACGAAGGCTTGGGCGCTGGCAGTGGGCAGCGTCGACGGCCCGGCGGGCCGGATTGTACCGAGCAAAGGAAGAAGGGTAGCGAAAACCGGCGCCCAGGGGAATGCTCCGACCGCCACCTTCGCTTGTACAAGCCCGATGGCGCCAGTACCATTACCGCTCTCTTTTTCCGGCAGGAGCAGCTTCATGATTGCGGGCAGTATGGTGGCATTGGTCACACCCATGGATGCACACGGGCATCTTGACTGGGACAGCCTGGGCAAACTTGTCGACTTCCACCTGGACAACGGCACCCACGCGATCGTTGCTGTCGGCACCACCGGCGAATCCGCCACCCTCGATGTCGAAGAGCACATCCAGGTCATCGAATTCGTCGTCGAGCGTGTCAATGGCCGTATTCCGGTCATCGCCGGCACCGGCGCCAACTCCACCCGCGAAGCCGTGCACCTGACCCAGAACGCCAAGAACGCCGGCGCCGATGCCTGCCTGCTGGTGGTGCCGTACTACAACAAGCCGACCCAGGAAGGCCTGTACCAGCACTTCAAGCATGTCGCCGAGGCCGTCGACATCCCGCAGATTCTCTACAACGTGCCGGGCCGTACCTCCTGCGACATGCAGGCCGAGACGGTGATCCGCCTGTCGAGCGTGCCGAACATCATCGGCATCAAGGAAGCCACGGGCGATCTGGCCCGTGCCAAGGCGATCCTCGACGGCGTCAGCAAGGACTTCCTGGTGATGTCCGGCGACGACCCGACCGCAGTCGAGCTGATGCTGCTGGGCGGCAAGGGCAACATTTCGGTGACCGCCAACGTCGCCCCGCGCGAAATGGCCGACCTCTGCGAAGCCGCACTCGCCGGCGAGGCCGAGAAGGCTCGCGCCCTCAATGACCGACTCATGCCGCTGCACAAGCAGCTGTTCGTCGAAGCCAACCCGATCCCGGTGAAGTGGGCGCTGGCCGAAATGGGCCGCATGCACGCCGGCATCCGCCTGCCGCTGACCTGGCTGAGCGAATCCCAACACGACGTCGTCCGCCAGGCCTTGCGCCAGTGCGGCGTACTGGCTTAATCGAGGAAGTACCCCGCATGAAGCGACTGGCTGGTCTTTCCACCCTTGCCCTGATCATCTCCAGCACCAGCGGTTGCGGCTGGCTCTGGGGCGAGGACGGCTATTTCCGCGACCGTGGCAGCGACTACCTGCAGGCGCGCCAGCAGGCGCCGATGCAGCTTCCGCAGGACGCCACCCACGTCAAGCGTCTCGACCCGTTGCTGCCGATTCCGCGCAACGTCGCCGACGACAACGCCACCGGCGAATTCGACGTCCCACGTCCGCAGCCGCTGTCGGTGGCCGGTGCGGCCAGCGACTACTCCCTGCAGCGCAGCGGCGCCAACCGCTGGGTCCTGGCCCAGCACGCCCCGGCCGAAGTCTGGCCGCTGGCGCGCCAGTTCTTCGAGGACAACGGCCTGCGCATCGCCGAGGAGCGTCCGCAGACCGGCGAGCTGAGCAGCACCTGGCAGCGCTTCGACGAGCTGTCCGCTGCCCTCGGTGAGCGCCTGGCCAGCAGCGCCAGCAGCCGCGACAACGACGTGCGCATCTGGGTGCGCGTCGAGCCGGGCGTGCAGCGCAACACCAGCGAGATCTACGTGGTCAGCGCCGAGCGTCCTGCCGGCAGCAGCGAGGACGTGGACTTCCCGTCCAATTCGAACAACCCCGGTGCCGACGCGCTGCTGGTCGACCAGCTGCTCGCCAGCCTGAACCGTTCGGCCGAGCAGGGCGGCTCGGTGTCGCTGCTCGCCGAACGCGACTTCGACACCCCGAGCCGCGTCAGCCTGACCGAAGACGGCAGCGGCAACCCGGTGCTGAACCTGGGCGCCGACCTGGACCGTGCCTGGTCGAGCGTCGGGCGTGCACTGGAGCAGGGCGAGTGGCGCGTCGAAGACGTCAACCGCAGCCTGGGCCTGTACTACATCAACCTGTCCGAGAAGCCCGAGGACAAGGAAGAGAAGCCCGGCCTGCTGAGCCGCGTGTTCGGCAGCGCGCCGACCGCCGAAGAGCGCGAAGCCCGTGCCGAGCGCTTCCAGATCCGCCTGAGCAAGGTGGGCGAGAACGTCCAGGTCACGGTCGAGAAGAACATCAACACCGTGGCGCCGGCCGACGTCGCACGCCGCGTGCTGAGCGCCATTCAGGATCGTCTGGGTTAAGTGCGCTTCGCCGTCCTCGGAAGCGGAAGCCAGGGAAACGGCACGCTGATCGCCAGTGGTGACACGTACATCCTGGTCGACTGCGGCTTTTCCCTGCGTGAGACCGAGCGGCGCCTGGCGCTGCTCGGCGTCTCGGCCGCGCAGTTGAGCGCCGTACTGGTCACCCACGAACACGCCGACCACGTGCACGGCGTCGGTCTGCTGTCGCGGCGTTACGGCGTGCCGGTGTACCTCAGCCAAGGCACGTTGCGTGGCCTGCGCAAGCCGGTCGAAGCCCGTGGTTTTCTGGCCTGTGGCCAGAGCCTGGAGATCGGCGCGCTGCGTGTCAGCGCGGCACGGGTCGAGCACGACGCACTGGAGCCGCTGCAGTACGTGATCAGCGACGGGCGGCGGCGTTTCGGCATGCTCACCGACCTGGGTACCTACGACGGCTGGCTGCTGGACCGCTACCAGGACCTCGACGCCTTGCTGATCGAGTCCAACCACTGCCGCGACATGCTGGCCCGCGGGCACTACCCGTACTTTCTCAAGCAGCGCGTCGGTGGCAATCTCGGGCACTTGAACAACCACCAGGCGGCCAACCTGGTCGCCGAGCTGGGCTGGCAGGACTTGCAGCACCTGGTCCTGGCCCACCTCAGCAGCAAGAACAACCTGCCACACCTGGCGCGCCAGCAGTTCGTCGACACCTTGGGGTGCGACCCGGACTGGCTCCAGGTGGCCAACCAGGCACATGGGCTCGACTGGCGCGAGATCGCCTAGCCCACCACTCAAGCAAGCGGAGCCCAATCATGGAAAAACGCGAAGAACTCTACCGCGGCAAGGCCAAGTCGGTGTACAAGACCGACGACGCCGACCGCCTGGTCCTGCTGTTCCGTAACGACACCTCGGCGTTCGACGGCAAGCGCATCGAGCAGCTCGACCGCAAAGGCACCGTGAACAACAAGTTCAACGCCTTCATCATGCAGAAGCTCGAAGCCGCCGGTGTGCCGACCCAGTTCGACGCGCTGCTGAGCGACAACGAATGCCTGGTCAAGAAGCTCGACATGATTCCGGTCGAGTGCGTGGTGCGCAACTACGCCGCCGGCAGCCTGGTCAAGCGCCTGGGCGTCGAGGAAGGCATCAAGCTGGAGCCCTCGACCTTCGAACTGTTCCTGAAGAACGACGAGAAGGGCGACCCCTTCATCAACGAATCCCACGTCGTGGCATTCGGCTGGGGCACCGCTGACCAATTGGCGACCATGAAGACCCTGTCGCTGAAGGTCAACGAGATCCTCACCCAGCTGTTCGACGCCGCCGGCCTGCTGCTGGTCGACTTCAAGCTCGAGTTCGGCGTATTCCACGGCCAGATCGTCCTGGGCGACGAATTCAGCCCGGACGGCTGCCGCCTGTGGGACAAGGAAACCCGCAAGAAGATGGACAAGGACCGCTTCCGCCAGGGCCTGGGCGATGTCATCGAGGCCTATGAAGAAGTTGCCCGCCGCCTGGGCGTGCCGCTGTAAGCGCACGGGCGACGCAAGCGCCTGATACCGCGTGATTTTTTTTGCGATAGGGGTTTGCCTTTCGCGAAACTGCTGGTATGATGCGCGCCATTGGAGAGATGCCGGAGTGGTCGAACGGGACGGATTCGAAATCCGTTGTACTGGCAACAGTACCTAGGGTTCAAATCCCTATCTCTCCGCCATATTCAAAAAGTCCTTATAAATCAATGATTTATGAGGGCTGGAAAATGGCGATTTGTAGCAATAGTTTGTAGCAAAATTTGTAGCGAATTTTGATTGCAAGCTAGCCTACAGATCGCCATTTTTTTTCGTCTGTCTTTTGACCTTCCTAGCTAATGTGCTGCCCTGTGACCTAGAAGCCTCCGTGGGAGCGTTAGAGCGGGTTTGTAGCTATCTGCCTGTATTGATCTGATCAAGACCCTTTGATGTGCTGCGGCTCTGCAGCAGTGCGTCGAAGGGTCAGATGGGTTACCTGTCTATCCATACACCATGCTAGTATCACCGATTTTTAAGTAGCCGCTTTGAAGTAGAGCGTAGCGAGGAGACAAAATGAGCCTATTCACGTCATTGGAAATGTGTGCCGGAGCAGGCGGGCAAGCTCTCGGCCTTGAAATGGCGGGCTTTGGGCACGAAGTGCTGGTGGAAATTGAACCCCCTGCATGTGCAACCCTTCGACTGAATCGTCCAGAGTGGAACGTTCAGGAACAGGATCTGCGTCAGTTCAACGGGCTGCCGTTTTTCGGCGTTGATTTGGTCGCGGGTGGGGTTCCTTGTCCTCCCTTCTCCAAGGCGGGCAAGCAGCTCGGTGCAGACGATGAGCGGGATCTATTTCCCGAGGCGTTGCGTCTCGTTGATGAGTGTCGTCCAAAGGCAGTAATGCTGGAAAACGTGCGTGGGCTCTTAGACGCGGTTTTCGACGATTACCGTAATAAAGTCGAGAAGCAATTAAAAAAGCTTGGCTATGTACCGGGCTGGCGGCTGCTGAATGCTTCCGATTTTGGCGTTACTCAGCTTCGGCCTCGTGTGGTCTTCGTCGGTATCAGAAAAGACCTTGCTGATGGTTTTTCATGGCCTGAGCCAAAGCTAATCACTCCACCGACTGTTGGTGAACTTCTTCACGATTTAATGAAGGCGGATGGTTGGCGTGGTGCTGATGCTTGGCGAGAGCAAGCTAACACAATTGCACCAACGTTGGTCGGCGGCTCGAAAAAGCACGGTGGCCCCGATCTGGGACCGACAAGGGCGAAAAAAGCTTGGGCGTCTATTGGCGTCTGCGGAATGGGCATTGCGAATGAGCCTCCTACCGAGTTTTTTGAAGGTATGCCGAAGCTGACAACTCGCATGGCCGCACGCATTCAGGGGTTCCCTGATGATTGGCAATTCCACGGTAAGAAAACTGCAGCCTATCGACAGATAGGTAACGCTTTCCCGCCTCCAGTGGCTTGTGCAGTAGCAACGCAGATTTTTAAGGCTCTTTCAGTAAAACGCTTGGTACAGGTTGCCTGATGAATATTCCTCCCGAGTTTTTACAAGCACGGAAAGAGTTCCATGCCTCGCTTCTCAAAACAACCCTGACTATTAATGACAAGGGTGTGCCAAGTAACGCTGATAGTAGTAACAAAACCAGCATTGCAATCGCAAAAGGAATTGCGGAGCTATTGAAGGCAGAAACTATTGCCGAACGGCAAGCCGGTCAAACGTCTGGCAATGAGTTTGAGGGTATTTGTGCCGAATATGTGAAAAGCACGTTTTTAAAGCTTGGGCATCTTCGTCCCGGTGACTGGGACGTGCATCAAGTTTCTGGTCGCAATCGTCTAGAAATAGCTAAATATGAGCAATACGCACACTTGATAGCATTGGATCGAGCTGCTAAAGCTGATGCCGAACTAGCTGCGGCTTTGGGAAGTGACTACACAATCACCCCTGATATCGTTGTAGCTAGGGGTTTGGAAAGTGACGACAATATTAACCGTCATGAGTTTTTGGTTGATAGTTCTGTAAGCACTAGAGCCAGCTTGAGGGCCGCTGCCGGGGGCAAGCCGCTTCTGCATGCAAGCGTGTCATGTAAATGGACTATCCGAAGTGATAGGGCACAGAATGCACGTTCCGAAGCATTAAACCTAATGCGGAATCGCAAAGGCCACCTGCCTAATATCATGGTGGTGACTGCTGAACCGACCCCTAGCAGATTAGCTTCAATTGCTCTCGGTACTGGTGATATAGATTGCGTTTATCATTTCGCCTTGTATGAGCTACAAGCAACATTGAAAGAGCTAGGTATGGACGATTCGGCAGAGCTTTTGGCGATCATGGTTGATGGTAAGCGTTTAAAAGATATAAGCGATTTGCCACTGGACTTGGCGACATAGGAATAAGTTTTAGTGTTGATATAAGGCCGGAGACGGCCTTTTTATTAATCTGGCTATTTATTTGCAGATTTCGTAGTAGTTTTCTTTCTTATAAAATCCTTGTTTGTATCTAACTCCATTTACTGTGATGCTTGTTACAGTGTAATCCCTCTGCGAATAGATAACGACGTTGTTTACTACAGGCTGAATAAAATTGTGGCGAGAATCGCTATACCAGTAGTTTTGATTGGAGCCAGTAGTATTATACGAGCAAGAAGCTAATCCAGTGGCAGCTCTGCTGCTCCCGACAGTGATAGTTTTGCTTATTGTTATTAGTGGCCCGATATCTCTAAATGCGAAAGTGGTAGCTTCTTGCTCTCTTTCTTGCTTGGTGGTGGTTTGGTCTTGCTTACAGTCCGTAGCCGTTTGGGTGTATGGCTCATCTTTGAGCATGCTTGTTGGTGCGGGTGTCCAGTTCGAGCATCCATAAACAGCACCGTTATTAACCCATTCGCCATAAAGTGGTTCGGCTGGCTGCCAGTTTTCGACTGGTAGGTTTGGAGTTTTAGGGGTGATGTTTATTGAGCCGTTAGGAAGTACTCCGCCTTTAGATTGTTCCATTGGGATTATTATTGTGTATGCCGCTTGTGTAATACTTGTGATGCTTAAAGCTAGTATTGCTATAATTGTGTTTTTCATTTTTATAATAAATTATTGACTTAATAATACTTTATCATGAATATTTAAAAGTCAATAATTTAAAAGCAAATTGTATTTACTGTGCAGCTAGGTGATTCACAAGACATTTCCAGAACCTGACCGCCCCCGTATCCTTGTGATCGGCAATAACGAGACCCACAAGATAACCAGTAATTAACTGATCTTGGGTTATCGCCAGCTTGCTGTAAGCAATTCTGGCCCGGTGATCCACCTTGCATGTTATCAACACTTGATTTGGAGGTTGTTAAATATACCGGAGTGTATTGCAGAGTCCATCTACCACCTTGGCATGTCAGTATTTTTCCCTGAGCATTACGAGCCAATAAACCTACTGAAGGACAAGAACTATTGACAGTGACGACTTTATTTAATGAGATGTATTCATTGGAGTTTAATCTTCCATTCGCGTTAGTCGTGCCTTGAAAATTAGCGGTGCTACCTATGTCCAAAGTGTTACTTTTGACGTTGCCGCTGAAATTTCCATCTTTTGCATTAACTGAGCCTGACGTTGCGTTTAGATTTCCCGTAGTGGTCGTTATGTTTCTACTAATGGTTAGATTGCTTCCTCCAGTGATGTCGCCAACGACATTTAGCCTTTGGTTTAAGTTAGTAGTTGCGTTAACCGTCAAAATCCCATTTAGGTCAGTTTTTCCGCTGACAGCCAAATCTTTTTTTACCTTCATGTAGTTGGTGTTGATTTCGTCGGAATATATCGTGTCGGTATAGAGCTTTTTAATCAGTCCTTTTCCGGCTGATAGCGTATCTATAACCTGATAGGCTACCTCCGTGCCTGCGTCGTCTTGTGGAAGTATTCCGCAAGGTGCATTTTCAGTTGATTCGATAAGTCCATCTGCGGAATGAGTATATACAGGGCATAGCCTATCGAGCATTACACGTTGGTTAGTGGATGAATTCACGGCAATATCTACGGCTACTGGGCTTCCTGTTTCAGCGTGTATACCTATGCCACAATCTACGGTCTTCGAGTCCCAAGCACCGCTATTGGTATTTTTCTCCCACTTGATACAACGAAGCCTATTGTGTCCCTTGGACTCCTTGAATGCGACGGCTGAACCTAACATGGAATTAGTTCCATCCACTCTTAAGTATTCGTTCCCGCCTTCTCTGTCATAGGTGGCGACTAGGGTGCAATCTGCTTTTAAGGCAAGGCATTCGGTGTTAGTTATTTTAGTATCTGGGTCGGAAAGAGAAGCAAAGTAGAACTGATGACCGCCAGTTATATTTAAAGAGTCATTAGCATTGGCAGCAATTTTCGCTCTGTTGAAATATCGAAAATTTTGTGAAAATGACGATAAGTTTTTAGGTTGGAATATCACCTTGAAAGTTTTTATAAAGCCTTCTTCATCTGGGGTTATTTTTGCTTTCGCAATGAAGTCATATGGGATTCTTGACCAGAATTTACACGGAAGTAACTGAGTTGATTTCTCTTTAGATAAAACAGGCACCCAGCTTTTTTCATTCCCGCAAGTGGACTCTTTAGCGATAAATTCGTTGTTTAGCATTTCAAGAATGGCGGGAGAACCACTCCATTCTCTGCCGTTTTTGAAGTTATCTATGTCCCACCCATCGAGATGGATACGCTTGTCAAATGCGGTGATGATTGAAACTATATCTTTTCCGAATATTGTTGCTTGTTGCTCGCGTTGTCGTTCCATATACCAATAGAGGAAGCTGACGACAAGGACCATTACTATTGATAAGGAAAGCAGGGTTTCAAATAGGGTTAAACCTTTTTGTTTTCTCTTGATTGTCATGTAAATATCTTTTGTTCTTATTTTTATTATTACATAAAAGATAAAATATAAAAGAGTGCTTGCGAAAAAAATAACAGAATTAGGTTTGGGGATATAACCTTGAGCTTATGGCTGTTTGAGTTAAAGGGTGGTGGGGTGTTTATACTTTGTGAGAGTATAATGTGTATCCGCGAAGCAAAAAAAATAGCTTCGAGGATATAAGTATGTATCGTCTGGCGTTACATGTTTTGAATTTTATTGTGGTCGCATTTCTTCGATTATACGTTTTTTGTATTCATCTGCTTCAATATCTATTTTTATTTTCGCCTCTCGCCACTGTTCATTATAGTAATCTTGCCATCGTTTTACTAATGAATGGACAACCATATCAAGGTTTTGTTGTTTTACGCTATTCCCGCTTCTTGCAAACTCCTTAATTAGAACATCGTTGGATATTGATTTGCAGCCTGAAAACGCTGCTATTAGCTTTTTGGCAAGGGTTGAGGTCATTCGTATCTCAAGCTCATCCATTTCTATTATTTTCACGAACATAATTAAAAAATTTTGACGCTCACGTCTTTTAAAACCACCAACCATGCCGCCAATTTTTCCTGCATATTCCATCTTGTTCATATCTAGAACTCCTATGTTATTACAATACAATTACCATAGGTTTTTGGTATGTCAATGCTTCGGGGATATATCTCCTAACCTATAACATTGCTTCGGGGATATAAGATGTAGGAAATTGGATATTCTCATTATTTTCAATTTTGAACGTGACCAAGACCATACATTTTTTTGTGAAATTCATTTGAGAGCGATTTTTGAGTTTTTGCAGTGTCATTTTTTGATCTGCTTCGTGGCAAAAGTCAACTAAGTAATTTAAGTAAGGTTGAACCCTATTTGATGATTAAGGTTGGATGTTATATTTATTTTCATTTTGCTATTGACAAGATATTTTGCTGTTTGTAAGCCACAATTCAATGGTTAAAAAAATTAAATATCTAAAAAATTCGATAAAAACGTTAAATTTTCACGGCAGTTTTTTCAAGAAAATAATTTTTGTAAAAAGTCGATTTTTGGTTACTGCCCCAAATCGCTTTCGGGATATTTAGGCTCATCAGCCCAGTGAGTGATATTCACCCATTTTGATGAATTTTGAAAAGTGTGAATTTTTCATCAGGAAAGAAATTTGATATGTATGTATACATACATATAGGTTGGGAGATATATCTCCGAACCTATGGAAGTATTGGGTTGAGTGGTTAACGCTGTTTGGCACTATTTTTGATATAGGCTTTTTGCACTAACCATAATGCTGCGAGGTGTAACGCACTTGGCTATTTTAGGCGTGTAGTTGTGTGGCTTGGTGTCGTTGTATCAACAGAGTGGAAGAAGGCCGATTTTGACCAATTCCGTGTGTTATATCGCTATTGGTGGTGCGGTGTATGTATATGTGGGGGATACGGGGAGGACGGGAGGGGGT
>NZ_JAAMQJ010000099.1 GCF_013523125.1 Pseudomonas entomophila | reverse complement strand
GCCGGCGCATGCGCCCGGAGTACGGCAGCACCTTGCGCCGCTACGTCGACATGCCGGTCAACGACGGTTGGAAAAGTGCCGTGCAGGCCGAGGTTGCCCGCTCACTGGGCCGCTGGGAACCGCGCATCAAGCTCGAGCGGGTCCAGGTGGTCTCGGTGATCGACGGACAGATCGGCCTGCGCCTAAGCGGCGAATACCTGGGCAACGCCCTGGTCGTGGAGGTCAGTGCATGATCGATCTTTCTCTACTGCCACCACCGGACGTGGTGGAAACGCTCGAGTACGAAGCGCTGTATCAGGAAGTGCTCGACAACTTTCGCGAGCAGATGGGCGATCAATGGACGGCGCTGCTCGAGTCCGAGCCGGTCGTGAAGCTGCTCGAGGTCGCGGCTTACCAGAAGATGCTCGGCCGGGCGCGCATCAACGATGCGGCCAAGTCGAGCTTGCTGGCCTATGCCAAGGGCGCCGACCTGGACAACCGCGCGGCCGACTACGAGGTCACGCGGCTGACCCTGGTGCCGGCCGATCCTGACGCAGTGCCGCCGGTCGAGGCCGTCATGGAAAAGGACGAGCCACTGCGCTACCGCACCCGGCTGTCGCTCGAGGCCCTGTCCGTTGCCGGCAGCCGCGGTGCCTACGAGTACCACGGCCTCAGTGCCTCGGCGAGCGTGGGCAGCGTGTCGGTAGATTCGCCGACCTTTGTCGGGGTCGCGGTACCGGAGGCTGTGCGCGCGCAGTTACCGGCCGGGGCCATCGTACTGGTCTGCGATTACGACGCAGGCCTGGCCAACCCGCTGCCCGGCGATGTGTCCCTGGCCGTGCTGCCACGGCTGGACAGCCAGGAGAAGCCGCAAGCGCTGGTGGACCTGGTGCAGGCTGCGCTGTCTGCCGAGACGGTGCGACCGCTCACCGATCGACCGCGTGCCCAGCTGGGCCAGCCGGTGGACTTCAAGGTGGTGGCCACGCTCGAGCTGGACAGCGGCCCGGAGCCTGCCGTGGTCAAGAAGGCCGCACAAGCCAGCCTGGACGCGGCCATTGCCAAGGCGCGGGATC
>NZ_JAAMQJ010000098.1 GCF_013523125.1 Pseudomonas entomophila | reverse complement strand
GCCGGCGCATGCGCCCGGAGTACGGCAGCACCTTGCGCCGCTACGTCGACATGCCGGTCAACGACGGTTGGAAAAGTGCCGTGCAGGCCGAGGTTGCCCGCTCACTGGGCCGCTGGGAACCGCGCATTAAGCTCGAGCGGGTTCAGGTGGTCTCGGTGATCGATGGACAGATCGGCCTGCGCCTGAGCGGTGAATACCTGGGCAATGCCTTTGTCGTGGAGGTCAGTGCATGATCGATCTTTCCCTACTGCCACCACCGGACGTGGTGGAAACGCTTGAGTATGAAACGCTCTATCAGGACATGCTCGGCAACTTCCGCACGCAGATGGGCGATCAGTGGACGGCGCTGCTCGAGTCCGAGCCGGTCGTAAAGCTGCTCGAGGTCGCGGCCTACCAGAAGATGCTCGGCCGGGCGCGCACCAACGACGCGGCCAAGTCGAGCTTGCTGGCCTATGCCAAGGGCGCCGACCTGGACAACCGCGCGGCCGACTACGAGGTCACGCGGCTGACCCTCATCCCGGCCGATCCTGACGCGGTACCGCCGGTCGAGGCCGTCATGGAAAAGGACGAGCCACTGCGCTACCGCACGCGGCTGTCGCTTGAGGCCCTGTCCGTTGCCGGCAGTCGCGGTGCCTACGAGTACCACGGCCTCAGTGCCTCGGCGAGCGTGGGCAGCGTGTCGGTGGACTCGCCGACCTTTGTCGGGGTCGCGATACCGCAAGCCGTGCGTGCGCAGTTGCCGGCCGGGGCCATCGTCCTGGTCTGCGATTACGACGCAGGCCTGGCCAGCCCGCTGCCCGGCGACGTGTCCCTGGCTGTGCTGCCACGGCTGGACAGCCAGGAGAAGCCGCAAGCGCTGGTGGACCTGGTGCAGGCTGCGCTGTCTGCCGAGACGGTGCGACCGCTCACCGATCGACCGCGTGCGCAGCTGGGCCAGCCGGTGGACTTCAAGGTGGTGGCCACGCTCGAGCTGGACAGCGGCCCGGAGCCTGCCGTGGTCAAGAAGGCCGCACAAGCCAGCCTGGACGCGGCCATTGCCAAGGCGCGGGATC
>NZ_JAAMQJ010000097.1 GCF_013523125.1 Pseudomonas entomophila | reverse complement strand
GGTCGGCCAGGTAGCGTCGACGTACAACCGTGTCGTGTCCGGGGTCTCCCAGGTGCAGGAGCGGCTGGGAGCCTTCAAGCAGATGGCCAGCAAGGTCTCGGCGAAGGTGATCCAGTTCGCCGGCAAGGCCAGCCCTGCGCTGGCCAGCGTCGTGCCGTCGAGCAGCCTGGCAGCCTCGGCAACCCCCAAGCCCCAGGCCGTGGCGCCGTATCCGCACCTGCTGATCATCCAGACACACGACCCCAACGTGCAACCGTACTACTTCAACCTCGACACGGCCGCGTTCGACGAGCTGCGCCGGCAGGCGTCCTTTCGCTGGGCTGGCCAGGAGCGGCTGCGCCGGAGCGTGGCCCAGCAGGCGGTCGGCCTGGGCGAAGAGAAAATCACCCTCAAGGGCGCGATCTTCCCGCACCACAAGGGCGGTCTCAAACAACTCAACACCCTGCGCACGATCGGGCGAGGCCTACGGCCGCTGAACCTGGTCACCGGCTATGGCGAGGTGCTGGGCGACTGGTGCCTGGTCAGCGTCGAGGAAGAGCAGAGCAATCTGCTCGCCGGCGGCATCCCGCGTAAGCAGGGCTTTACCTTGGAGTTTGTGAGCTATGGCAACGACCTGCAGAACGTCTGACGGGGATCTGCTGGACGTGCTCTGCCAGCAGTATTACGGGCACCTCAATGGCACCGTCGAGGCGGTGCTGGAAGCCAACCCGGACCTGGCCAGGCAGGCGCAGCCGTACCGCGCCGGTCTGCTCATCCACCTACCTGACCTGGCGGCACCTGCCGTCGAGCTGCTGCAGCTGTTCGGCTAAGGCAGCGTTACGCGTCACGAACCCCGCCCCGTACGGGGTTTGCTGTTTCTGGAGCCTCACATGAAACCTACCTATCAGATCATCGCTGACGGCACCGACATCACGGCGCTGATCAACGATCGGCTGCTGATGCTGCGCACCTCGGACAAGCCTGGCATGGAATCGGACGAGTTCGAGCTGCGCATTGACGACCGCGATCAGGCCGTGGCGCTGCCCGCGCGCGGGAGCCAGGTCGCGGTCCTGATGGGCTACGAAGGCCAGGCCCTGACCCGGCTGGGCGCCTACACGGTCGACGAGGTCGAGCTGACCGGCCCGCCTGACA
>NZ_JAAMQJ010000096.1 GCF_013523125.1 Pseudomonas entomophila | reverse complement strand
GCGCAGCGGCGGCAAGTCGTAATTTGCTCGGCGCGCAGCGCTATTGGCTAAAAATCGAATGATGCATCGCGTATTGAGGGCTTTTTCGCCCGATTTACCGTGTTAAGCGCGCAACTCACCCATACCCATCAGCTGTTTTCGAACCATCCACAGGTTTGACAGGGCGAACAGCGTGGTCAACTGAGCCGTGTTTTTCATCAGCCCACGAAAGCGCACTTTCACGTAGCCAAACTGCCGCTTGATCACTCGAAACGGATGCTCGACCTTGGCCCGTGTCTGAGCTTTGCAGTATTCGATCTTGCGCTTGACCTTGTAGAGCACGCTGCGCTTGTTCAGCTTGGAATAGGTACTGCGGCGTGCTGCAATCTGCCAGATCACCCCCCGATTTTCATGCTCTTCGCGCTTTTCGATACCGGTGTAACCGGCGTCTGCATACACGGCGTTCTCTTCGCCATGCAGCAGCTCAGCAACCTGTGTGACATCGGCCACATTGGCGGCGGTGCCATGGACGTGATGAACCAGGCCAGACTCGACATCGGCACCGATGTGAGCCTTCATCCCGAAGAAATATTGACCGCCTTTCTTGGTTTGGTGCATCTCGGGATCGCGCTTGCCTTCTTTATTTTTGGTGGAGCTGGGGGCATGAATAATGGTGGCATCGACGATGGTGCCTTGGCGCAGCGACAGGCCTTTTTCCTGCAAATAACCGTTGATGACCGCGAGGATTGCAGGTGCGAGCTGATGCTTCTCCAGCAAGTGCCGGAAGTTCATGATCGTGGTGTCTTCAGGGATCGGCGCGCTCAGGGTCAGGTGTGCAAACTGGCGCATGGGCG
The DNA here is from genome assembly GCF_013523125.1 of Pseudomonas entomophila. Lineage (GTDB taxonomy): Bacteria > Pseudomonadota > Gammaproteobacteria > Pseudomonadales > Pseudomonadaceae > Aquipseudomonas > Aquipseudomonas entomophila_B. Next base: position 312 of record NZ_JAAMQJ010000096.1, on the reverse strand, counting down.
TGATTTCATAGAGCGCTTCCTCCATGGCTGGATCGCTCAAGGAGAACCAGTTCTGCAACAGGTGGATGCGCAGCATGGTTTCCAGAGGATAGGGTTTTCTACCGCCTCCGGCCTTGGGGTAGAACGGCTCGATCAACGCCAGAAGGCCTGTCCAGGGCACGACCTGATCCATCCCGGCGAGGAAGCGTTCGCGGCGGGTTTGCTTGCGCTTGCCGGCGTACTCAAAGTCGGAAAAACTCATCTGGCTCATGGGCGGCTCGGATCAGGTGGTGCGGTGATTTTCGCATAACTGAGGACTTGTTCGGAGATTCC
>NZ_JAAMQJ010000095.1 GCF_013523125.1 Pseudomonas entomophila | reverse complement strand
AAGGTTTTTTGAGAGAACAGGTGCTGCAGACTGATCAGGCCTGTCGCGTTCGCAACGATCGCAACCAGCTGGTTTTCACGATCGGCGCTTTGTTGCTGCTCGGCCGCTTTCAGGCGCTGCAGCAGGCTGACGAGTTCGTCACCCGTCACACGCTGTTGCTCCTGAGTAATGCGCTGCTGCCGAGCCTGGGCATCGAGCTGATCCTGCTGCAGCACGCCGCGCAGTTGCTCGGCGATCAAGGCTGCTGCCTGAGCCGCCAGGGGCGCGGCCAGAGTAAGATTGAGGCCGGTTGCGGTGCTGACGATCGTCACACTGTCTGCTGGCAAGGCTTCGAGCGACAGGTCGTAGGCCAACAGGATGTCGCCTGCAGCCGGCTTGAAAGTCAGCGGGTCGCCGGTACTGGACCACACCGCAAACAAGGTGCCGTCGGCCAGGTAGAACCCGACGCTACGGACCCAAAAGGCCTTGCCATCATCGGCCAAGGCAGTCAGGTGAATGAGCGAACTGCTCAGCTTCTCGCCACCGGCGATCGGATATTGAGCAACCAATCCGCGCTGGGCCGTTTGGTCGACAGTGGGGGTAAAGCCCTGATCGCCAAGACCGACATAGGCGATCTCAGCTTGCAAGCCAGTGCTGGTCGCATTCCAGATGGCAGCCAGGCCAGCCTTGGTGATCAGCGGTTTTAAAGCGGTACTCATAGAGCAGCCTCCATCGAGACGCGCAAGACAGTGCGGGCGACGGCGGCATTAACGGCCGTCAGCACCGTTTGTTTGTGAATCGGTACGCTCTGCGCCTCCACAGACCAGCGGGAAACGCTGCGCGCTTGGGTTGTGTTGACCAGTGCCAGGACTTGTTCGGATCGGGGCATCGGGAACGGCTGAGCCTCGGCAGACCGGCGATGTACCTGCCAAAGCCGAGACAGGTTCACCAGCGCAATGGGCTGCTCGAACAACGGAAGAGGTATGGGCTGCACCTGCGCCGACTGACGCAGCCAGCCCTGCACCCGCGCAGCATTGGCAGCCACCAGGCCGCCGTCGAATCGCGCACCGAGCCGGAAGGTGTAGTGACTGCGCTCGTTCTTCGCCGCGTTGATCAAAGCCTGCAGGCGCTCGCCCAACTGCGGCGAAATGATCGAGCCTTCACCGCTGCGGTTCTCGTTGGCCCAGGCCGTGACCTGGAAGGTGTACGGCACCCCGTTGGGGATCTCCCGCCAGTCCTTGAGATCGGCGTTGA
>NZ_JAAMQJ010000094.1 GCF_013523125.1 Pseudomonas entomophila | reverse complement strand
AAGGTTTTTTGAGAGAACAGGTGCTGCAGACTGATCAGGCCTGTCGCGTTCGCAACGATCGCAACCAGCTGGTTTTCACGATCGGCGCTTTGTTGCTGCTCGGCCGCTTTCAGGCGCTGCAGCAGGCCGACGAGTTCGTCACCCGTCACACGCTGTTGCTCCTGAGTAATGCGCTGCTGCCGAGCCTGAGCATCGAGCTGATCCTGCTGCAGCACGCCGCGCAGTTGCTCGGCGATCAAGGCTGCTGCCTGAGCCGCCAGGGGGGCGGCCAGAGTAAGGTTGAGGCCGGTTGCGGTGCTGACGATCGTCACGCTGTCTGCTGGCAAGGCTTCGAGCGACAGGTCGTAGGCCAACAGGATGTCGCCTGCGGCCGGCTTGAAAGTCAGCGGGTCGCCGGTACTGGACCACACCGCAAACAAAGTGCCGTCGGCCAGGTAGAATCCGACGCTGCGCACCCAAAAGGCCTTGCCATCATCGGCCAAGGCAGTCAGGTGAATGAGCGAACTGCTCAACTTCTCGCCACCGGCGATCGGATATTGAGCAACCAATCCGCGTTGGGCCGTTTGGTCGACAGTGGGGGTAAAGCCCTGATCACCAAGACCGATGTAGGCGATCTCAGCTTGCAAGCCAGTGCTGGTCGCATTCCAGATGGCAGCCAGGCCAGCCTTGGTGATCAGCGGTTTTAAAGCGGTACTCATAGAGCAGCCTCCATCGAGACGCGCAAGACAGTGCGGGCGACGGCGGCATTAACGGCCGTCAGCACCGTTTGTTTGTGAATCGGTACGCTCTGCGCCTCCACAGACCAGCGGGAAACGCTGCGCGCTTGGGTTGTGTTGACCAGTGCTAGGACTTGTTCAGATCGGGGCATCGGGAACGGCTGAGCCTCGGCAGACCGGCGATGTACCTGCCAAAGCCGAGACAGGTTCACCAGCGCAATGGGCTGCTCGAACAGCGGAAGAGGTATGGGCTGCACCTGCGCCGACTGACGCAGCCAGCCCTGCACCCGCGCAGCATTGGCAGCCACCAGGCCGCCGTCGAAGCGCGCACCGAGCCGGAAGGTGTAGTGACTGCGCTCGTTCTTCGCCGCGTTGATCAAAGCCTGCAGACGCTCGCCCAACTGCGGCGAAATGATCGAGCCTTCACCGCTGCGGTTCTCGTTGGCCCAGGCCGTGACCTGGAAGGTGTACGGCACCCCGTTGGGGATCTCCCGCCAGTCCTTGAGATCGGCGTTGA
>NZ_JAAMQJ010000093.1 GCF_013523125.1 Pseudomonas entomophila | reverse complement strand
AGAGGGTGTCAGAAATTTTGTGTTCGGGCATAACATGAGTAAGAGGTGCATGTATGCCAACCAAAAAGAAACCCTTGCGTGACCTGCCCAAAATCCCCAAAGAACTGCTGGAGCAGTTTGGTGAGGGCTTGATGACCGCAGAAGCCATCGAGGATGCCTCTGCGGCGTTCAAGAAGGCCCTGATCGAACGCGCGCTGAATGCCGAGCTGGGTCACCACCTGGGCTATCCGCCGGGCGCGCAGCGCCCAGAGGATGAAACCAACCAGCGTAATGGCAAGAGTGACAAGACGGTTTTGACCGGCGATGGCCCGCTGCGGCTGGAGATTCCTCGTGATCGAGACGGCAGCTTTGCGCCCATTTTGATCCCCAAGCACGAGCGCCGATACACCGGCTTCGACGACAAGATCATCGCCATGTACGCACGTGGAATGACAGTCCGAGAGATCCGAGCCTTTCTTTCCGAGCAGTACGGAACAGAGGTTTCGCACGACTTCATCAGCTCTGTGACAGATGAGGTCATGGAAGAGATCGGCGCGTGGCAACAGCGGCCTCTGGAGCCGATGTATCCGGTTATTTTCTTTGATGCGCTGCGGGTGAAAATCCGCGAAGAAGGCCTGGTGCGCAACAAGGCCATTTACTTGGCGCTGGGCGTTCTACCCGACGGGACGCGCGATATCTTGGGCATCTGGATCGAGAACACCGAGGGTGCGAAGTTCTGGATGAAAGTGTTCAATGATCTCAAGACGCGTGGTATCGAAGACGTGCTGATTGCTGTGACCGACGGACTCAAAGGGATGCCTGAGGCTCTGAGCGCAGTGTTTCCGGCTACGACACTGCAAACCTGCATCGTTCATCTGATCCGCAACAGCCTCGATTATGTGGCCTGGGATAAGCGTCGTGAATTGGCCAAGGCGCTGAAACCGATCTACCAGGCCATCAACGCCGAGGCAGCTGAGCAGGCGCTGGACGATTTTGAAAACGGCCCTTGGGGCAAGCAGTATCCAACAGTGGTGGCTGCCTGGAGACGGGCCTGGGATCGAGTGATTCCCTTCTTCGTCTTCCCGCCAGCCATCCGGAAAGTGATTTACACGACCAACGCTATCGAGAGCATCAACTCTCAGCTACGCAAGATCGTCAAGACCCGCGGTCACTTCCCGACCGACGATGCGGCGACCAAGCTGATCTGGCTTGGACTGCGAAATATCACGGCGAACTGGGGTTCAGCGGCGCATGATTGGAAGAGCGCGATGAATCAATTTGCGATTCTGTACGGAGATCGATTTATCAGGCCGACCTGGTAAAAGCACGGCCTGCCTCACGGCAGGCCGTTATCGGCCCGAACACAAAAAATCTGACAGTCTCC
>NZ_JAAMQJ010000092.1 GCF_013523125.1 Pseudomonas entomophila | reverse complement strand
CGGCGCCTGGCGTCCGAGCTGCATTTTTCCGCGCAAGAAATCATGACCATGTCGTATGCCGACATGGTTTGGTGGCTCACGGACTGAGCGGGCAGGGGAGGTATCCATGGCGGGCAGGGTAGCGTTATCGCTGGTGATCGGCGGCGCGGTCGCCTCGTCGGTCGGCGCCGCGTTCAGGACCGTCGAAAACGGCATCCAGAAGCTTGAGGCCAAGGGCAACAAGGCCAAGGTGCTCAAGAGCACTATCGGCGAGACCATCAAGCTGCGCGAGGAGTGGAAGCGCGCGCACGACAGTGGTTCGGCCAATGCCGACAAGCTGCAGAAGAAACTGGACGGCAATCTGGATGCGCTGCGCAGGCAGGGGATCGAGGTCGGCCGGCTGGGCCGCGAGTACCAGCGCCTGGGCCGCGAGGTGAGGGCGGCCGACCTGCAGCTCAAGGGCCACCAGCAGCTGCAGGCGGGCAAGACCGCGCTCAAGTCCAACATCGGCCAGGCCGTGGTCGCCACCGGCCTGGCTGCGGTACCGACGACGATCAGCGCGAACTATCAGGCCATCATCCGCGACATCGCCATCAAGGCCGACATCGCCAACAAACCCGAGGAACAGCAGCTCAGCCGCACGGTGCTCGACACGGCCAAGGACACCGGCATGTCGCGCAACGACGTGGCCGACCTGGTCAATCAGCTGGTCGGTGCCGGCATGGACCTGGACAAGGCCATGTCCTATGCCCCAGTGGCGGCCAAGTTCGCCGTGGGCCAGGGCGCCTCGGGCGTCGACACGGCGTCGATGATTCAGGCGCTCGAGCAGAACGCCAAGATCAGCGACCCCAAGGTCATGCAGCAGGCCCTGGAGGCGATCGCCTACCAAGGCCAGGCGGGTAGCTTCGAGGCCAGCGACATGGCCAAGTGGTTCCCGCAGCTGCTCGCCGGCATGGAGAAGAACGGCATCACCGGGCTGGACGCGGTGACCTCGCTCGGCTCGATGCTGCAGGTGCAGATGAAGACCGCCGGCAGTTCGGACGAGGCGGCGAACAACTTCAAGAACTGGATGGAGAAGATCGGCGCCGGCGATGTGGTCAAGGCGTACAAGGACGCCGGCATCGACTATCAGGCCTCGCTGAACACCGGCCTGCAGAAGGGCATGAACGTCATCGAGTCGTCCATGGCCCTGGCCATGAAGTACGTCCAGGCGACCGATCCTGCCAAGGCCAAGAAGATCGAAGAGGCCAAGGCCAACATCGACAAGGAGGCCGACCCGGAGAAGGCCAAGGCCGCGCTCGAGGCGCTGGAGCGCACCTTGCGTACCGGCGACATCTTCGCCGACATGCAGGTCAAGGCCGCGCTCACCGCCTACGGGCAGAACCGCGGACTTTACGAAGAACTCAAGGCCGACTCGCGCAAGGCCTCGGGCATCCTCGACAAGAAC
>NZ_JAAMQJ010000091.1 GCF_013523125.1 Pseudomonas entomophila | reverse complement strand
CAGGGGCCGCTCCTATGTATGGACTCGCCTACATTGTCTACCCGCTTTTCCTGCTGTTTTGAACAAAGGGACCCGGTTGCATCTATGTATTAGGCCTATTCGAGGAGGCGGTGTTGCCTCTGGCCAGCATTGGATAAGCCCGCGAAGTGCCATTTACAAATAGGCCAGCAAGGCCAGTAGGAGCGTAGGCATTCAATCGCGACGGTCTTACCAGGGGTCAATGCTCGTTAGCAGGGGTTGGAGCGCCTAGCGCCCCGGTGGCGTAACGCTGTGATCAGAGGCCCATGACGGCCTCCTGATGATTCGGGCGTCGTTGATAGGTCTGCGTGCCTTGCAGCAGCACCCATACGATACGCAGGTTTCGATTGGCCAGCCTGATCGCCGCCTCTTTCCTGCCAAGCCGGGAACACCAGGCCTGCAAGCGGCGATCATCGGGCTCCGTGGAGTCGGGTTTTATCTGCTGTAACACGGCATGGGCACCCTGGATCATCAGGCTGCGCACATAGCCATCGCCGCGCTTGCTCATCTTGCCCAGCCGCACCTTGTTACCACTGCTGTTCTGGTCCGGCACGAGGCCAAAGTAGGCCGCAAATTGTCGTGCGTTGGCAAAGCGCGTCGGCTCCACCTGCTTGGCCACCAGTGCGGTGGCGATGATCGGACCGATACCGCGGATGCTCATCAACCGAGTGGCCGTTTCATCCTCGCCAGCGCTGCGCTCCAGTCGCCCGGTCAGCACCTTGATACGCTCGCCCAGGTGCTGCCACTCGATCAGCAGCTCCTCGATCAGCTCGCGCAGTAGGTCGGGCAACGGGATCGAGGCATCCTCCAGCACCCTCGGCACGCGCTGGCCGAAAGCCAGGTCACCCTGGGCGAAGGAGACACCGTGCTCGAGCAGCAACCCTCGCACTTGATTGCTCAAGGCCGTGCGGCGACGTACACAGCCGCGCCGGATGCGGTGCAGTGCCTGGATGGCCAGGGCCTGGGTGGTCTTGATGGGGACGGCGATGATCGAAACGTCACGCCCAGCCCGCAGGATGGCATGTGCATCGTTGCGATCGTTCTTGGCACCGCTGCGATGCTCGCCGACGCGCTGGGCTGGCAGCACACGCACGACATTGCCCTTGGCCTGCAGCAGCCGTGCCCATGACTGAGCGCCCGGGCCTGTTTCCATGAGCACGGTGATGTGCGCTGGCAGGCGTTGGAGAAACTCGCTGAACGCCTCGCGCGACTTGATGCGGCGCTCATAGATCAAGCGACTGACCTCATCTTCGCCGGCTAATTGAAACACGTTCTTGGCCAGATCGACTGCCAGAACGTGGCAGCTTTCCAGATCAGTGGAAGACAGGGAATTGTGTTTGGCTTTATGCTTGCTCATGGACTGGCCCTCGCTGCCGTTGGCTGTTCAAGAAACGCCACCGTGGCACTGTGATGCCTCGGCGGGGGCGAGTCCATTCAATTACA
>NZ_JAAMQJ010000090.1 GCF_013523125.1 Pseudomonas entomophila | reverse complement strand
CAGTGCAAGCCTGGATGGATGCCACCAGTTTGGAGGCCAAGCCTGCAACCGAGAGCATTCTGGCCGAGGCCGCTGCCTGGAAGAAGGCTCTCTACGAGCTGCGCGCGCTGCGCCTGAAAGGCAAGCAGGACGTGCTGAAAGCCGCCACGCATGCTGCCGTCGAGACCATCGCCGATGCCACGATCGAAGCGATTCACGCAAGCGTACAAGGCATCGGCAACGTCGCCTGATCCCGCCGCCCACTCGTCATCCCCCAGGCCGCTACGCGGCTTTTTTTGTGCCCGGCCGCGCCCTGTCGCGGCCGCGTGCTTTCTGGAGTTTTTCAATGGCTCGATTCTTTCACGGCGTCACGGTCTCGAACGTCGACACCGGGGCGCGCAGCATTGCGCTGCCGTCTTCTTCGATCATCGGTCTGGTCGACACCTTCACCCCAGGCCCTGGTGCCTTGAGCACACCGACTGCGGCCGCCGGCGATCTGCTGCTGATCACCAACGAGCGCGAGGCGATCGCCGCCTGGGGCGCTGATGCGGCCATCACCAAGGCCTGCCAGGCGATTTTCGTTCGTGCCAAAGCGGTGATCGTCGCCTGCGGCGTGGCCAAGGGCGCCGATGCGGCCGCGCAGACTTCGGCCATCATTGGCGGGGTGCTGGCCAGTGGCAAGCGTAGCGGCCTGCAGGCGTTGCTGGACGGCAAGAGCCGCTTCAACGCCCAGCCGCGTCTGCTGATCGCGCCCAAGCACAGCGCGACCCTGGCGGTGGCCACGGCCATGGATGCACTGGCCGGCAAGCTGCGCGCGCTCGCCATCATCGACGGGCCGGGCACCACGGACGAGGCGGCCATGGCCTACGCCAAGAACTTCGGTTCCAGGCGCGTGTTCATGGTCGACCCTGGCGTGCAGTATTGGGACACCACCAAGAACGCCACCGTCGACGCGTCGGGTTCTGCCTATACCGCTGGCCTGTTCGCCTGGACTGATGCCGAGTACGGCTTCTGGGCCTCGCCGTCCAACAAGGAGTTCGTCGGCATCACCGGTACCACCCGTTCGGTCGAGTTCCTGGACGGCGACGAGACCTGCCGGGCCAACCTGCTGAACAACGCCAACATCACGACCATCATCCGTGAGGACGGCTACCGCCTGTGGGGCAACCGCACGCTGTCGAGCGATCCCAAGTGGGCCTTCGTCACTCGCGTGCGGACCATGGACATGGTCATGGACGCGATCCTGTACGGCCACCGCTGGGCGGTCGACCGAGGCATTACCGCGACCTACGTCAAGGACGTGACCGAGGGCCTGCAGGCGTTCATGCGCGACCTCAAGAATCAGGGCGCGATCATCAACTTCGAGGTGTACGCCGATCCCGTGCTGAACACCGCGACCCAGCTCGAGCAGGGCAAGGTGTACTGGAACATCCGTTTCACCGACGTGCCACCTGCCGAGAACCCCACTTTCCAAGTCGAGGTGACCAACCAGTGGCTCACCG
>NZ_JAAMQJ010000008.1 GCF_013523125.1 Pseudomonas entomophila | reverse complement strand
GGTGGAAGAATGGATGGCAGCTTTGCTCCCACTCGTGCTCGGGGCACCTCGGACAGACAGCTTGCCATCCATTCCTCTCACCTTTGATTCTAGCGATCCTCAAAGACACAAGCGGGCTTGCCCGCGATGACGGTGGCCGCTTCACCGCGTCGACGACAGGTTCGGCACGGGCCTGCCCATCCTGGGAAGGAGGCACAGGCCCGATGGCGGGCACGCCACCCGCTCTACCCCGACAATCTCATCTATCCTTCAGGCTCTTCGCGAACCTTGAGTGCTTGCCCGGGGTCCGTTAATGTCGAGCCATTGCACAGGACAGAGCACGCCCATGACTTCCAAGCTGGAACAACTCAAGCAGTTCACCACCGTCGTCGCCGACACCGGCGACATCGAGGCGATCCGCCGGCTCAAGCCGGTCGACGCCACCACCAACCCGTCCTTGCTGCTCAAGGCCGCCGCACTCACCGGTTATGGCGAAGTGCTGGAGAAGATCCGTGCCGAGCACAAGGGCAATGTGGACCAGGCCTGCGACCAGTTCGCCGTCGCCGTGGGGTCGGGCATCCTCAAGGAAATCCCGGGCCGCATCTCCACCGAGGTGGATGCTCGCCTGTCGTTCGATCAGGAGAAGCTGCTGGCCAAGTCGCGTCACCTGATTTCGCTGTACGACAAGGCTGGCGTCAGCCGTGACCGGGTGCTGATCAAGCTCGCCTCCACCTGGGAAGGCATCCGCGCGGCGGAAGTGCTCGAGAAGGAAGGCATCCAGACCAACCTGACGCTGCTGTTCTCCTACGCCCAGGCCCAGGCCTGCGCCGATGCCGGTGTGTTCCTGATCTCGCCGTTCGTGGGCCGGATCTACGACTGGTACAAGAAGAGCACCGGCCAGGAATACAGCGCCGCCGAAGACCCGGGCGTGCTGTCGGTGACGCGCATCTACAACTACTACAAGGCCAATGGCTACGGCACCGTGGTCATGGGCGCGAGCTTCCGTAACGTCGGCCAGATCGAGCAACTGGCTGGCTGCGATCGCCTGACCATCAGCCCGGAGCTGCTGGAAAAGCTGGGCCAGGACGAAGGCGACCTGCCGCGCATCCTGCAACCGGGTAACGCCAGCGAAGCCAAGCGCTCGCTGACCGAGGCGCAGTTCCGCTGGGACATGAACGAGGACGCCATGGCCACCGAGAAACTGGCCGAAGGCATCCGCCAGTTCGCCCGCGACCAGGAAAAGCTCGAGGCCGTGATGGCCGGCAAGGCGTAAGGCTGAACGCCTGACCCATGCCACACTGCAGAGGGCTGCCAGGCAGCCCTTCGCAGCGCTGTCTCATCGATTGAACACCGCCCCTCCAGAAATGATCTGACACATATGCCGGTTGCCAGACGCATGAGGGATGACCAGCATGCTCCCCCGATCGTGCGCCTTGTCGCGGACTCCTACCCGCCAATGGCCTGACAACGAAGCCTCTCCTTTCACCTGCGCGCTCTATTCGCCGAGTATCCGATGCCGTTGACCACCGCCCCGCTCCCCCTCGTGCTCGCCGGCCCCCTCCTGCGTCGCCTGGAGGCGCAGCGCTTCGCCTTGTGGCTGGTCGGCACGCGGCGTCTGACCCTGAACGTGACCGTGGACCGCCCCGGCCTTGGGGTCAGCACCGACTGCCAGGTGGTGCCGATCGGCCAGGCGGCCTTCGTGCACCTGATCGACGTGCAGCTGGCAACACCGCTGCCGGTGGATCAGGCGATCGGCTACGACGTGCTCATCGACACCGACGACGGCCCGCAGGGCATCGCCGACTGGGCGCCGCACCTGCTCTACCCAGGGCGCGAGCAGGTGGACTTCGTGCTGCGTGGGCGGCTCGACCAGGTCTTGCATGGCTCCTGCCGCAAGCCGCACCACCGGGCGGCGGATGGGCTGCTGTGCGCCGACCGCTTGCTGCTCGCGTGCGAACGTGCCGAAGAGCGCCCGGCCCTGCTGCTGATGACCGGCGATCAGATCTACGCCGACGATGTGGCCGGCCCCATGCTGCGGGCCATCCATCGGCTGATCGAGCGCTTGGGGCTGTTCGACGAGCCGCTGGCGGGCGCGGTGGTGAATGACAGCCAGGCGCTGTATGCCCATGGCGCCTGCTACTACCAGCGTGCCGATTTGTTGCCGGCACTGGAGGCCAACGAAGGGCTGCGCCGGCGCTTCTTCGGCGGCACGCGCAAACCGATCTTCACCAGCAGCAACGCCGACAACCACCTGGTGACCTTCGCCGAAGTCATGGCCATGTACCTGCTGGTCTGGTCGCCGGTCTGCTGGCGCCTGGTGCGCATGACGCAGCCGTCGGGCCTGAGCGTCAAGCAGCAGGCGCGCTACGCCCAGGAATTGCCTTGGGTGGAGGCGTTCACCGAGGGTCTGGACGGGGTCGCCCGGGCACTGGCGCACCTGCCCAGCCTGATGATCTTCGACGACCATGACATCACCGATGACTGGAACCTGTCGGCGCAGTGGGAAGCGTCGGTCTACGGGCATCCGTTCTCGCGGCGCATCGTCGGCAATGCGCTGATCGGCTACCTGCTGTGCCAGGGCTGGGGCAATGCCCCGGCGCGCTGTCGCCCGTTGATCGACGCCTGCCAGGCGATGACGGCGCAGGCCGCAGACGGCTGGCTGACCCGCTACGCCCAGGACGGCCTGATCGATCAGCTGCTGGCCTTCCAGGGCTGGCAGTTCGAGGTGGCCAGCGAGCCGCCGCTGGTGGTGCTCGACACCCGCACACGGCGCTGGCGCAGCGAGCGCAGCCTGAAGAAACCGTCCGGCCTGCTCGACTGGGAAGCCCTGAGCGAACTGCAACAGGCGTTGCTCGACCACCGCTCGGCGATCATCGTCTCGCCCGCACCGGTCTTCGGCGTGAAGTTGATCGAGACGGTGCAGCGGATCGTCAGCGGGTTGGGCTTCCCGCTGCTGGTGGATGCGGAAAACTGGATGGCGCACCGGGGCGCGGCCCAGGTGGTGCTGAACATCTTCCGTCACTCGCGCACGCCAGGGCACTACGTCATCCTCTCGGGCGACGTGCATTACTCATTCGTCTATGAAGTGCTGATCCGAAACCGCCAGCACACACCGCACCTCTGGCAGATCACCAGCAGCGGCATCAAGAACGAGTTCCCCCGCCGTCTACTCAAGGTCTTCGACCGGCTCAACCGCTGGTTGTACGCGCCACGCTCGCCCCTCAACGGCTTCACCAAACGCCGTCGCATGGAGGTGATCCCGCGCACGCCAGACCGCAGCCAGGCGGGTGAGCGGCTGTGGAACGGTGCGGGGTTGGGTCAGGTGTTCTTCGACGCCGAGGGGCGACCGACACGGATCCTGCAGCTCAACGCCGATGGCACGCCAGCGACCGAATTCCCGTCGACGACCTGATCGGCCGAGCGATCAGGTGCGCTCGAGGGCGTTGACCAGGTCGCGGAAGGCTTCGCGGTTGGAGTCGTTCAGGCCCATCAGGATGCGGTGCGCCTCGAGCACCTTGGAACGCACCACGTCCTCGTTCTGGTCCTGGGACGGCAGGTCGCTCAGGCAGTCCGGGCACGGGATCGGCCGGTCGACGATGTTGAACACCTGCTCGAAGCCCATCGATTGCAGCAACCGGGAAATGTCCGGGTTGGTGGTGACCACGGTGGGCAGCAGCCCGACTTTCTGGCGCGACAGGATCGACAGCTTGGCCAGCAGGCCCAGCGTGGTGCTGTCGATGCTCTCGGCTTCGGTCAGGTCGATGACGATGGCCGAGAAGTTGAGGGCACTGAAGATCTTGTCGATCGTCGCATCCAACGCCGAACACAGGGTCAGGCGCACTTCACCGACGAATTTCAGCACGAAGGTGCCACACTGCTCGGCGAACTGGATTCTACCGGTACTCATTGAAGGTTCCTGCTCAACACCATTAGGGCGATATCATCCGGCATCTCCCCAAGCGTAGCCAAATTGAAACGTCGACGCAGCCCATCCAGGCTGCCTCCCGCCTCCTGGACGATCTGCGGCAGCGACGCCTCCTTGTCTTTGAGGGTCGCGCCCGGCAAAAGGTCCAGGATGCCATCGGACATCAGGCTCAGGCTGAACTGACCAGGCAAGGTCATTTCATGGTCCTGATAAGTCGCTTCCTCGAACAACCCCACGGGCAGGCCGCGACCTTCGAGGTAGCGGGTCTGCTCCTGCGTGTGCAGCACCGGCAGCGGCAGGTGGCCGCCGACGGCGTAGGTCAGCACGTTGGTGTGCTCGTCGATCACGCCGCCGACCATGGTCACGTGCTTGCCCAGCTTGCAGTTGATCAGCCCGCGGTTGATGTGCGACAGCACTTCCGACGGCTTGAACTCGCGCAGGTGGCCGCCGCTGCGCTTGAATTCGAACAGCAGGCGGGTGGTCATGAACTTCAGCAGCACCGTGACGAAGGCCGACGAGGCGCCATGACCCGACACGTCGGCCAGGTAGAAGGCGATCCGGCGGTCGTCCACCCGGAAATAGTCGACGAAGTCGCCCGACAGGTACAGCGACGGAATGATCTGGTGATCGAACGAGAAACCGCCGGCGTACCAGGGGCTCTCGGGCAGCATGTTCATCTGCACCTGACGGCCGGCGGTCTGGTCCTCCTGCAGCAGGTGCAGGCTGGCCTCCAGTTCACGGTTGGCGGTCTCGAGCTTTTCCCGGTAGCGCTGGTTCTCCAGCAGCAGCCGCGAGCGGTCGAGCGCCCGGCGCACCGAGTGCTCCAACACCGCCAGGTCCTGTAAAGGCTTGATCAGGTAGTCGGCCGCGCCCAGGCGCAGCGCATCGACCGCGTCGCTCATGACTCCGGCACCGGACACCACGATCACCGGCAACTGCGGCGCGCGTTCGCTGATGCGACGGATCAGTTCCAGGCCACCCATCTGCGGCATGCGTAGGTCGCAGATCACCAGATCGAGGGCGTGTTGCTCGAACACGTCCAGGCCCTGCTGACCATTGCAGGCCTGCAGCACGGCGAAACCACTGTCTTCCAGGTAGGCGGCGAGGCTTGCACGGACCACGTCGTCGTCATCGATGATCAGCAACGTTGCACTGGTGTTCGGCATGTGGGCAAACGGCGCCAGAAATAGGTTGGCGTAGCGACGTCGACAACGCGACGAACGGCTACTGGAATTCTCTCTGGCACGCTTCTATTGGGGATGGACCCTGACGGTCGACCCGGCAAAAGGCAGAGGTGCCCTGTAAGGCGCTGACGGTACTCCCATCCGCAGGGCGTTTCAAGCACGACAGGCCATCGGGCGGGTGCGCTTTACAGCGCAAATTGCCAGACGTTATAAGAACTTCATGTACAACAACCTGATGGAAGGATGTGAGCATGTCGACGGTATCCCAAGGTCACGAAGAGAAACGCGATTTCATCCGCATGCGCATCGACAGCCAGGCCAGTCTGCTACATGCCGGCGAGGTGGTCTCGGCGGTGTGCATCGACCTGTCCGCCAGCGGCCTGCAGGTGCAGGCACCACGGCGCTTTGCCGTGGGTGATCAGGTGGACGTGAGCATCGAGTCCGAACATGCCTCGCTCAGTGGCCTGAAGGCCAGCGCGCAGGTGGTCTGGGTGGCCGATCAAGGGGCCGCAGAGCAGCGGGTGGGGTTGAAGATCGTGGCGATGCATTGAAGCAAGCGGCAAGCCCGTGAATGACGCGACCTGCCAAAGCCCGCTGCTTCCCGTATGAATGACTTTGGGACTGCTTCGCAGCCCATCGCTTTCAAACCGACCCGGCCAGTCCAGCAGGAGGGCCGAGACAGGATGGAGGATCAGGCGCCCGACATCGCAGCGCCTGCCCGTTGCCCTCACAACCCCTCCAATTCCGCCATCAGATCGCTCAACCGATCCACCTTCTCCTCGTCCAGCACCGCCCCCTGCAACCCCTCCACATACACGGCCAGCGCCTCCACCGTGCTGCACTCGAACATCGCCCGCAGCGGCACGTTCAGCTGCAAGCGTTTCTGCACCCGCGAGGCGATCTGCGTCGCCAGCAGTGAGTGCCCGCCCAGTTCGAAGAAGTTGTCGCGTACCCCGACCCGCTCGACCTTGAGCACGTCGGCCCAGACCTGGGCCAAGGTCGTCTCCAGCTCGCTGCGCGGCGCCAGGTACGCCTGCCCCTGAAGGGCACCGATCTCCAGCGCGGGCAAGGCCTTGCGGTCGAGCTTGCCATTGACGTTGTGCGGCAGCTCGTCGAACCAGGCCCAGTGCAGTGGCACCATGTACTCCGGCAACTCGGCGCGCAGGCGCTGCTTGAGCGGGTCGAGCAAGGCGCTGTCGCCGGTGACGCCCTGATGCGCCACCAGGTAGCCCACCAGGTACGTGCCGTTGACGCCCGCCTGCACGCCCACCGCCGCATCGCGCAGCTCAGGCTGCTCGTGCAGACGGGCCTCGATCTCGCCCAGCTCGATGCGGTAACCGCGGATCTTCACCTGATGGTCGGCGCGACCGACGTATTCGAGCACGCCGTCGGCACGTCGCCGCGCCAGGTCGCCGGTGCGGTACAGACGCTCACCCGGCGCCCCGTGCGGGTGGGGGACGAAGGCCAGGGCCGTTCGCCCCGGATCGCCCACATAGCCGCGCCCGACGCTGGCCCCGGCTACGCACAGCTCACCCACTGCGCCCAAGGGCACCAGGTCCTGCACGTCGCCATACAGGTACAGGCGGTTGTTGTCGGTCGACGAGCCGATCGGCAAATAGCTGCCTTGGGTGGACGCCGCGTCCACGCGGAAGAACGCCACGTCGTCGGAACATTCGGCCGGGCCGTAGGCATTGATCAGGCCGATGTGCGGGTAACGTTGCAACCACTGCGCCGCCAGTTCCGGCGGCATGGCCTCGCCGGTCGGCAACATCCAGCGCAGGCCGGGCACGGCCAGGTGCTCGTGGGCCAGCATGCCCTGGATCAGCGACGGCACGCTTTCGAGCACGCTGATGCCGCTGGCCTGGACGTGCACCAGCAGCCCCTGCGGGTCATGGGCGATGGCATTGGGCACGATCTCCACGCTGGCGCCGAACAAGGGCGCCGCCAGGAACTGCCAGACCGAGATGTCGAAACTCTGGGACGCGGTCTGGGCGATCACGTCGGCTTCGTCCAAGGCCAGGTAGGGCACCTTGCTCAACTGATTGTTGAGCATGCCGCGCTGTTCGACCATCACGCCCTTGGGCAGACCGGTCGAGCCCGAGGTGTAGATGACGTAGGCCAGGTTCTCCGGCCCGCTGTACACCCCAGGGTCGTGATCGGCAGCCGACCGGGCCTGCACCTCGTCCCACACCAGCAGGCGCACCGTCGCAGCACCTTCCAAGGCAGCCAGCAACTGCCGGGCCTGCTCGGCGGTAGCCTCGGTGCACACCAGCACCGGCGTGCGGCTCAGCGCCAGGATGCGTTGCAGGCGCACCGTGGGCAGCCCTGGGTCGAGCGGGAGGTAGCCGGCGCCAGCCTTGAAGCTGCCGACGATCATCCCGAGCAGGTCCAGGCTGCGCTCGGCCAGTAGCGCCACGGGCTGGTCGATGCGCACACCGGCGGCGATCAGCGCATGGCCCAGCCGGTTGGCCTGTCGGTTCAGGCCGGCGTAGTCCAGCGAGCGGCCTTCGCAACGGGCGACGGTCCGCTGTGGATGCGCGGCCACCTGCGCCTCGAACAGCGCGACATAACCCTGCTCCAGCGGGTAGGCGTGCGCACTGCGGTTGCAGTCCTCGAGCAGGAAGCGTCGTTCGTCCTCGCCCAGCAGCGGCACGTCCGCCAGTGGGCCATGGAAGCCGTCCACCAGCGCCAACAGCAGGCGCTTGAAGGCAGCCAGCAGGCGCTCGACCGTGGACCGATCGAAGTAGCGCTGGTCGAACGACAGGTGCAGCCCCAGGTCATCGCCGGGGTAGCACACGGCGGTCAGCGGGAAGTTGGTGTGCGTGCGCCCGGAGTCCGAGCGCGCGTTGAGGTGCCGGGCGTGGTCGAGCACGGTGCTCTCCACAGGTGCGTTCTCGAACACGAACAGGCTGTCGAACAACGGCTGGCCCTTGGGCAGCTCGCTGCACTCCTGGATCGCCACCAGCGGCAGGTATTCGTGCTCGCGCAGCTCCATGTTGCGCTCGAGCAGGGTGTGCAACCACTGGCGCACGGTCACCGGCTCGTCCAGCGCAGGCAGTTGCACGCGCAAGGCGATGCTGTTGATGAACAGCCCGACCGTGCGCTGCATCTGCGGCAGGCTCACCGGGCGACCGGCCACGGTCACGCCGAACACCACGTCGCGCTCGCCGCTGCAGCGCGCCAGCACCAGGGCCCAGGCCGCCTGGGCGAAGGTGTTGACGGTCAGTTGATGGGCCTGGGCCAGCTCGCGCAGGCGCGCGCCCTGGGCAGGGTCGAGGCGGGTCAGGCAGTCGCCGACGATCATCCCTTCGCTGTCACCGGCATGGGCATGCCGCAGAGGCCGGTCGCTTGGCACGGCCGTGGCGCGCTCGAAGCCGGCCAGGTTGGCCTGCCACCAGCGCCGCGAGGCGTCCAGGTCCTGGCGTTGCAGCCAGCCGATGTAATCACGGTAGCGCGGCGGTACCGGCAGGTTGGCCGGGCGCCCCTCGCCGAGGGCCTGGTACAGCTCGAAGAAGTCGTTCATCAGCAGCGAACGGCACCAGGCATCGATGAGGATGTGGTGGTTGCTCATCATGAACCAGTAGCGCGCTTCGTCCACGCGCACCAGGCGCAGGTGGAACGGCGCCTCGCGCAGCAGATCGAAACCCGCCTCGCGCTCGGCCTTGTGCAGGGTTTGCAGGCGCGCTTGCTGAGCGTCGGCATCGAGGTCACGCCAGTCCTGGTAATCCACCGCCGTCTGGCCGGGTTTGTGGATGATCTGCAGCATGGCTTCGCCCGCGCTCCAGCTGAACGAGGCGCGCAGGGCTTCGTGCCGTGCCACCACGGCCTGCCAGGCTTCGGTGAAACGCTGCGGGTCCAGCGCGCTGTCGATGAAGTAGCGGTCCTGCATGTAGTAGATGCCGGTGCCCGGCTCGAGCAAGGTATGCAGCAGCAGGCCTTCCTGCATCGGCGTCAGCGGGTAGACGTCCTCGATGCAGACCGCTGGCACTGGCAAGGCGTCGATCTGCGCCTGGTCCAGGCGCGCCAGGGGGAAGTCCGACGGCGTGAAGCTGCCGGTGCCGTCGGCCAGGCAGTGCGCGACCAGGGCCAGCAGCTCGAGGCGGTACGCTTCGGCCAGACGCTCGATGGTCGCGGCCTCGTAGCGTTCGGCGCTGTAGGTCCAGCGCAGCTGCAAAGCGCCGCCGTAAACCTGACCGTCGACGCTCAGCCAGTTGGGCAAGGGCGCATCCGGGTCGTGGGCCAAGCCGGTGTCGCCTTCCAGCGGCGCGAACATGGCCTCGGCATCCGAGGGCTGGTCGAACTGCCCCAGGTAGTTGAAGGTGATGCGCGCCTGGGCCAGCGCGGCCATGCGCTCACGGCTGGCAGCATCGCCCAGGTAGCGCAGCACGCCGTAGCCCAGGCCCTTGTGCGGCACCTGACGCAGTTGCTCCTTGATGTGCTTGAGCGACTCGCCGCGGGCAGCATCCGCCTGGCCCAGGACCGGGCTCAGGCACAACGGGTAGGCGGTGGTGAACCAGCCGACGCTGCGGGTCAGGTCGAGGTCGTCGAACACCCCGTCACGGCCATGGCCTTCGAGCTGCACCAGCACCTGCTCGGTGCCGCTCCATCGGCACAAGACCCGGGCCAGCGCCGTCAGCAGCAGGTCGTTGACCTGGGTGTGGTAGGCGGCCGGCGCCTGCTGCAACAGTTGACGGGTCTGCTCGGCGTCCAGGCCGAGGGTCACGCGCGCGGCGTTTCGGTAACGGTTGTCACCCTGGGGATGGTCGCACGGCAGCTCCTGGCGAACCTGGCTCAACTGCCCTTCCCACCAGCCCAGCTCGTCGCGCAGCGAGTCGCTGCTGGCATAGCTGGCCAGGCGTGCGGCCCACTCGCCCATCGCGTGGGTCTTGGTTGCCAGCGGCTGGCCACGGTAGGCCGTTTGCAGGTCTTCGAGCAGCACACGCCAGGACACCCCATCCACCACCAGATGGTGGATCGCCAGCAGCAGCCGCTGGACGCCTCGCGGGTCCTCCACCAGCACGGCACGCAGCAACGGCCCTTCGGCCAGGTCGAGGCTGCCTTGCGCGTCGCTGAACAGGGCCTGGCACGCGTCCAGGTCGTCGACCCGGTGCGTCCAGAGCAAGGCCTCGGCCGTGAGCGGAGCGTATTCGCCCTGCCAGCGACTCTCGGCCTGGGCGAAGCGCAGCCGCAGGCTATCGTGCTGCGTGATCACCGTGCGCAGCGCCTGTTCGAGCCGCTCGGCCTGTACCGGCTGGTGAACCTGCAACAGCACGGCCTGGTTCCAGTGCTGCCGCTGTGGCACGTTGCTGTCGAAGAACCAATGCTGGATCGGGGTCAAGGCGATGGTCCCGGCCAGCGGCCCCTGCTCGATCCCCGCAGGCGCCGTGCTGACGGTCACCACGGCAGCGAGGGCCTGGATGGTCTGGTGCTGGAACAGGTCGCGCGGGGTGAACTGCAGACCCAGTTGACGCGCCCGACTGACCACCTGGATCGACAGGATCGAATCGCCGCCCAGCTCGAAGAAGTTGTCGTGCGTGCCGACCTGCGGCAGGTTCAGCACTGCGGCCCAGACCTGCGCCAGTTGCGCCTCGCGCACGTTGGCCGGCGCCTGGTAGGTTTGCCGCGCCTGTGCCAGGTCCGGTGCAGGCAGCGCGCGACGGTCGAGCTTGCCGTTGCCCATCAGCGGCAGGCGGTCAAGCAGCACCAGATGGGTCGGCACCATGTGGTCCGGCAGGTGCTGGCTGGCGTAGCGCTTGATCGCCTCGCGCAAGGCCGTGGCCGCTGCCGTATCGCCGTTGGCCTGTGGGCACACCAGGTAGCCGACCAGCTGCTTGCCGCCGGTCATGTCCAGGGCCACGACCACCGCCTGCTCGACCTCGGGATGGACGCTCAGGCAGCCTTCGATCTCGCCCAGCTCGATGCGGAAGCCGCGAATCTTGACCTGATGGTCGGCGCGCCCGACGTATTCCACGGCACCGTCGGTGCACAGGCGCACCAGGTCGCCAGTGCGATACAGGCGCCCGCCGTGCGGGTCGAACGGGTCGGCCACGAAGCGTTCGGCGGTCAGCCCAGGGCGAGCATGGTAGCCCTCGGCTACCCCCGCGCCGCCGATGTACAGCTCGCCGATACCGCCCTGGGGCAGCAGCGCCAGGTCCTCGTCGAGGATGTAGGCAGTGCGGGCACCGATCACCTGCCCGATGGGCACGCTGTTCGCCTCTGCCGGTAACGACGCAGGCACTGGATAGGCCAGGGGCATGACCACGGTTTCGGTCGGGCCGTAGGCGTTGAACAGCTGCGTCGGGACGAACGCCTGACGAATGCGCTGCACGTGCTCGCCGCTCAGCGCTTCGCCGCCGGTGATCACCAGGCGCACCGGCAGCTGTTCGCCGCGTACTGCCAACCACTGGGCCAACTGGCTGCCGTAGCTGGGGGTGAAGCCCAGGATGGTTACCTGCTGCTCGCGCACCAGCGTGCAGATGGCCTCGGCGTCCCACTGGCCCTGGGCCCGCACCACCACCCGTGCGCCGCACAGCAGCGGGGTCAGCAGGCGCTCGGTGGCGGCGTCGAAGTTGATGGAATAGAAATGCAGCTCGCAATCGTCGGCCCGCATGCCGAACGCCTCGATCACTGCCTGGCAATGCAGGGCGATCTGCCCATGGCTGACCACCACGCCCTTGGGCTGGCCGGTCGAGCCGGAGGTGTAGATCAGGTAGGCCGAGTGCGCCGGGTCGCTGAGGTCGTGCGGGGCACTGTCCGGTTGCGCGATCAGGGCAGCGCCGTCGTCGTCCAGGCTCCAGCGCGCCACGCTTTCGGGCAATGCGCCGAGCGCGTCGAACAGCGCGCGCTGGCTGAGCAGCAGGCCGATGCGGCTGTCCTCGATCATGTAGCGCAGGCGGTCGAGGGGGTATTCCGGATCCAGCGGCACATAGGCGCCACCGGCCTTGAGGATCGCCAGCAGGCCGACCACCATCTCCGGCGAGCGCTCCAGCGCCAGCCCCACACGCACCTGGGGGCCGACGCCACGGGCGCGCAACGCATGGGCCAGGCGGTTGGCCTGGCGGTCGAGTTCGGCGTAGGTCAGGTGCTGGCCGGCGTAGGTCAGCGCGAGCGCCTCGGGCGTCCGCGCGGCCTGGGCGGCGAACAGCCCATGCACGGTGTGGCGAGCGGCGTCAGGCTGCTCGCCCCGCAGCCCGTCGATCAGCCCTTGCCGCTCGGCAGGATCCAGCAGGGGCAGCTCGCACAGACGCTGCTGCGGGTCGTCCAGCAGCCCGGTCAGCAGGCGCTGCCAATGCTGTGCCAGGCGGGCGATGCGCGGCTCGTCGAACAGGTCCTGGCTGTAGGTCAGGCAGCAGCCGAGACGCCCGTCGAGGTCGGTGACCTCCAGGTACAGGTCGAACTTGGTCGCGTGGGCGTCGTTGACCAGGTAGTCCACCTGCAGGCCGGCCAGCTCACGGCTCTGCTGGAAGGCCCAGCGCTGCACGTTGCACATCACCTGGAACAGCGGGTTGTAGGCGCTGCTGCGCGGCGGCTGCACGGCTTCGACCACCTGGTCGAAGGGCAGGTCCTGGTGCGACTGCCCTTCGATGACGCGCTGGCGCACCTGCTCCAGCAGCGCCTCGCCGCGCATCTGCCCATCCAGCTCGCAGCGCAGCACCTGGGTATTGAGGAAGGCGCCGATCAGGCCCTCGCTCTCTGGACGAATCCGGTTGGCCACCGGCACGCCGATGCGCAGGTCACGCTGGCCGCTGTGGCGGTGCAGCACGGCGGCCAGGGTCGCGGTCACGGTCATGAACAGCGTCAGGCCACGGGCCTGGTCGAAGGCCTGGACCCGCTCGGCCAGGGCCGGGTCGAGGTCGAAGCGGTACAGCGCGCCACGGTGGCTCTGCACGGCCGGACGTGGACGGTCGGCCGGCAGCTCGAGCACCGGATGCTCGTCGCCCAGGCGCGCCTGCCAGTACGCCCGCTGTCGCACGCCCTCGCCGCCCTCGAGCCACTGGCGTTGCCAGACGCTGTAGTCCAGGTACTGCACGGGCAGCGGCGCCAGTGGCGAGTCGCGGTCGTCGACGAAGGCTTCGTACAGCTCGCCCAGCTCGCGGGCGAAGATGTCCATGGCCCAGCCTTCGGTGACGATGTGGTGCAAGGTCAGCACGAAGTAGTGCTCATGCGTTTCGGTCTTGACCAGGCAGGCGCGCAGCAGCGGGCCTTGTTCGAGGTCGAAGGGCTGGTGCGCCTGGTCTTCGGCCAGGGCATGCAGGCGCTGCTCGCGTTGCGCGGGGTCGTGCGCGCTGAGGTCGCACCAGTCCAGCTGCAGCGGGCTGTCCGGTGCCACGCACTGGGACGGCACGCCGTCGCGGCTGGGGAAGGTGGTGCGCAGGGTCTCGTGGCGCACGATCAGGGCCTGCAAGGCGCGCTCGAAGGCCTCGACGTGCAGCGTGCCACGCAGCCGCGCCATGCCGCCGACGTTGTAGGCCGGGCTGTCCGGCGCCATCTGCCAGAGGAACCACATGCGCTGCTGGGAATACGACAGCGGCACGGCCTGCTGCCGGTCGACGCGTGCGATCTCGCCCTGTCGATCCTGCTGGCCCTGTTCGACCAGCAGGGTGATCGCGGCACAGAACGCCTCCAGCGCGCTGGCCTCGAACAAGGCCTTGAGCGGCAGGTCGACGTCGCAGGCCTGACGACAGCGTGAGACGATCTGCGTGGCCAGCAGCGAATGCCCGCCCAGGGCAAAAAAGTCGTCCTGCAGGCCCACCTGCGCTACGCCCAGCACCTCGCACCAGATCGTTGCCACCTGCCGTTGCAGGGCCGTGTGCGGCGCGCGGTATTCACGCTGCTGCCAGACCGGCACTGGCAGCGCCTTGAGGTCGAGCTTGCCGCTCGGTCCCAGGGGCATCTGCGCCAGGTGGATCAGCTGTGCTGGCACCAGGTAGGCCGGCAGACGCTCGCCCAGGGCGGCGAGCAAGGTTGCCTCGTGCGCCTCGCCGCAGTAGTAGCCGACCAGTTGCGTGCTCACGCTGTCCTGGTGCACGCGCACCACGGCCTGCTCGACGCCGGCACAGGCCAGCAGGCAGGCCTGCACCTCTTGCGGCTCGACCCGGAAGCCGCGCACTTTGACCTGCTGGTCGAGACGCCCGAGGTAATCCAACGCTTGAAGGTCGAACCGCCAGCGGGCACGGTCGCCGCTGCGGTACAAGCGCTGGCCATCACCGTCGGGCTGTGGCACGAAGCGTTCGGCGGTCAAGCCTGGGCGGCCCAGGTAGCCCCGCGCCAGCCCGGCGCCGCCCAGGTACAGCTCACCTGGCACACCCGGCAGGCTGGCCTCCAGCTCGGCGTCGAGCACCTGGCACAGCACGTTGCCCAACGGCCGGCCGATCGGCGAACGGTCGCCGTCGCTGGCCTGACAGTGCCAGTGGGTGACGTTGATCGCGGTTTCGGTCGGGCCGTAGCGGTTGTGCAGCTCGACCTGGGGCAGGACGTCCAGGACGCGGTCGCGCAGGCTCGCCGACAGCGCCTCGCCGCCGGAGAACACCCGGCGCAGGCTGGTGCATGCCCCGGCCAGCGGCTCCTGCACGAACACCTGCAGCAGCGGCGGCACGAAGTGCAAGGTGGTCACCCCATGGGCCTGAACCAGCTCGGCGATGCGTCGGGGATCGCGGTGCTCGCCCGGCCCGGCCAGCACCAGGGTGCAGCCGGTGACCAGGGGCCAGAAGCATTCCCACACCGACACGTCGAAGCTGATCGGCGCCTTCTGCATCAGCACGTCGCTGGACTTCAGCCCATAGCGACCCTGCATCCAGTGCAGGCGCTCGGCCAGCGCCCCGTGCGTGTTGCCCACGCCCTTGGGCTGGCCGGTGGAGCCGGAGGTGTAGATCACGTAGGCCAGGTGATCGCCGTCCAGATGCAACCCGGGCGCCTGGCTCGGCCAGTTGTCCAGGTGCAGTTGGTCGAGGGCGATCACGCTGACCCCCTCGGCCCTGGGCAGGCGATCGAGACGCTCGCTGTGGCTCAGCAGCAGGCCGGCGCCACAGTCGGCGAGCATGTAGGCCAGGCGCTCGATAGGGTAATCGACGTCCAGCGGCACGTAGGCGCCACCGGCCTTGAGAATGGCCAGCAGGCCGATCAGCAGCTGCGGCGAGCGCTCCAGGCAGATCGCCACACGGGTCTCGGGACCGACGCCCTTGTCGCGCAGGTAGTGCGCCAGGCGGTTGGCCTGCTGGTGCAGGCTGGCGTAGTCGAGCTGACCGCCGTCCCAGACCAACGCAGTGTGCGTCGGGGTCGCCCGGGCCTGATCGTTGAGCTGCTCGACCAGCAACCGGGTGGCCACGGGTACAGGGGCCTCCCCCCACTGACGCAGACGCTGGCGGTCGTCTGCCGTATGCAGGGGCACCTCGCCCAGCGCGCACTCAGGGTGACAGGTTACATGGTCGAGCAGCGCCAGCAGGTGGCGTGACAGGCGCTCGAGGGTGTCGGCGTCGAAGCGTTCGCGGGCGTAGTCGAAGGCCAGGGTCAGACGACCTTGCGGGTCTTCTTCGCTGTGCAGCTGCAGGTCGACCTTGGCGTCGCGGCTGTGCCACGGCAGCTCTTCGGCGAGCAGACCGGGCAGGCGGCGCAGGGCCGACAGGTCGCGCTGCTGGTGGTTGAACATCACCTGGAACAGGCCATGCTCACGGGCGTCGGGCAGCGCTTCGAGCACCTGTTCGAACGGCAAGTCCTGGTGCGCCTGGGCCTCCAGGGTAGCCTGGCGGACCTGGGCCAGCAACTGCACGAAGGGCTGGCGCGGCCCCGGCGTGGCGCGCAGGACCTGGGTGTTGATGAAGAAGCCGACCAGGCCCTGGCTGTCCAGGCGTGAGCGGTTGGCATTGGGCACACCGACCCGGATGTCGGTCTGGCCCGTGTAGCGGTGCAACAGCCCCTGCCAGGCCGCGAGCAGCACCATGAACACACTGGCCTGCTGGTGACGGGCCAGATCGCGCACGGCGTTGGCCAGCGCCGTGGGCACCTTGACCTGCAGGCGCGCGGCCTTGTGCTGGATCTGGCGGGTGCGCGGGTGATCGGCGCACAGGTCCAGTACCGGCAGGTCGTCACCCAGCTGGCCGATCCAGTAGTCGCGCTGGCGTGTCGCTTCACCGGCAGCCAGCCATTGGCGCTGCCGTTGACCATGGTCGGCGTACCCGATCGGCAAGGCGTCCAGGGTCAGTGTCTGCCCGTGGACGTGGGCGGCGTACAGGCGGGCGAACTCGTCCAGCAGGATGTTCAGCGACCAGCCGTCGGCGACGATGTGGTGCAGGGTCACCCACAGCTGGTGCTCGTCATCGGCCAGCCGCGCCAGGGTCACGCGCAGCAGTGGCCCCTGGCGCAGGTCGAACGGGCGTACGGCTTCCTGCTCGCGCTGTGCGGTCACGGCGGCAGGCTCGAGGCCTTCGAGGTCACGGTGCTCGAGCGTGAACGCCTGATGAGGCAAGACGGTCTGCACCGCCTGGCCCTCGATTTCGTCGAAGCGCGTGCGCAGCGCTTCGTGCCGCGCCACCAGGGCTTGGAAGCTGGCCTGCAGCGCCGCTTCGTCCAGGTCGCCGCGCAGGTGCAGCCCGGCGGGGATGTTGTAGGCGGCCGACTGGGGCTCGAGTTGCCAGAGCAACCACAGGCGGTTCTGCGCCAGCGACTGGGGCAGCGGCCCGGCACGGTCGAGTCGCTCGAGGCCTTCGGCCACCGTGGTGCCAGGCTGACGCGCCGCCTCCACCGCAGCGGTGTAGGCCATCAACGTCGGGTGCTCGAACAGGGCACGCACGCCCAGACCGACGCCCAGCGTCTCGTCGACACGCGCGGCGACCTGGGTGGCAAGAATGGAGTTGCCGCCCAGCAGCAGGAAGTGATCGTCGGCAGCGACCGTGTCGAGGCCAAGCACGTCGCACCAGACGTGGGCGATGCGCGCTTGCAGGTCATCCAGCGCAACCTCGGCGGTGTCGGCCTGCCCGTCAGCCGGGAAGCGTGCATAGCTGTCCAGACTGCCCTCCTTCAGGCGCTGACGGCAGGCCGAGCGCTGCAGCTTGCCGCTGGAGGTCTTTGGCAACGCGCCGGGGTTGAGCAGCAGGACCACGGCCGGCGCTTGGTGGCACACCTCGGCGAGGGTCTGGCGCACGGCCTGGATCAACGTGGCGGGCGGCTGCATCTTCTGTACGCCGCGACCGATCTCCACCGCGACGCCGATGCCCTCCTCGCCCTGGTGGTCGACTGCGAACACCGCGACGCGCCCCTTGCGCAGCCCCTCGACCTCGCGCTCCAGCGCCTGCTCCAGGTCCTGGGGATAGAGGTTCTGGCCGCGGACGATCAGCATGTCCTTGAGACGCCCGGTGACGAACAGTTGCCCGTCGCGTTGGAAACCCAGGTCGCCGGTGCGCAGCCAGGTCTGGCCCTCCCGCTCGACGAAGGTCTTGGCGGTGGCCTCAGGGTTGCGCCAGTAGCCCAGGGCGATGCTCGGGCCGGCGGCCCAGATCTCACCGACGTGGTTGTCCGGCAGGTCGGCCAAGGTGGCGGGGTCGACGATCTGTACCGCATGCCCAGGCTGACTGTAGCCGCAGCTCATCAGCACGTTGCCCTCGCCCGGTTCGACGCGGTGCGCGGCGAGTGCCTGGGCGTTCAGCGACAACGCGGGAATCCCCTGACCACGGCGGCTGCCGCTGACGAACAGGGTCGCTTCGGCCAGGCCATAGCTGGCGAAGAACTGCTCAGGCCTGAACCCACAGGCGCGGAAGGTCTCGGCGAAGGTCGCCAGGCTGTCCTGGCGGATCGGTTCGGAGCCCGAGTACGCCACACGCCAACGGCTCAGGTCGAGCCCGGCCAGCGCAGCCTGGCTGATGCGTTCGCTGCACAGCCGGTAGGCGAAGTCCGGGCCGCCACTGATGGTCCCGCCGTACTCGCTGATCGCCTGCAACCAACGCAGGGGCCGGGCGAGGAAGTACGCCGGCGCCATCAGCACGCAGGGCACGCCGCTGAAGATGGGCTGCAGCAGGCCGCCGATCAGGCCCATGTCGTGGTACAGCGGCAGCCAGCTGACGATCACGTCGTCCGGGTTGAGGTCGATGCCGAAGCCTTGGCGGATCAGCTGTTCGTTGGCCACCAGGTTGCCATGGCTGACCTGCACGCCCTTGGGCAAGGCCGTGGAGCCGGAGGTGTATTGCAAAAAGGCGATGTCCTGCGCCTGCAGCGTGGGCGGCTGCCAGGCGTCGGCCAGGGTGGCGTCCAGGTCGTCGACGGCCAGCAGCACGGGCGCCGCCTCGCCGCTCAGGGCCTCCAGGGACTGCAGCGTGTCCTGCAACGCCGAGACGGTCAGCAGCAGGCGCGGCTCGGCGTCGTCGATGATCGACAGCAGGCGCGCCTGGTGGTGCAGGCGGCTGGACTCCGGTGGATAGGCCGGTACCGCGATCACCCCCGCGTACAGGCAGCCGAAGAACGCCGCCACATAGTCCGGGCCGCTGGGGAACAGCAGCACGGCACGGTCGCCGAACGTTGCCTGGGCTTGCAAGGTGGCCGCGATGGTACGGGCGCGCGTATCGAGGTCTCGATAGCTGAGCACGGCCTGGGCACCCGGTTCGTCGGCCAGAAAGCGCAGCGCGACGCGGTCCGGGGTCTGCGCGGCGTGCGTTTGCAAGGCCTGGACCAGCGTGAGCGGGAGTTCGAAGGCGTCCGTCATGGGGTTTCCTGCCATGTCTGGGTAATCGGTGGCGAGCGCCCGCCTTGCGAGCAGGCGCAAGTGTCGGGGGACCGTGATGTACACAAAGGACGGATGGACAGGGGAAAAATTAAGGATCAGGGAACGCGGTCGGTAGGCATTCCCTTCCGCTTTGATAGGGGTGGTATATCTAGCGACTGGGATCGGACAGACGGACCCCGGCCACAGGCGGATGACTGGCGCTATCAGCCGTTTTCGGCGTGATTGTACGAGGCGACCGCGCGTGCCTTGGGAAATTGCGGCGCATCAAGGTATTTTCTCAATTGACAATCATTATCATTCTGAATAACGTGTCGCTCGTCGCAGGGACCTCGACCACCCGAAGGCCTCCTTCTCCTTTCGAAACCAGGTGATTTCCATGGCGGAACAACTCTCCACAGGCAAGTGCGATTCACCGTTGCTGCAAGCGTTCGTCGACAACCGCAACGTGCTGGTGAAGATCGCCGCACGCATCACCGGGTGCCGCTCGCGTGCCGAAGACGTGGTGCAGGATGCGTTCTTTCGCCTGACCAACGCCCCGCAGATCACCTCCTCGTTCAAGGCTCAGCTGAGCTACCTGTTCCAGATCGTGCGCAACCTGGCCATCGACCACTACCGCAAGCAGTCCATGGAGCAGAAGTATTCCGGGCCCGAGGAAGAAGGCATGAACGTGGTGGTGCAGAGCGCGACGCCAGAGACCAGCCACATCAATTTCGCCACCCTCGAGCACATCGCCGCGGCCCTCGACGAGTTGCCCAAGCGCACCCGCTATGCCTTCGAGATGTACCGCCTGCATGGTGTGCCGCAGAAGGACATCGCCAAGGAGCTGGGCGTCTCGCCGACCCTGGTGAACTTCATGATTCGTGATGCGCTGGTGCATTGCCGCAAGACGGCCAATCGCCAAGGGTGATGGTACGACGGTGTGGACCACACTGCTGATCTGGCAGAGCGGTTCCCCCCTGTGGGGAAGCAGGCTTGCCCGCGATGCAGGCGGTGATGGGCCGGACGCTATCGCGGGCAAGCCTCACAGGGGGACGTCCGACGCCCTACTGTTGCCTCACAGCAACCCGCACCGCTCGAAGAACGCCTCGCGCCCTACCCGCATCAATGCCGCGCGCTTGTGTGGGAAATCGAAGGTCTTTTCACGGTAGAACCCTTGCGCCTGGAGGTAGCCGATCATCTTGTCGTTGTCGGCCCGTGGCTCGGCCACCACGTGCTGCGTGCGCGGATCGTCCAGGAACAGGTAATGCGTCAGCGCCGACAGCCAGCTGGCGACCTTGTGCGGCCCGCGGTGGGTGTCTTCACCTACCAGCATGTGCACGCCCCGGTCGTAGTCGTCGACCGGGTAAAACGGCGCGATGCGGTCTTCCTTGGCCCAGTAGGCCTCGAAATAAGCGAAGGGCTGATCGTCGAAGCAGCCGATCAGGGTCACGGTGTGAGGGTCTTGCTCCAGTCGCGACAGGTAGTCGTGGTGCTGCGCCAGGGTGCCGCCCTCCTCCCAGAACTGCAGGACACGTGGGGTGTTCTGCCAGCGGTTGAAGCGCTCCAGGTCATGCTCGACCGACAGGGTACGCAGCGATACCCAGGCCCCGATGCGCGGATCGAAGCGGCGATAGACCTCGCCCTGGGGCTTGGGCGGACGTTGCGGGTGGCGTTTGCCAGCCGTGATCTGCATCTGTTGCGGGTAGACCGCCGCGGCGGTGTCGCCCAACCAGGGCCGAGGCAATTGCCAGAACAGCGTGCGCTCGCAGCGGTAACGGCCAGGCTCCCCATCGCGCACCAACAGGCCAAGGGCCAAGGCCTCGAGCGGCACCTGGGACAACGTCCACTGCAGTCGCTGGCAGGCCGGGTCGCGTGCCAGCAGCCAGTAGCAGGCCGTCCAGAGCGCCTGCTCGACACGCTCGGCGTCGAGCGCGTCCAATCGAACCTCGAGGTGCGGGCCGGTCCCAGCCACACGCAACGCGATCAAGGGTCGACCCTCCAGCATCAGGTTCAGGCGGCCTGGGGCCTCTTCGGCCTGCAGGCTGCGCCAGCGCGGCGAGAAAAAGGTCTGGGGGTCGGCATCGAACGGCATGGCGGAGGCTCGCGGCAATGGGAGGGTACACACGACAGGTAACGTTGCCGAGGCAGGAAAAATTAGCCGAGGCGCAATCAGTGCCAGGTGTCGACAGGCACGGCAGGATCCCTGTCGCGCTCGGCTCCATCCCGAGTCTATACACGGCAGCCCGGCGTTGGCGCAGCCGTATCGAGGCCCTCACGCCTTAGAGTGGCGTCGTCACCCGCACTTGATACGGCGCGAAGATCCGTCGCAGCTCACCATTGGCGCGCAGTTGCGCCAGCAGCTGCGCGAAGGCCTGCGCGCTGATCGGGGCCTGGGGCCGCAGCAGGGCGTAGTGACGGTAGGTCTGATCGATGCGCTCGGAGGCCAACAAGCGCTCGGTCTGATCGGGATGGCGCAGCAGGAAATCGTTGAAATACGAACGGGTCACCAGGGCGATGTCGGCGCGTCCGCGCTCGAGCATGTACAGGTTGCTGTCATGGGAGTAGGTCAAGATCGCGCGGTGGGTCTGCTGCAGGAAACGGGTGTCGGCATTGAAGCCGGCGAAGGCGTAGTGATAGCCGTGGAACAAGGCCAGGTGCTTGCCGCGCAGGTCATCGAAGAAGTGCTGGTCGCGCCCGGCCTTGCGCGCTGCGACGAAGATCTCGGCATCTTCCAGGCCCATGTCCACGGCGCTGTGGGCCACCGCCTGCCAGCCCCAGGCAGGATTCTCGAAGATGGCCATGTCGGTACGGCCCTGCTCCAGGTCGGCGAAGCGCCGGGGCACCGAGGTCGGCACCAGGACGAAGCGATACACCGGCTGCGCTTGATTCAGTGCCTGGGCCAATTGCGCCAGCAAACCAACCTTTACGTTTTGTTCGGGTCGTATCGTGTACGGCGGGAAGTGTGTCGCCCCGATCCTGACTTCGATGGCTTCGGCGGCCAGCGGCGATGGGGTGTACCACAGCCCGACGAACACCGTCAGGCAGGTAAAGGACAGCAGGCGTATGAATCGGGGCACGACCAGGCGCTCGTTACGAATTCTGAAAGAAATGGCCTTGGCCACGTGAAGGGCCCACGCGCGACCCTGGAGGGCCGAGCGATGGGCAACGGCAAAATGCCACGAAATGGCGTTGGCTGCCACAGCAGCTACGCTTGGGCCACGTCTTGCAAGGGAGCCTCGCCATGGGCCATTGGCTGGTGATCGACCTGGAAGCCACCACCGACGAGGGTGGTTGGCCGATCACGGACATGGAAATCATCGAAATCGGCGCCAGCCTGGTGAACCGGGAAGGTCGTGAAGTCGACCATTTCCAGCGGTTCGTGCGACCACGTCGGCGTCCGCAACTGACCACTTTCTGCCGTCACCTGACGCACATCGGCCAGGCCAGCATCGACACCGCGGAGTCGTTCGCCCTGGTATGGACACAGTTCGAAAGCTGGCTGGTGCACCATCAACCACGCCTCGAAGGTTGGGTCAGCTGGGGGGACTACGACCGTCGGCAATTGCTGCTGGAGTGGCAGGTGCATGGCGTGCAGAGCCTGTTGGGGGCCTTGCCACACGTCAACCTCAAGCAGCGCTTCGCCAAGGCTCGACGACTGGAGCGGCCGACCGGCCTCAACGGCGCATTGCACCTGGCAGGCTTGCAGTTCACTGGGCAACAGCACCGAGCGCTGGAAGACGCCCGCAACACGGCACGCCTGCTGCCCCTGAGCCTGCCGCTGGCCCAGGCCTGAAAGCAGATGACGGCGCGTTGGGCCTTGGGCATACTGGCCGGCCCTCTCATAGCCTTCATGCAGGAGCCGCGCCATGTTCAAGGTCAACGAATACTTCGATGGAACCGTCAAGTCGATCGCCTTCACCGGCCAGGAAGGCCCTGCCACCTTGGGCGTGATGGCACCGGGCGAGTACGAGTTCGGCACCGCCAAGCGCGAGATCATGCACGTGGTGTCGGGCGCATTGACGGCGAAGTTGCCAGGCAGCGACGACTGGGAAACTTTCGAGCGCGGCAGCCAGTTCCAGGTGCCGGCCGACAGCAAGTTCCAGTTGAAGGTGGCCGTGGACACGGCGTACCTGTGCGAGTACCGCGACTGAACGAGGGTGAGCGAAGCACGGCGCCGTGGTGCCTGACCGGGCGCCATCGCGGCGGGTGGAGCAGCCCCTCCCGGGCTGCCCAACCGGCTCCACAAATCGATCAGCGACACAGCCTCCGAGCACTGCCCGCCATCGCCATGTTCTCTGCACGACAGCACGGTGCCTGGCGGCAGACGGATTCCCACAGGTACCTGTTTCAAGCAGGTAGCAACACGACGGCGATGCACCCTCTGGGAGCGGGCTTGCCCGCGATGGCGTCAGCTCAGCCACCGACGAGCGAGGCACCCTTTCAAGCCTGACCTCGCAAGAAAGCCCCCACCTGCTCCACCGCCGCTTGCATATGCTGCTCGTGGGTGAACCCGGACACCTTCAACGGCTTGAAATCATGGTCACCCGTCGCCAACCAGTGCACCTGGATCGCAGGCGACAGGGCATACCCTGCGACCGTCTCGCGATCGCCCAGTGCATCGCGTGTGCCTTGCACGATCAAGGTCGGTGTACGTAACGTCGCCAGGTGTTCGACCCTGGGCTTGTCCGGCTTGCCGACGGCATGGAACGGATAGCCGAGACAGACCAGCGCTTCGACGCCCCTCTCATCGGCCAGCAGGCTGGCCATGCGCCCGCCCATGGACTTGCCGCCTATCGCCACAGGTCCGGTCAGGTGCGTCCGCACCTGCGTCAGCACCTCGCGCCAGCGGTCGAGCAGGACTGTCTGCGGGTTCGGCGGCCGGCGCTTGCCGTCCAGCCGCCGCTGTGCCATGTACGCGAATTCGAAACGCACCACCCCGATCCCCTGGGCGGCCAGACGTGCTGCCACCGTGTCCATGAACGGGCTGTCCATGGGCGCACCGGCACCGTGGGCGAGGATCAGACAGCCGATGCCCGCCGTCGCCTGCCGGGGCGGATCACAGCGCAGCCCAGGCACGTGCGCCAAGGCACTCCATGCCGCCAGATCCTCGTTCGTCACCTGTCGCTCCCTCACTCCGGTCTCCCACCTCACTGCTGACAGCCCCTGACCGACCGCGGCCAAGGTTCGAGCGCATAGGGTAACCCTTACGCTCGGCGCACGTTCGGCTTTCCAGCCTCCCGGCCTCGCCCACGCCCAGGCTTGTCGCGGCCGACACTCACCGAGGCGGCCTTGATGCAGATCAAGGTCGCCTGCCGCAGACGTCCTAGACTGCGCTACCGCCGTTCTCTCTCCAGGACATTCCCATGCTCGACGACCTCCGTTGGGATCCAGACCTGATCCGTCGCTACGACATGGCCGGGCCTCGTTACACCTCCTACCCCACCGCCGTGCAGCTGCGCCCCGAGGTCGGCTCGTTCGACCTGCTGCACGCCCTGCGCGACAGCCGCCGGGCGATGCGCCCTCTGTCGCTGTACGTGCACGTGCCCTTCTGCGCCAACATCTGCTACTACTGCGCCTGCAACAAGGTCATCACCAAGGACCGCGCCCGGGCCCAACCGTACCTGCAACGCCTGGAGCAGGAGATCCAGCTGGTCGCCTGTCACCTGGACCGGGCCCAGCCGGTCGAGCAGTTGCACTTCGGCGGCGGCACACCGACCTTCCTCAGCCATGTCGAACTGCGTGCGCTGATGGCCAGCCTGCGTCAGCACTTCGGCCTGCTCGATGACGACTCCGGCGACTACGGCATCGAGATCGACCCGCGCGAGGCCGACTGGTCGACCATGGGCCTGTTGCGCGAACTGGGCTTCAACCGCATCAGCCTGGGCGTGCAGGACCTCGACCCGACCGTGCAGCGGGCGATCAATCGTCTGCAGAGCCTGGAACAGACCCGCACCCTGATCGAGGCAGCGCGCACCCTGCAATTCCGCTCGGTGAACCTCGACCTGATCTACGGGCTGCCACACCAGACGCCCGCCGGTTTCGCCCGCACGGTGAACGAGGTCATCGCCCTGCAACCGGAACGGCTGGCAGTCTTCAACTACGCCCACCTGCCCGACCGCTTCCTGCCGCAGCGGCGCATCGACAGCCTGGCGCTGCCCTCACCGGCGGCCAAGCTAGAGATGCTGCAGGCCACCGTCGAGCAACTGATCGCCGCTGGCTACCGCTACATCGGCATGGACCATTTCGCCCTGCCCGACGACGACCTGGCCATCGCCCAGGAAGATGGCACCCTGCAGCGCAATTTCCAGGGCTACACCACGCACGGCCATTGCGACCTGATCGGCCTGGGCGTCTCGGCGATCAGCCAGATCGGCGACCTGTACTGCCAGAACAGCAGTGACCTGACCACGTACCAGGACGCCCTGGGTAGCGGCCAGCTGGCCAGCCAACGTGGTCTGATCTGCACGCCGGACGATCGCCTGCGCCGTGCCGTGATCCAGCAACTGATCTGCCACTTCGAGCTGGCGTTCGAGGCCTTCGAGACACGCTTCGCCATCGACTTCCAAGGCTATTTCAAGGATCAATGGCCCGCCCTGCAAGCCATGCATGGCGATGGCCTCATCCACCTCGACCGACGAGGCATCCGAGTGCTGCCTGCCGGACGCCTGCTGGTGCGCTCGGTGTGCAAGGTGTTCGATGCCTACCTGGACTACGGCAACCTGCAGCGCTTTTCCAAGGTCATCTGAACGCTGCACCTGGAGACGCCTCGTCGGAGGGCTGGGCGAAACCGCCCTCGACCCGACCTGCTTGTCCCGGTCCTGCCACCCCCCGGCGTCCCATGCGCTGGCCTACAGTCCGGTCGTGGGTTACCCTTACAGCCGATGTGTGCTTTCCCACAAGGACCGAAAAGAATGCCCGAGCCCGTCAAACTGCGCGCCCACAGCCAGGCCCACTGCAAGGATTGCAGCCTGGCTCCTCTGTGCCTGCCCCTGTCATTGAACCTCGAAGACATGGAGGCACTGGACGAGATCGTCAAACGCGGCCGCCCGTTGAAGAAAGGCGAGTTCCTTTTCCGCCAGGGCGATGACTTCGGCTCGGTCTACGCCGTGCGCTCAGGTGCCCTCAAGACCTTCAGCCTGAGCGACGGCGGCGAAGAGCAGATCACCGGCTTCCATCTGCCCAGCGAGTTGGTCGGCCTGTCCGGCATGGACACCGAGTCCTACCCGGTGTCGGCCCAGGCCCAGGAAACCACCTCGGTCTGCGAGATTCCCTTCGAGCGCCTGGACGAACTGTCGGTGCAGCTGCCGCAATTGCGACGCCAGTTGATGCGGGTGATGAGCCGCGAGATTCGCGACGACCAGCAGATGATGCTGCTGCTGTCGAAGAAGACCGCCGACGAGCGCATCGCCACCTTCCTGGTCAACCTGTCCGCGCGGTTCCGGGCCCGTGGCTACTCGGCCAACCAGTTCCGCCTGAGCATGTCGCGCAACGAAATGGGCAACTACCTGGGGTTGGCGGTGGAAACCGTTTCGCGGGTGTTCACCCGCTTCCAGCAGAACGGCCTGCTCAAGGCCGAAGGCAAGGAAGTGCACATTCTCGACCCGATCCAGCTCTGCGCGCTGGCCGGCGGCTCGATGGACACCTGAACACGTCCGGCAGCAGGTATACTGGCGCATTCGTTTTTCAGGATACCTGCCTCATGCACAGCGACACCTTCGACCTCAAAGCCTTGATCCGCCCTGTCCCGGACTTCCCGAAGCCGGGCGTGATCTTTCGCGACATCACGCCGCTGTTCCAGTCGCCCCGTGGCCTGCGCTACGTGACCGACCAGTTCGTCGAGCGTTATGTAGAGGCCGACTTCACCCACATCGGCGCCATGGACGCACGCGGCTTCTTGATCGGCGCGATCATCGCCCATCAACTGAACAAGCCGCTGATCCTGTTCCGCAAGCAGGGCAAGCTGCCGGCCGACGTGCTGTCGGAAGGCTACCAGACCGAATACGGCGAAGCCTTCCTCGAAGTGCACGCCGACAGCCTCTGCGAAGGCGACTCGGTGCTGATCTTCGACGACTTGATCGCGACCGGCGGGACCTTGCTGGCCGCCACCAACCTGGTGCGTCGCACCGGTGCCCAGGTGTTCGAGGCGGCGGCGATCATCGACCTGCCGGAGCTGGACGGTGCCAAGCGCTTGCAGGCGGTCGGGGTGCCGACGTTCTGCCTGACAGAATTTTCGCTCAGCGAATACTGAGGGCGTGAGGGTGGGCAGTCTTTGTGGAGACTGTTCATTCATGCGCTAACGCGTTGCCTGGCTTCGTGGGGCCTTTGGCCCCAATCGCGGCACTGGGGCCGCTCCCACATGGACCGCGATCGCCTTTACCACCGCGGCGGGTGTAGAAGCGGCCCCCGCCGGGGCGCCGGACCGGCCGCGATTGGGCCCGCAGGGCCCATGAAACCAGCCCATTCAATACATCAGGCGCACTGCTGCCAGCCCCGCGCATCGGAGGGTGATGGGCCAGCGTTGCAGGCGCATGCTGGACCTATCCCGCCACACCCTGCCCTCACAACGAAATCGGCCGACGCCCCGCAAAGGCATGGGCCAAGGTCCCGCCGTCCACCAGCTCCAACTCCCCACCCAGCGGCACCCCGTGGGCGATACGGGTCGCCGGCAGGCCCTTCTCGGCCAGCAGCTGGGCGATGTAATGGGCGGTCGCTTCGCCTTCGACGGTAGGGTTGGTCGCCACGATCACTTCGCTGAACGTGCCCTGTTCCTCGATCCGTGCCATCAACTGCGGGATGCCGATGGCGTCCGGGCCCAGGCCGTCCAGCGGCGACAGATGGCCCTTGAGCACGAAATAGCGCCCTCGGTAGCCGGTCTGCTCCACCGCATAGACGTCCATCGGGCCTTCCACCACGCACAGCTGGGTGTCGTCGCGGCGCGGATCGGCGCACTGCGGGCACAGT
This sequence comes from Pseudomonas entomophila, assembly GCF_013523125.1. GTDB lineage: Bacteria > Pseudomonadota > Gammaproteobacteria > Pseudomonadales > Pseudomonadaceae > Aquipseudomonas > Aquipseudomonas entomophila_B. Next base: position 104,578 of record NZ_JAAMQJ010000008.1, on the reverse strand, counting down.
TCCTGTTCGGTCAAGGTACGACACTGTCGGCAGTGCCCTACCCCTTCCATGGCCTGGGCCAACGCCTGGGACAGGCGCACGCCGCCGCTGCGGTCGCGCTCGAGCAGTTGCAGCGCCATGCGCTGGGCGGTCTTCTGGCCGACACCGGGCAAGGTTCGCAGTGCGTCGATCAGTTGGCGGATGAGAGGGCTGAAGCTCATGGGGGCAACCTGTCGGTGGTTCAGAGGGACTGCAACGAAAATGGGAGCAGCGACGCGCTGGCCGATGCTCCCACTGGACCTGACGCCGTGTCGGTCAGAACGGCATCTTGAAGCCTGGCGGCAGTTGCATGCCAGCGGTCATGCCGCCCATCTTCTCCTGGCTGTTCTGCTCGACCTTGCGCACGGCATCGTTGATGGCCGCGGCGATCAGGTCTTCGAGCACTTCCTTGTCTTCCTGCATCAGGCTGTCGTCGATGCTCAGGCGCTTGACGTCGTGACGACCGGTCATCACCACGCTGACCAGGCCGGCACCGGATTGGCCGGTCACTTCGGCATTGGCCAGTTCTTCCTGCATCTTGGCCATCTTTTCCTGCATCTGCTGAGCCTGCTTCATCAGGCCGGCCATGCCACCTTTCATCATGGGGAATTCCTCGGTTGTGTCGTGTAGGGCGGCCAGGCGTACCTGGCCACAGAGTATGCGTTCAGTGGCCCTGGGGCGCCTTGGCCTCGACCGGTTGGATGCTGTCCGATCGCACCGTCGCGCCGAACTGGCGGACCATCTGCTGGATCAATGGATCGCTTTCAATCGCCACCTCGGCCTCGCGCTGACGCTCGGCACGCTTGCGCGCCGCAGCCTGGGCAGGCGTTTCCTGCTCGGGCCGGACCAGTTCGATCTTCAACCGCAGGCTGCGGCCCAGGTGCTGGTCGAGCGCTTCGTTCAGGCGCCGCTGCTGGGTGGCGTTGAACAGCGCGCCTTGCGCCGGATCCAGGTGCAGCAACCAGTCATCGCCGTCGGCCGCCACCAGCGTACAGTTGGCGGCGATGTTGCCTGTCATCCCTGAGATAGGCAATTGTGGGAATAATTCCAGCCATTGCAAGGCCAGCCCGGTGGCCGGGCGTGCGGCGGGCGACGGTTCCGGGACGCTGGACGGCTCGGGGTCATGCACATGCTCGGCCAGTTCGTCGAGGTAGGTGAAGCCGGCCGGGTCCGTTTCGACCAGGTAGTCGTCCTCGTCGTCCGACGGCGGTTCGTCATCCCGGGTCATGCCCGCCAGGTCGTAGGCCTCGGGATCGAACGGCGGCGCGTCGTCACGCGAGGGCACTGCGTTCGTCACCGGGGCAACTGGCGGTGGGCTGGCCTGCGGGCCGGCATTGGTGCGCGGCGCAGGCGGAACCGACTCGGGCGAGGCCTCCCACGGCGGGTGGAATCCCTGGGCATCGGCAGGCGCCGGCTCAGGCACTTCGGCGGCCACGCGTGGCTTGACCGTCGGCCCTGCGACGGCCGCCAGGGGCGCGTCGGGGTCGTCGCGTTCCAGCGGCGTGGATACAGACACGGAATCGGGCTGCGGGGCCGGCACCGACGCTGGGGCAGACGGGGCGACAGCCACGGGCTCCGGGGAATCAGCCGTGGCCTGGCTGATCCCCGAGGTCTTTAGTCGGGGCGTCGGGGCATCGTCGGTGTCGGCGGGCCGGAACGCGAGCATGCGCAACAGCACCATCTCGAACCCGCCGCGAGGATCGGGCGCCAGTGGTAGGTCGCGACGGCCGATCAGGCCCATCTGGTAATAGAACTGCACGTCCTCGGCCGGCAAGGCCGAAGCCAGCGCCAGCACCTTGTCCCGGTCGCCCTGGCCATTGTCCACCGCGTCGGGCAAGGCCTGGGCGACGGCGACCCGGTGCAGCACGTTGAGCATCTCGGCCAGTACGCCGCTCCAGTCCGGCCCCTGCTCGGCCAAGGCGCGTACCGCCTCGAGCAAGGCGCGGGCATCCCCATCGAGCAGGGCCTGCAACACGCCATAGACCTGGCCATGGTCCAGCGTACCGAGCATGGCCCGCACGTCGGCGGCCAGCACCCGGCCTTCACCGAAGGCGATGGCCTGGTCGGTCAGGCTCATGGCATCGCGCATCGACCCATCGGCGGCACGGCCCAGCAGCCATAGCGCATCGGCCTCGAAAGGCACGTTCTCGGCACCGAGGACATGGGTCAGGTGCTCGACCACCCGCTCCGGGCTCATGTTCTTCAGAGAGAACTGCAGGCAGCGCGAGAGGATGGTCGCCGGCAGCTTCTGCGGGTCGGTGGTGGCGAGGATGAACTTGACGTAGGGCGGCGGCTCCTCCAACGTCTTGAGCAGCGCGTTGAACGAGTGCGTCGAGAGCATGTGCACTTCGTCGATCAGGTAGACCTTGAAGCGCCCGCGGCTCGGGGCATACTGCACGTTGTCCAGCAGTTCGCGGGTGTCCTCGACCTTGGTACGGCTGGCGGCGTCGATCTCGATCAGGTCGACGAAACGACCCTCGTCGATCTCGCGGCAGACCGAACAGGTGCCGCACGGGGTCGAAGTGATGCCGGTTTCGCAGTTCAGGCACTTGGCGATGATCCGGGCGATGGTGGTCTTGCCGACCCCTCGGGTGCCGGTGAACAGGTAGGCGTGGTGCAGGCGCTGGTTGTCCAAGGCGTTGATCAGCGCCTTGAGCACGTGCGCCTGGCCGACCATTTCGCGGAACGAGCGCGGACGCCATTTACGTGCAAGAACCTGATAACTCATGGGAAAACGCCACAGCCTGAACGAGCGGAAGAGGCGCTAATGCTAGCGGAGCGGGGGCAAAATTGCACCCTGCCCTGCACGTCTTCCTCCCAGTGGGCCAGGCCCATCCCCTTTACCCAGGGAGACCTTGGTGTGCGACGACTGCTAGCCCTCTTGATGCTGTGCGCAGCGCCCTGCCTGGCAACGACGGCGACCTTACGCATCGCGGTTTCGGAAAGCTGGAGCATGCCGCTGATGCAACTGCGCGACGATCGGCCGGTGGACGGGATTCTGTTCGAGGTGTTTCAGGCCCTGGCCGAGCGCACGGAGGTCGAGCTGGAATACCACCTCATGCCGCGGCTGCGCCTGCAACAGGCCATGCTCGAGGGTACCGTCGACCTGCAGTGCTACATGGCGCCGACCTGGCTCGAGCAGATTCCGCCCGCCTACCGCTGGAGCGTGCCTCTGTTGATCCAGCGTGATGTGCTGGTGGCCGCGCCAGGCGTGGCGACGTCGACCACCCTGGCCCAGTTGCATCAGGAAACCGTGGGCGCCGTGCTGGGCTTTCGTTACCCCGCGCTGGATACCGCCTGGCAATCCGGCGAGCTGCACCGCGAAGACAGTCGCAACCAGTTGCTGGTACTGCAAAAGCTCGAGGCCGGCCGGTTCCGCTTCGCCGTGAGCAATCAGCTGACGCTCGACTGGTACAACCGCCAACTGCCGCCGGACGAACGGTTGCAGGCACTCGATGTACTGGAAGAGGACGCGCTAGGCTGCCTGGTGCGCGACGATCCACGCCTGCCGGTGCGCGCCGTGCTCGCCGAACTCAAACGCATGAAGCGCTCGGGGGACATCGATCGGTTGATCCACCGTTACCTGGCGCGGACCGGGTCTGTCCGCGCGGACTGAACGCGGACGAGCGAACACCGCTAGCACATGCCCCTCGTGTTTGCGAGTCCCTGCCATCCGGACTATAAACGCGGATGTGAAATATTTCTATTTACACTTTTTTCACAATTGACTAGCCTTCCGTTCGCGCCGACGGCTAGGCGCCTTCGCCTTAAAGGGACGTTCACTCTCAGACTTCGACACCGCCCCATCCGAGGCGCGGGTCCGCTTGGGTTTTGCCCGGGGAATCTTTCGAGCATGAATCGCTTTGCTGTGCGCCCACTGGCGCTGCTGATTTCGCTGACCACCGCCAGTTCGCTGGCCGTCGCTGCCGACGTCATCGAACTGGACGAGAGCACGATCACGGCGCAAACCGCCGGTGTGGCCGGGCAGGCGACGACCGAGGGGACACGGTCGTATACCACGGGGTCGATGAGCACGTCGGCGGGCCTGCCGCTGTCGATTCGCGAGACGCCGCAGTCGGTGAGCGTGATCACCCGCCAGCGCATCGAGGATCAGGGGTTGAACAACCTCGATGACGTGGTCAAGGCGGCGCCTGGGGTAACGTTGCGCAGGACCGGCTCGGACCGTCGCGAATACCTGGCCCGAGGCTTCCGTATCGACAACCTGATGTACGACGGCCTGCCCACCACGGCAGGCACCTTCACCCTCGACACCTTGTCTGCTGCCGACCTGGCCATCTACGACCGCATCGAAGTCGTTCGCGGCGCGACGGGGTTGATGACCGGCGCTGGCGACCCTTCCGCGACCTTGAACCTGGTGCGCAAGCGCCCGACCGCAATCCCCCAGGCCAGTGTCACCACCAGCGCCGGCAGCTGGGACCGCTATCGCACCGAGATCGATGTCTCCAACAAGCTCAACGACAGCGGTACGCTGCGTGGGCGTGCGGTCGCGGCCTATGAAGACAACGACAGTTTCGTTGATGTACGGGGCACCAAGCGCCAGACATTCTACGGGATCCTGGAAGCCGATTTGAGCGATGCGACCACCTTCACGGTCGGTGCCTCCAAGCAACGCGAAGACAAGAAGTCCGACTGGGGCAGCCTGCCGGCAGGCCCCAATGGCGAGAACCTCGGTCTGTCGCGCTCGACCTTCCTCAGTGGTGATTGGGGCTACTGGGACCAGGACACCTATACGCTGTTCGGTGACATCACCCACACCTTCAGCAATGGCTGGAAAGGCAAGATCGCGGCGCAGAAAGTCTGGGGTGAGTCGGATACATTCTCCAACTACCTCGGTTCCACCCGGTCCGACTATGCTTACACGTCCGTTGCGGACCTGGGGACGGCCTCGGGCCACTATGTCACCGACGACGACCTGTTCAACGTCGATGCGTCGCTGGGCGGCAACTTCCAGCTGGGCGGACGCGAGCACGAATTCATGGTCGGCGTGAACCGGCGCCAGGAGAAGTACAACCAGCGAGGGGGCTATTGGGGTCTCACGCCGGTCGACATCTACCACTTCGATCCGGGCAGTATCACCAAGCCATCGCTCAGCGATCGCATCTCCTATTCCAACCATAACGTCACGACCGAGGAAGCCGCCTACGCGGTGGCACGCTTCAATCCCATCGACCCGCTGCACGTCATCGTAGGCGGTCGCGTGAGCTGGTGGGACTACGACAAGATCGGCAGCGACAGCGATTACAAGACGACTCGCGAATTCACCCCGTACGCCGGCGTGATCTACGACTTCAACGATACCTACTCGGCCTACGCCAGCTACACCGAAATCTTCAAACCGCAGGACCAGCAGGACACCGGTGGGTCCGTACTCGAGCCCATGACAGGCAAGAGCTACGAAGTGGGTCTGAAGGCCGCCTACCTGGACGGCGCTCTGAACGCTTCGGCAGCGCTGTTCGAGACCAACCAGGAAAACCGCGCCTACGCCATCGCCAACCAGCCGGCAACGTGTCAGGCGACGCAGCGCACCTGCTACGAAGCCGCTGGCGAAGTCCGCAGTCGCGGTATCGACACCGAATTGAGCGGTGCGATCACGCCCAACTGGAACTTCTCCGCCTCCTACACTTATGTCATGAGCGAGTACGTCAAGGACAAGACCTACCAAGGCAGCCGGTTTGCGCCCAACCAGCCCAAGCACCTGTTCAAGGCGGTCACGTCCTACAACCTCACGGGCGACCTGAACAAATGGCGCATCGGGGCAGACGTCTTCGCCCAGAGCAGCACCTACGAGCGTGTCGGTCTTGGCCATGCCGAACAGGACAGCTACGCCGTGGTCGGCCTGATGGCAGGCTACCGCTTCGACGAGCACTGGGACGGCCGAGTCAACCTCAATAACGTGTTCGACGAAAAGTATTGGCAGGGCATCCCGACCGGTACTGGCCAGGGCGTCTACGGTGACCCTCGCAACGTGATGTTCAGCCTGAAATGGACCCTGTGATCGGCCTGAGCGGCTGATCCACGGCCCACCCCCTGGCAGCGGCGAATCCGTAGCGCTGCCAGGGCATGGAGCATCCCGTCACGCCGCCGCCACCCAGGCAGTCGCGTACAACCCCGCCCCGAACAACAGGTGCGTCATCAGGCTCCGTGCGCAACTGCGCCAAGGTGTCGCCGTACGCCGTGCGAATACCCCCAGCCCCATCGCCGGCTGCATCACGCACAGCGGCACCAGCACCGTCAGCGCACCGAACGCCAGCGCGACCCCGAGCGTCGGCTGCACGCGCCACCCTGCCCCGACCAGTGCCAGGAACAGGCCGGCGAACAGGATGCCCACCGCATAGTGAAGCCCCCAGCCCCATGCCCGCTCGCACCTGACGGGTGAGGCTTGCCCGATGGCCTGATGACGCCACCGTCCTCGCAGTCCATGCCCTGCCCACCGCCCCAGCAAGGCGTAGTCCAAGGTGCGGACACCCAGGCGGCGCAGCAGCCACGCCCACAGGTCCATGACCAGCGTGGCGCCGATGCCGACGTACAGTGCAGCGAGTGTGAAAGCCGTGATGTTCATGGCACGTGATCCTTGCGTATCGATGAGGTACCACGCAGCATGGAAGTTGAAGTCAACTTCAAGTCAAGGGGCTTTTCATGGACATTGCAGACGTCGCCAAACGCACTGGCGTCCCGGCCTCGACGTTGCGCTATTACGAGAAGAAAGGCCTGATTCGGTCGCTGGCCGAGCCAGGGCAGCGCCGCCAGTTCCCGGCCGATGTCATCGACCGTCTGGCGCTGATTGCCCTGGGCCAGGCGGCGGGGTTTTCCCTCGAGGACATCGACGGCCTGCTTGGCCAGCCTCGGATCGACCGGCAGCAACTGGTCGCCAAGGCCCTGGAACTGGAGGCAACGGCCAGACGGTTGATGGCCTTGGGCAAAGGCCTTCGCTATGCCGCCGAGTGCCCGGTGCAGGACCACCTGAGCTGCCCGACCTTTCAGCGGTTGCTGAAGGTGTCGGCTGATGCGGTGCGGGTGAGGAAGCGTCGGTAGATCGAGCGCGAGCGTGGTGGCACTCCATGGCGATCACGGGCACGTCCCGTGAATGGATGTCAGTGCAGGTTGGCCTGACCCTCGGAGTGGCTGATTTCATGGGCCCTGCGGGCCCAATCGCGGCCGGTCCGGCGCCCCGGCGGGGGCCGCTCCGACACCCGCCGCAGTGGTGCATGCGATCACGGTCCATGAGCGGCCCCTGTGCCGCGATCGGGCCCGCAGGGCCCGCAAACCCACCCAACGCGGTAGCACATGCCTCAACGCCTGTGGCAGCGAGCTTACTCGCGATGAGGCTGCCACCATGCCTGCCAGACCCGCCCTGCCCTTCAGTAACCGTGCGCCCCCCGGTGATTGCTGGCATGAAACCCGATCCACTCCTGCAAGTCGTACGGCAGATACAACCGATGCTTGGCCCGGGAGATCCCGATGTAGATCGCACAGATCCGGTGGTCGAACTCGTAGGCATCCTTGAACGGCACGGTGGTGAGCAACCCCGGCGTCAGCAGCACCTGGTCGAACTCCCAGCCTCCGGCCTCCTCCGCCATCAACAACAGGCAGCTCGATGCCTCGTCGCTGATCACCCGGTCGAGCGCCGTCACGTCGGCCACGCGCAAGCCCTGTTCCAGCTCATCCTGCACCCACAGGAACGACTCATCGAACCGATGGGCCTCGCGCACCCGATGCCAGTCGGTCATTTCGGCAAAGGCCGGGTGGCGCTCGGCACGCCCGGTCTCGCCATACACGTCCGGGCGGAACAGCCGGACGGCGCTCTCCATGAACCACTTCAGGTCGTCCTCGGCGCGCTTTTCGAGAAAACCGAAGCCACACTGCTGGCGGCACAGCTCCAAGGCCCAGCGCATGCTGTCCCAGCGCGAGCCGGTCAACACCACGCAGCCGGCCGGGGGCGTGAAGCGCTCGGGGTAGAGCTCCACGCGCACGTCGGCATCGCGCGCGCCCTCGAACGGCAAACGGGGCTGGTGCGAGTGCAGCGAGATCAACGGATTGACCAGCGCCTCGACCTTGCGGCCGGAGCGCACTGAGTAGCTCACATCGCTCTGCCGCACTCGCCGCTCGCGCTTGACCACCGGACCGCTGGCCTTCTGGTACTCGTCGCCCAGGGTCACCAGCACCTGGCGTCCACGCTCGATGATCTGCAACAGCGGCGGCGGGATGTCCTGGCTTTCGTCAATGATCACGTGGGTGAAACGCGGTGGCACCTGGCAGCCGGCCAGGCTGGCGCGCTTGATCAGCAGCAGCATCTCGAACCCCGTGCGCGGTGCCCACTGCGGGTGCGCGTCCAGCCAGGTCCAGACCCGGCTGGCCTGCTCGAGCAGCACCTGCGCCTCGACCGGTGTCAGGGCCTGCTGGAAGACCGGCAGGTGGGCGTTGCACAGCGCCCGGTCCCACGAGTCGCAGTAGCGCGCCAGCACGACCAGACAGATGTCCAGCGCCTGTATCGGTCCGTATCCCCGGAATCCATGGATCGACAACTCATCGCACACGGCCGCCTTGGTCGCGAGTCGCGCCGTGCTTCTTACGGTGCGGGCGCCACGTGGCGCGGCCTGCACGGTCTCGGCGAACGCCTTGAAGCTCAGGCCGGGCAGCTTGCCCTTGCCCCCCAGACGCCGCCGCAAGGCTTCGAGCTTCTTGTCGGTGCGCGCTAGGGCCAGGGTACGCCCCGGCCGCAGGCAGTCCACCAGGGCGCCGAGCAGGTGGCTCTTGCCCACCCCGGCGTAGCCTTGCACGTGCAGGTGCTCGTCGAGGTTGGCGCGGAAGGTGCGTACCAGCCGGTCCTGCGCCGAACTCAGCCAGCGCTCGCGCCCGCGGGCGGTGATCATCTGGCTGGCGAACGGATGGTGACGGTGGAAGTGTCGGGCCTTGTAGTGCACGTCCCAGCGGCCATCGGGCAGCAGGTATTCCTGCGCCGTCACCTCCTCCGCCTCGAGCAACCGCAGGCCCAGGCCGTCGAGCAGGCCCAGGCCGAAGTAGAGCTTGCGCGCATCGAACAGCCGCTGCGCTTCGCTCAACAGGTGGGGCCCGGTGTCCGACGTGCGCGCCTGCTGCCAGGCCAGCAGCTTGGCCAGGATCTTCTCCGCGCCGCCGGCACTGCCCCCCTGCTCACCGGCCTGTGCCAGGTGCTGGATCACCAGCAACGCGGCCAGTTCCGGGTCGCTGAGCGCTGCCAGGCCCGCCACGCCATCGTCGTCGAGCAGCTGCTGGCAGCAGGCTTCGGCAATGGGCAGGTAGACGGGGCTGGAGAGGTCGTAATGTTCCGGTTGCATGGGGTCTCGTGGTGTGGGCGATGGGACGTGGTGTCACTGTGGATCGGGGTCTTCAAGGTCGTCCTGCCTGACAGGACGGTTGGCCAGCAGTTTGGAGGCCGCCAGTTGGGCGACCACGCGCTGCGCCGGATTGGCCGGTGCGGGCCGCTGACGGACGTCGCGCAGCAGGTGGGCATCGATCAGCCGTTGGCGCACGGTCGTGGCCGGCAGGGATAACGTCCTGCCGAGGTCGGCGATGATACGTTGCGCGGTCTCGATGTTGTAGGGTTCGTCGTCGACATAGATCACGCCATGGCCACGCCACTTCACGTCATACGCGGCCAGCAGCGGCATCAAATGCTGGGCGAGGGCCTCGTCCGACAGGTGTGGCGCAGCAGGTTGGCCGGTGACGCCTGGTGCGGGCGTGTCCGTGGTGGGAGGGGTCGAATCATTCATCGGAAAGGCCTTTGCGCTGGAGCTCGAAGCGGTAGTCACCGAGGGTACCGCCCATCCGGCCGGTGAGCGAATGCCCCGTGGCACCGCCCAGCTTGCCGTCGAGTTCGTGCAGTGCGGTCTGGATCAAGGCGCGAAGGTCGTCGACGTTGGCGGCAGAGACGTCCAGCCGCAGATCGAGCCGGTGGCGACCTTGCCCAGGTGCAGGTTTGCTCAGCGGGGGTGACGCCTGCGCGGGCTCGACCGGATCGGGCACGTCTGCCGTCGGCGTGCTCCCTTGGGCGGCGTGCAGGATGCGCTCATGCTCTTCATCCATTTCATCCAGCACCCATGACAATTCCAGGGTGCGCTCCGGAGACGCCTGCATCTGATCCTTGATGGCCAGACGCCGAGCCTGCCATTCCCGAATGCGCTCCGCGATGAGCGGGTCGACTTGATCCACGGTTACCACCCCTGACGCGTTGACGAACACCACCGACGAGTAGGCACTAGGATGCCGGCAGGATCAAGCGGTGCAAGGATTCAAAATGTGCAACGACGGCCGAGCGAGCTGATGCGTCTGCACTACGCCACATGTGTCATGAGCACGGCTAAAGGGTCTGTGAAATCCATTCAGTTCCGCTCCCTCCACCCCGCACCTACCATACGACCGACTGGCAGGGCCTGCAGCTATTGGAGCGAGACGACCGATCATGACGTGCACCGACTTCCGTTTTTCCATCACGACTTTGGGTTTCGACGAACACTACCGTCCCTCCTCCACGACCCGAGTGACGACCAACTTCGCCAACCTGGCACGGGGCGAACGTCGCCAGGAAAACCTGCGCAACACGTTGCGCATGATCGACAACCGCTTCAACGCCCTGGCGCAGTGGGACAATCCCGAGGGAGACCGCTACGCCCTCGAACTCGACATCGTCTCCGTCGACATGCACCTGGCCACTGCACAGGACAACCCCGCACTGCCCTTGATCGAGATGCTGAAAACTACCGTGCTCGACCGCCAGACCGGTGAGCGCAGCGCAGGCATGGTCGGCAACAACTTCTCGTCCTACCTGCGCGACTACGATTTCAGTATCGTGCTGCCCGCGCAGGCCCAGCGCGCGTCGACTGCCCACCCGCCTGCCCACTTCGGCGAACTGCACGGCAAGCTCTTCAAGTGCTTCATCCAGTCGAGCACGTACCGCGCGCACTTCGACAAACCGCCGGTCATCTGCCTGAGCGTGTCGAGCAGCAAGACGTACTACCGCACCGACAAGCACCACCCCGTGCTGGGCTTGGAGTATCAACAGGACGCTCCCTCACTGACCGATGCGTATTTCGCGAAGATGGGCTTGCAGGTGCGCTACTTCATGCCGCCCAACAGCGTCGCCCCCCTGGCGTTCTATTTCATGGGCGATCTGCTGGCGGATTATTCCAACCTGGAACTGATCAGCACCATCAGCACCATGGACACCTTCCAGAAGATCTACCGCCCCGAGCTCTACAACGCCAATTCGGCGGCCGGCAAGGTCTACCGGCCCACCTTGCAGCACCAGGACTACTCCCTGACGCGCATCGTCTACGACCGCGAAGAACGCAGCCGGCTGGCCGTCGAACAAGCCCGTTTCGTCGAAGCGCACTTCATCACGCCTTACCACGCCATCCTCGAGCAGTGGTCGGCGAACTACACCGTTTGATTCACGCGGCACATCAGGTCATTTCTCATGAAAACGTTGTTACCCACCTCCACCGCCGGCAGCCTGCCCAAACCGTCCTGGCTCGCCCACCCCGAAACGCTCTGGTCACCCTGGAAGCTGCACGGCGAGGCGCTGACCGAAGGCAAGCAGGATGCCCTGCGCCTGGCGCTGCTGGAACAGCAACGGACAGGCATCGACATCGTCAGCGACGGTGAGCAGACCCGTCAGCATTTCGTCACCACCTTTCTCGAACACCTCGACGGCGTCGATTTCGAAAAACGCGAGACGGTCAGGATCCGCGACCGCTACGAGGCCAGCGTGCCGACGGTCGTCGGGGCCGTCGCGCGCCGCGCGCCAGTGTTCGTGGAAGACGCCGCCTTCTTGCGTCGACACACCGACCAGCCCATCAAATGGGCCCTGCCCGGCCCGATGACCCTGATCGACACGCTGTACGACAGCCATTACAAGAGCCGCGAACACCTGGCCTGGGAGTTCGCCACGATCCTCAACCAGGAAGCCCGCGCGCTGCAGGCGGCGGGCGTGGACATCATTCAGTTCGACGAACCGGCGTTCAACGTGTTCTTCGACGAGGTGAACGACTGGGGCGTCGCGGCCCTGGAGCGGGCCGTCGAAGGGCTCACCTGCGAAACGGCCGTGCACATCTGCTACGGCTACGGCATCCAGGCCAACACCGACTGGAAAAAGACCCTGGGCCGCGAATGGCGGCAGTACGAAGACGTCTTCCCCAGGCTGCAGGCCTCCAGCCTCGATATCGTCTCGCTGGAATGCCACAACTCGCACGTACCCATGGACCTGCTCGAACTCATTCGTGGCAAGAAGGTGATGGTGGGCGCCATCGACGTGGCGAATCCAGCCATCGAGACGCCTGAAGCGGTGGCCGACACACTGCGCAAGGCGCTCCAGTTCGTCGACGCGAACAACCTATACCCCTGCACCAACTGCGGCATGGCACCGTTGCCCCGCGCCGTGGCGCAAGGCAAGCTGCGGGCCTTGAGCGCAGGCGCGGACATCGTGCGCCGCGAGCTGTCGGCCCGATGAAGGCACACGCGAGCGTAGCCCGTCGCCCATGATCGACTTGAGGCACCTGCGCACCCTCCACACCCTGCGCGAGACCGACAGCCTGCCCCTGGCCGCCGAGCGCCTGCACCTGACGCAGTCGGCGCTGTCGCACCAGTTCCGCGAGCTGGAGAGCCGCCTGGGCCTGCCCGTGTTCGTGCGCAAGTCCAAGCCCGTGCGCTTCACCACCGCAGGCCTGAAGCTGCTGCAACTGGCCGACCAGGTCCTGCCGCTGATCCGCACGACCGAACGCAGCCTGGGCAAGCTGGCCGGAGGCATCGCCGACCGGCTGCACATCGCCATCGAATGCCACAGCTGCTATCAATGGCTGATGCCGTCACTGGACGCCTTTCGCAGCGACTGGCCGGAGGTCGAACTGGACCTGGCCTCGGGATGGTCGTTCGCGCCGCTGCCGGCCCTGGCACGGGGCGACCTCGACTTGGTCGTCACCTCCGACCCGGTGAGCCTGCCGGGCGTCACCTACATCCCCCTGTTCGGGTACGAAGCGCTGCTGACCCTCGACAAGCACCATGCACTGCGCGATAGACCGTACCTGGAACCTGCCGACCTCGCCGGGCAGACCTTGATCACATACCCCATCGAACGCGACCGCCTGGACATCTTCACCCGCTTTCTGGATCCGGCCGATGTCGAGCCGGCACAGGTCCGCACGGCGGAGATGACGGTCATGATGATGCAGCTGGTCGCCAGTGGCCGTGGGGTGTGCTGCTTGCCGAACTGGGCGGTGCATGAATACAGCGCACGGGGGTATGTGATGGCCAAGCGGCTGGGGAAGGAGGGGTTGCAGGCGACACTGTTCGCGGGGGTGCGCAGCGATATGCTGGAGATGGCGTATATGCGAGATTTCTTGCTGACGGCGAAGGATATTTCGTTTGCGCGGTTGGAGGGGGTGCATAAGTCAGTGGGCGGGGTGTGAGCCTGTATCGACGTCTGGCTTGAGCAGAGTACCGCTTGGCATTGAGAAATGTCTTACGGGAAGCGGATGCCAATCCTCAGACACGCCGCGTGGCGGCTTCGTAAACTTCATCGTCGCGCCTGGCCCCGACACACAGCACCAGGACGATCTCATTACCTCTTATGCGATAAACGATACGAACATCACCTGTGCGTATACGGCGGCACCCAGCCAATATGCCCCGTAGCGGCTTGCCGAGCTTGTCGGGCTCACCCTCGGCAATGCGCGTTCTCACCACTTTGAGGATTCGCCTTGCTTCCGCAGTACCGAGCTGTAGAAGATCGTCGTGTACAGCAGGATGAAAGGTGACGTTCCAGCTCATAGGCTCACGACCTGAAACAGGCCTCCATGTCTTCAAGGCTGACAGTGTTACTTTCGTCCAAACTGAGTAACCGCTCGGAGGCCAAACGATCGGCACGAAGGTCTTCGAGCTCATCCTGCAGGGATTGATAAGCTTCGACGCCTATCAGTACCGCTGCGGGCTCATTGTCCTTGAAAATGACGAGATGGGTAGTCTCTCCACTGGTGACATCCTTCAGACGCGCGCCGAAGGTTCTAGCCATTGCAGTAGCAGATACGGCCTGTTCAGCTCTGGTCAATAGCGATGCCATGCTGTTCTCCTGCTTCTTGGTTCAACGTGACAGGTAGACCTGTTCACTTCCTGCCCGTAAACGAGACACCTAGACATGACGAGTCATGATGTCACGCATCAAAGCTCGCTCAATCATACACAACATGATGCGTAGATCAATGATAGGCGGGGCTGTGATTGAAGCATCCAGAACACATACTCGCTCTTGCCAATACGCATGGAGTACCTGGCTGCAGAGCACATAATGCAGCATCCTCCACCCATGGCAATGCACGACAGTAAGCTCAGCGCACACTGACCATGAAGTCGCTGTCAATGGAAGGATGTTCTATTTGCAACGCTAGAGCGCATCACTACGGTAGCAGCATCGACTGATCAGCGCTGGCGCTCGAGCGTAAAGCTCAGCAGGCTTGGCAACGATGCCGTCGGAGGCGTTTGGAGAATCCTTGGGAATTCAAGGAATTGCGTAATGGAGGCAGCCCCACCAGCCACACCCCGGCACACGATGTTCCCGCCATGGCTGCTCCCTTCCGGGCCTGACCAGGTTAACGGGTAATCGTTGCGGAGGGACCGGTAGGGCCACCACGACGCCACTTGTCATGTGACAAGCGGCGCCATTGTACCGCGCTGGGCAGAACTTACAACCTCTGTCTCACGAAAAACCCATCATTTCTCAATGACTTGTCGCGCAGGCTCGTCAAACGGCGATGCCCTGCCCTTCCAGGAAGCGCACGAAGGCGTCCTCGTCGAGCACCTCCAGGCCCAGTTCGTTGGCCTTGGTCAGCTTCGAGCCGGCGCCGGGGCCGGCGACCACGCAGTGGGTCTTGCCGGACACCGACCCGGACACCTTGGCCCCCAGGCGTTCGAGCGTGTCCTTGGCCACGTCGCGGCTCATGCGCTCGAGCGAGCCGGTCAGCACCCAGGTCTGTCCGGCCAGGGGCAGGCCTTCGGCGGTCTTCTTCTCGCTCGCCCAGTGCATGCCGAAGTCGCGCAGCTGCGCTTCGAGAGCACGGGCCAGGCGCTGGTTGGCTTCGTCGCGGAAGAAGGCGCGCACGGCGTCGGCCTGGCGGGTGTTGAGCACCTGGCGAAGGTCAATGCCATCGGCCTCGATGATCTTGTCCAGGCTGTCGAAGCGGGCCACCAGTTTTTCAGCGCCGGTCGGACCGACCGAGGCGATGTCGAGCTTGGCGATCAGGCCGGCCAGGCGGGTGCTGGCGGCGAACTCGGCGCCCAGCTCGCCCTCGTCCTGAAGCGTGAGGCCGCAGTCGAGCAGTTGCTGGATGACGCTGCGGTTGTGCTCGTCGTCGAAGAAGTTGTGAATCTCGTGGGCGACCTCCAGGCCGATGTCCGGCAGGTAGGTGAGCACCTGGGGCAAGGCGGCCTGGACGCGCGCGAGGCTCCCCAGGGAGCGGGCCAGGACCTTGGCGGTCTCTTCGCCGACGTCCGGGATGCCCAGGGCGTAGATGAAGCGCGCCAGGCTCGGGCGCTTGCTGGCCTCGATCGCCGCCAGCAGCTTGTTGCTGGAGACTTCGGCGAAGCCTTCGAGGGCCACCACCTGGTCGAAGGTCAGGCGGTACAGGTCGGCGGGCGAGCGGATCAGGTGCTGGTCGACCAGTTGCTCGACGCTCTTCTCGCCCAAGCCATCGATGTCCATGGCGCGGCGCGACACGTAGTGGATGATCGCCTGCTTGAGCTGGGCGGCGCAGGCCAGGCGGCCGACGCAGCGGTACACCGCGCCTTCGCTGGTGGTCTCGCGGCCCTTGCTGCGCTTGACCAGCTGGGTACGCTCGACCTGGGCGCCACACACCGGGCACTGCTCGGGCACGTGCACCGGGCGGGCATCTTCGGGGCGGCGTTCGGTGACCACCTGCATGACCTGCGGGATCACGTCGCCCGCGCGGCGGATGATCACACTGTCGCCGATCATCAGGCCCAGACGGCCGATCTCGTCCATGTTGTGCAAGGTGGCGTTGGACACGGTGACGCCGGCGACCTTGACCGGC
Source organism: Pseudomonas entomophila (assembly GCF_013523125.1). Taxonomy (GTDB): domain Bacteria; phylum Pseudomonadota; class Gammaproteobacteria; order Pseudomonadales; family Pseudomonadaceae; genus Aquipseudomonas; species Aquipseudomonas entomophila_B. The sequence continues at coordinate 88,466 of NZ_JAAMQJ010000008.1, read as the reverse complement.
TTGAGCCGGGCCACGGGGGTGACCGCGCCGGTACGGCCGACCTGGAACTCGACGTCGAGCACGTCGGTGATCTCTTCGAGCGCCGGGAACTTGTGGGCCAGGGCCCAGCGCGGCTCGCGCGAGCGGAAGCCCAGTTCGCGCTGGGAGGCCAGGCTGTTGACCTTGAACACCACGCCGTCGATCTCGTACGGCAAGTCGTTACGCCGCGCGCCGATGTCATGGTAGTAGGCCAGGCACTCGTCGATGCCGGCGGCATGGCGCAGTTCGCGACTGATCGGCAGGCCCCAGGTCTTGAGGGTCTCGAGGGTCTCGATGTGGCTGTCGGCGACCGGGGCCGAGGTGTGGCCGACGCCGTAGCAGCAGAATTCCAGGGGCCGGCTGGCGGTGATCTTCGAGTCGAGCTGGCGCAGGCTGCCGGCGGCGGCGTTGCGCGGGTTGGCGAAGGTCTTGCCGCCGATCTCGGCCTGGCTGGCGTTGAGCCGCTCGAAGCCGGCCTTGCTCATGTACACCTCGCCGCGCACCTCCAGCTCGGCCGGCCAGCCGCTGCCGTGCAGCTTGAGCGGGATGTTGCGCACGGTGCGCACGTTGGCGCTGATGTCTTCGCCGGTGGTGCCGTCGCCACGGGTGGCCCCCTGCACCAGCTGCCCATCGCGGTAGAGCAGGCTGACCGCCAGGCCGTCGAGCTTCGGCTCGCAGCTGTAGTCGACGGCCGAGCCGGCGTTGGGCAGGTCCAGGCCGCTGACCACGCGCCGGTCGAACTCGCGCAGGTCGCTTTCCTCGAAGGCGTTGCCCAGGCTGAGCATGGGGATCTGGTGGCGGATCTGGCTGAACGCAGCCAGCGCCTGGCCGCCGACGCGCTGGGTCGGGGAATCGGCGGTGACCAAGTCAGGGTGCTCGGCCTCGAGCGCCTTGAGTTCGTTGAACAGGCGATCGTATTCGGCATCGGGCACGCTGGGCTCGTCGAGCACGTAGTAGCGGTAGTTGTGCTGGGCGATGGCGTCACGCAGTTCGAGGATTCTGGAGTCGGCGGTCATGTCTAGGTTCTTCTCTTGCAAAAGCAAGAAAGCAGCCGAGGCTGCTTTCTTGTCCGTTAACGGCTGGGCCCGACCCGGCGAGCCCGCGTCACCTTCAGCGCTTCTGGGTCAACGCCCGGCGCTCGAATTCGACGATGCGCTGGCGATAGTGCTCGATGGTCTGGGCGGTCAGCACGCTGCGCTGGTCGTCCTTGAGTTCGCCATCGAGCTCATGGGCCAGCTTGCGCGCGGCCGCGACCATCACGTCGAAGGCCTGCTTGGGGTGGCGCGGGCCTGGCAGGCCGAGGAAGAAGCTCACGGCCCGGGTGCTGAAGTGGTCGATGTCGTCCAGGTCGAACACGCCCGGCTTGACCGCATTGGCCATCGAGAACAGCACTTCGCCGTTGCCGGCCATGCTTTCGTGGCGATGGAAGATATCCATTTCGCCGAAGCGCAGGCCGCTTTCCAGGATGTTCTGCAACAGCGCAGGGCCCTTGAAGCCGCCCTCGTCCCGGGAAATGACGCTGATCACCAGCACTTCCTCGGCCGGCGGCAGCTCCTTGGCCGGCGCCTGGGAAGACGCCTGGCCGGCAGGGGCCGCCTGGGCCGACACGAAACCGGTGCCACGACGTTCGTCGCTGTAGTCATCGTGATCGTCGACGAACAGCTCCGGCTCACGCAGCTCACGCGGCGCGGCGACCGGGGCGTTGTCGGCCACTTTCTCTTTGCGCTTGGGCGCCTTGACCGGTTTGGGGTCGCGTTCACGCGCCGGCGCGCTCATCGACGGCAGGTCGCTTTCGTCCAGCTCCGGCTCACGCTGCGTGTCCAGCACCCGTGAAGGGCCCAGCACCTCGGCGCCACCTTCTTCTTCGGGCAGGTTGGAGAAGCTGCGGTCCAGACGAAATTTCAATTTACCCTTGCCGCCGCGCATACGGCGCCAGCCATCGAACAGAATGCCGGCGATGACGATGACGCCGATGAGGATCAGCCACTCGCGCAGACCGATTTCCATGTAATTCCGTGCCTCTGTAAAAAAATGTGCTTGGAAACAAAGGCTTCAAAGCCCTTTAACTCGTGGCGCCAACTCGCTGTTCTGGCAGGCGTTTTCCCACGTTTAAAACAGGTGACATAAAGCTAGCACGACCCACGGCAAGTTTCACCGTCTGTCTGACATGTCAGTGGCATTCTTCCCACTTCCGCGTTCCTTCTCGCGCCTCAGGTGTCCACCAGGGCCATCGCCTCTTCCACGTCGACCGCCACCAGCCGCGAACAGCCCGGCTCGTGCATGGTCACCCCCATCAGTTGATCGGCCTTTTCCATAGCGATCTTGTTGTGGGTGATGTAGATGAACTGCACGGTTTCGCTCATCTCCTTCACCAACCGGGCGTAACGTCCCACGTTGGCATCGTCCAGCGGTGCATCGACCTCGTCGAGCATGCAGAACGGCGCCGGGTTGAGCTTGAAGATGGCGAACACCAGTGCCAGCGCGGTCAGGGCCTTCTCGCCACCGGACAGCAGATGGATGGTGCTGTTCTTCTTGCCCGGCGGACGCGCCATGATCGTCACCCCAGTATCGAGTAGATCTTCGCCCGTCAGTTCCAGATAAGCGCTGCCGCCACCGAAAACTTTTGGAAAAAGTGCCTGTAAACCTGCATTTATCAGATCAAAGGTATCCTTGAAGCGGTTACGGGTTTCCTTGTCGATCTTGCGGATGACGTTTTCCAGCGTGTCGAGGGCTTCGACCAGGTCGGCATCCTGGGCATCGAGGTAGCGCTTGCGTTCGGACTGCTGCTGGTATTCGTCGATGGCCGCCAGGTTGATCGCACCCAGGCGCTGGATGCGCGCATCCAGCTGTTCGAGTTCCTGTTCGGTGCCCGACTCGCTGGCCTGTTCGTCCAGGGTATTCAGCACGCCATGCAGGTCGTAGCCGTCGGCCAGCAGCTGTTCTTGCAGGGTCTTGCGGCGCACGTCGAGCCCTTGGCTCTCCAGGCGCAGCTGCTCCAGCTGGCCACGCAGCAGCTGGGCCTGCTGCTCGGCCTGGGTACGGCGCTTCTCGGCATCGCGCAGTTCGCGGTCGGCGTCTTCCAGGTGCAGCCGTGCCAGGCGCATCTCCTCGTCGACGCCCATGCGTTGCTCGAGCAGCGCTTCGAGCTTCAGGCGCAACTCTTCCAGCGGCGCCTCGCCCTCTTCCAGGTTGAGGCTCAGTTGTTCCTGTCGTTCGAGCAGGCGGATGGCCTGCTGCTCCAGGCGCTCCAAGGCCTGATGGGTAGAATCATGCTGGGCCCGCAGCGACCCCACGCGCACGGCGAGCTGGTGCGCATGGTCTTTGTGCTGACGGGCTTCCTGGCGAGCCCGGTCGAGGGTCTCGCGCAGCCCGTCGCGGCGCGCCAACAGCTGCTCACGCTGGTCGGAGTCCTGGGCCATGAGCTCCAGTGCCTCCTGCAGCAGCAACCGGGCCTCGCTCAATTGCTCATGCTCCAGGGCGCGCTGCTCTTGCAGTTCGGTCAATTCTTCCTGCAGGCGCTGGCGCCGCAGCGCCACCTGCTCGGCACGGGCGCGGGCACCCGACAGCCGCGCCTTGGTCTCGCCCAGCTGACGGCTTTCGTCCTGCTGGCGGCGGCGCAGGTGCTCGCGCTGCGCGTCGTGTTCGCGTTGACGCTCGCCCAACGCCTGCAGCTGTTCGTCGAGCTGGTCGAGCTGAGCCTGTTGCTCCACCTGGTGGGCGAGCAGGCGCTCGAGCTCCTGACCCCGCGCCAGCACGCCGCCCTGGGCATCGTCGCCGCGGCTGACCCGCAGGAACTGCCGCCCGACCCAGTAACCGTCGCGGCTGACCAGGCTTTCGTCTTGGGCCAGGCCTGCGCGCTGGGCCAGGGCCTGCTCCAGGCTCTCCACGGGGCGCACCTGGCCCAGCCAGGCCGACAGGTCGACGGCGCTCTCGACCTTGTCGAGCAGGCTGCCGGCCGATGCCGATCCTGGGGCCTGGGTCACCAACAGGCGCAACTCGCCCTGGGCCAAGCTGGCGTAGTCGAGACCGGCGAGATCATCGACCAGCACCGCCTGCAGGTCGGCGCCGAGCACGGTCTCCACCGCCTGCTCCCAGCCCGGCTCGACACGCAGGCCGGTGGCCAGCCGCGGACGCTGGGCCAACCCGGCCTCACGCAGCCACTGCGCGGTCCCGGCACCCGGCTCGAGCGCGGCCTGTTGCAAGGCTTCCAAGGAGGCCACGCGACCGCCCAGGCGCTGCAGCTCGCCCTGCACGCGCTGGCGACGTTCGTTGCCTTCACGCCAGTGCTCGCGCGCCTGCTCGAGTTGCTCGAGCGCCTCCTGCTCGGCCATCTGCAAGCCTTCGATCGTGGCCTCGCCGGCGGCCAGCTGCTCGGCCAGCTCGAGCAAGGCCGCGTCTTGCGGGTCGGCGCCGAGCTGATCGCGCTCCTCGCCGAGCTTGCGCTGGCGTTCGGCGAGGCGTTCGAGCCCCGCTTCGAGCTGTTGCAGGCGTGACTGCTGCACTTCGGCCTGGCGCCGAGGCTCGGCCGAGCGGGCGGTGAAGTCGTCCCACTGCGCCTGCCAGCCCTGCATGCCCTCTTCGGCTTCTTCCAGGGTCGCCGCGCTCTCTTCGGCGGCGGCCAGGGTCAGCTCGCGCTCCGGCTCGAGCATCTCCAGCTCTTCGGCCAGGCTGGTCAGCAGGGCGCGGTCGTGGCCCAGGTGCGATTCGGTCTCCTGGCGCGTGCGCTCGGCTTCCTTGAGGTCGTCCTGCAATTGCCGCAGGCGCTGCTGACCGTGCTGGATGCTCTGCTCGACGCGGGCGATGTCGCCTGCCACCGAATAGAAGCGTGCCTGCACCTGGTTGAAGCGCTCCGACAGCTCGTGATGCCCATCGCGCAACCGCTCGATACTGGCATCGGCACTGCGCTGCTCGGCCACCAGTGCCTCGAACGCCACCTCCTGATCCAGGATCACCGCCTCGCGCTGACGGACCCGTTCATCCAGGGCGCTCCAGCGCAAGGCCGACAGGCTGGCCTTGAGCTGACGCTCACGGGCCTTGTAGTCCTTGTATTTCTCGGCGGCCTGAGCCTGGCGGTGCAGGCGTTCGAGCTGACGTTCCAGCTCTTCACGCAGGTCGGTCAGGCGTGCCAGGTTCTCCTGGGTGCGACGAATGCGGTTCTCGGTCTCGCGGCGGCGCTCCTTGTACTTGGAGATGCCCGCGGCCTCCTCGATGAAGTTGCGCAGCTCCTCGGGCTTGGCCTCGATCAGCTTGGAGATCATGCCCTGCTCGATGATCGAGTAGCTGCGTGGTCCCAGGCCCGTGCCGAGGAAGATGTCGGTGATGTCCCGACGGCGACACTTGGTGCCGTTGAGGTAATAGGTGTTCTGCGCGTCGCGGGTGACCTTGCGGCGGATGGAGATCTCGGCGTAGGCCGCGTACTCGCCCACCAGGGTGTTGTCGCTGTTGTCGAACACCAGTTCGATGCTCGCCTGGCTGACCGGCTTGCGGCTGGTGGAGCCGTTGAAGATGACGTCGGTCATCGACTCGCCGCGCAGGTTCTTCGCCGAGCTTTCGCCCATCACCCAGCGCACGGCGTCGATGATGTTGGACTTGCCGCAGCCATTGGGCCCGACCACGGCGGCCATGTTGCTGGGGAAGTTGACGGTGGTCGGGTCGACGAAGGACTTGAAGCCGGCCAGGCGAATGCATTTCAGGCGCATCGGTCAACCTGCGGCCAAGGCAGCGATGACCAGGTCGCCACTGCGCGTGCAATAGGTCACCAACACCTCGCGGATCCGTGGTGTGTCGCGGCGCAGCACGGCCTCGAGCAGGTCGTCGAACAGCTGGACGAAATCGGCCATGCTCGCCTGGCGCTGCGCGAGCGCCAGGTGGTAGGCGCGACTCATGGCCGGCTGCAGGTTCTCGGCCGTCTCCTGCAGGTACAGGTTGTCGGCGAACGGATAGGCGGCGCGCATCACCGCGAAGCTGTCGGCGACGAACGCCTCGATGTCCCCGCGCGCGCAGGCCTGCACCAGCCGCTGCTGCACCGCCATGAACGGCAGCAGGTCGCTGTCGGTGCGCCAACGGGCGGCCACGGCATTGCCCAGCAGGATGTACAGCTCCCCCATCATGTGGCACAGGCTGCGCACGCTGTGGGCGTCCAGCACGGTCACATGGGCGCCACGGCGTGGCAGGATGGCCACCAGATGCCGGCGCTCGAGGATCAACAGCGCTTCACGCACCGAGCCACGGCTGACGTTCAGGGCCTGGGTGACCTTCTGTTCCTGGATGCGCTCGCCAGGCGCGAGTTCGCCGCGGATGATCCGTTCGGCCAGGTGGCGGGCGATCTGTTCGCAGAGGCTGTCCGGCGCCTTGAACGTCATGGGGGTCCTCAAGGGTCATGGGGCTGGGCGAAGGGGCGCAATTGTAGCGCACTTGATGCCCGGCGGCGCGAGCCGTTGCGGGTCTGGTACGCTTGCCCATGGCCCGCGTCGAACGTGCCCTGTTCCGTCTGAGGACAGGGCCTACGACGCTGCACCTTTTCTGACAGACGAGAGCCGCATGAGCACACCCTGCACCGCCTACCGCGCCGCCATTCTCTACAGCCTGGCCGACCCCAGCGAGGTCGGCCTGGACGCGTCCTACGCCTACTTCGACGATGGCCTGCTGGTGGTCGAGGACGGCCGGATCACCGCCGTCGGCCCGGCGACCGAGCTGTTGCCGACCCTGGCGCCAGACACCGAGGTGGTCACCCACACCGATGCGCTGATCACCCCCGGCTTCATCGACACCCATATCCATTTCCCGCAGACCGGCATGATCGGCTCCTATGGCGAACAGCTGCTCGACTGGCTCGAGACCTACACCTTCCCCTGCGAGCGCCAGTTCGCCGACAAGACCCACGCCGACCAGGTCGCCCAGCTGTTCCTCGGCGAACTGCTGCGTAACGGCACCACCACGGCCCTGGTATTCGGCAGCGTGCACCCCGAGTCGGTGGACGCCCTGTTCGAGGCGGCCGAACGCCTCGACCTGCGGCTGATCGCCGGCAAGGTGATGATGGACCGCAACGCCCCGGACTACCTGACCGACACGGCCGACAGCAGCTACCAGGACAGCAAGGCGCTGATCGAGCGCTGGCACGGCAAGGGTCGCCTGCACTATGCCGTGACCCCGCGCTTCGCGCCCACCAGCACGCCCGAGCAACTGACCGCCGCTGGCCGCCTGCTCGAGGAACATCCTGGGGTGTACCTGCACACGCACCTGTCCGAGAACCTCAAGGAAATCGACTGGGTCAAGGCGCTGTACCCCGAGCGCAGCGGCTACCTGGACGTCTACGACCACTACCGGCTGCTCGGCGAGCGCTCGGTGTTCGCCCATGGCGTGCACCTGTGCGACGCCGAATGCCAGCGCCTGGCCGAGACCGGCTCGGCCGTGGCCTTCTGCCCGACCTCGAACCTGTTCCTTGGCAGCGGTCTGTTCAACCTGCCCCAGGCCGAGCGCTTCGGTGTACGCGTGGGCCTGGGCACCGACGTGGGGGCCGGTACCAGCTTCTCGCTGCTGGCGACCCTGAACGAGGCCTACAAGGTGATGCAGTTGCAGGACGTGCGCCTGCACCCGTTCAAGTCACTGTACCTGGCGACCCTCGGTGGCGCGCGCGCCCTGCGCCTGGAAGAGCGCATCGGCAGCCTGGCGCCAGGGCACGACGCGGACTTCGTGGTGCTGGACTACAAGGCCACGCCGCTGCTCGACTACCGCCTGCAGCAGTCGCGCAGCATCGAGGAGACGCTGTTCGTGCTGACGACGCTGGGAGATGACCGGGTGGTGCGGGAGACCTACGCTGCCGGGCGGTGCGTGCACAAGCGGTAATCACGCGCAACGTCCATGCGGATCGAGCGGCCGGGCGAGTGACAATTTTGTCAGTTGTCCGGGCGCAAGGGACGGCTCACAGTGCACACTCTGCTGCTGGAGAGCGTATCCATGATGACCACTCAGCTTTTCTATCGCGCCGAGCACCTCAGTGAGCTTTTGAAGGGTAACGGGCACGTGCACCTGATGCGGCACCGAGGCTCATTGCTTTCCCAGTACTCGCACGCACAGGCCAACGGGCTGTTCAAGGTTGACCTGCAGAACTCCGTGCATGCCATAGTCTCGACGCAGACGACGCAGCACATGACCTATACGCCGTATGGTCATGTCTCCTCGTGTTCGCCACCGTCGATGGTCGGCTTTACGGGGATGTTGTTCGACGCGGCCCTCGAAGGCTTTTTGTTGGGCAATGGACACAGAGCTTATCGACCTGCACTACGGCGCTTTCTCAGTGCAGACGTGTTGAGCCCCTTCGGCGCAGGTGGCATCAATGCGTATGCGTACTGTGCGAACGACCCTGTCAATCATCAAGACCCCAGCGGCAGGGTACGGGTATTCAATACCTCCCTGGTACGCCCACTGGTCAAGACCCTCATAGCCAGCACGTCCAAGATCTCAGTGCCAATTACCCTCAAGAAAAAAGCGTACATCGCCACGCAACTGGAAGACGCTCGGCAGGCGCTCTTCTACAAGCGACAACCTGCCCTTCACATGTCCCCCGAGCGACAGGTGCTTGATGCTGCGTTTTCCGCCTACCCGGTCGAGCGCCTGGAACCCTTCCCTCGGTCCGTCCAGTACGTCAACACGAACCTGGCCTCTCACGGCAACAGCAGGATTTCGATGGAGGGCAGCCGCCACTACGCTGCCCTTGTCGCCCAGGTACAGGCAGACGAGCGGAGTAACAGCAGTGCTCATCTGTCGGCGGCTTACTCGTGGCTCTCGAGAGGTGAAGCGACCGGCTTTGTGTTCAATGTCGGAGGTGCTTTGGTCACGGGCGCGCACGACCATAGAAATCGGGTCTTAGGGATACGAAGCGGACACTGACATCGTCACTCTCGTCACCGCCCACTTCAAACGTTTGGAAAAACAGCCGAACTTGATCGATCGCTCAAGTTATCGACGTCAACTTCCATGATCGAACGCTTGAGCTTCACTCGACAACTCAGTAACCTGCGCGCCCTTCGAGCAGCCTGGCTTGCAGACGCGCCGTGCTGGCGCTCGAAACCTTCGACACCCCGCATCCTGTCGCATGCCAAGCTTCGGCCGTCCTCCGCCTGAGTGCTTGGACAGGCGCCTGCGTGCACACCCTAACGACACGGCCGCCAACGCCGACACTGACACCCGGAGCTTCCTTCGCAATGCGTATCTTCCAGAGTCTGGTACTGGCCGCTGGCCTGCTGACCACCGGCACCAGCCTTGCTGGCGACCTGCTGCAGTGGCAGGGCAACAGCCTTACCTACCTGTACGGCCACGACTTCAAGGTCAACCCTGAGATCCAGCAGACCTTCACCTTCGAGCATGCCGATGCCTGGAAGTACGGCGACAACTTCGTGTTCGTCGACCGCATCTTCTACAACGGCAAGAAGGATTCGGGTAATGGCCGCAGCACGCTGTACGGCGAGATCACCCCGCGCCTGTCGTTCAACAAGATCTTCGACCAACAGCTCGCGTTCGGCCCGGTCAAGGACGTGCTGCTGGCGATGACCTACGAGTTCGGCGAAGGCGACGTCGAGTCGTACCTGATCGGCCCCGGCTTCGACCTTGCGGTACCGGGCTTCGACTGGTTCCAGGTCAATTTCTACCACCGCACCACCGATGGCAGCCGTCCGGGTGACAACGTCTGGCAAATCACCCCGGTCTGGTCCTACACGATTCCCGTCGGCCGCTCGGACGTGCTGATCGACGGCTACATGGACTGGGTGGTCGACAACGACGTGAACCGCCGTGGCACCTATCAGGCCAACCTGCACTTCAACCCGCAGATCAAGTACGACCTGGGCAAGGCATTGAAGCTGGGTGAGAAGCAGCTGTACGTAGGGTTCGAGTACGATTACTGGAAGAACAAGTACGGGATCAAGGACAGCAGCGCTTTCGAGACCGACCAGAACACCGCCAGCTTGCTGGTCAAGGTGCAGTTCTAAGACGTCCGCCCGGCGCCGCGTTGTCGCACAGAGCACATGGCGATAGCTGGCAGGCTCAGAGGCCTTATCGCCGATCGATTTCTGCAGCCGCTCACGCCCGCCGCGGTGGTACAGACAATCGCGGCCCATGTGGGAGATTTATGGTTCCTGCCACGTGCAGATATAGGCCCTGCGGGCCCAATCGCGGCACAGGGGCCCACAGGAGAGCCCGCCCCCACAAAGGCTTGCGCTCAACGCGCTGCGCGTCCACGCACCCAGGACACACCGCCAACCGCCACCGCTGCCAGGAAGCCCGACACGATCCCCACCACGCCAAACAGCCCCATCTTGACGACCGCGCCCCAGCTTCCACTGTTCGCGACCACGTGCTCGACGGCATGCTCCAGCGGAACAATGCCCTCGCCCACGAACGTTCCGCCGACCAGGAACATGGCGATCGTCCCGATCCAGGACAGGGCCTTCATCAGCAGGGGTGCCGCCGACACCAGGATCTGCCCGCCCTTCCTGACCACCCTGCCCCACAGGCCTTGCGCCTTGGATTTGGCGAGCGCGAACCCGGCATCATCGAGCCGAACGATGCCTGCCACCACGCCATACACGCCCACGGTCATCGCCACCGCGATCACGATCAAGGTCAGGATCTGCTGATACAGCGGGGCGTCGGCCACGACGTTCAGGGTGATGACGATGATCTCGGCGCTCAGGATGAAATCGGTCTTGATGGCGCCTTTGATCTTGCGCTTCTCGTACTCGGCGAGCGCTTCGGGGGTTCGCGGGACGGCCTTCTTTTTCGCCTCCTGCGCACCTGACGCCTTGCGTGAAAACTTGTCCTTTATCGCCTCATAGCCTTCGTAGCAGAGATAGACACCCCCCGCCATGAGCAACCACTTGACGGCTGCAGGGAGAAAGGCGCTGAGCAGGAGCGCACAGGGCACCAGGATCGCCTTGTTCTTGAGCGAGCCCTTGAACACGGCCCAGACCACGGGCAATTCGCGATCGGCCTTCATGCCCGTGACCTGTTCGGCATTCACGGCCAGGTCGTCACTCAGGACACTGGCCGTCTTTTTTGCTGCGACCTTGCTCATCAGGGAGATGTCATCCAGAAGCGCTGCGATGTCATCCAGTAACGCAAAAAAACTGCTGCCCGCCATGTCATTTCATCCTTAGTCGATTCTTGTCGCTTCGTGCTTCCTGGAAGACCGGGTATACGGATGGCCCGATGGGAACAGCACGATGCTCGACAAGATGGCGTTCAGACCTACCGTGGGCGAAACAGTTCTGCTCAGGCGTTCAGGCACTCGAAGGTCTTGTCATGAGCGCCTATGCTTCGAAGCACCTCCATGGCCAGGCGTCGCTTCTGCTTGCTCGGCAGCGCATCCACGCACAGGCCCTTTCTACGCTGCCGCCCCTCGCTGGGCAGGAAGACGAACACGATGCGCATTGCCGCCAACCTGACCTTGCTCTTTACCGAAGTGGATTTTCTGTCCCGTTTCGAAGCCGCCGCCAAGGCCGGGTTCGACGGTGTCGAATGCCAGTTCCCTTACGCCTTCGACGCCGAACAGATGCGTGAACGGCTGGACCGTCATGGCCTGCCAATGGTGCTGTTCAACCTGCCGGCGGGGGATTGGGCACGCGGGGAACGCGGCATCGCCTGTCACCCGGACCGTATCGAGGAGTTCCGCGCCGGGGTGCACACGGCCATCACCTACGCCAAGGTGCTGGGGACCAAGCAGGTCAACTGCCTGGCAGGGGTAAGGCCAGCGAACCTGGACGACGCGCTGGTGCAGCGTACTTTCGTCGATAACCTGCGCTACGCGGCAGATGCGCTGCAGGATGCTGAAATGACGCTGCTTATGGAAATGATCAATACCCGTGACGTGCCGGGGTTCTACCTCAACCACACGGCCCAGGCCCTGGCGATCCAGGCCGAGGTCGGCAGTGCCAGCCTGTTGTTGCAGTACGACCTTTATCACATGCAGATCATGGAAGGTGACCTGGCCCACACACTTCAGACCCACCTGGACCATATCGGCCATGTCCAGCTGGCCGATACGCCGGGACGCCACGAACCGGGCACTGGAGAGATCAATTACCGTTTTCTGTTCAAACACCTGGCGCGGATCGGCTATCAAGGATGGATCGGTGCGGAGTACCAGCCACGAGGTCACACCCATGATGGGCTGGGGTGGCTGACCAGCGCACCGACCCTGCGTCTGAACCCTTGAAGAACCTCAACGAAGCAACGGATGCGACCCTGGGCTCGGCTCGACCCGATCGATTTGAACTGTTCGGTGAGCCTGCCGTATGCCACATCGCTTATGGTTTTCCAGGCCAGCACGATGGTCGTGCTTGTCGAAAGAACCTGTTTGGGCGCTTGCCCTGGTGTTTTCACTGGAATGGACAATATCGCTGTTCCTGAGGCAGGAGCCGTCGTTACATTGCCTATCACAACCTGGACAGCCCTGGGCGTGGGAACGTTGACTTCGACGCCCTTGGTGCTCATGGTCAGCGTGCTTCCGGGCAATTCGCTGAACAGGGCGCCCAAAGGAATCCGCACGTCCACCCCTTTATCATGACTGGCCCCCGACCGTGTTGATGAGTCTAGAGCGTCATGGAACCTTCACGCCCACGAAACTGACATTTCTATCGGTTTTGCAGGTTTGAAACGCTTGTCACGGACCTTGCTCCACTTCTAGCCTTGCCGTTCTGCCTTTGGAACCTGTGCTTTCATGTCCTCCTCACCCTCCCTGCGCGAACGCCTCTACATCGTCGTCTTCCAGAACGACAACACCGCTGGCCGCCGTTTCGACAAGGCCTTGCTGCTGCTCATCCTCGCCAGCCTGGTCACGGTCATCCTCGACAGCATCGATTCGGTGCACCGCAACTACGCCCATGTGCTGGCCGGTATCGAGTGGGGCTTCACCACGGTCTTCCTGCTCGAGTACCTGACGCGCCTGTACTGCTCGCCCAAGCCGCTGCGCTATGCCTTCAGCTTCTACGGCCTGGTCGACCTGCTGGCGATCGTGCCGGGCATCCTCGCGTTGTACTACAGCGATGCGCAGTACCTGCTGATCATCCGCGTGATCCGCATGCTGCGAATCTTCCGCATCCTCAAGCTCAGCCCCTACCTCAACCAGGCCAACTACCTGCTCACCGCCCTGCACGGCAGCAAGCAAAAGATCATCGTGTTCCTGGTCAGCGTCTCGACCCTGGTGACGGTGTTCGGCACCCTGATGTACGTGATCGAAGGCCCGGAACACGGGTTCACCAGCATTCCCAAGGGTATCTACTGGGCCATCGTGACGCTGACCACAGTGGGCTTCGGCGACATTGTCCCGACCACGCCGCTGGGTCAGGTGCTGTCGTCGCTGGTGATGATCACCGGTTACTCGATCATCGCCGTGCCCACCGGGATCTTCACGGCGGAATTGGCCAGCGCCATGCGTCCGGGGCAACTGGTGCACGACTGCCCGAGCTGCGCCAAGTCGCAGCATGAAAGCAGCGCCGCCTTCTGCGCGCGTTGCGGCAGCGCGCTGTTTCGCAAGACCGAATAAGCACAGCACGTTTCGGTCTTTATAAGGGCGATGGCCAACCGCTATAGTCGCGGACCCTCGCCCTTCTCTCTCGAACAAGGAACGCGTCGTGAAAAGACTCTTCAGCGCTTCGTTGCTGGCCGCCGGCCTCGCACTCGGCAACCTGGCCCAGGCTGCCCCTACCCTGCTCAACGTTTCCTACGACGTGATGCGTGATTTCTACAAGGACTACAACCCAGCGTTCCAGAAACACTGGGAGGCCGAGCACCAGGAGAAGGCCAACGTGCAGATGTCCTTCGGCGGCTCGAGCAAGCAGGCCCGCGCGGTCATCGACGGCCTGCCGGCGGACGTGATCACCATGAACATGGCCACCGATATCAATGCGCTGGTCGACCATGGCAAGCTCATCCCGGACGACTGGGTGACCCGCTTGCCGAACCACAGCGCGCCGTTCACCTCGGCCACGGTGTTCATCGTGCGCAAGGGCAACCCCAAGGCGCTCAAGGACTGGCCGGACCTGCTCAAGGACGGCGTCCAGGTGATCGTGCCCAACCCCAAGACCTCGGGCAACGGCCGCTACACCTACCTGTCGGCCTGGGGCTACGTGCTCAAGACCGGCGGCGATGACGCCAAGGCCCGCGACTTCGTCGGCAAGCTGTTCAAGCAGGCGCCAGTGCTCGACACCGGCGGGCGGGCGGCGACCACCACGTTCATGACCAACCAGATCGGCGACGTGCTGGTGACGTTCGAGAACGAGGCCGAGATGATCGCCCGCGAGTTCGGTCGCGATCAGTTCGAGGTGGTGTACCCGAGCGTGTCCGCCGAAGCCGAACCACCGGTGAGCGTGGTCGACAAGGTGGTGGACAAGAAAGGCACCCGGGCGCTGGCCGAGGAATACCTGAAGTACCTATGGTCGCCGGCCGCGCAGGAGATCGCCGCGCAGAACTACCTGCGTCCACGCGATGCGACGGTGCTGGCCAAGTACACCGACCGCTTCCCGAAGGTGGACTTTTTGTCGGTGGAAAAGACCTTCGGTGACTGGCGCACGGTGCAGAAGACCCACTTCAACGACGGTGGCGTGTTCGACCAGATCTACGGCGGGCAGTAAGGCGAAGTCGAGGAAGCGCTCTTGGGTCATGAGGTCATTGCCACGGCAACCAGGGCTTTTCCTGCGGCCCCTGGCGGGCCCGATCGCGGCACTGGGGCCGCTCCCACATGGACCGTGATCGCCTGTACCACTGCGGCGGGTGAGCGGCCCCTGCCGGGGCGCCGGACCGGCCGCGATCGGGCCTGCCAGGGGCCGCAGAACCTGGCACCGCGCTGGCCGCGTTCACTGCAGTACAGGACTCTCCTGCTGACCACTCGAGATGAATCGGCCTGCTCGCTCATCGAACTTTCTCACCCCTCAAGCCCTCAGTTCCTTGGATAACCCGTCCCCGCACTGGTCCAAGGAGTCCTCCCGTGCCGCGTTCACTCATCACTCTGCTGTTCGGTCTCTTGCTGAGCACGCGCCTGCTGGCCGCCGAACCGGCCCCTGCCGAGGAACCGGCACCGGTCGTTCAGGGCGGGTTGCTGGGCGCGCTGGCCGATGGCCTGGACACCGCCGCCGACGACCTCGACCTGGATGCGCACCTGGTGGATGCCTGGCGTTTACGCACCGACCGCGCGGCCAAGGAAGTGGAACGCCTGGTCAACCGTCACGCCGGCAACGATGGGCTCGGTCTGGTCGGTGACTTCCTGCTCATCACGCTGGCCTGGGTGGCCAGCTTCGCCGTCCTGACCGGCATCGGCCGCTGGCTGTTCCAGCGCAGCCGTCGCCGCGCCTGGCTGGCCAAGCGCCCGCGCATCGAAGGCTTGCTGAGCTACCTGCTGCCCTTCACCCTGCCCGCGCTGGCCAGCCTGCCGCTGACCCTGTACGCCAGTCGCTTCCTGGACCCGTCGGTCGCGCGTGCCTCGGGCTTGAGCCTGGCCTATGCGACCAGCAGCGGGCTGTTCTCCACGTCCATCGTGCTGTGCCTGATCGTCCTGTTCGACGCCGGCCACAAGCGGGCCGCCGTCGGCGTGATCCGTCGGCTGACACCGCGTCCGCTGTTCATGATCGGCTTCCTGGCCGCCTGGAGCGACGCGCTGACCAGCCCGCAGATCGCCCGCCAGCTCGGCACCAACCTCACCAGCAGCATCGCCGTGTGCACGGGCCTGGTCGCCACACTGATCTTCGCCGGCCTGGTGATCCGCCTGCGCCGGCCGGTGGCTCACCTGATCCGCAACCGCGACCTCAAGGACCGTCTGCAGCACCGCGCCGTGCAGGAAACGCTACGCATATTCTCCACCGTCTGGTACCTGCCGATCCTGCTGATGATCCTGGTGTCGGCAGTGCACCTGATCGGTGCTGGCGAAGAAAGCCAGCGCGCGCTGCAAAACGCTCTGCTGACCACGGTACTGCTGGTGGGCACGGTGTTCCTCAGCACGGTCCTGCAGCATGTGTTCGCCCCGCGGGCGCCCGACCTGAATGCACGCGCACGGCCCTACAAGGAACTGTTGCGCAGCCTGGCCCATGCCGTGCTGAGGATCGTCATGGCCGTGGCGTTCATCGAATTGCTCGGGCGCATCTGGGGCGTCTCGGTCATCGATTTCGCCCTCAGCAATAGCCTGGGGCGGGCGATCAGCGACTCCTTGAGCAGCATCGGCCTGATCCTGCTGGTGACCTGGCTGCTCTGGGTGGTGCTCGACACCGCCATCCAGGAAGCGCTCAAACCGGCCGTGGGGCGCCGCGCCTCGCGTCAGCCGAGCACGCGGGTGCGGACCATCCTGCCGATGCTGCGCAACGCCATCAAGATCATCCTGGTGGTGATCTGCACCATCACCACCATGGCCAACCTGGGCATCAACGTCGCGCCTCTGCTGGCCGGTGCCGGCGTGGTCGGGCTGGCCATCGGCTTCGGTTCGCAGCAGCTGGTGCAGGACGTGATCACCGGGCTGTTCATCCTGATCGAGGACACCATCGCCATCGGCGACTGGGTGGTGCTGGACTCGGGACACGCCGGCACGGTCGAGAGCCTGACCATCCGCACCCTGCGGTTGCGCGATGGCAAGGGCTTCGTGCATTCGGTGCCGTTCGGCCAGATCAAGGCGGTCACCAACCAGTCGCGGCAGTTCGCCTATGCGTTCTTCTCGGTGCAGTTCACCTACGACAGCGACGTGGACAAGGCCCTGGAACTGATCCACGAAGTGGGCCAGTCGATCAGCGAGGACCCGCTGCTGAAGATCAACCTGCAAGGCCCGTTGCAGGTCTTCGGCGTGGACCGCATGGACCTCAACGGCTTCGTGCTGACCGCGCAGTTCCGGACCATTTCCGGTGGGCAGTACACGGTCAGCCGCGCCTTCAACGAACGCCTGAAAAAGCGCGTGGACCAGACCGGCGACGTCAGCTTCGCCCAGCTCTACCCACTGCCTCCTGCGCTGCGCGGGGAGGCGGTGCAGGGTTGAGTGTCCTGCGCTTCAGCTCTGAAAGACCAGCGCCTTGAGCCCGCCCTGGGGATCGGCGTCCGGAAACTCCGGCGGGTTGTCCAGACGTTCGACGAAGCGCAGCGTCGGCGCGTGTTCGGCCATGCCTTCGATGAGAAAGTCCTGGCCGATGCCCGGATCGTTGACGCAGGCCAGCACGGTCCCGCCGTCGCTCAGCAACTCCGGCAGCCGGCGCAGGACCTTGGCATAGTCCTGGGTCAGCACGAAGCTGCCGCGCTGGAACGTGGGGGGGTCGATGATGATCAGGTCATAGGGCCCGTACTTGCGGACCTTGCCCCAGGACTTGAACAGGTCGTGGCCCAGGTAGGCGACCTTCGAAGCGTCATGGCCGTTGAGACGGTGGTTCTCCCGACCCCGTGCCAGGGCCGACTTGGCCATGTCCAGGTTGACCACCTGCTCGGCGCCGCCGGCGATGGCCGCCACGGAAAACCCACAGGTGTAGGCGAACAGGTTGAGCACCCGCCGCCCGGCGGACCGCTCGCGCACCCAGCGCCGGCCCAGGCGCATGTCGAGAAACAGCCCGCTGTTCTGCCGTACACCCAGGTCCAGCAGGTAGCGCAGGCCGTCTTCCACCACCTCGCGTTGTGGCTGAGGCTCACCCAGCAGCCAGTGCCCGGGGCTGTCCGGCAGGTAGCGGTGCTGGATCAGAATGGCCTGACCCGTCCACACCGGCTGTTCGGCCAGGCGCAGGAGCATGGTCTGAAGGGCCTCGAGCTGGCCGGGCGGCGGCTCACGGAACAGGCCCACCAGCAGCACGCCCTGCAGCCAGTCGACGGTGATCTGCTCCAGGTCGGGCCAGCAGCGGCCACGGCCGTGGAACAGGCGGCGAGTTTCGTTCGGTGCGGGGTCGAGGGCAGCGAGCAGGTGCTGCTCGAGGGTGTGGATAACGGAAGGCATGGCGGGGTCGCGGCTGAGAAAAGGGGTGCATTCTAGCAAGGCTGAAGGAAGTGGAACGGTACGCGAGCGATTGTCTTTTGTGCTCCAGGCTCCTATGGAGCGGGCTTGCCCGCGCTAGCAGTGGTAGCACCGGCCCATGACCGACAGGCTGAACACTGGCCTGTCAGCCCTGAGGTGAATGCGCAGGTCCCATCGCTGACAAGCCAGCTCCCACACTCTCCATTTCAAGCAGATATCGGCACGATGGCAGCTCAGCCACCTGGGCAGACTGTGTGGGAGCGGGCTTGCCCGCGATAGCGGCGGTAAGGCCGCCACATGGTCAACAGGTGAGCGCTGGCCTGTCAGGCCCGAGGTGAATCTTGTCCTCAGGTCGGGCACCGCTGTGCACCGCCATTGAGCCCCTGGCGCACATTGCGGCTGAGCAGGCTGGCCTTGCCATCGCGCCAGGTCAGCGTCAGCACGTAGAGCGTGTCGAAATCGTCGCCTTTCCAGTTCTGGGTCACGACCCGCTCTTCCCCCAGCGCCTTGCCGGCGACGGTGTTGATCAGCTCGGGCAAGTACCCGCTGGACCAGGCGGTGTAGACCGTGGCATTGCGGTACTTGTCGCTCAGCAGCTCGTCGGCCAGGTCGTCGTAGTCGTTGGCACCGAAGTCGATGTTCACCGGCAGGCCCAGCTTGATGGCGCTGGGGCTGATGGTCATCAAGGGGCGGATGTAGCTGTAGCGTTCGTCCTCGCTGCCCTCCTCCACGTGCCGGGTAGGGTTGGCGGCGAACACGTAATCGGCCTTGCCGAACTTCTCGGGCAGCAACGTCGCCAGGTCGATGGCGCGGTTGAGCCCCTGGCAATTGAGTTGGCCGAGCCCTTCGCCAGGTTTCTCGGCGTGGCGCATGAAGACCAGGGTCTGGGTGCCATCGACCGGCTTGTCCAGCCCTTGCAGGGCCTCGACCGCCACCGGGACGGCCAGGCCGACCGCCAACAGGCCGGCGAACGCGAGACGGTGACGACGCAGGAACGCGGGTAACATCATGGGATAGCTCTTTCAGCGAATGGGAAAGGTCGGCCCGATCACCTCCTGCATCAGGCCAAGGGCCGCTTCCGTGCGGCGATGCGAGCGTGAGAGTCGAGAATGCCCACTTGGTTCAGCCCTGAGCCGTCGTCCTTGAACACGAGCGAGCTTAATCCCTTCGTATTAAGGCTGTAAGACAGCGGCTGGCCGACATTTTCCGACGAACCGTCAGTCGTCGCGGGTCAGCACTTCCAACAGTTCGATCTCGAAGGTGAGGTCCGAATGGGGCGGGATGCGCCCGACCGAGCGCTCGCCATAGCCCAGCGTGGCGGGCACCTGCAGACGACGCTTGCCGCCTACGCGCATGCCCATCAGGCCGAGATCCCAGCCCTTGATCACACGCCCGGTGCCGATCACGCACTGGAACGGCTTGCCACGCGACGCGGAGGCGTCGAATTCGGTACCGTCGGCCAGCCAGCCGGTGTAGTGGGTGGTGATCAGGGCGCCCTTGACCACTGCCTTGCCATCGCCTTCGACGAGATCGGTGCACTGCACGGTGTCATTCATGGTCTGTCGGTACCTTCAGGTTCAAAGGCCGCCGTTTTCGCAGGAATGCACCGGTTTGGCAAGCCGGCCGTCGCTCACGCCGTGACCGGGGTCAGCACCGGTTCGCCGGCGAAGAACGCCTGCAGGTTGCGCACCACCAGGGCGACGGTGTCATGGGCGGCTTCGGGCGACTGCCCGGCCACGTGCGGGGTCAGCAGGGTACGGTCGAGCATCTTGAGCGCGTCGGGCACCTGGGGCTCTTCATCGAACACGTCCAGCGCTGCGCCTGCCAGGGTCTGCGCGCGCAGGGCCTGGACCAGCGCGTCGGTATCGACGACGCTGGCCCGGGCGATGTTGACCAGGTAGCCCTGCGGGCCCAGCGCGTCGAGCACGGCTGCATCGACCAGGTGCCGGGTGGCCGCGCCACCGGGCGTTGCCACCACCAGGATGTCCACGGCAGCGGCCAGTGCCCGTGGGCTGTCATACCAGGTGTAGGGCAAATGCGCGTGGCGAGTGCGGGTGCAATAGCTCACCGGCATGTCGAAGCCCAGCGCCGCCCGCCGGGCAATGGCCTGCCCCACCGCACCCATGCCCAGGACTCCCAGACGCTTGCCGGAGACCGAAGGGCGGATCACGCGGCGCCATTCACCCTGGCGAGTGCTGGCGTCGGCACGGGGGATGTCGCGCAGCAGGCCGAGCAGCATGGCCAGGGCATGGTCGGCCACCGTGCTGGCATTGGCCCCGGCGCCATTGGTCACGGTGATGCCGCGCACTGCGGCGGCAGCCAGGTCGACCTGCTCGTAACCGGCACCGATCACGCAGATGAGTTTCAGTGCGGGTAGCGCTGCGATTTCCTGGGCGGTCAGGCCCAGCGGGCCACGGGTCAGCACGGCGTCGATCTGCGCGGCGTGGGTGGCGATGAAGGCCTGGCGCAGCGCGGCCGTAGGCGCACGCAACAGCCGGTAGCCGGCCTGCTCGAGCAGGGGAAGATAGTCGTCGACGGTTTCGACCAGCACCAGGATCGTCTTGCGCATGCCACCTCCAGCGTCAGGGGAGGCGGCAGTATGCGCCGCTCAGGTCACTGGGCGAAAGCCCGGCCCAGGCCGCCTGGCACGCCACTGCTGTCGGTGGCCTGCCATGGGCCATCAGGGCTGGTGGACCAGCTCCAGCCGTCGCTCCAGCGGTAGTAGGTGCGCTGACGGTAGAAGGTGTTGGGTTGCTTCTCCAGCACATAGACCCCCATCTTCGGGTCCCAATGGCTGGCGCCTCCCGGTGGCGGCGCGAAGCTGGCCGAGGTGCGCGGCATCGGCTTGGGCTTGGCTGCCGGTGCGCTGGGTGGCGCTGGCGGCTTGCCGCCGGGCAATGGCTTGACCACGGGGCCGGCAGGCGGCGCCTTGTCGATCGGCGGCGCCGGGGGTTCGGACGGCCGGTGCGTGGTACAGGCGGACAGCCCGATGGCCAGGGTGATCAGGGTCAGGCGAAGGGCACTGTTCATGGGCGAAGTTCTCGGGTATCGGGACGGTCGATGATCAAGTGCTGCACCTCGTGTACGTCCGAGGGCAACGGCGCGCCCTGCCCGATCCACTCGCCTTGGGTCGGCTGGCCTGCACGGGACACGCGCGCAAACAGTTGGACTGGCCCGGCCGTGGACAGTTTCATCCCGCTGACCATGGCGTCGGCGTCGGTCAAGGTGACCTCCATCGGCAATTGCGCCACCGTGACCCGCTTGGCTGCGACCGGCATCGGAGACCCTGACACGGCCCGGGCGAAGATGTACACGCTGTCCTGAGGCTCGACCTGGCCCGCGACCGCCTCGGCCAGCCTGACCCGCACGGTCAGGCGCGCCCCTTCGGTGGCCGGGACGCGCGCGGCGTCGGCACCCTGCCCGGCCAGCTTCGCGGTCGCCCGGTCGATGCCGCCTTGCAGGGCTGCGCGCGAGGCATCGCCAGCCGGCAGCGTGGCCAGCAGGCGCGTCCAGTAGGCGATGGCGTCGGCGTAGCGCTGGCCTTCGAAGGCCGCGATACCGAGCAGTCCCAGGCTGGTGGGCTCGCCCGGATCGGCCTTGAGCGCCTGGTCGGTCAGCGCCTGCACCTGCGGACTCCAGCGCTTGCCCTGGGCGAAGTACAGGGCCTGGGCCCACTGACCGAGCAGCTCGGGCTGCGTCCCGCTCAGCGCCGCCGCCCGTTCGAAGGCGTGGACGGCATCGCCGAAGCGCTGCTCGGCCATGTAGGCACGCCCGAGGAAGTACAGGCTCTCGACCGAATCGGGCTGCACGGCCACGGTGCGCTCCAGGCGCGAGGTCATGTCCTGGAGCGTCTTCGGTGGCTGGGCGAAGGACTGGGTCAGCGCGACACGGTCGGCCGCTCCGACGTACAAGTACAGGCCCAGCGCCACCAACGGCACCAGCAGCGCCGCGGCCAGGGGTACGCCACGGCCCAGGCGCGCCGAGCGCACGGGCTCGGCCTGGTCGGCGTCCGTCAGCAGCTCGCGCGCCGCCTCGTCACGACCATGCCGCACCTGCGCCTCATCGAGCAGACCCGCCTGCTGCTGGGCCTCGAGCTCGGCGACACGGGCCTGATAGGCCTCGACGTTGACCGCCGTGCGGTCGACCTCGGCGTGGCCCCTTCGGTGGCGCAGCACGGGCACCAGCAGCATGCCCAGGGCCACCAGCAACAGCAGCCCGGCGCTCAGCCATAACTCGATCATCGGTCGGTCTTCCTGTCGAGCAGCCGGGACAGCCGCTCGCGTTCTTCGGGTGAAAGGGTCGAGGCCTCGCTGGCCGCTGGTGTCCGACGGCGGTTCACCCGCAGCAGCAGCGTGATGGCGCCGGCGATCAGCAACACGCCCGGGCCGAACCAGAGCAGCCAGGTCCGCGGCGTCAGGGCCGGCTTGTAGCGCACGAAATCGCCATAGCGATCGACCATGAAGTCGACGATCTGCGCGTTGCTCTGGCCTTCGCCCAGCAGGCGGAAGATCTCGCGGCGCAGGTCGGCGGCGATCGGCGCGTTGGAGTCGGCGATGTCCTGGTTCTGGCACTTGGGGCAGCGCAGCTCGCGGGTCAGTTGCTGGTAACGCGCCCGCTCGGCCTCGTCGCGAAAGCGGTAGGTGTCGATCGCGGCCTGCACCGTCCCGATCAGCCCCAGGCCCAGCACCAGCGCCGCCAGCCAGCGCCTCATGGCCGCGCCTCCTCGACCAGGGCCTGGTACAGCGGCGCCAGTTGCTCGCGCCAGACCGTGGCGTCGATCACCCCGACATGGCGGTGACGGATGATGCCCCGGGCATCGATCAGAAAGGTTTCCGGCGCGCCGTACACGCCTAGGTTCAACCCGAGGGTGCCCGCGTCGTCGCGCACGTTCAGCGTATAGGGGTCGTGAAAATCGCGCAGCCAGGCCTGGGCTGCGGCCGAATCGTCCTTGTAGTCGATGCCATGGATCAGCACGCCCTGCTCGGCCAGTTGGTTCAGGAACGGGTGCTCGACCTTGCATGAGGGGCACCAGGTGCCCCAGACATTGACCAGCGCCGGGCGGCCGATCAGGTCGGCCTCGGTCACGGTCCGCTCGCCCTGCACCGCCGGCAGCGAAAACGCCGGGAACGGCTTGCCGAGCAGCGCGGACGGCAAGGCGTCGGGCTTGAGGAACAGCCCCTTGTACAACACCCCGGCCAGCAGCAGGAACACCACCAGCGGTACCGCTTTCATCCAACGCTTCATGCCGTCGCTCCAGACAGGTTCAAGCCCTCACGGACACGCGCTGCCACCTTGGCCCGGTAACGCCGGTCGAAGGCCGCCAGCAGCCCGCCCAGGCCGGTCAACAACCCACCCAGCCAGATCCAGCGCACGTACGGCTTGACGTGGATGCGTACCGCCCAGGCGCCGTCTTCGAGCGGCTCGCCGAGGGCGACGTAGAGGTCACGGGTGAAGCCGGCATCGATGCCGGCTTCGGTCATCACTGAGCGCTGCACGCTGTACAGGCGCTTCTCCGGGTGCAGCACGGCGACCTCACGGTCCTCGCGGGTGACCCGCACGGTGCCCCGGTCGGCCACGAAGTTTGGCCCCTCGGCATGCGCAGCGCCTTCGAAGTGGAACAGGTATCCGGCCAGGGTCACCGCCTCGCCTGGCGCCAGGCGCAGGTCACGTTCGGCGCTGCCATGGCTGGACAGCACCACGCCAAGCGCACAGACCACCAGGCCCAGGTGCGCCACCTGCATGCCCCAGTAGCTGCGTGGCAGGCGCCGCAGGCCGACTAGCCGACCGCTGTGGCGCGTCTTGTCGAACACGTCGCGCACCCCGCCGAGCACCACCCAGGCGGCCAGCGCCAAGGTGCTCAGCACCGGCCAGGCGAAATCGCCGACCAGCAGGCTGCCCAGCGGGGCCAGCAGCGCGCTGCCGAGTAGCACCGGGGTAAGCATGCCCGCCAGCCAACGGCCCGGGGTATCCTTCCAGCGCACCAGCACGCCGACGCCCAGCACCAGCATCAGCACGGCCATCAGCGGCAGGAACAGGGCGTCGAAATACGGCGGACCCACCGACAGCTTGGCCCCGGTCAGCGCATCGAGGACCAGCGGATACAAGGTGCCGAGCAGGATCGTCGACGCCGCCACCACCAACAGCAGGTTATTGGCCAGCAACAGTGCCTCGCGCGACCACAGGGCGAAGCGGATGTGGCTCTGGACTGCGGGCGCACGTACGGCGAACAGGGTCAGCGAACCGCCGACCACGCACAGCAGGAACACCAGGATGAACACGCCGCGCGACGGGTCGGCGGCGAACGCGTGCACCGAGGTCAGCACCCCGGAGCGCACCAGGAAGGTCCCCAACAGGCTCAGCGAGAAGGCAGCGATGGCCAACAGCACCGTCCAGCTCTTGAACACGCCACGCTTCTCGGTCACCGCCAGCGAGTGCACCAGGGCGGTCCCGACCAGCCAGGGCATGAACGAGGCGTTCTCCACCGGGTCCCAGAACCACCAGCCGCCCCAGCCCAGTTCGTAATAGGCCCACCAGGAACCCAAGGTGATGCCGATGCCGAGAAAGGCCCAGGCCACCAGGGTCCAGGGCCGCGACCAGCGCGCCCAGGCCGCGTCCAGGCGGCCGCCGAGCAAGGCAGCGACGGCGAAGGCGAAGGCCACCGAGAAGCCGACGTAGCCCATGTACAGCATCGGCGGGTGCACGATCAGGCCGATGTCCTGCAGCAGCGGGTTGAGGTCGCGGCCGTTGGCCGGCATCTGCGGCAGCAGGCGCGCGAAAGGGTTGGAGGTGGCGATCAGGAACGTCAGAAAGCCCACACTGATCATCCCCATCACTGCCAGCACCCGCGCCAGCATGACCTGCGGCAACTGCCGCGAGCCCACCGAAACGGCGAAGGTCCAGCCGCCGAGGATCAGCGCCCAGAGCAGCAGCGAGCCTTCATGGGCGCCCCACACGGCACTGAACTTGTAGTACCAGGGCAAGGCGCTGTTGGAGTTGTTGGCGACGTAGGCGACCGAGAAGTTGTCGGTCAGGAAGGCCTGGGTCAGGCAGGCGAACGCCACGGCCAGGAAGCCGAACTGGCCCCAGGTCGCCGGCCGTGCCAGCGCCATCCACAGGCGATCCCCGCGCCAGGCGCCGATCAATGGCAGGCTGGCCTGGACGCCCGCGAAGCAGAGCGCCAGGATCATCGCCAACTGGCCCAGTTCGGGCACGAGCAAGGTCGCGTTCATGGGCGGGCCTGCGTGGCGCTGGCGGCCTGGCCACGGTCTTCGAGCGCCTGGGTGACTTCCGGTGGCATGTATTTTTCATCGTGCTTGGCCAGCACCTCGTCGGCCACCACCACCCCGTCGGCCCCCAGCCGGCCCAGGGCGACGATGCCCTGCCCTTCCCGGAACAGGTCCGGCAGGATGCCGCGGTAGGTGATCGGCACCGAGCGGTGGAAGTCGGTCACCACGAAGCGCACGTCCAACGAGTCGGCCGAACGCTGCACCGAGCCTTTCTCGACCATGCCACCGGCGCGGATGCGCGTGCCCTGGGGCGCCTCGCCGTCGGCGATCTGGGTCGGGGTGTAGAACAGGTTGATGTTCTGCTGCAAGGCCGTGAGGGCGAAGCCCACGGCCAGGCTCACGCCCAGCAGCAGTGCCGCGATCAGGATCAGGCGCTTCTTGCGCTGGGGGGTCATCGCGCGCGCTCCCGACGCAGACGGCGCGCTTGGTCGCGCAGATGGCAGCGGCGCGCCCACAGCGGCGCCGCAACGTTGATCGCCAGCACCATCAGGCACAGGCCGTAGGCCGACCAGACGTACGGGCCGTGCCGGCCCATGGCGAGAAAATCACTGAACGAAGCAAAACTCATGACGGGGTCTCCTGGCCCAGGCAACGGGCGATCTCGGCCTTCACCCAGCTGGCCCGCGCCTCGCGCTTGAGTACCTCCAGGCGCATGCGCAGCAGCAGCACCGCGCCGAAGAAGCAGTACAGGCCGAGCACGGTGAACAGCAGCGGCAGCCACATCTGCGCCGGCATGGCGGGTTTTTCGGTCAGGCTGAAGGTGGCGCCCTGGTGCAAGGTGTTCCACCACTCGACCGAGTACTTGATGATCGGGATGTTCACCACACCGACGATCGCCAGCACCGC
The DNA here is from genome assembly GCF_013523125.1 of Pseudomonas entomophila. Taxonomy (GTDB): domain Bacteria; phylum Pseudomonadota; class Gammaproteobacteria; order Pseudomonadales; family Pseudomonadaceae; genus Aquipseudomonas; species Aquipseudomonas entomophila_B. The sequence goes on along the minus strand of NZ_JAAMQJ010000008.1, from coordinate 62,357 downwards.
ACACGCCTTGCCGGCGCTGTCGCGGTGGCTGATCGCCTGGCCCAGCGCGATGATGCCGAAGTACAGGAACAGCAGGATCAGCATCGAAGTCAATCGCGCATCCCAGACCCACCAGCTGCCCCAGGTCGGCTTGCCCCAGATCGCCCCGGTGAGCAGCGCCAGCGCGGTCATCCAGGCACCGATCGGCGCCGCGCACTGCAAGGCGACGTCGGCCAGCTTGATCTTCCACACCAGCCCGATCACCCCCGCCACCGCCAACAGCACGTAGCACGACTGCGCCAGCATCGCCGCCGGTACGTGGATGTAGATGATGCGGAAGCTGTTGCCCTGCTGGTAGTCCTCGGGCGCGAAGGCCAGGCCCCAGACGAGGCCGACCGACAACAGCAGTGCCGCGGCCCCGGCCAGCCACGGCAGCAGGCGACCGCTGAAGGCATAGAAGCCCTTCGGCGAAGCCCAGGTGTGGAACCATGTCCAGCGTGTCTTCATCACGGTGCATCCAAAATGACTGGTCGCGCACGCGGCGCGAGTCTCGTTATTCACCGACGCTGATGCTCAGGCCGGCGGCAATGGCAAACGGTGCCAAGGTCACGGTCAGCGCCGTCAGGCTGGCCAGCCACCACAACTGTCCGGTGGCCGGCAGGCCTTGCAGGGCGGCCTGCAGCGCGCCGCTGCCCAGGATCAGCACCGGCACGTACAGCGGCAGGACCAGCAGCGCGAGCAGCAGCCCACCGCGCTTGAGCCCGACGGTCAAGGCTGCGCCCACCGCGCCCAGCAGGCTCAGCACCGGGGTGCCGAGCAGCAGCGACGCCAGCAGCACTGGCAGGCACTCGCCCGGCAACCCCAGCATCAGCGCCAGCAGCGGCGCCAGCACGACCAGGGCCAACCCGGAGAACAGCCAGTGCGTCAGCACCTTGGCCAGTGCCAGCAGCGGCAAGGCGCGGCGCGACAGCAGCCACTGCTCGAGCGAGCCGTCCTCGAAATCGCTGCGAAACAGCCCGTCGAGCGACAGCAGCACGGCCAGCAACGCGGCGACCCAGACCAGGCCGGGCGACAGCGTGCGCAGCAGCGCCGTCTCCGGGCCGACGGCCAGGGGGAACAGCGCGACGACCAGGGCGAAGAACACCAGGGGATTGATCAGCTCGGCCGGCCGGCGGCACAGTACGCGCGCCTCGCGGCGCATCATCGACAGAAACAGGTTCATGCCGCCTGGCGCCCCAACTCGAGCGGCCGGTAGCGCGCCGCCGTGCGCGTCAGGGCATGGTGGGTGGTCAACACTACGCCGCCGCCCTGGTCGCAGTGGCGGGCCAGATGGTCTTCCAACTGCGCCACGCCCTCACGGTCGAGCGCGGTGAACGGCTCGTCGAGGATCCACACGGGCGGCGCCTCCAGGTACAGCCGGGCCAGGGCCACGCGCCGACGCTGGCCAGCGGACAGCGTCTGGCATGGCACGTCTTCGAACCCCCGCAACCCGACCCGATCCAGGGCCTTGTCGATCGCCGGCGGGCTGACCTGGCCGTGCAAGGCGCCGAGCCAGTGCAGGTTTTCCCGGGCGCTGAGCAGGTCCTTGATGCCGGCGGCATGGCCGATCCACAACAGGCGCCCGGCCAGGGCCTGGCGCTGCCTGGCCAGCGGCTGGCCATCGAGCAGCACCTGCCCGGCGGTCGGTGTCATCAGCCCGGCCAGCAGGCGCAGCAGGCTGGTCTTGCCGCTGCCGTTGGGGCCGCTGACCTGGAGCATCTCGCCCGGTCGCAGGCGCAGGTCCAGGCCCTCGAACAGCAGGCGCCAGTCGCGTTCGCAGGCCAGGCCCACGGCTTGAAGATCAAAGGTCACGGTACCGCCTTGTGCTAGAGCTGCCTCAAGTCGCTCGCCGGGCTGCCGTTATACTGGCAGCAACGGGTCCTCGACCCGGCGCGCGACCGGCATTATACATACGCAAGCCCCCCGACGAAGCACGCGGGGCGCGACAGGATGTACAGACCATGAGCGACATCAAACGTCTCGACGCCCCAGCGGCCATGAGTCCACCGCCCGTCAGAACGGCGCCGAGCGGCGAGGTGCTGCGCCTGACACCGCCCCAGACCAGCCCGCTGGCCTCGGGCGAGGATGCGCAGGCCGAAGTGGTCTCGCTGCGCCAGAGCGGTCAGGATTTCCAGATGCTGCTGCGCCTGACCCAGGCCAACGGCGCACAGAACCAGGTACAGGTCAGCGCGCGTCAGCCGTTGCCCGAAGGCAGCCAGTTGCTGGTCAGCCAGCCGCCCAGCGGTGCGCCGGGCTTGATGGTGCGTCAGCTGGACACGACCCGCAGCGACACGCTGGTACGTCTGGACACGGCGCGCACGCCCGTAGGCACCCTGCTGCAAGCCAAGGTGGTCACCAGCCAGGTCGAACCCCAGGTACCCGGCCAGCCAGTCAATCACCGCATCCTGGCCACCCTGCTCAACACCGCCCAGGCCGGCGCGACGCTGACCCTCGATAGCCCTCGCCCGCTGGCCGTCGGCAGCCTGCTCAGTGCCTTGGTGGAGAACGATCAGACCTTGCGCTTCGTGCCGCTGGCCGGCCGTCAGGAGCAGCTGGTGACCGCTCAACAGTTACTCAACCAGCAAGCGCGCCAGGCCTCCTTGCCCGGCCTGCTCGCGGCCCTGCAGGCCCTGCCCGCCGATGCACCGGTCGACCCCGCGCTGCGCACGGCGGTGCAGACCTTGCTCAGTACCCTCCCGGACCTGGCGCAGCTGACCGATGCCAAGGGCCTGGCGCAAGCCTTCGCGCGTTCGGGTGCGTTTCTCGAGGCCAGCTTGCTGGCCGGTCAACCCGGCGGCCTGGCCGGCGACCTCAAGGCGCAGATGCTGCGCCTGGTGGCCCAACTGCCTGGCGTGCCGGGCAACCCGACGCAGCCGCCTGCCTTGGCCGCCGGCAACCTGGCCCAGGCCCTGCCCGGGATGGTCCGCAACGCCCTGGGCATGCTCGGCCAGGTCGGCCCTCGTCCACAACCAGGCGGCTTCCCGCTGCCCGCTCGGCTGCTGCAGCACCTGGCCGAGGGCGAGGGCGAAGGCGACCTCGAGCACCTGCTGCGCCTGGCTGCCGCCGCCATCTCGCGGTTGCAGAACCATCAACTGGCCAGCTTGCAACAGACCGGCATCGACGAGCGCGGCAACGTGCAGACCACCTGGCAGAGCGAGCTGGCGCTGCGCCAGGACCAGGCTTTCGTGCCGATCCAGGTCAAGCTCCAGCGCGAAGAGCCCCCACCGCGCGAGGATGACCCACCGCGCGAACAGCGCGACCCGCTGCAGGCGCTGTGGCGCATCGACCTGGCGTTCGATGTGGCGCCGCTGGGGCCATTGCAGGTACAGGCTCAGTTGAGCCAGGCACGCCTGTCCGCCCAGCTCTGGGCCGAGCGCGCCGACACCGCCATGCTGCTGGACGGACAGCTGGACGACCTGCGGATGCACCTGGTGGCACGTGGCCTGGACGTCGGCGATCTGGCCTGCCACGCCGGCACGCCGCCTCAGGGCACTGGCACCCGTCTCGAACACCGTTGGGTGGATGAAACCGCATGAACGAACGACCTCCACGCCAGGCCATCGCCCTGACCTACGATGGCACCCAGGCACCGACCCTCAGCGCCAAGGGCGACGACGAGCTGGCCGAAGCGATCCTGGCCCTGGCCCGCGAGCACGAGGTGCCGATCTACGAGAACGCCGAGCTGGTCAGGCTGCTGGCGCGCCTGGAACTGGGCGACCAGATCCCCGAAGCACTGTACCTGACCATCGCCGAAATCATCGCCTTCGCCTGGCGCCTGCGCGGCAAGGCGCCGGCGGGGTTCGAAGAACGGACGGCCACCGAGCGTGACGTCACGCCCGCGTTGCCGGGGTTACCGGACTCCAGCCATATGTAGCACCTTGGCAGGCTGTCCACCCAGGATCCTCACGGCGTTCGCTCACCTCGAGGATCCCCATGAACCGTATCGCCCCCGACACCCAGCGCCTTGCCAGCGAGGCCCTGGTCGACTTTCCCCGCCCCGACGAGATGGCCCACCAGCTCCTTGGCGAATGGCTGCGACAGCACGGCGTGACCCTGTCGCCACGTGACATCGACATCGTGACCGTTCACTACCAATACGAACCCCTGGGCGAAGGCCGCACTCACTTTCGGGAGAACGCCATCGTTCGGCAGAAGATGGACCTGGTCGCCGCACTGCTCGGCAATTGGCAGGGCGAAACGGCAACCGGCTATGGCGGCTTTCACTATGGCGACTGGGCAGGCCAGGCGCCGTTCGGGCCCCTGCACGTGGTCGAACGCCTGGCGCCGGCAGGCGTGCTGTCGAACACCGACGCGTTCCAGGTCTTCAATGGGTTGTATCGACGCACCACGCCGGTACGGTACAGCCCCGATACCCTGCTTCCCGTTCGCGCCGAGGCCTTTCAAGGGTTCATCTGGAGCCTGCGCTTTCATCATCGGTTCAAGGAACACCTGCACGCCTATTGGCAACGGCAGGAGATGGCCTACCGACGTGCGTTGAAGATCGCCCTGGTGGCCGCCTGCAACCGACAGGTGACCGAGGGCCGCCTGACGCGCGCCGCCCAAGCGCTGGTCTGGAAGGCGGCAGGCCTCGTGCCGGCGCTCGGCCAGGTGCGGTTGTCAATGCTCAACGTCTATGGCTACAGCGCCGTTTCGATCCTGCGGATCGCCGATCCGCGCAGCGACCTGAACGTCCTGTACATCCCTGGCAATACCTCACCGCTGCACGCCTTCGACACACCCTTGGCGATGAAGCACTGGGTCGCCGAGCAATGCCAGACAGAAGCACGGCGCGAGCAGCTCTTGCAGCATTTCAAGCGTGCCGACTGGCCCGACGGGCTGGACTACAGCGGCCTGAGCACGGCGCTGACAGGGCTGGGCGTGTTTCCCAAGGTCCATCGCTTCGGCCCCAACCATCCAGGCTTCGCCACCAGCGGTCGCTGGGACCCCGAATACATCGTCGATTACCGTCCCGAGCGCTACAGTCCTGCCATTACGGACGAGGTGTTCGCCCATCTGACTCACCTGGAGCGGCAGCGCTCCTACGCCGACGCCGATAGCCAGATCGTCAGCAACCACCAGATCGACCGTGCCCGCTGGGGCAGTTACCTTCAGGTCGGCCTCAACGTCCTGATGCCCCTGGCCCTCGTGGTTCCGGCCCTCGCCCCGCTCATGGCCGTCGCGGGGGCCGTGCAGTTCGGCTTCGGCCTGCGCCATGTGATCGAGGGCACCACCCTGGCGGAAAAGACCGAAGGCATACGACAACAGGTCTTCGGTCTGCTCAATGCGTTGCCGCTGGCCGCAGAGGCCCTGCGGCAGACGCCGCGGGTGTTCGAATATCGCCGGCCTGGCTTCGTGACATGGGCCGACATGCGCGAACAGCTGACCCGCAGTCCATCGCCCGGAGGTGAGATCGAGCTCGCCGAGCTGGCGCCTGCACACACTGCGTTCCGACCCCTGACGATCTATGGAGGGTCGTTGGAAACCTCGTTCTGCACCCGGGTGGACCATGACCTGTTCCCGCGCATCTATGGCGTTTTCGACCTCGACGGGGAACGCACCGAAGCGTCGGTCGAGTTCGAGCTGAGCAGCAATGCCTTCATCAAGAGCCGCGAAATCCAAGACCCTGGCGCTCAGCGCTGGATCGCCAGCCCTGAGCAACGTGGCGTCATGGTACTGGCCGAGGGCGAACGTCAGGTCGACGCCGAGGCGCGCATGGCCACCTTGCGTGCCCTGGGCATCCACGTGGACCTGCCCCTCTCACCGGCCCCCTTCGAAGCCTTGCAGCCCCAGGCGATTCCCAAGCGGGTGGCCAGCCTGTGGGTCGGCGATCGGACGCTCGAAGAGCCGTTCATCAGCGTCCTGGCTCACAATGCACGGGCCTTGCGCGACAGCGACCACACGTTCGAGCTGTACCTCTCGCGACGCTCGACTGCGGCGTTCGAGCGCAACCAGGCCCTGCTGGCGGCGCAGGCGCCGGACCTGTCGGTGCGCGTGCTCGAAGAGCAGGCGTTCTATCAGGACTTCACGGCCTCGCCCTGTTTCGCGCAATTCGAAGCGGCGCTCAACGTCTCGGGCACGGGCGCAGGCAACTTCAGTTCGGCCTGCGACATCCTGCGTTTTCAGCTGTTGAAACGACAAGGCGGCCTGTACCTGGATGCCGACGATCGCCTGGTGACGACGACCGTGTCGGGCCAACCGCGTGCGCGCCTGGCTGGCATGACCCTGCGCACACCTCAGGAAGGGCTGCTGCTGGCGCCACCCGTGTCCAACGACCCGTTGGGCCTGTACTTCAAATACAACACCAGCATGATCGGCAGCCATCCGGACAACCCCACGCTCGACGCGATGCTCGAGGAAATGCAGGCCCGCTACGCGAACGATCCCACGTTCTACGATAGCCGTCCGGACGTGGAAACCGACCCCGTCGCCTTTGGCGATTACGCGCGGCGCCTGAACCGGTTGACCGGGCCTGGGCTGATGAACGACGTGATCGATAGGCGCCTGCCGTGGTTACGGCAGTTGCGGGAGATCTGCGTGTTGATGATTTCGCCGGTCACCGATGCGCATCAGGTGGTCAACCTGCGCTGGTTCAACCAATTGCTCAAGACCTACTTGCCGCTGGACCGCCTTGCGGACGTCGGGAGCGCGCACAGTTGGCGTACGACGCGATAGGCACTGCCTGGGTAACTTGGCTGGGCAGGGATCGCTTGCGCAGTGCCCCGCCTGGCCTCGCTCGTGCGAGGCGAATCGCTCGCCTGCAGCGGCGCCATGCCGCTCAGCACTATCTACCGCCCGGCTGCGCCCTTCTGGGCGGAGGCTTGCGAGTTCCTCATCCCTGGAGATCCCTCATGGCTCATACCGGCATCAACTCCCAAGGCGTACAACGCGTGCGCGACCACCTGGCTCAACTGCCGCGCCCCGATCGCGAAGCCCGGAAGGCCATCGCCAGTTGGCTGCGCAGCCAAGGGGTCAGCCTCGACCCCGACGCGATCGATGTGGTGACGTTGCACCTGCAACTCCACGCCTCGGGTCGTTACCACGCGCAGGTCGTGCAGCGCCTCAGCCTGCCGCAGGCGGTGCTGGCCAACTGGCAGGGCGAATCGACCAACGACGTGTTCGGCGCCCTGATCGGTGCACCTTGGGCGGGACGTTTTCCCACGGATGGCCCGCTCGACGTGGTCGAAGCGCTCGAGCCTCCGCCGCTGCTGTCGAACGCGCCGTCGTACCGTGTCTTCAACGGCCTGTTCCAGCGCCGTGAGCCTATGCGCTTCGACTCGTCGACGCTCATCGACGTGGCGGCCGAGACGCTGCAAAGCCATCTTGAGGCACTGGACTTCTCGACGCGGTACAAGGCGCAGCTCGAACGGTTTTGGCAGGCTCATGCAGGCGAGTATCGCCTGTGTTTCAAGCTCAACGTCATCGCCGCCTGCAACAAGCAGGTGGCCGAGGGCAGCCTCGGCGAGGCGGCACGCAGGCTGGTCTGGCAAGCGGCAGACCTGCTGGCGCGCCCTCCCACGTTCAGGGCCCGCCTGCTCAACATCTATGGCTACACCTCCACCGATCTACTGTGCCTGCACGATACGCACAGCGACCTGACGGTGCTTTACGTCCCCGGCAACAGCGCGCCGCTGCTCGAGTTCGCCAGCCTGGACCTGCTCAGGACATGGGTCGGCGAGCAGTGCAAGGATGAGGTCAAGCGCCGTCACCTGAAACGTCACTTCCGTCTGGCCGATGGCCCCCAGGGCATCGATTTCAGTGGCCTGGACACCGCCCTGGAAGGGCTGGCCGCCTACCCTCGGCGTCATCGCCTGCCGCCTGAACATGGCGTCTTCAACGACGACGGCAAATGGCCGCCGCGCACCTACGTCCAGTACCGTCCCGACACCTACAGCCCAGCGTTGCACGGCGATCTGTTCCAGGCCCTGGCCGAACACCAGCGCCAGCGCAGCCTGGACGATGCCGACTTTCTCATCACCAGCGACGAAGCAGTACGCAAGCAGCGCTGGCGCCACTACCTCGACGGTGCCCTCGCCCTGCTCCTGCCGCTGTCCTTCGTGGTACCGGGCCTGGCCCCACTGCTCGCGGTCGGCGGCATCGTTCAACTGGGTGTCGGCCTGGACGAGGCGATCAATGGCAAGACCTTGCATGACCAGCAGGAGGGTATCGGCGAGATCGTCTACGGTCTGTTCAATGCCGTGCCCGGTGTGGTGCACGTCGTCGGCGAGGCCACGGACGGCCTGTTCCAGACCTGGCACGAAGGCTTCGTCGCGCCGAGCCGCTTGAACGACCAGATCGGCTACCCGCTCAGTCCGATCGACCCGCCGCGCCTGCCAGACCAGGACGTCGCGCCTTACTTCAATCATCGGCCAACCATCGAGCCATTGGCCGGTGGCGATAGCGAGGTAGCCCGCTGCGTGAGGCGCCATCCGCGCTATGACGGTAGGCCAGACCTATTGAGGGGCTACGAGGATCTGGGCGGCGGCTATGCGCAGTCACTGGACCTGTTTTACGACATGGAAAGCAACCTGTTCTTGCGCGAGGAAGACCTCAACGAGGTGCAACCTCGTTACTACGCGCCTGATCCAGAGACTGGCAACCTGCGCCAGGTGAGTGCTCCGAGTCATCCGGTGACCGATGCCATGCGCATGGCGACCCTGCGCGCCTTGGGCGTCGACCTCCCACTGCCCGTCGAGTTGCCACCCCCCCTGCCAGAAGGTGCCACGCCCATTCCCAAGCAGATCACCGCCTTGTGGGTCGGCGACCAACGAATCAAGACCCAGGTGCTGGACAATCTTGCCCACAATGCTCGGGCGCTGACCGACAGCGCCTATGGGTACCGACTGCTGCTGTCCAACCGCAGCCCCGAGGCTTTTGCCCACAACCTGGCGCAGTTGAGCCGCCACGTACCCGGGCTGGAGGTCTTGGTGCTGGAGGATCAAGGCTTCTACCAGGCGTTCGAGCAAGGCCCGGACTACGCCCAGTACCAGGCGGCACTCGCCGGTGGCAGCTCGGCGAGCAATTATGCGTCTGCCGCCGATGTGCTGCGTTACCCGATGCTGCACAGCGAAGGCGGGCTCTACATGGACGTCGATGACACGCTGCTGCTGCACCCTGACACCGGCAAAGCCGTGCTCGACGATGTCGAGCTGGCCACGACCCCCGATGGCTTGCTGCTGCAGCCACCGGTACAGAACGAACTGATGGGCCTGGACTCGGGCTATAACAACAGCATGATCGGCAGCCACGCCGGCAACCCGACACTGCTGGCGATCAGTCAAGCGATGCGCGCACGCTACCTGCGTACCGTGGAGCCTTACCCGATACGTCCCAGCCGCGCAGCCAACCCGGTCGCCTTCAGACGCTATGCCAGACAGATCAGTTGGCTCACGGGCCCGGACGTGCTGACCGATGTCGTCGACCGCACCTTGCCTGACTTGTACAGGCTGCGACAGCTGGCGCAGCTGTACGCGATTCCGCGCATCAACAGTTACCGGTTCGTCAACCTGGAGGCGCTGAATGCAGTGCGTGCAGCGCGTTCGCCGCTGGCACGCGTGGCGCGGATCGGTGGGCTGCATTCGTGGGCCTGACACCGTACCGGCCCGACCCGCTCAGCGCCCGGAGGCGCTGAGCGTTCGTCGGACGCCGTCGAACAGCGGCACGGTCCTGTAGCCGAAGCCGCCCCAGGCTCGAAACAGCGAGCCGACAATCCGATGGCATGGACGCTCGTCACGGCGTGCGATGCAGTTTGCTCATCAGTTGCGCCTCGGCCTGGGTCAGCCCGCAGGACTGGGTCAGCTCTTCGACACTGGCGCCCATCCCCACCAACTTTGCCGCCTGATGATAGGTCAGGCTCTTGGGATCGCGCTGCTCGAGCTGCTGCAGCTTCTCGGGCAACGGCTCGACCAGCAGACGCAGCTCGTGCAGCATTTCGCCCATGCGCACGGTGCCGCTCTGGTAATCGTCCAGGCGTTTGGCCAGGTCCTTGATGCGCTGGTCGCGCAAGGCGTCGCCCAGCGCCTGCTCGACGAGCAGCTGGCGCTGGCGCTTGATGTGGTTGAGGAACAGCCACAGGCTCACGGCCCAGAGCAGCGCCAGGAACAGCAAGCCCGCTTCGAAGATCAACTCAGATGCTCTCCAGTTCCGACCACTCTTCCTCGGTCATCATCTTGTCCAGCTCGACCAGGATCAGCAGTTCGCCATTCTTGTTGCACACGCCCTGAATGAACTTGGCCGACTCGTCATTGCCCACGTTCGGCGCGGTCTCGATCTCGGACTGGCGCAGGTAGACCACTTCGGCGACGCTGTCGACCAGGATGCCCACGACCTGCTTGTCCGCCTCGATGATCACGATACGGGTGTTGTCGGTCACTTCGGTGGGCATCAGGCCGAAGCGCTGACGGGTGTCGATCACCGTCACCACGTTGCCACGCAGGTTGATGATCCCCAGCACGTAGCTCGGCGCACCCGGTACCGGCGCGATCTCGGTGTAGCGCAGGACTTCCTGCACCTGCATGACGTTGATGCCATAGGACTCATTGTCCAGGCGGAAGGTGACCCATTGCAGGATCGGATCTTCGGAACCCTGTGCTGACGACTTCTTCATTACCCTACCCTCGAAAGCCGCGCGGTGGCGGTCTGTGCTGCGTGAGTGCGCGAAGCGCGCGTATTCATTTACCGGCCTGCTGCTGCTTGACGGCACCGCTGGCGATCAGTTCGGCCAGCTCGGCGACGTCCAGCAGCGCACACATGTGCTCGATCACCGTGCCGGCCAGCCAGGGCCGCTGGCCGCGTTGGCTGCGCCACTTGATCTCGCTGGGGTCCAGGCGCAGCGACCGGCTGACCTGGTGCACGGCCAATCCCCATTCATAGCCCTGAACCGAAATCACGTACTGCAGCCCCTGGCGGAAATCGTCCCGGTAGCGGTCGGGCATCACCCAGCGCGCAGTGTCCAGCACCTTCAGGTTGCCCGCCTGACAGGCCAGGATGCCCAGGAACCAGTCCGGCTGCCCGAACAGCGGCGTGAGCGCCTGTCCGGCCAACGGGTAGATCGAGCCTAGGCACACCAGCGGTACGGCCAGGGTCAACCCGGCCACGTCGAACAGCAGGCACTCGAACGGTTCGGCGGCCCAGGCCGGCCGCCCGTCCGGGGTGGACGGCAGACGCGGGCCCATGATCTGGGGGCGATGCAGATCGGCCAAGGGCGCGATAGGTTCGGGCACGCCGGTCTCGTCGACCGGGCGCAGCGCCACGACCTCGACCGCCGGCAAGGCTGCTTCGCGCAGCGGCAGCACCGTCGACAGCGCCAGCGGTGCAGGCGGCTCGGCGAAGGGCCGCGGCGCGCGCGCGGCGCTGGAGGCCCGTGCGTCACGGACCTGTTCTTCGAGCACCGCCGCCTGGAATTCATCGTTGGCAACCGGTGCCTGGGCGGCGATCGCCACCGCGACGGGTGCAGGCACGGGCGCGTCGAACGCTTCGGTCGCCTCCTGCAGCAGACCATCGAGGTAGGACTGCAATGCCGCTTGCGGACGGATCGTGGTGGGCCGGGCTGGACTCATCAGGCTACCTGCAGGCTGGAACGGGGTGTCAGCAAGTGCTTGAGCAGCGCCCGATAGGCGATGATGCCGCGGCTCTTGCCATCATGTTGCGAAGGCGTGACACCGGCGCGACTGGCGTCGCGCAGCCGGGTATCCACCGGAATGTAGCCTTCCCAGACGTGCGCGGGGTGCGCATCGCGCAAGAACTTCAACGTGCCCAGCGAGGCCTGGGTGCGCCGGTCGAACAACGTCGGCACGATGGTGTACGGCAAGGCCTGCTGGCGCGAGCGATTGATCATGCCCAAGGTGGTGATCATCCGCTCCAGCCCCTTGACCGCTAGGAACTCGGTCTGTACCGGCACCACCAGTTGCTGGCTGGCGGCCAGCGCATTGACCATCAGCACCCCGAGCAGTGGCGGGCTGTCGATCAGCGCGAAATCGAAGTCCTGCCACAACTGCGCCAGACTCTTGGCGATCACCAGCCCCAACCCACCCTGCCCCGGCGATTGGCGTTCGAGCACGGCCAGGGCAGTGCTCGACGGCAGCAGCGAGATGCGCTCATCGCTGGTCGGCAGCAGCAGTTGCCCCGCAAGCCCATCGGGCACGGCACCCTTGTGCACGAACAAGTCATAGCAACTGTGCTCGAGCACATCCGGATCGTGCCCGAAGTAACTGGTCATCGAACCATGTGGGTCGAGGTCGACGACGAGCACGCGCTTGCCGGCCTCGGCCAGCAGGCCGGCCAGGGCGATGGTCGTGGTGGTCTTGCCGACTCCACCTTTCTGATTGGCTACTGCCCAGACTCTCATCGTGCGTGTTTCCACCCGCTGGCCCAGAGGCCCTGTCGGGAACGGTTCAAGAAGACGGTGACGTAGATTTGACGGAACTCGCCGACTCCGACGTCGCTGGCGATGCCGGTGCACGTTGTGTGCCAGCCCGCTGCAACGCGGCATCGGGCGTGGCGTTGGCGCTGCCCGACCCAGTCAGGCTGCGGCGTATTTCGAGGTTGCGCGAAATCACCAGCACCACCCGCCGGTTGCGCGAGCGACCTTCGGCGGTGTCGTTGCCGGCCACCGGCTGATACTCGCCATACCCGACCGCGGCCAGGCGCCCCGGGTTCACCCCTTCCATCGCCAGCAGGCGCACGATGCTCGCCGAGCGCGCCGCCGACAGCTCCCAGTTGGTCGGGTACTGCGCCGTGCTGATCGGCAGGTTGTCGGTGAAGCCTTCGACGTGTACCGGGTTGGCGAACGGTTTGAGGATGTGGGCGACCTTCTCGATGATGCCGAACGCCGCATCGCTGGGCATGGCGTCGCCGCTGCCGAACAGCAGCGCCGAGTTGAGCTCGATCTCGATCCACAGCTCGTTGCCGCGCACGGTCATCTGCTTGGCGTCGATCAGGTCGCCGAACGCCTGGCGCACGTCGTCGGTGATCTGGGTCAAGGCGTCGCTGGCGCTCTGCCCAAGGCCGGCGTCGGTCTGCTCGCTGTCCTTGATCAACGGCTGCGCCGGGCGCGCGCCTACGGGTTGGTCCTCGCCCACCGGAATGGGCCGGGTGCTGCGGGCCGGATCGTTGAAGACCCCGACCAGCGCCTGGGAGATCACCTTGTACTTGCCTTCGTTGATCGAGGAAATCGAGTACATCACCACGAAAAACGCGAATAGCAAGGTGATGAAGTCGGCGTACGACACCAGCCAGCGGTCATGGTTGACGGGTTCCTCGGTGCGATGGCGACGGCGCATGGCTACTCCATGAAGCCTTGCAGCTTCAGTTCGATGGAGCGCGGGTTCTCGCCTTCGGCGATCGACAGCAGCCCTTCGAGCAGCATTTCACGGTAGCGCGACTGGCGCAGCACGATGGCCTTGAGCTTGTTGGCGATCGGCAGCAGGATCAGGTTGGCGCTGGCCACCCCATAGATGGTGGCGACGAAGGCCACGGCGATGCCGCTGCCCAGCTGCGCCGGGTCGGCCAGGTTGCCCATCACGTGGATCAGGCCCATCACCGCGCCGATGATGCCGATGGTCGGCGCATAGCCGCCCATGCTCTCGAACACCTTGGCCGCCTGCAGGTCACGGCCTTCCTGGGTCAGCAAGTCGACTTCGAGAATGCTGCGGATCGCCTCCGGCTCGGCACCGTCGACCAGCAGTTGCAGGCCCTTGCGGGCGTAAGGGTCCGGCTCGGCATCAGCGATCGTCTCCAGCCCGAGCAGACCTTCCTTGCGCGCGGTCAGGCTCCAGCCGACCACCCGGTCGATGCCCCCGGCCAGGTCTTCGCGCGGGGCGAAGAAGATCCAGCCGACGATCTGCAGCGCGCGCTTGAACGCCGGCAGCGGCGACTGCAACAGCACCGCCGCCAGGGTGCCGCCCAGCACGATCAGTGCGGCCGGGCCGTTGACCAGCGCCGACACGTGCCCGCCTTCGAGGAAGTTGCCGCCGACGATGGCGACGAAGGCCAGAATCAGGCCGATCAGGCTCAGCACATCCATCAGCCGCAGGCCTCCACCAGGTGCCGGCCGATGTCGTCCAGGCTGTAGACCGCATCGGCCAGGTTGGCCTTGACGATGGCCATGGGCATGCCATAGATCACGCAACTGGCCTCATCCTGGGCCCACACGGTGCTGCCGCCCTGCTTGAGCAGGCGCGCGCCTTCGCGGCCGTCGGCGCCCATGCCAGTGAGCACCACCGCCAGGACCTTGTCGCCGTGGGCCTTGGCCGCCGAACCGAAGGTGATGTCCACGCAAGGCTTGTAGTTCAAGCGCTCGTCGCCCGGCAGGATCTTCACCGTGCCACGGCCGTCGACCATCATCTGCTTGCCGCCGGGGGCCAGCAGCGCCAGGCCGGGACGCAAGACGTCGCCGTCCTCGGCTTCCTTGACGCGGATCTTGCACAGCTTGTCGAGCCGTTCGGCGAAGGCCTTGGTGAACGCGGCCGGCATGTGCTGGATCAGCACGATCGGTGCCGGGAAGCCGGCGGGCAACTGCGTGAGCACACGCTGCAGCGCTACCGGCCCACCGGTCGAGGTGCCGATGGCCACCAGTTTGTAAGGCTTGCGCCGAGGCGTCGGCGAACTGGCCGACTGCGGTGCCGGTGCCGGTATGCGCGAAGGGATCGGGCTGCGCGCCGGTGCCGGCGCGGCCTGGGCAGGTTGGGCGGCCGGCGCGGCATGGCCGCTCAGGCTGCTCGGCGTAGGCAGCGGATGACTGGAGAGATAGGCCGGACGACGACGGTTGCTGCGCGAGACGCTGTGCACCTTCTCGCACAGCAGTTGCTTGACCTTGTCCGGGTTGCGGGAAATGTCTTCGAAGTTCTTCGGCAGGAAGTCGACCGCACCGGCGTCCAGCGCATCCAGCGTCACCCGCGCGCCCTCATGGGTGAGCGAGGAGAACATCAGGACGGGGGTGGGGCTGCGCTGCATGATGTGGCGGACCGCAGTGATGCCGTCCATCATCGGCATCTCGTAGTCCATGGTGATCACGTCAGGCTTGAGCGCCAGGGCCTGTTCGATCGCTTCCTTGCCGTTGGTGGCAGTGCCGACCACCTGAATCAGGGGGTCCGATGAAAGAATTTCCGTGACGCGGCGGCGGAAGAAACCCGAATCATCCACCACCAGGACCTTGACTGCCATAAACACTCCGTTAGGCGACGCGCCCTGCGGGCGCGTCGCCAAAGATCAAATACGCCGCGCGGCGTAGCGCTTGAGCATGCTCGGGACGTCGAGAATCAGCGCGATGCGCCCGTCGCCGGTGATGGTGGCGCCGGACATGCCAGGCGTGCCCTGCAGCATCTTGCCCAAAGGCTTGATCACCACTTCTTCCTGACCGACCAACTGGTCGACGACGAAGCCGATGCGCTGGGTGCCGACCGACAGGATCACCACATGGCCTTCATGCTGTTCCTCGTGCACCTGGTCGCGGACCAGCCAGCGCTTGAGGTAGAACAGCGGCAGCGCCTTGTCGCGCACGATCACCACTTCCTGGCCGTCCACCACGTTGGTGCGCGACAGGTCGAGGTGGAAGATCTCGTTGACGTTGACCAGCGGGAAGGCGAACGCCTGGTTGGCCAGCATCACCATCAGGGTCGGCATGATCGCCAAGGTCAGCGGCACTTTGATGACGATCTTCGAGCCTTGCCCCTTGGCCGAATAGATGTTGATCGAGCCATTGAGTTGGGAAATCTTGGTCTTGACCACGTCCATGCCGACGCCTCGGCCCGAGACGTCGGAAATCTCGGTCTTGGTCGAGAAGCCCGGCGCGAAGATCAGGTTGTAGCAGTCCGACTCGCTCAGGCGATCGGCCGCATCGCGGTCCATCAGGCCTTTCTCGACGGCCTTGGCGCGCAGCACGTCCGGGTCCATGCCCTTGCCGTCGTCGGAAATCGACAACAGGATGTGGTCGCCTTCCTGTTCGGCCGACAGCACCACGTGGCCCGTGCGCGGTTTGCCGCCGGCCTCGCGCTCGTCGGGCGACTCGATGCCATGGTCGACCGCGTTGCGTACCAAGTGTACCAACGGGTCGGCCAAGGCCTCGACCAGGTTCTTGTCCAGGTCGGTCTCTTCGCCGACCAGCTCCAGGTTGATCTCTTTCTTGAGCTGGCGGGCCAGGTCACGGACCAGGCGCGGGAAGCGGCCGAAGACTTTCTTGATCGGCTGCATGCGGGTCTTCATGACGGCCGTCTGCAGGTCGGCGGTGACCACGTCGAGGTTGGAGACGGCCTTGGACATGGCTTCGTCGTTGCTGTTGAGGCCCAGGCGTACCAGGCGGTTACGCACCAGCACCAGCTCGCCGACCATGTTCATGATCTCGTCCAGGCGCGCGGTGTCGACCCGCACGGTGGTTTCCGCTTCGCTGGCCACGGGCTTTTCGGCCACCGGCGCCGCTGCGCGGGCCGGGGTAACGGCCTTGGCCGGCGCGGCTGCCGAAGCCGCCGGCGTGCTACGGGCCGCTGCCGGGGCGGCCGCTGCGGGTGTCGTGACGGGCGCTGCCACGCGCGCGGTCGCCGCCGCGCCCTCGTCGGCCACGCTGTCGCTGGAGAACTTGCCCTTGCCGTGCAACTGGTCGAGCAAGGCTTCGAATTCGTGATCGCTGATGTGATCGTCGACAACGGCTGGCGGCGCGTCGGCAGCGGCACTGGCCGGCAGCGCCTGGGGACTGAAGGCGCCCTTGCCGTGCAGCTGGTCGAGCAGCGACTCGAACTCGTCGTCGGTGATCTCGTCGCCGGCCGGCGCCGGCGCGGGCTCGGCAGGTGCGGCAGTGACTGCCACGGCCGGCGAGAACTGCCCTTTGCCGTGCAGTTGGTCGAGCAACGATTCGAATTCGGCATCGGTGATGTCGTCGCCACCGGGCGAAACGGGCTCGGCCTGACCCAGCTCGACCGCCTCGGCTTCGGCCTTGACCGCATCGAGCGAATCGAGCAACTGCTCGAACTCGGTATCGGTGATGTCCTGCTCGACGACCGCCACGGGCGCCTGTGCGACCGGTTCAGGCACGGCGACGGCTGCAGCGGGCGTCTCGGCGCCTGCTGGCTCGGCCAGACGCGCCAAGGCCTCCAACAGCTCAGGCGTGGCCGGGGTGACGTCGGTGCGCTCGCGCACCTGACCGAACATGCGGTTGACCGTGTCGAGCGCTTCCAGGACCACGTCCATCAGCTCGGCATCCACGCGTCGCTCACCCTTGCGCAGGATGTCGAACACGTTCTCGGCGATATGGCAGCACTCCACCAGCTCGTTGAGCTGGAGGAAGCCGGCGCCCCCTTTTACAGTATGGAATCCGCGAAAGATCGCATTGAGCAGGTCCGCATCGTCCGGGCGGCTTTCCAGCTCGACCAGTTGTTCGGACAGTTGCTCGAGAATCTCGCCGGCCTCTACCAGGAAATCCTGAAGGATTTCTTCATCGGCGCCGAAGCTCATCAAAGGTGCTCCCTAAAAACCAAGGCTGGACAGCAGATCGTCGACGTCGTCCTGACCGGACATGACGTCTTCACGCTTATCGGCATGAATCTGCGGACCTTCACCCTGCGGCGGATGTTTTTCGTGATCTTTTTCCGCGCGCAGTTGATTGTGGTCATGCTCGATGCCGGCGAAACGGTCCACCTGGCTGGCCATGAGCACCAGCTTGAGCAGATTGCTTTCGACGTCGGTCACCAGCGTGGTCACCCGTTTGATCACCTGCCCGGTCAGGTCCTGATAGTCCTGGGCCAGCAGAATGTCATTGAACAGGCCGCCGACCTTGCGGTTGCCCTCGCAGCTGCGCGTCAGAAAACCGTCGACCCGGCGGGCCAGTTCACGGAATTCGGCCGCATCGACTTCACGGCGCATGAACCGTTGCCAGTCGGCGCTCAGCGCCTGCGCTTCGTTGGCCAGGTCGTTGACCAACGGGGTCCCGGCTTCGACCAGGTCCATGGTGCGGTTGGCCGCGCCCTCGGTCAGCTTGACCACGTAGTCCAGACGTTCGGTGGCGTCGGTGATCTGCGAGACCTCCTCGGCCTGCGGCATGCGCGGGTCGATCTGGAAGCTGACGATCGCGCTGTGCAGCTCGCGGGTGAGTTTGCCGACTTCCTGGTACAGGCCGCGGTCACGGGTCTGGTTGAGCTGATGGATCAGCTGCACGGCCTCGCCGAAACGGCCTCGCTCGAGGCTGTCGACCAGTTCCTGGGCATGCTTCTTGAGAGTCGATTCGAACTCCCCGAGCGACGTTTGATTTGACTGCATGGCGCCCTCTGGACTTCAACCGTTGACGCGTTCGAAGATCTTCTCGATCTTTTCCTTGAGCACCTGGGCGGTGAACGGCTTGACCACATAGCCGTTCACACCGGCCTGGGCCGCCTCGATGATCTGGTCACGCTTGGCTTCGGCAGTGACCATCAGCACGGGCAAGGCCTTCAGGCGCTCGTCGGCGCGGACCTTGCGCAGCAGGTCGATGCCGGACATGCCAGGCATGTTCCAGTCGGTCACCAGGAAGTCGTAGTGACCGTTCTGCAGCATCGGCAACGCCGTGATGCCGTCATCGGCCTCGTCGGTGTTGGTGAACCCCAGGTCACGCAGCAGGTTCTTGATGATCCGCCGCATCGTCGAGAAGTCGTCGACGATGAGGATTTTCATGTCTTTGTTCAATTAGGCCTCCAGGCACTCTCAAACACGCTCGGCGCCGAGCGTGCGTCTTTCGGGGAGGGTCGGCGCCAAGCTCTAAGCGGCAAGCTTCAAGCTGACCAGGGTCGTGTGCACGGTACTCGACCCCTTCCCCACTGCTGATTCTGTTCGCTCACGCTTCTAGCTTTTAGCTTCTAGCTTGCGGCTTGTAGCTCTATCGCGCGCGCCATTCGCCAAGGCGGCTGCGCAAGCGGGCGGCGCATTGGCTGTGCAACTGACTGACACGTGATTCGCTGACGCCCAGGACCTCGCCGATTTCCTTGAGGTTCAGCTCCTCGTCATAGTACAACGCCAGCACCAGGCGCTCGCGCTCCGGCAGGTTGGCGATCGCATCGGTCAAGGCCGCCTGGAAACGCTCGTCCTCCAGGTTGCGCGAAGGGCCGAGCTGGGCGCTGGCGCCGTCCTCGTGCAGGCCTTCGTGCTCGCCGTCCTGCAACAGGTCGTCGAAGCTGAACAGGCGGCTGCCCAAGGTATCGTTCAGGATGCCGTAATAATCATCCAGGCCCATATTGAGTTCGGCAGCGACTTCATTATCTTTAGCGTCGCGTCCGGTCCGGGCTTCGACGGCGCGCATGGCATCGCTGACCATGCGGGTATTACGGTGCACCGAGCGGGGTGCCCAATCGCCCTTGCGGACCTCGTCGAGCATGGCCCCGCGGATACGGATGCCGGCGTAGGTCTCGAAGCTGGCGCCCTTGCTGGCGTCATACTTGTTGGCGACTTCCAGCAGACCGAGCATGCCGGCCTGGATCAGGTCCTCGACCTGCACGTTGGCCGGCAGCCGCGCCAGCAAATGGTAGGCGATACGCTTGACCAGGGGCGCATGGCGCTCGATCAGCGCGTACTGCGCATCCTTGGATGGCTTGCTGTACATCTTGAACCCGTTCGCACTCATAATACCGGCCCCGCGCTGGTCGGTTGCACCAGACGTTCGACGAAAAATTCAAGGTGCCCGCGTGGGTTGGCGGGCAGTGGCCAACTGTCGACCTTCTGCGCGATGGCCTTGAACGCCAGCGCGCACTTGGAGCGCGGGAAGGCTTCGTAGACCGCGCGCTGTTTCTGCACGGCCTTGCGCACGCACTCGTCGTACGGCACGGCGCCGACGTACTGCAAGACCACATCGAGGAAGCGGTCGGTGACCTTGGTCAGCTTGGCGAACAGGTTGCGCCCTTCCTGGGGACTCTGCGCCATGTTGGCCAGGACCCGGAACCGGTTCATGCCATAGTCGCGGTTGAGCAGCTTGATCAGCGCGTAGGCGTCGGTGATGGAGGTCGGCTCGTCGCAGACCACCAGCAGCACTTCCTGGGCCGCGCGCACGAAGCTCACCACCGAATCGCCGATCCCCGCGGCGGTGTCGATCACCAGCACATCGAGGTTGTCGCCGATTTCACTGAAGGCCTGGATCAGCCCGGCGTGCTGCGCCGGCGCCAGTTGCACCATGCTCTGGGTGCCGGAAGCCGCCGGGACCACACGGATGCCGCCGGGCCCCTGCAGCATGACGTCGCGCAGGTCGCAGCGCCCCTCGATCACGTCCGCCAGGGTGCGCTTGGGCGCCAGGCCCAGCAGCACGTCGACGTTGGCCAGCCCCAGGTCGGCGTCCAACAGCATGACGCGTCGCCCCAGCTCGGCCAGGGCCAGCGACAGGTTCACTGAAACGTTGGTCTTGCCAACGCCGCCTTTGCCGCCGGTCACGGCGATCACCTGTACAGGATGCATGCTACCCATGTCTGTTATTTACCTTGTCTCGCTGGCATCCAAGCCGCACGAGGGACGTCGTCTTCAGGGGGCGAGCCCTGGAGAACCCCTGTTTGGAGGTGGTCTGCACTTCGTTCATGGTCAACCTGCGCGCTTGCCAGGGTTGTGGTAGAGATCGGCGAACATGTCGGCCATGGCCTCGTCGCTGGGCTCGTCCTGCACTTGCACGCTCACCGCGCGGCTCACCAGCTGGTGCTTGCGCGGCAAGTGCAGGTCTTCGGGTATCCGTGGCCCATCGGTCAGATAGGCCACGGGCAGTTCGTGTTCGATGGCCAGGCTCAGGACTTCGCCCAGGCCTGCCGTTTCGTCCAGCTTGCTCAGGATACAACCGGCCAGGCCGCAGCGCTTGTAGCTGTGGTAGGCGGCCGACAGTACCTGCTTCTGGCTGGTGGTGGCCAGGACCAGGTAGTTGCG
Source organism: Pseudomonas entomophila (assembly GCF_013523125.1). Lineage (GTDB taxonomy): Bacteria > Pseudomonadota > Gammaproteobacteria > Pseudomonadales > Pseudomonadaceae > Aquipseudomonas > Aquipseudomonas entomophila_B. The sequence continues at coordinate 41,492 of NZ_JAAMQJ010000008.1, read as the reverse complement.
CGAAGCGATGCCGCGCCCGGCCAGGGAGTCGAGCTGCATGCGCAGCGCCGGGTCGCTGGCCTGCAGTCCAGCCGTGTCGATCAGCACCACGCGCTTGCGTGCCAGCGGCTCGAGGGCCTGGACCAGGGACTCGCCCGGATCGACGTAGGTCACCGGCACGTTGAGAATGCGGCCGAGGGTCTTGAGCTGCTCCTGGGCGCCGATCCGGAAACTGTCCATACTCACCAGCGCCAGGTTCTGCGCACCGTAGGCCAGGACATAGCGCGCGGCCAGCTTGGCCAGCGTGGTGGTCTTGCCCATGCCGGCCGGCCCGACCAGGGCGATCACCCCGCCCTCCTCGATCGGCTCGACCTGGGGCACCTTGATCATGTGCGCCAGGTGCGCCAGGATCATCCGCCAGGCCTGGCGCGCATCGTCGATGCCAGCCACGCGCTCGAACAGACTGCCCGCCAATGCGCCCGACAGGCCGATGCGCTGCAGGCGACGCCAGAGGGTGGCCTGCTGCGGACGGCTGCCCTGCAACTGGTTCCAGGCCAGCGAGCCCAGCTGCACTTCCAGCAGCTCGCGCAGGCCCGACAGTTCCGAACGCATCGCGTCGAACAGGCGTGGGTCGACCGCAGCCGGGGCGGCGGCCGGTACGGCCTTGGGCTTCTCGACGTGAGACTCGACCAGGGGCTCCGACGCGGTCAGGGACAAGCCGGCGAACAGCTGGCGGTTGCCACCGTCTTCCTCGGGGGCGTCCTGGCGGCTGTTCAGCTCGGCCTGGGCGGTGACGATGCGCGACTGGGTCTTGCGCAGCTCGGCTTCGAGTTCGGCGTTGGGCACGCGAGGGGCGAGCGCAGACTGCTTGTAATCCAGCGCAGCGGTCAGCTCGACACCCCCGGCGATACGCCGGTTGCCGATGATCGCCGCGTCGGAGCCGAGTTCGTCCCTGACCAGTTTCATGGCCTGACGCATATCGGCAGCGAAAAAACGCTTCACTTGCATATTCCACTACCCTCAGCCATTGGGGCCCACGGTGGCAACGATGGTGACTTGCTTGTTATCCGGAATTTCCTGGTACGCCAGCACGTGCAGGTTCGGTACCGCCAAACGCCCGAACCGCGACAGCATCGCACGGATCGGTCCGGCCACCAGCAGGATCGCCGGGTGCCCGAGCATTTCCTGACGCTGAGCGGCCTCGATCAACGAGCGTTGCAACTTCTCTGCCATGCTCGGTTCGAGCAGGACGCCTTCATCCTGACCCTGCCCCGCGCGCTGCAGACTGTTGAGCAAGATCTGTTCCAACCTGGGTTCCAATGTGATCACAGGCAGTTCCGACTCGATACCGACGATGCTTTGCACGATGGCGCGGCTCAGGCCGACCCGTACGGCTGCGACCAAGGCGGCGGTATCTTGACTCTTGTTCGCATTGTTGGCGATCGCTTCGGCGATGCTGCGGATATCGCGTACCGGCACCTGTTCGGACAGCAGCGCTTGCAGGACTTTCAACAGCCCTGACAAAGAAATGACGCCCGGTACCAGTTCCTCTGCCAGTTTGGGCGAGGCCTTCGACAGCACCTGCAGCAACTGTTGAACCTCTTCATGGCCGATCAGCTCATGGCAGTGCTTCTGCAGGATCTGGTTCAGGTGGGTGGCGACCACGGTGCTGGCATCGACCACCGTGTAGCCGAGCGATTGCGCCTGGGCGCGCTGGGCCACGTCGATCCACACCGCCTCGAGCCCGAATGCCGGGTCACGGGCGGCGATGCCGTTGAGGGTGCCGAACACCTGGCCGGGGTTGATCGCCAGTTCGCGGTCCGGGTAGATCTCGGCCTCGGCCAGGATCACGCCCATCAGGGTCAGGCGGTAGGCGCTGGGGGACAAGTCGAGGTTGTCGCGGATGTGCACGGTCGGCATCAGGAAGCCCAGGTCCTGGGACAGCTTCTTGCGCACGCCCTTGATCCGCGCCAGCAGCTGTCCACCCTGGTTACGGTCGACCAGCGGGATGAGCCGGTAGCCGACTTCCAGGCCGATCATGTCGATCGGGGTGACGTCGTCCCAGCCCAGTTCCTTGGTCTCCAGGGCACGCTGTGGCGAAGGCAGCTGGTCCTGCTGGCGCTGCACCTCGGCGGCGGCCTTGACCTTGGCCTCCTGCTGCTTGCGCCACACGAGGTAGGCACCGCCGCCGGCGAGCAGGCCCAGGCCGAGGAAGGCCACGTGGGGCATGCCCGGCACCAGGCCCATGACGATCATCAGTGCCGCCGAGACCCCGAGGGCCTTGGGTGAATCGAACATCTGCCGGTTGATCAGCTTGCCCATGTCCTCGGAGCCCGAGGCCCGGGTGACCATGATCGCGGCGGCCGTGGACAGCAGCAGCGACGGCAACTGGGCGACCAGGCCGTCACCGATGGTCAGCAACGCGTAGACCTTGCCCGCTTCGCTGAACGGCATGCCGTGCTGGAGCATGCCGATGAGCATGCCGCCGATCAGGTTGATGAACAGGATCAGCAGGCCGGCGATGGCGTCGCCGCGGACGAACTTGCTGGCACCGTCCATCGAGCCGTAGAACTCGGCCTCCTGGGCGACTTCGGCGCGACGTGCCTTGGCCTGGTTCTGATCGATCAGGCCGGCGTTGAGGTCGGCGTCGATGGCCATCTGCTTGCCGGGCATGGCATCCAGGGTGAACCGCGCGCTGACCTCGGAGATCCGCCCGGCGCCCTTGGTGACCACCACGAAGTTGATGATCATCAGGATGGCGAACACCACCGCACCGACCACGTAGTTGCCGCCGATCACCACCTCACCGAAGGCCTGGATCACCTTGCCCGCAGCCTGGTGGCCCTCCTGACCGTGCAGCATCACCACACGCGTGGACGCGACGTTCAGGGCCAGCCGCAAGAGCGTGGCCACCAGCAGGATGGTCGGGAACGCGGCGAAGTCGAGCGGCCGCAGGGCGTAGACGCAGACCAGCAGGACCACGATCGACAAGGCGATGTTGAAGGTAAAGAAGATGTCCAGCAGGAACGGCGGGATGGGCAACATCATCATCGCCAACATCACCAACAGCAGCAGCGGCACCCCCAAGGCGCCCCGGCTGAGCCCCGCCAGGTTGCTGCGGGCATGGTTGATCAACTGGCTACGATCCACTGGACATCCTCTCGAAGCAGAACTTTGACGCCAGAAACGGCGTTTGGCGCTGCTTTGCAAGAAGCCTTCCAACTTTGTCGTCAGGTCACGGGCAGGGGCTGGCAATGGGCCTTCAGGGGAGTATCGGGCGTTCTGGGGAGTGCGATCGCCAGCAGGGCTGGGCGGCTTTGTCGCTGATCGATTTCAGGGCCGCCTTGCGGCCCATCGCGGCACAGGGGCCGCTCCTACAGGGGACCGCGGCTGCCTGTACCACCGCGACAGCTGTAGCGGCCCCTGCGCCGCGATTGGGCCCGCAGGGCCCACATTCGCACTTGGCAAAAACCATAGAATCTCACACAGGGGACCGCAGCTACCTGCTGCCGCGGCGGGTGTACAAGGAGCGGCCGCGAATAATGGGCCCACCCGACCTCGTCATTCTTCCCGCCGCAGATCCTCCGGGATCGGCAGGTCCTTCTTCAATGGATCCGGCGCCTTGCCGCGCCCGGAGCGGTACTGGCGCAACTGGTACACGTACGCCAGCACCTGCGCCACCGCCAGGTACAACCCGCCCGGAATCTCCTGCTCGAGTTCGGTGCTGTAGTAGATCGCCCGCGCCAACGCCGGCGATTCCAGGATCTGCACGTTGTGCCCCACCGCGATCTCGCGGATCTTCAAGGCGATGAAGTCGGTGCCCTTGGCCAGCAGCAGCGGCGCGGCGCCGTTCTTCTCCGGGTCGTACTTCAAGGCCACGGCATAATGGGTCGGGTTGGTGATGATCACGTCGGCGTCGGGCACCGCCGCCATCATCCGCCGCTGCGACGCGTCGCGCTGCAGCTGTCGGATCCGCTGCTTGACCTCGGGCTTGCCCTCGGAGTCCTTGTACTCGTCGCGGATTTCCTGCTTGGTCATCTTCAGCTTGTTGTGCGACTGCCAGAGCTGGTACGGCACGTCGGCCGCGGCGATCAGCAGCAGGCCCGCGGCCATCCACAACGCGCTCCAGCCAACCACCTGGACGCTGTGAATGATCGCCTGGTCGAGCGGCTCGTTGGCGATCGACAACAGGTCCTTGCGGTCATGGGACAGCACCGCCAGGGCCACGGCCAGGATCACCGTGAACTTGGCGATCGCCTTGAGCAGCTCGGTCAGCGCATGCATCGAGAACATCCGCTTGAGCCCGGCCAAGGGGTTCATGCGGCTGAATTTGGGTGCCAGCAGGCTTCCGGAAAACAGAAAGCCGCCCAACGCGATGGGCCCGATGAAGGACATCACGAACAGCACCACCAGCACAGGCTGGGTCGCCCAGATGGCCATCTTGCCGGACCCGAGCAGGAAGCGGCCCATGGCGCCGACGTCGAGCACCGCTTCGCGAGGGATCTCGAAATTCATGCGCATCAACGTCATCAAGGTTTCGGCCAGGTAGCCACCGAAGGCCAGCAAGGCCCCTGCGCCTGCCAAGGTGACCAGCACGGTGTTGAGCTCGCGCGAACGAGCGATCTCACCCTTCTTGCGGGCGTCCTGCTTGCGCTTGTCGGTGGGGTCTTCTGTCTTGTCCTGACCGCTTTCGCTCTCTGCCATGCTCAGCGCGCCCTCGCCAGGTCACGCAACCACAGCAGGGCCTCGCTGGCCACGGCCTGGTAGTGCGACAGAATGTCGGCCAGGCCGACCCAGAACACCAGCATGCCCAACACCAGCGTCAGCGGGAAGCCGATGGAGAAGATGTTCAGCTGCGGTGCGGCCCGGGTCATGACGCCGAAGGCGACGTTGACCACCAGCAGCGCGGTGATGGCCGGCAGGATCAGCAGCAGCCCGGCGCCCATGACCCAGCCCAGTCGCCCGGCCAGTTCCCAGAACTGCGTCACCGACAGCGCATGGCCCACCGGCAGCGTGGTGAAGCTTTCGGTCAGCACCTCGAACAGCACCAGGTGGCCGTTCATCAGCAGGAACAGCACGCTCACCAGCATGGTCATGAACTGGCTGATCACGGTGACGTTGACGCCGTTGGCCGGGTCGACCATGGACGCGAACGCCATGCCCATCTGCACGGCGACGATCTGCCCGGCGATCACGAAGGCCTGGAACAGCAACTGCAAGGACAAGCCGAACATGACCCCGACGATCACCTGCTCGGCGATCAGCAGCAGGCCGTCCACACCCAGCGGGTTGACCGCCGGCAAGGGCGGCAGCGACGGCAGGATGGCGACGGTGATCGCCACCCCCAGGTACAGCCGGATGCGCGCCGGCAGCATGCGCGTGCCGAGGATGGGCATGGTCATCAGCACCGCCACGACCCGGAACAGCGGCAGCACGAGGGTCGCCACCCAGGTGGAGATCTGCGCATCGGTCAGCTCGAGCATGGCCGTTTCAACCGATCAGCTGCGGAATGCTGGTGTACAGGTTGGTGATGTACTCCATGAACTTCTGCACCAGCCACGGCCCGGTGACGATCAGCGTGACCAGCATCACCAGCAGGCGCGGCAGGAAGCTCAGGGTCTGTTCGTTGATCTGGGTGGCAGCCTGGAACATCGCCACCACCAGACCGACCAACAGGCTGGGCACCACCAGGATGGCCACCAGCAGCGTGGTCAGCCACAGCGCATCGCGAAACAGGTCGACGGCAACTTCCGGGGTCATCGGACTTCTCCTGAAAAGGCGCTCAGACGCCGCCGAAGCTGCTGGCCAGGGTGCCCATGATCAGGGCCCAGCCGTCGACCAGCACGAACAGCATGATCTTGAACGGCAACGAGATGATCAGCGGCGACAGCATCATCATGCCCATGGCCATCAGCACGCTCGCCACCACCATGTCGATGATCAGGAACGGGATGAAGATCATGAAGCCGATCTGGAACGCGGTCTTGAGCTCGGAGGTGACGAAGGCCGGCACCAGGATGGTCAGCGGCGCCTGGTCGGGGCTGGCGATGTCGGTACGCTTGGACAGGCGCATGAACAGGTCCAGGTCGCTCTGGCGGGTCTGCGCCAGCATGAAGTCCTTGATCGGGCCTTGCGCGCGCTCGATCGCCTGGGGCGCCGTCAGCTGCTCGTTCAGGTAAGGCTGCAAGGCGTCCTGGTTCACCCGGTCGAACACCGGGGCCATGATGAAGAAGGTCAGGAACAGCGCCAGCCCCGTGAGCACCTGGTTCGACGGTGTCTGCTGCAGGCCCAGGGCCTGGCGCAGGATCGAGAACACGATGATGATCCGGGTGAAGCTGGTCATCAGGATGACGATCGCCGGGATGAAGCTCAGCGCCGTCATGATCAGCAGGATCTGCAGGCTGACCGAATACTCCTGCTGACCGTCCGGGCCATTGGCCAGGGTGATCGCCGGGATCGACAGCGGGTCGGCCGCCAGGGCCAGTGGCGCGCCGAGCAGCAGCGCCAACGTCAACAGCATGCGCCATGCGCCCATCACGTCTTGTCCTTGTGGTCCTTGCCCATCAGTTCCATGAGGCGCTGGGCGAATTCCGGCGTGGCCTGACGCGCACTGGCCGGCACCTCCACCGGCTCGGCCAGCACGTGCAGCGCCTCGATGCTGCCTGGGCTATGCCCCAGCAGGATCTGCGCCTTGCCCACCTGCACCAGCAACAGCCGATCGCGCGGGCCGATGGTACGGCTGCCGAGGATCTCGATCACCTGCCCGCGCTGTGGCGTGGCGCCCTGGACACGGCGCAGCAGCCAGGCCAGCACGAAGATCAGGCCGAGCACCGCCAGCAGACCGAGCACCATCTGCAGCACCTGGCCGCCGAGGCTGCCAGGTGCCGCACTGGCCGGCGCGACGCTCGCCGCGCTCGCCAGGGACGCGCTGCCCATCACGCCCAGCGCCACCAGGGCGCGCATCAGGCCGGCCACTCAGCGCAGCTTCCGGATGCGCTCGCTGGGGCTGATCACGTCGGTCAGGCGGATGCCGAACTTCTCGTTGACCACCACCACCTCGCCATGGGCGATCAGGGTCCCGTTGACCAGCACGTCCAGCGGCTCGCCGGCCAGGCGGTCGAGTTCGATCACCGAGCCCTGGTTGAGCTGCAACAGGTTGCGGATGTTGATCTCGGTGCTGCCCACCTCCATGGAGATGTTTACCGGGATGTCCAGGATCACATCCAGGTTCGGGCCCTCGAGGTTGACGTTTTCCTTGGGCCGCGGCGAGCTGGCGAACTCTTCCATCGGCAGACGGCCGGCACCGGCGGACGCCGAACGCCCGGCGTCGGCAGCGAGCAAGGCGTCGATGTCGGCCTGACCGGCGTCACCGGTCTCCTGCAGGGCAGCGGCCCATTCGTCGGCCAGGGCCTGGTCGTCGACGGAGGGAATTTCGTTTTCGTTGGCCATGATGTCCTCGACTGGCGTTCAACTGAAGAATGACGGGCGGGCGCCTCAGCGGCGCTCGATCGGGTCGATGACCTGCACGGCCAGGGTGCCCTTGTGCGAGCCGAGCCGCGCCTTGAACGACGGCACACCGTTGGTTCGCAGCACCAGGTGGTCGGGCAGCTCGATGGGGATCACGTCGCCTGGCTGCATGTGCAGGATGTCGCGCAGCTTGAGCTGACGACGTGCCACGGTGGCGGTCAATGGCACACTGACGTCCAGCACGTCCTCGCGCAGGGCCTTGACCCAGCGCTCGTCCTGATCGTCCAGGTCGGACTGGAAGCCCGCGTCGAGCATCTCGCGCACCGGCTCGATCATCGAGTACGGCATGGTCACGTGCAGATCGCCACCGCCGCCATCGAGCTCGATGTGGAAGGTCGAGACCACCACCGCCTCGCTCGGGCCGACGATGTTGGCCATGGCCGGGTTGACCTCGGAATTGATGTACTCGAAGTTGACCGGCATGATCGCCTGCCAGGCTTCCTTGAGGTCGACGAAGACCTGGTCCAGCACCATGCGCACCACGCGCAGTTCGGTCGGGGTGAACTCGCGACCCTCGATCTTGGCGTGCCGACCGTCGCCGCCGAAGAAATTGTCGACCAGCTTGAACACCAGCTTGGCATCGAGGATGAACAACGCCGTGCCGCGCAACGGCTTGACCTTGACCAGGTTCAGGCTGGTGGGCACGTACAGCGAATGCACGTATTCGCCAAACTTCATCACCTGCACACCGCCCACCGCCACGTCGGCGGAGCGCCGCAGCAGGTTGAACATGCTGATGCGGGTGTAACGGGCGAACCGTTCGTTGATCATTTCCAGGGTCGGCATGCGTCCACGGACGATCCGATCCTGACTGGTCAGGTCATAACTCTTGACGCTACCTGGCTCGGTAGGCGCTTCGGTCTGCACCAGACCATCGTCCACCCCATGCAACAGGGCATCGATCTCATCCTGGGACAGCAGGTCTTGCACGGCCATCGGGTGCTCCTACTGCAATACGAAGTTGGTGAACAGCAGCTGGTCCACGACCGGCTTGCCGACTTCCTTCTGCGCCACTTCCTGGACGACCACGGTGGCCTTCTGGCGTAGCATCTCCTGGCCGACCGGATTGCCGGCCAGGGTATCGAACCCCTGCCCGGAGAACATCATCACCAGGTTGTTGCGGATCACCGGCATGTGCACCTTGAGCGCGTCCAGGTCGGCCTGGTTGCGCGCCTGCAAGGTGATGCTCACCTGCATGTAGCGCTGGCGACCGTTCTGGTTGAAGTTGACCACGAAGGCGGGGGTAAGTGCCTCGTAGATCGCCGCCGGCTTGGCGTTGGCCTGCGCCGGATCGGCGACCGGGGCCGGTTCGCTCTTGTGCATGAAGAACCAGGTGGCGCCCACGGACAGGCCGACGGCCAGCAGCAGGCCAACGACCAGCAGCAGGATCAGCTTGAGCTTGCCCTTCTTAGCGCCGGGTTCTTTCGTGTCTTCGGTTTTTGCCATGCCAATAATCCGTCATCCAGCGAGGGGTCGAGGGGAATGACGAGGGTTGAGCAAGTGTTATGCCAGGTCTGCTGATGCGGTTTGAGCAGGGAGTCAAATGGGGGGTGGGACGGGTGGTTTGCCAGACAGCGATGGGGCGCTCAAGCATGGACGCGCCAACAGGCTAGGGCCACGCTGCCAAGGATGCAGCGACGCTACCACCGCAATCGCGGGCAAGCCCCACAGGGTGCACATTCATGCCTTTGGCAGCCTGCACAGGTCCTTTTGGATGGGTGCAAACCCATGCTCTTTGACGGCCTGCATTGGCCTGTTTGGAGGGTGCTCATTCATGCCTTTTGGCAGCCTGCACTGGCCCTTTTGGAGGGTGAAAACCCATGCTTCTTGGCAGCCTGCACGGGCCCCTGTGGGAGCTGGCTTGCCAGCGATGAGGCCCGTACAGCCAGCGCCTAATGAGCTAGCACGCCATGGGGTCCGAGCAGAAGGTCTGATCGGACCTGTCTTTCTTCTTACGCGTAATAATCCACCGCACTGCTCCCCATCACCACCTGCCGCTCAGCCACCGCCCCCACCGTCTCGCGCTCTCCACCCTGCCCTTCGGCTTCGGCACGGCGAGCCGCCACGCCCGACAGGCGTGTCTCGCCCTGCTGGTGCGCCTGCTGTTGCTGCTGGCCACGAGACTGGTCAGCGACGCTCACATCCGGCTGGGCAAGACCCTGCTGGGTGAACAGCTCGCGCAGCCGGTGCAGCTGGCTGTCGAGGGTGTCGCGCACACCGGCGTGTCCGCTGACGAAGGTGATCTGGGTAGCCTGGTCGGTGGCCATGTTCACGCGGATGTCCAGGCGTCCCAGTTCGGCCGGCTCGAGCTGGATGTCGGCGGACTTGAGGTTCTGGCTGGACAGGTACATGACGCGGTTGACCAAGCCTTCGCTCCAGGCGCTCTGGTTCAGGGCGAGCGGCTGCTGCAGCGGGTTGCTCGGCAGGGTGGCCTCGGATTTGTGGGGCACGGCCTGGGTCAAGGCCGCCAGGCGGTTGGCGAAATCGTCGACACGCGTGTCCTGGCCTGCGCCCTTGATGTCCTTCAGGCCGCTGTCGATCAGCGCGCCGAAGGCCTTGTCGCCCGATCCAGACGTACCCGCCTCGCCCTCGGCGGTCGGGTCGAGGGTCGCCAAGGTATTGACGGCACCGCGGCCGGCGTCTGGGGCGGTGTCAGTTTCTTCGCGGGCATGGGCCGAAGTGGTGCCCTGTCGCTCGGCGCTGTGCTGCAGGGCCAGGCGCAGGGCCGGGAGGTCGGCCAAGGCATCGCCGCTGGGGTCGAACGCCTCGCCGTCAGGCGCGTCCTCTTCGCTGGACGCTGCCTGGCCCGGTACCAGAGGCAGGCCCGCCACCGCTTCGGCCTGGGCCTGTATCATCTGTGCCCCTGGCGGCGCATCGGTCACCTGACCGGCCACCAGACGCGCATCGGTCGACTCGACCGCATCGGCCTGGGCCTTCTCCTGCGCGTCGACCGGCAATGCCTTGCCGCCTGCAGTGACGGCCGATGCGTCGGTTTGCCGCCCGCCGGCCTCGGGCGTGCGGTCATCGTCACGGGCACGTTCGGGCGTGTCCGCACGCAGCGTCGCCCCGGGTCGGGTCTGCCGAGCCATGACCTGATCGAAACCCGAGGCCCGGTCGTTCGCCGCTTGCGAGGGTTTTTCCGATGAGGCGGCGCGGGCGCCGACGGACGCGGTCGCAGGGCCGGCCTGCAACAGGGGATTGGACGCAACGGGCATTGAAAGAGTCTCCGCGCCAGCAGGCTGAATGGCATCTGGCGTAAAGGCAGGCAAGACTCGCGCCAGCTTTTCTCAGACGGCTGAAAATCGCTCGCGCTCGCCGCTGTAGAAACGGCGCACCTCGAGGTATTCCTGGTCGATACGGTTGATCAGGTCCTCGATGCCGTACAAGGGAAGCTGCCGCGTGCGCTCCTCGAGCTGGCGGCACAGCTCGGCCAGGCCCACGGCGCCCATGTTGCCGCTGCTGCCCTTGAAGCTGTGCGCGGCCTGTCCCAGCTCGCTGGCGTCCTTGGCGTCGTGCAATTGCAGCAGACGCCGCTCGGAGTCTTCCAGAAAGATTTCCAGCAATTGCAGGTAGCCATCTTCCATGACCTCCCGCAGGTCGCTCAGGACCTTGTGATCGATGCGATGCTCTGACACTTGTTCACTCCCTGACCAAGTCACTGACCCTGGGTACCCCAGGTGAATTCCACGTGGGCCCGACGCCCACCATCGAGCCATTGCGCACGCTGGCTCAAGCGTTGTACCAGATCCAGGCCACGCCCGCTCAACCCACGTTGGGTGGGCACCGGCACCAGTACACGCCGAACGTCGAAACCCTCGCCGCTGTCGAGCACCTCGATCGTCAAACGTCCTCCATCGTCCTTGGGTTCGACCTGCAGCGCAAGCCGCACGAAGCCTTCGGGAGCGGCCGCCAGCCGTTGGGCGCGCTGTCGGTAGTAGTCCGCGAACCCTGCGGCGTCGCGCTTGAGGGCCGAATCGAGCTTCAGCACCCCATGCTCCAAGGCGTTGGAATACAGCTCCGTCAGCACGCTGTGCAAGGCGCCACTGCAGGCGCGCAGGCCAGGCACCTCCTGCAGCAGTTGCAGCAGGAACGGGATCGGGTTGAGCTGCTGCAGGCTCTCGTCGCACAACTCGAAGCACAAGGACCAGCGCGACGACGTCGACAGCCCCCGGCGTGCGGCCCCGAGCATCGCCGGTGGCGCGTGCTCGGGTTCAGCCAGACGAATGTCGACCAGGCTGACATCGTCCCGCACGGGGCCGCCGAACGTCGCCAGGGCCTGGACGACACGCTCGAGCGATGAGCCACCCTGGGCCTGGGCGCTCAGGGCGGCCTGCAGCCGCTCCACGCCGAACGGACGGTCCTGGGCATCGCGCCTGTCGACCACGCCGTCCGAAACCAGAAACAGCCGGTCCCCCGCCTGCAGGGGCATGACCTCCAGCTCATCGTCGAACTGCCCGCTCTCGAGGATGCCCAGGGGCAGGTGCCGTGAGCGCAGCGCCGCGCGGATGCCGCCGGCGGCGTCCAGGCGGTAGCCATCGGGCATGCCGCCGTTCCAGACCTCGACGCTGCGGTGCTGGAAGCTGACGCTGACCACCATGGCGCAGCAGAACATGTCCACGGGCAGGATGCGCTTGAGCTTGGCATTGAGCTCGCGAACGACTTCGGCCAGCCCATAGCCCTTGGCCGTCATGCTGTAGAACACATCGGCCAGTGGCATGGCGCCGACCGCTGCCGGCAGCCCATGCCCGGTGAAGTCGCCCAGCAGCAGATGCATGTCGCCCGACGGCGTGTGCGCGGCCAGCAGCAGGTCGCCGTTGAACAGCGCATAGGGCGATTGCACGTAATGGATGTGCGGCGAGTTCAGGCAGCCCGAATGGGTGACCTTGTCGAACACCGCCTTGGCCACCCGCTGCTCGTTGAGCAGGTGATGATGGTGGCGGGCGATCTCGTCACGTTGTGCCAGGACGGTCGCCTGCAGCCGACGCAGACGGTCCATGGCGCGGATCTTCGCTACCAGCAGGGTCGCGTTGTAGGGCTTGGTCATGATGTCGTCGCCACCGGCCTCCAGGCAGCGGACCAAGGCGTCCTCTTCGCTCAGGGACGTGAGGAAGATGATCGGCACCAGCGACTCGCCGGCCAGATGCTTGATCTGTCGAGCGGCCTCGAAGCCATCCATCACCGGCATCAGGGCGTCGAGCAGCACCAGCTGGGGCGCCTCGCGGGTGAACAGCGCCACGGCCTGCCGGCCGTTCTCGGCGGTGAACACCTGGTGCCCCTGGCGGCTGACGATCCGCGCCAGCAACAGCCGATCGGCAGCGGCGTCCTCGGCGATGAGCACCCGCAGCGGTTCACTGGCGGACATGGCAGACCTCCGGCGTCAGTCGATCTCGAACAACTTGGAAAAATTGGAGATGGCCAGGATGGTCCGTACGTCGGTATTGGCGTTGACCACGCTCACGCGGGCTTGGTCGTCGCCCTGGTATTCGCGCAGCAGGAGCAGCATGCCCAGTGCCGAACTGTCCAGGTAGGTGGTTTCGGCCAGGTCGATCACCACCTGCTCGGGCGCCACGGGCGGGTCTTCGTAGGCGCTTCGAAACGCCTGGTGCAGGCCGAAATCGAAGCGCCCGCGGACCTTGATGGTCAGACGTTTTTCATCCGTTGAAAAGACGGTGTCGACAGCCATGTCACGATTCCTTGAGCCATTGCGCACGTCGGCGCTAGAACAGGTGTAGCAGGCATCCTCCTGCACAGCAAGGTGCCATCAGGGTTGCTCCAGGCGCGGCAGGCGCTGGGCCAGTTCATCGAGCAGCTTCTGCTCGCGCTTGTCCTCGGCGCGGCGCGCCTCGTCGAGGTAACGCTGCACCAGCTTGCGCAGCCCTTCGACACGGGCGTAGGCCTGCTGCCAGGCCTGGCGGGCGTGGTTGAGGTTGTTCTGGTGCCAGGTCAAGCTCTGGCGCTGCTGGTTCATCGCCGTCTCCAGCTGACCGAGAAAGCGCTGGTAGTTGAGCAGCCAGCTGCCATCGACGCCCTGGCCGCCGCGGTTGATCCACTGCTGCTGGTAGTCTTCGCGAAAGCGTTCGAGCTCGCTCAGCTTGGCCTGCGCCTGAGTGACCTGCTGCTGGAACTGCCCCAGGCGCTGGACGGCCTTGCGTTCGGCTTCCTCGGCCATCTCCACCACGGGGACCAGGCGGGCGGCGCGGCTGTTGGCGGCCATGACCGTCAGCTACCGGAGGGCGCAGCGAACAGGCTGCCCAGGTGGCTACGGCTCTGCTCGAGGCTGACGTTCTCGTTCAGCGCCTGGCGCAGGTAGCCGACCAGTCGCGGCTGCAAGGCGATCGCCTGGTCGGTCTCGGCATCGCCGCCTGCGACGTAGGCGCCGACGCTGATCAGGTCGCGCGCCTGGGACAGCTTCGACCACAGCTGCTTGAATTTCTGCGCCTCGCGCAGGTGCTCCGGGCTGACCACCTGCGGCATGACCCGACTGATGGAGGCTTCGATGTCGATCGCTGGGTAATGACCTTCTTCGGCCAGGCGCCGGGACAGCACGAAGTGACCGTCGAGCACGCCCCGCGCCGAGTCGGCGATCGGGTCCTGCTGGTCGTCGCCTTCGGACAGCACGGTGTAGAACGCGGTGATCGAGCCGCCGCCCGCCTCGCCATTGCCGGCACGCTCCACCAGCTTGGGCAGCTTGGCGAACACCGACGGCGGATAGCCGCGGGTGGCCGGTGGCTCGCCGATGGCCAGGGCGATCTCGCGCTGAGCCTGGGCGAAGCGGGTCAGCGAATCCATCAGCAGCAGCACGTTCTTGCCCTTGTCGCGGAAGTATTCGGCGATCCGTGTGCAATACATGGCCGCGCGCAACCGCATCAGCGGCGCATCGTCGGCCGGTGAGGCGACCACCACCGAACGCTTCAGGCCTTCGCTGCCGAGGATGTGTTCAATGAACTCCTTGACCTCGCGGCCCCGCTCGCCGATCAGCCCGACCACGATGATCTCGGCCTCGGTGAAGCGGGTCATCATGCCCAGCAGCACCGATTTGCCCACCCCGGTGCCGGCGAACAGGCCCAGGCGCTGGCCACGGCCCACGGTGAGCAGGCCATTGATGCTGCGGATGCCGACGTCCAGCGGCTGGCTGATCGGGTCACGGTTGAGCGGGTTGATCACCGGCCCGTCGATCGGCACCCAGTCCTCGGCCTTCATGCCGCCGCGCCCGTCCAACGGCCGCCCGACGCCGTCGAGCACGCGCCCGAGCATGCTCATGCCCATGGGCAGGCGCCCGCTGTCGGCCAAGGGCACCACCCGCGCACCCGGCGCGATGCCGGCGACGCTGCCGACCGGCATCAGGTACACCTTGCTGCCGGAAAAGCCCATCACCTCGGCCTCGACCTGCACCGCCTGGTAGCTGTCGTCGTTGATCACCACGCAGCGGCTGCCCACCGCCGCACGCAGTCCTTCGGCTTCCAGGGTGAGGCCGACCATGCGCAGCAGGCGCCCTTCCACCACGGGCCGGGTCGGCAGGTCGATCGCGTCGAGGTAGCCCGACAGGCGCTTGGCGAAACTGGTGCGTTCAACCGGCATCAAAGGTGTCCGTCTCGAGGTTCAGGTCAGGGCTGGCCGGGTGCAGGACCTGATCGTGCATCTGCACGAACAGCTGGCCCACAGCCTGTTCGATGCGCGTCTCCATGCTGGCGTCGATCCGGCTGTGCGCCGTCTCGATCCGGCACCCGCCAGGCAGCAGCGTGTCGTCCTCGAGCAATCTCCAGGTTTCTTCATGTCGCTCGCGCAATGCCTTGGCCGCCTCGAAATCCTGAGGGTTGAGGTGAATGCGAATGTTCTCGGCGCCCATCGGCAACAGCTTGAGGGCCTCGCGCAATACCTGGGTGATCTGCGTGGAATCCAGGCGCAGCTCGCGCCCGATCACCTGACGGGTGACATGGCTGACCAGGTGGACCAGTCCGCGCTCGATCTGCGCGTCCTGTTCGGCGATCGGCTCGAGCAGCTGGCCCATGACCCGCTCGAGGCTGTCCAGCTTGGCCGCCAGCGCCACCTCGGCCTCCTGCCGCACCTTGAGCTGGGTGCTGTGGAAGCCTTCGCGCTCGCCAGTGGCGAAACCCTCGTTCCAGGCCTCCTGGCGGATGCTCTCGAGCTCTTCGAGGGTCAGCGGCTGGACCTCGTCGAGCGGCACTTCCTCGACCTCGTCCTCCACCGCCTGGGATGGGGGTTCGGGCTCGGGCGCCGGGTCAGGCGGCGGATCGAAGCTGGGCAGCGCCCAGACATCGACGCCTCGCAGGTCGCGGGCGCGGATCAGGTCGCTGGAAGGGTCGTTGCTGGACATGCGCTGGGGTACTCGAAACCGTGACTGAAGGACCGGGCATCATGGAGTGGACACCCGGTCAGGCCCATCAGATCATTTCTTCGGCGCCTTTGCCACCCAGCACGATCTCGCCAGCCTCGGCCATGCGCCGGGCGATGGTGAGGATTTCCTTCTGCGCCGCCTCGACGTCGCTGACCCGGACCGGCCCCTTGGCTTCCAGGTCGTCGCGCAGCAGCTCGGAGGCGCGCTTGGACATGTTCTTGAAGACCTTGTCCTTGAACTTGTCGTCGGCGCCCTTGAGCGCGACCACCAGCACGTCCGAGGACACCTCGCGCAGCAGCGCCTGGATACCGCGGTCCTCGACATCGCCGAGGTTGTTGAAGACGAACATCAAGTCTTCGATCTGCTCGGACAGGTCGCTGTCGACCTCGCGGATCGAGTCCATCAGCTGGCCTTCGACCGAGCTGTCGAGGAAGTTCATGATGTCGGCGGCGCGCTTGATGCCGCCCAGGGTGGTGCGCGCGGCGTTGGAGTTGCCGGAGAACTGCTTCTCGAGGATCTGGTTCAGCTCCTTGAGCGCCGCCGGTTGCACGGTATTGAGCGACGAGACGCGCAGGATGATGTCCAGGCGCACCTTGTGGTCAAAATTGCTCAGCACCTCGCCGGCCTGGTCGGGATCGAGGTAGGCCACGACGATGGCCTGGATCTGCGGGTGCTCGTAGCGGATCACGTCGGCCACCGCACGGGGCTCCATCCACTTGAGGCTGTCCAGGCCGCTGGTGTTGCCGCCCAGCAGGATGCGGTCGATCAGGCCGTTGGCCTTGTCTTCGCCCAGGGCCTGGTTGAGCATCTTGCGGATGTAGCCGTCCGAGCCTACGCCCAGGCTGGTCTGATCGCCGACGATGTCGACGAACTCGCTCATCACCTGCTGGACCTGCTCGCGGTTGATGTTGCCCATCTGCGCCATGGCCACGCCGACGCGCTGCACTTCCTTGGGCCCCATGTGGCGCAGGACCTGGGCCGCGTCGGTCTCGCCGAGCGACAGCAGCAGGATGGCAGCCTTGTCGACCTTGGTCAGTTTGGCGGTAGCGGCTCGGTTGTCACTCATCGTCGTTGATCCACTCTTTGACGACCTGGGCGACACGGCCCGGGTCTTCGGCCACCAGGCCCTTGATTGCGTTCAACTGCGCCTCGTAACCCTCTTGCGGGCTAGGCAGCAGAATGCTTTGCGGCCCGCTGAGGCTCACACGGTCGTTGGCCAGTTCGCCATCGGCACCGATCATGCCGCCCATCTCCATGTCGCTGCCCAGCGCCTCGGCCGGACGGCCGCCACCGGAAATGTTCTTCAGCACCGGACGCAGCACGCCGAACACCAGTACCAGGATGAACAGCACGCCGAGCACCTGCTTGACGATGTCCCAGAACCACGGCTGCGAGTAGAACGGCACTTCGGCGATCACCTCGCCACGGTCGGCGGAGAACGGCACGTTGATCACGCTGACGCTGTCGCCGCGGCTGGCGTCGAAGCCCACCGCGTCCTGCACCAGGCGGGTGAAGCGCGCCAGGTCCTCGGCGCTCCACGGCGTGCGGGTGGTCTCGCCGGTCGCCGCGTCGAGCTTGAGCTGGTCGTCCACCACCACGGCCACCGACAGACGGGTCAGGCGCCCTTGCTGCTGGCGGGTATGGCTGATCGAGCGGTCGAGCTCGAAATTGCGCGTGGTCTGCTCACGCTTGTCGCTCGGGTACGGCGCCAGCATGGGCTGACCGGTGGCCGGGTCCATGATCTGCTGGCCGTTGGCGTCGAGCAGTGGCTGGCCGGGCTGGATCGCGCCAGCGCCCGCCGCACCGCCGGTGGCGACCTGGGGCGCGGCAGCGGCCGCCGGTGGCTGGTTGCTCAGCGCGCCGGGGACGCCCGACGAACCCGAGCTGCTGGAACGCTGCTCGTTGACCGCCTGCTCGCTGCGCAAGGCCGGCTGGTCGGGGTTGAACTGCTCGGAGGTGGACTCGACCGCATTGAAGTCGACGTCGGCCGACACCTCGGCCTTGTAGCGGTCGTTGCCCAGCACCGGCTGCAGGATGCTTTGCACGCGCTGGGTCAGCAGGCCTTCGATGCGCCGGCTGTAGTCGAACTGCTTGCCGGCGGCGCTCATCGCCGTGTCCTGCAACTGGTCGGACAGCAGGTTGCCTTTCTGGTCGACCACGGTGACCTGGGACTTGTCCAGTTCCGGCACGCTGGTCGCCACCAGGTTGACGATGGCCATGACCTGACCGGCTTCGAGCGAGCGCCCGGCGTACATCTCGATCAGCACCGAGGCGCTGGGCTTGCGCTCGTCGCGCACGAACACCGAGCTTTTCGGGATTGCCAGGTGCACGCGGGCGGCCTTGACGTTATTCAGGCTGGCGATGGTCCGCGCCAGCTCGCCTTCCAGGCTGCGCCGGTAGCGGGCGGCTTCCATGAACTGGCTGGTGCCCAAGCCTTGCTCCTTGTCGAGCATTTCGAAGCCGACGTTGCCGTCGTTCGGCGCGACGCCTGCGGCGGCGAGCTTCAGCCGCGCGCGCGACAGGTCATCGGCCTTGACCAGCAAGGCGCCGGAGTTCGGTTCCACCGTGTAGGGAATGTCGGCAGAGGCCAGGGTGTCCATGACCTGCTTGGTGTCCATGCCCGCCAGGCTGCCGTACAGCGGCCGGTAGTCCGGCTGCTGCGACCAGAGCACCACGGCAAAGCCGATGGCCACGCTCGCGGCCAGGCCGACCAGCAGGCCCATCTGGCGCAGAACCGGCATCCGCGAAATGTTTTCCAGGAACGCCAGGCCCGGCAAGCCAGGCTTGCGGGGGGCGGGAGCGCCGCTGGTAGCGGGTGGAGTGTCGAGTGCTTCGGCCATGTCTTAGCTTGCCCTCAAACCGGCATCTGCATGATGTCCTGATACGCTTGGACCACTTTGTTGCGCACTTGGGTCAATGCCTGGAACGAAACGCTGGTCTTTTGCGAGGCGATCATCACGTCGGTCAGGTCGACGCCGCTCTTGCCGATCTCGAAGGCGTTGGCCAGCTGCGAGGACGCCTGCTGGGTCTCGTTGACCTTGCCGATGGCCTGACCCAGCATGTCGGCGAAGTTCATCGCACCCGCCTCGGGGGCGGCCGTGACCGTTGTCCGCGACAGCGACATGGCGTCGGCCTGCATGGCGCGCATGTCCAACATCAAACGATTGAATTCAACACCTTGGCTCATGGACTTCTCTCTGCGACGGCCGCATTTTTTTGACACTCCTGCGGCGGATAGTCACGACCTAGCAACAAGGATGCCAGCACCTGTTTCAGCGGCGTGACAGCGCGCTCAAAGGTCGGGCTCGGCGTCCAGATCCAGACCAGCGTCACGCATCTGCGCCAGCTTGTAGCGCAGGGTGCGGGCGCTGATGCCGAGCCGATCGGCGGCCTCCTTGCGTCGGCCGCGTTCGCTGCGCAAGGCATCGAGAATCACCTGGAACTCATGGCGGCGCAGGTCGTGTTCCAGCCCCGAAGGCATGGCAGGGGCTTGCGCGATGTCGGGCATGGCAGGCGGGGGCACGGCAGCCAGGGTCGGCATGCTGCCCTCCAGACAGAAATCCGCCACGTCGATCACGCCACCCTGCTGCAGGATCAACGCGCGCTGAAGCGCGTTGTCCAGCTCGCGCACGTTGCCAGGCCAGCCATACGCCAGCAGCGCCTGCCGGGCGGCCTCGGAGAAACGCACGGGCGCGTGCCGCATCTTGCCGACATGGCGCGCCAGCAAACGCTCGGCCAGTGGCAGAATGTCGGCGCTGCGCGCGCGAAGCGGCAGCAAGCGCAGGGGAAAGACCGACAGGCGGTAGTAGAGGTCTTCACGGAACCGCCCCGCCGCCACCTCGGCCGTCAGGTCGCGGTTGGTGGTGGCCAGCACGCGGATGTCCAGCGCGATCGGCTTGCGCCCCCCGACCCGCTCCACTTCACGCTCCTGCAGGACACGCAGCAGCTTGGCCTGCAAGGCCAGCGGCATCTCGGAAATCTCGTCGAGCAGCAGGGTACCGCCCTGGGCCTGTTCGAACTTGCCGGGCTGGGCGGCGATGGCGCCGGTGAAGGCGCCCTTTTCATGGCCGAACAACGTGGCTTCGAGCATGTTGTCGGGAATTGCCGCACAGTTGATGGCCACGAAGGGCTGTTCGGCGCGGGCCGAACGACGGTGAATGTAACGCGCCAGCACCTCCTTGCCAGTGCCCGATTCGCCCGCGATCAGCACCGTCGAGTCACTGCGTGCGACCCGCGCGGCCAGGTCGAGCAGGTGTCGACTGGACGGTGCGCACGCCACCGGCCCGTCATCGTCGGACGGCAGTCGCCCCTGCCCATGCCGCTCGATCAGCGTCACCAGCGCGCGTGGCTCGAAGGGTTTGACCAGGTAATCCACGGCCCCCTGACGCATGGCGTCGACAGCGCGCTCGACGGTGGCGTGGGCGGTCATCAGCAGCACGGGCAGTTGCGGTTGGGTGTGGCGCAGGTGCATCAACAGGCGATGCCCGTCCATGCCGGGCATGTTGACGTCGCTGATCACCAGCCCATAGGTCTCCTGCGTCACGGCAGCCAAGGCCGCCTCGGCACAGTCCACGGCCCGATGCTCGAACCCCCCGATGTCCAGGGTATCGGCCAGGGCCTGGCGCAGCGCCGGGTCGTCTTCGACCAGCAGGACCTTGATCATGAACGTCCCGACGCTGGCGCATGCGCCTCGAGCACAGGCAGCTCGATGCCGACGCAGGTGCCACGCCCCAGACGCGAGCGCCACTGCACATGCCCCTGATGGGCACGCACCACGGCCTTGGTCACGGCCAGCCCCAGCCCCGTGCCGGTGGGCTTGGTGGTCAGGAACGGCTCGCCCAGGCGAGCCAGCAGGCTCGGCGCAATGCCGGGGCCGGCATCGCTGATGGCCAGGCGCAGGACCGTACCGCGCCGGTAGAGATGCACCTTGACGCGCGCGGGTGCCTCGCTGGCCTGCAGGGCATTGTCCAGCACGTTGAGCACGGCACCGACCAGCGTATCGCGGTTGCACAACACCTCGCCCAGGCGGGCGTCGCACTGCCAACGCACCGCATGCCCCTGGACATGGCTCTGCGCAGCCTGTTGCAGGGCCTGGAACAGCGCCTTGGGCGTGAGCTTGTCGGTCAGCGGCAATTCCCCGCGGGCGAAGACCAGCATGTCGCGCACCTGGTGCTCCAGCTCGTGCAGGCGGGCCTTAAGGGTGTGGACGAAGCGCTGACGGGTGGCGGCAGGCAAGTCGGCCTCAGCGTCGGCCAGGTGGCCGGCATACAGCATGGCCGCCGACAGCGGGGTACGAATCTGGTGAGCCAGGGACGCCATCATCCGACCCAATGAGGAGAGACGCTCATGGCGCGCCAGCTGGTCCTGCAGGCGTCGAGTTTCCGTCAAGTCGGTGAGCAGCACCAGTTGGCCGGGCTCGGCGTCCAGCGACCGGGTAGCGATGGACAGGCGGCGACCATCGCGCAGGGAGACCTCATGCCCATCGTCCTCGCGTGGCGCGAAGCAGCGAGCGATGACCTGACGCCATGACTCGCCCTGCAATGGCTCGCCCAGCAGATCGCTGGCAGCCGGATTGGCTTCGCAGACGTGTCCCTGGGCATCGATGACGATCACCCCGCCTGGCAGCAGGTCGAGCAGATGGCGCAGGCGGTCGGCCAGGCGCGCCTTGTCGTCCAGCTCGGCCAGGCGCTGCTCGCTGACGGCCGCCAACTCTCCCTTGAGCGCATTGATCCGCGCTTCGAGCATGCCATAGGAGTCGGCCAACTGATCGGCCACCTGATCGACGCGGCAAGCCGCCTGCTCACGAACTGGACGCTCGCGTGGAGTAGAGGGCGTGGAGGCAGAAACGGCCGACGGGCGGACGGATGAGGCGGCGTGAGGCATCGTGCTGTCTCGTAGGGCTGACCGTCAAAAACGGTACGGTACGAGAGGAGGAAGCAATCACCGTGCCGGGTGAAGACAAGGCAGCCTGGGAGCGCGAAGCGAGGCCGAAGCCGCCATCGCGGGCAAGCCCGCTCCCACACCCGTAGTTACACCGCCGTGGTACAGACGATCGCGGTACTGTGGGAGCCCGCTCTCACACGCGTTACACCGCCGTGGTACAGGCGATCGCGGTACTGTAGGAGCGGGCTTGCCCGCGATGGGCTGCAAGGCAGCCCTATGAAACTTCAGTTACAGGCGCCCCCGACCCGGTGCGAGCGCCATACACCCCTCATTCGTCCGCCGCGTCTTCCCCTTCACGCCGACTCATGCCGTACTTGCGCATCTTCTCCACCAACGTGGTGCGACGAATGCGCAACCGTTCGGCGGCGCGGGCGACGATGCCGTTGGCGTCGTCCAGCGCCTGCTGGATCAGCCCCTGTTCGAGGTTGCCCAGGTAGTCCTTGAGGTCCAGCCCTTCGGGCGGCAGCATGGCATGGCCGGAGAAGCTGGCGGCCTGACCATTGATCGCGACGCGCTCTTCGAGCTCCGTGCGCAGGCTGTCGACGATCTGCTCGTCTTCGTCCTCGACGTAGCGGAATTTCTTCGGTAGCTCGGACACGCCGATCACCCCGTACGGGTGCATGATGGCCATGCGCTCGACCAGGTTGGCCAACTCCCGCACGTTGCCCGGCCAGCCATGCCGGCATAGCGACATGATCGACGCCGAATTGAAGCGGATCGAGCCGCGCTTCTCGTGCTCCATGCGCGAGATCAGCTCGTTCATCAGCAGCGGGATGTCTTCGACCCGTTCACGCAGCGGCGCCATCTCGATGGGGAACACATTGAGCCGGTAGTACAGGTCTTCACGGAACGACCCGAGCTCGATCATCTGCTCGAGGTTCTTGTGGGTCGCGGCAATGATGCGCACGTCGATGCTCTGGGTCTTGTTGCTGCCGACCCGCTCGAACGTTCGCTCCTGCAGCACGCGCAACAGCTTGACCTGCATCGGCAACGGCATGTCACCGATCTCGTCGAGGAACAGCGTACCGCCATTGGCCAGCTCGAAGCGCCCGGCACGGCTGGTGATGGCACCGGTGAAAGCGCCCTTTTCGTGACCGAACAGCTCGCTCTCGAGCAGCTCGGCCGGAATCGCGCCGCAGTTGACCGGCACGAACGGCGCTTCGCGGCGCTTGGAATGGTAATGCAGATTGCGGGCGACCACTTCCTTGCCAGTGCCCGATTCGCCGAGGATCAGCACGCTGGCGTCGGTGTTGGCCACCTGCTGCATCATCTGCCGGACGTGTTGGATCGCGCGGCTGGTACCGACCAGGCTGCGGAACAGATTGGTTTCGCGCTGGCGGCCCCGTTCGCGGGCCTGGTCGTACATCTCGCGATAGACCTGGGCACGGTGCAGTGAATCCAGCACCTGGCTGTAGCTGAGGGGCATTTTCAGGCTGGACAGCACCCGCCGGCGCAGCTCTTCAGGGAAGTCGGCGACAGAAATATCGCCAATCAGCAAAATCGGAAGGAACTCATCCCAGGCCAGCACTGTCCTAAGCAGCCCAGAGACCGTCGCGGGCGCCTCGACCGTGCCGACGAGGACGCAGAGCACCTCCCGGTTTGACGCCAGGGACTCGACCGATTGCGACCAATCCTGGCTGGAGCACGGCAGGTTCTCTTCGCCCAGGAAATTCAGCACCACCGCCAGATCGCGTCGGCGTTCACTGTCGTCGTCGATCAGGAGAATTTTTGATTCACGCCACATGCAATAGCAACTTCCCTAGTCATATCGGCGCCCGGGGGCAGGCTCGACACCATTACGACTGAATGCTCAGCGTTCACGACGTCATCTACGAAAACAGCTACTAGTTAAGTCAAAAAACCACGAGCAGTCAATTTGTTGGCGCCCGTGTTTTGCATCATCCAGTGTCAGCTGAACAAATGGTATACCTTCGTCGCCGTTTGCGCCTGTCGGATTTCAGTCATTTCCGCTATCAAACTTTGACGTTCGTCACTTGCTATGTCGATCAGCTGACGGTAGACACGCAACAAGTCCTCGAGCCGCCCCTTCACTGCCTGCTGATTGATGGCAGATTCGGCCAGTACTTCATCGACGCACACCCGGCATTCGAGGTCCAGTTCGCCAATGGCCTCCCAATCACGCGTGGCCAATGCCGCGAGCAAGGCCTGACGGGTGTGGTCGATGCGTTCGAGGACTGCATTCATCGGAGCGTCTCCTAGAAATCCGGGCCAGCCTGGTCGCCGATCGCATCCCAGCCTTCCTTGACGGTGATCAGCAAGCGCGCCACTTCGTCGATGATGGCCGGGTCGTTCTTCACATTGGCTTCGATCAGACGGCGGCTCATGTAACTGTAGAGGCTGTCCAGGTCGGCCAGTTGCGCCCCGTGGTTCTCCAAGTCCAACCCTTCGCGCAGGCCGCCGATGATGTCGATGGCCTTGCCGATCAATACGCCGCGCTGGGCCACATCGTTGCGCGCCATGGCGCCCTTGACCTGAGCCATGCGGTCCAGACCGCCCTGCATCAGCATCTGCACCAGGCGGTGCGGGCTGGCTTCGGAGGTTTGCGCGACGCTGTTGACTTTCTGGTATTGGCGCATGGCCAGCATTGGGTTCATGGTCTGCCTCATTGCAGCGAATGGATTGCATGTACCGGGTTATCGTCGTCAGAACGGGAAACTTTAGACCAAAAAAAACCCGCGGGGCTCGTCGGGCGACCGCGGGTCGGTGTACCGGATGCCGGTCAGGAGTTCTTGGCCTGGGCGTTGATCGCGTCAAAGATCGAGGTGATCTGAGCCGCCTGGGCCTTCATCTTGCCCAATGCGGCATCGAGCGCCACGTAACGCTTGGTCAGCGATTCGGTCAGCGATTCGGTCCGACGGTCCAGCGCCGCCTGCTGCTCGGTCAGGCCCTTGGCAACCTTGTCGAGGTTGCTCTTGCGGGTGGCCAGGCTACCGTCGGTGGCGTTGTAGGGGTTGATCGCACTCTTGAGACGGCTGAACAGGCCCTTTTCACCCGTGAAGAACGCCTCGACGCTGGTGCCCAGCTTCTTGTCGTTCATCGCCGTGGTGAAGGTGGTCGTGTTGAACGCCAACGTGCCGTCCTTCTGAGTAGCCACGCCCAGCTGACTGAGGGTGGACAACTGGTCGCCAGCCCCGGCCGTTGCCAGCACGCCACGGATGTCGGCCAGCAGCGAGCGCGTGGTCGGGTCGTTGGTCAGCGACCCCAGGACCGTCTTGCCATCAGCGTCCGTGGACGTGCTGGTCAAGGAAGTGATGCCCTTCTGCAAGGTGTTGAACGCATCGACGAACGCCTGCACCGAGGTCTTCAGGCCGTCATTGTTGGGTGCCACCGTCACCTTGACGGCGGTCGCCGGCACCGGTGCCGAGGCCAGGTCGAGGGTCAGCCCGCTGATGGCGTCAGTGATGGTATTGATGCTGCTGGACACCGCCAGCCCGTCGATGGTCAGCGAGGCATCCTTGGCGAGCTCGGTGATGAAGCCTGCACCGTTGCCACTCATCTTCTGGGTGCCGTCGATCGCCAGCGAGGCGATACCGCTGACCGACACGTCCGACCCGGCGCCAGTGGCGTTGGAGCCCAGCACCAGCCGGGCGCCGTCCCCGGCATTGATGATGTTGGCCGAGAAGCCGCGAGGGCCGAGTTCCTTGTTGATCTGGTCGCGGACACTCTGCAGGGTGGCGCCGTCGGCGACATCGATCGAATAGCTGTTGCCGCTCTGGGTGAGGGTCAGCTTGCCGGCCTCCACACTGCTGCTGGCGCCCCCGGTGAACACCTGGCTGGCAATCTTGGAGCTGGTGGCCAGGTTGTTGACCTGGACACTGTAGCTGCCGGCCACGGCCGTGTTGCTCGAGGTGACCTTGAGCACGCTCTCGTTGGACGAGCTGGCCGCGAAGGCATTGAACGAGGGGGCGGTGGTGCTGCTGAGCTTGTCCAGCGACGACTGGAAGGTGGTCAGCGCACTGCGCAGCGCGCCGATGCCCGACAGCATCGCGGTGTTGTTGCTGGTCTGCCGAGTGATCTGGCCTTGCTTGGCCGCCGTGTCTGCCTTGACCAGCGAGGTGACGATGGTGCCGATCTCCAGGCCGGAACCCAGGCCGGTGCTGGATACGATGGTAGAAGCCATGTCATTGTCTCTCTCTGTTGATCGCTACGCCTGATCCGGGTGCCTGGCCCCTGCCCTGAACGCTGACATTGGCAGGGATCACTGGATCAGACCTTGGCACTGAACAGGATGCTCGCGGTATCGTTCAGGGCACGGGCGATGCGCAACGCCTCTTCGGAAGGCAGCTGGCGAATCAGTTCCCCGGTGTCGCTGGCGATGACCTTGACCACCAGCCTGCCAGATTCCTCGTCGGTCGAGAACTGGAGATTGCGTCGGCTGGCGCTCAGGAATTTTTCGATATCGGATACAGCGCTCTTGAGTTGATCGGTTTCGTCCGCCGACCCGACCTCAGGGGTGATGTCTGTACGGCCCGGATCAGCAGGCGGGGAGCCGGGCGTCGCGACCGGCCGTTCGGTGGCCGTGTCGTCTGCGCGGGGCGCCGGGTAGGGCTGGCTGAACCTGACGTTGATGTCCATGACATTCACCTCGAAACGAAAAGACGGGGAAGCGTCTTACGACACTCCCCCGCCGATGGCCGTCACCGATTACTGAAGCAGCTTCAGAACCGAGGATGGCAGCTGGTTGGCCTGGGCCAGAACCGACGTGGACGCCTGCTGCAGGGTCTGCTGCTTGGTCAGCTGAGCGGTTTCAGCAGCGAAGTCGGTGTCCTGCACGCGACCGCGAGCGGCCTCGGCGTTTTCGTTGATGTTCTGCAGGTTGTTGATGGTGCTGGTCAGACGGTTTTGGGCAGCACCCAGGTCGGCGCGCGACGTGTTGATCGTCTGCAATGCTGTGTCAATCGCTTCTACGGCGGCCTTAAAGTTTGTTTCACTTTCAGCGTCATCAGCTGCAGAGATCTTGATCGTGGCCTTGTCGACCTTCAGCGTCTCTGCAGTCAAATCCTGCAGAGTAATATCAATTTGATCATCAACACTAGAGTTCGAGCCTACCTGGAAGGTCATCTTGTTGTCGGCTGTATCCAGAAGACTCTTCCCGTTGAGCTGGGTACTCTTTGCAATACGCGTCAACTCGTCGGACATCTGCGCGAATTCGGTATTCAGTGCATCGCGGTCTTTCTCGCTGTTCGAACTGTTGCGGGACTGAATAGCCAGTTCACGCATACGCTGCAGGATGTTGGTCTGTTCCTGCATCGCGCCTTCAGCGGTCTGGGCGATGGAGATACCGTCGTTGGCGTTCTTGATCGCCATGGTCTGACCGCGGATCTGCGAGGTCATGCGGGTAGCGATCTGCAGGCCGGCAGCGTCGTCTTTGGCGCTGTTGATCTTCAGGCCGGAGGACAGACGGGTCATCGAAGTGCTCAGCGCATCGGCAGCCCGGTTCAGGTTTTTCTGAACGCCCAGAGAAGTGGTGTTGGTGTTGACAGTCAAAGCCATGACGAATTCCTCGTGGTATGGGTACTACGGCTTCCGGCCTTGGCAAATCGCCGGGCGTGGCACAGAGAACCTTCGTAGTAGTTATCGTCGTCAGGGCGGGTTGCTTTAGGGAAATTTGCAAAATTTTTGCTGGCAGGCTGCCACTTTCGAAAAATCAATGACTTGCCGCACACCACAGCCAGCACCTGGGGGCGGAGAGCCTGACGCAAAACGCCGCTCGGCGAGAGCGGCGTTGGCAGGACGGACAGACGGTCAGCCTTGGCGTTCGAGAATCGCCGAGCCCCACGACAGGCCCACCCCGAACCCGCTGAGCGCCACACGCTGCAACGGCGCGCCGAGCACGTGCTTCTCCAGCAGCAGCGGAATGCTGGACGACACCGTATTGCCGGTCTCGAGCATGTCCTTGACGAACTTGTGCTTGTGCGCGCCGTCCTCGAACCGCGACGACACCGCATCGACGATGGCCGCGCTGCCCTGGTGCAGGCAGTACAGGTCGATCTGCTCGGCGCTCAGGCCGCTGGCCTCGAGCAGCTGGTGAAGGTGCGCCGGCACCTTGACCAGGGCGAAGTTGTAAACCTGACGACCGTTCATGAAGAAGGTGCCGTCGGTGGTGCGCAGGTGCTCGGCCCCTGCCCCGTCGCTGCCGAACAGCGATTTGCCCAGCTGCCACGGCGCGTCTTCGCCCATCCAGGTAGCCGTGGCGGCATCGCCGAACAGCATGGTGGTGTTGCGATCTTCCGGGTCGACGATCTTCGAGTACGGATCGGCGGTGATCAGCAAGCCGTTCTTCAGCCCCGTGGCCTCCATGAAGCCCTTCATGGCGTACAGGCCGTACACGTAGCCCGAGCAGCCGAGGGAGACGTCGAACGCCGCCACGGCCGTGGACAGGCCCAGCTTGTGCTGGACGATCGCAGCGGTGTGAGGCAGACCTTCGGCATCACCGTTCTGGGTGACGACGATCACCACGTCGATCGAGGCCGGATCGAGCGCCGGATTGGCGGCGAACAGGTTACGGGCCGCGGCGACGCCCAGGTCGGAGGTTTCCTGGTGCTCGTCCTTGCGCGGCAGAAAGGTCGAGCCGATCTTGCCGAAGATGAAATCCTGGTCTTTGCCGAATTTCGCACCTTGGGCGTAGTTGTCCACACCCTCGAGCGGTACGTAGCTGGCGATGCTTTTCAGGCCAATCATATGGCTTCCCAATTCAGTGACAGCGCAACACATGCGGCGACTTCCGACGGCCAAGCCCCAGGTCTGTCGAAGGACATCGACACCTGCCGGGCGCGTCGGAAGACGAGGCAACGATTCGTGGTCGGGTAATATACAGGGGAGATGCGCGATCTGACTCCCGAGTCACGCGCTTTTTTTGTGACGTGCTCTGCAAAGAAGTCGAGAGCGGGCGGGAAGCGAGGCTTGACTAGCTACCAGAAATGGTAAAGCGCCTCCAATTTGTCAGCCAAAAAGCCGCGCACCATCGGGCCAGCTCCACAGCTTGCGCTGTGGAACGGTTCAGCGAGCAATCGTACTGGTGCGTTAAGACAGGAATACGGCGGCTTCTAAAGACAAGTGCAATGCCACGTTATCGAGCTGGGCAAAGGCTGTCGTGATGATCCGCCATCATCTCTAGGGGACATAGATTAACTCGCATGCACAACCTTAAACAAAGCATGCGCCTGCCTAGAGAAAGGCTGACGCACGAGTAGGACAATATGTATTAATCAGATGTAGTTGACCAAAGACAGGTTTGCAATCTTTGCGTAGGCCTGCAGAGACGCCGTAAGCATGTTGCTTTGCATCTGCAGCCGCAACATGACCTCGGCCGGGTCGCTCTCGCGAATCGAACTCTGAGTCTTGGTATTTTCGATGCTCAAGGCTTCGTTGGTCTCGGCCTGCACATCGAGCGCCTGACCACGGCCACCAATCGACGCGATCGATGCGCCGACCTGGTTGCTGGCATTGGTGATGTTGCCCAAAGCAGCGTCCAACGAGGCCAAAAAATTCTGTCGCGCAGCGGGATCATTGTCCATTGGCGTGGTCAATGCGGTTCGCAATTGACTGATGGTATCGAGCACGTTTTGCGTCTGGTGAGTATTGACCTTGACCGAAAACTGATCGGCTGCCTCTGGCGTACCCGACACCTGAAAGCTGACACCGGCTACAGTCGCGGTACCGTCGTTCAAGGTTCCTTTCCCCACCGGACGGCTGTCGTCGGTGACCGGCGAAGCGTACAGCTCGAAATCAGTTCTGCTGGTGAAGCGCAGCACGGCGCCGCCGCCCGGAAAGGTCGACGTATACGCTTTCGAGTCGCTGATTGAGCTGCCAGTAACTTGGGCCGACGATGCATTGCCTGCGCTACGAGTGCCGACGAGCGTGTCGGGCTTAGAGCTCAAGGAGAATACATGGCCCGCGATCGAAGCATCGGCATCGGCGCTGTCTGCCTTGACCTGCAGGCGCAGGTCCACACCCCGGAAGCTGATGGCGGAATTGCTCGCTGATGGGTCGAATTTACCGCCCTCGCCCACTTCCACGGTCACGTCCTTGCCCGCAGCATCGGTGATCTTCAGCTGCGTGCTGCTGGTGAACTCGATGCGATACGGCTCACCGCTGCGGAAGCGGTCGTTGTAGCTGACGCTGCCCGAGACCTGGCCATTGGACAGGCTGACCCGCCCATCGTCGGTGGCCGGCGACAGCAGCTTGGTCTCGCTGCGGCTGGTGTTGAGGGCCTGCTCGAAGGCGCTGTAGCCGGTCTCGTTGGCCGCCAGGCTGATCATGTCGCCGACCTGCAAGGTCAGGCTGACTTCGTCGCCCTGGTAGCTGTAGGTGCCGTCGGCGTTGCGCACGTAGGGCTGGGTACTGCCCTTGGAGCCGGAGAACAGGTAGCTGCCGGTCTCGTCCTTGGTGTTCATCAAGGTGTACAGCTGGCTTTCCAGCGACGACAGCTCATCGGCGTTGGCCTTGCGGTCCGAGTCGGTGAAGGCGCCGTTGCCGGAACTGACCGCCAGCTCGTTGACCCGCTGCAACAGGGTGCTGATCGAGCTGAGCGTGGTCTCGGCGGTCCCCAGCGCGTTGCGCACGCTGGTCACGTTGGTGCTGTACTGCTTGAGCATGTTCTGCTGCTGCTCGAGCTGCAGCAGGCGCGCCGAGCCGACCGGATCGTCCGCCGCCGACCGGATGCGCAGGTTGTCGCTGGCGTCCTGCTGGCTCTTGACCGTGTTGGCATAGCTGCGCTGATAGTTGGCGCTGCTGGTGTTGTAGAACTGCGAGGTCGAGATACGCATGGTCAGGACGCTCCTTTAAAGGCTGTTGATCAAGGTGGCGAAGGTTTCCTGGGCCGCCTTGATGATCTGCGACGACGCGGTGTAGTACTGCTGGAATTTGATCAGGTTACCGGTCTCTTCGTCGATGGAGACGCCGGACACCGAATCGCGGCTGTCACGGGCCGACGTCTGCAAGACCGAGGTGGCCGTGCTGTCCATGGTCGCCTGGGACGCCTTGCCGCCGACGTTGGAGACCAGCTTGGCGTAGGCATCGGTGAAGCTCATGCCCTTGCCGGTGGCACCGATGTCGACACTGGAGCCGTTCTGCAGGGCCAGCAGCGCCTGGGCGTTGCGGTTGTCGGTGGAGCCCGAACCGGTCAGCGAGACGGTGAAGCTGTCGCCCTTGCGCGGCACGCCCTCCACGCTCATCTCGAAGGTGAAGGCCTGTTGCTGGCCGTTCTCGGTGATCGGGTTGCCGCTGGCGTCGACCATCGGCACGCTCAGCTTCAGCGCGTTGCTCTGCCCGGCGACGATGGTGCCAGTGCCGATCTGCGTGCCTTTGGCGTCGTACAGCTGGTAGCCCTGGGGCGAGGCGGTGTCGTCGCCGAACACCAGCTTGACCGGGGTGGAGTACTTCAGGCCGGTCTGCAGCTGGCTGCGCTGGGTCGCGTCGTAGGCGTCCAGCGTCGAGGTCAGCGTCGGCTGCCCGGCCACCGCCGTGCCCTTGTTGCCCAGCGCGGTGCTGATGCTCAGCGGCGCGGACAGCGCCAGACGCTTGGCGTCGGTCAGGGTCGTGCCGATGTCGCCCGCGCCACTGCGGGTCGGCACGATACGGAAGCTGTCGCCTGCCTTCGGGGCGCCGCCCTTCATCGCCAGGCTGAAGCCGTCGATGACCGGCGCCGGGTCGGCGCTCAGGTCGAAGCTGCCCATCTCGGTGTTGTCCGGCAGACGGCGCACGCTGTAGGTGGTGGCGTTGCTGAAGGTCACCTGGTAATCGTTGGTGGTGAGCTTGCCGCTGTTCTCGATGGTCACGCCCAGGTTGCCCGAGCCGACGCTGTTGCCGATCCGCGGGATGCTGCGCTGACTGGTCGCCTCGGCACTGTTGATGTCGCCGAACAGGGCCACCCCGAACTCGCCGTTCTTGTCCAGGCCCTGGGCCAGCTGGCTGTTCATCGAATCGGACACGACCAGCGCAATACGGCCCAGCTCGTTGAGCGCCGGGTCCAGGGTGTCGCTGCGGTAGCGCAGCAGGCCGCCCAGCTCACCGCCGGTGGTGCTGGCGGTGATGTCCATCTGGGTGTTGCCGCGGTTGAGCATCAGCGCCATGCGCGTCGGGTCGCTCTGGCCCGGTGCCACGGACAGGGCCTGGGTGGTCTTGCCCAGCACCAGCGACTGGCCGTTGTTCAGGTAGATGTCGTAGTTGCCTTCGCGCTCGACCACCTGGGCGCCGACCAGCGAGGTCAGCTCGCGCACCGCGCCATCGCGCTTGTCGAGCAGGTCGTTGGGCGTGCCCTGGGTCGCCGAGACGCGGGCGATCTGGTCGTTGTACTGGGCGATGGTGCTGCTGAGCTTGTTGACCTGGTCGGCCATGGTGGCCAGGTTGCCGTCGATGTTGCTGCTCTGCTGGTTGAGCTGGGTCGACAGGGCATTGAAGCGCTTGCCCAGGGTCTGGGCGCTGGTCAGCAGCAGTTGCCGCGAGGCGTCTTCGGTCGGGCGCGCAGAGACTTCCTGCAGAGCGCTGAAGAAGCTCTGCAGGGCCGAGGTGACGCCGGTGTCGGTGCTCGACAGCGACTTGTCCAGGGGGGTGATCTGGTTGAGGTAGGCGGTCGAGTCGCTGCTCAGGCTGGTGGTGGTGCGCAACTGGTTCTCGAGGAACGAGTTGTACACGCGGCGCACGTCGGCCAGGGTGGTCCCGGTGCCGATGTAGACGTTGCCGTATTGCTGCGAGCCTTTGGTCTGCTGGACGATCTGCTGGCGCGAATAGCTGTCCACGTCGGCATTGGCGATGTTGTTGCCCAGGGTGTGCAACCCCGACTGCGCGGCGTTCAGGCCGGAGATGCCGATATTGATCAAACTCGCCATGGTTGCGGGCCCTTATAGTTGCCGAGTGGTCGTCAGAGCTGCGTAGCTCTCGGTCGACTTCATCTGCTTGGCTATCTGCGAAATCTTGCTGGCATAGGCAGGGTCGGTGGCGTACCCGGCTTTTTGCAGCTCCTTCACGAACTGTTCTGGTTTATCGGCAGAAGCGACCGCATCTTTATAGCGGGCGTTGTTCTGCAGCAAGCTGACCAGGTCGTGGAAGCTGTCCTGGTACGACTCATAGGAGCGGAACGACGCCGTTTCCTTGACGAACTTGCCGTCGCGGAACTCGCTGGTGATCGCCCGTGCCTTGTCGCCTTCCCAGTTGCCGCTGGCCTTGATGCCGAACAGGTTGTGGCTGTTGCTGCCATCGGCGTTGCGCATCACCGACTTGCCCCAGCCGGTTTCCAGCGCCGCCTGGGCGACCAGGTAGCGCGGGTCGACGCCGATGCGCTTGGCGGCCGCTTCGGCCATCGGCAGCATGGTGGCGACGAAGTCGTCACTGCCGGAGAAGACCTTCTGCGGCGCCAGCGGCGGTTGCGCGACGCTGCGACTGAGCCCTTGCAGCTGGGCGCGGTCCGGCGCGGCGAAGGCACGGGCCGTGGACACGGCAGCCACGCCTTCACGCGCCGGCAGCGCGGCGGTGTTGGTCGTGGCGGCGGCCGTGGCCGCCGTGGCCGACGGCACGATGCCCGCCAGCAGACGGTCGGTCAGCTTGCCCGGCAGGGCCAGGCGCCGAGCGTTGAGCGCCGCGACGTCGTTGCGCCCGTGGGTATCGCCGCTGACCGCCGAATGGGCGCCGGCCACGCCCTGCCGCCCCCACAGGGTCGGCGCGCTGCCTTCGACGCGCGGGAACGGGCTGGTGTTGCCCACCGCCGGGCTCTTCTGCTTGGACAGCTGACGCATCAGCACGTCCTGCAGGCCGATGCCACCGCCCTGGCGCGACATGCTCACCGCCATCTGCTGGTCGTACATGTCCTGGTACTGTTTGACCGTTTCGGTGTTCATCGGGTTGTCGTCGGC
This sequence comes from Pseudomonas entomophila, assembly GCF_013523125.1. Classification (GTDB taxonomy): domain Bacteria; phylum Pseudomonadota; class Gammaproteobacteria; order Pseudomonadales; family Pseudomonadaceae; genus Aquipseudomonas; species Aquipseudomonas entomophila_B. The sequence goes on along the minus strand of NZ_JAAMQJ010000008.1, from coordinate 7,817 downwards.
CAGCACGTTGCTGGCCTTGCGCGAGGCCTTGAGCATTTCGCTGACGAACAACGACTCGAATTCCTGGGCCACCTTGCGCAGGTTGCCTTCGCTGTCGCGATCACCGTGCTTGAGCGAGCTCAGGCGGTTGAGGTCGGTGTAGGCGCCGCTGTCGGCTTGACTGGAGACCAGGCTCTTGGCGTTGTTCATCGTACGGTCCTCAGATCACGATCAGGTCGGCTTGCAGCGCCCCGGCCTGTTTCAAGGCTTCGAGGATCGCCATCAGGTCACCGGGTGCAGCGCCGACCTGGTTCACCGCGCGGACGATCTCGTCGAGCGTGGTGCCGGGGCCGAACTTGAACATCGGCTTGGCTTCCTGCTGGGCGTTGACCCGCGAGCGTGGCACCACGGCGGTCTGACCGCCGGAGAAGGCACCCGGCTGGCTGACGATCGGGTCCTCGGTGATGGTCACGGTCAGGCTGCCGTGGGTCACCGCCGCTGGCGAGACCTTGACGTTCTGGCCGATCACGATGGTGCCGGTACGCGAGTTGATGATCACCTTGGCCACCGCCTGGCCCGGGTCGATCTCCAGGTTCTCCAGGATCGACAGGTAGTCCACGCGCTGGCTCGGGTCCATGGGCGCGGTGACCTGCACCGAGCCGCCGTCGATGGCCTGAGCCACGCCAGGGCCGAGCAGCTCGTTGACCTTGTCGACGATGTGCTTGGCGGTGGTGAAGTCCGGGCGGTTGAGGTTCAGCGTCAGGCTGTTGCCCTGGTTGAAGCCGCTCGGTACCGCACGCTCGACCGACGCGCCCCCAGGGATGCGCCCGGCCGACGGAACGTTGACGGTGATGCGCGAGCCGTCTCGGCCTTCGGCGTCGAAGCCGCCGACCACCAGGTTGCCCTGGGCGATGGCGTAGACGTTGCCGTCGATCCCCTTGAGCGGCGTCATCAGCAGGCTGCCGCCGCGCAGGCTCTTGGAGTTGCCGATGGACGACACGGTGATGTCGATCACCTGGCCCGGCTTGGCGAACGCCGGCAGGTCGGCATGCACCGACACCGCCGCGACGTTCTTGAGCTGCACGTTGCCCGACCCTGGCGGCACCTTGATGCCGAACTGCGACAGCATGTTGTTGAAGGTCTGCAGGGTGAACGGCGTCTGGGTGGTCTGGTCACCCGTGCCGTTGAGCCCCACGACCAGGCCGTAGCCGATCAACTGGTTGGTGCGCACCCCGGAGATGCTGGCGATGTCCTTCAGGCGTTCGGCCTGGGCACCGAACGCACAGGTCAGCAGCAGGGTGGCGACGATCAGGTGCCTGACGTTGAGCATGGGCGTGCGCACTCAGAAGGGGAACAGCGGGCTGAGGAAGAAACGGTCGAACCAGCCAGGCTGACTGGCCTCGGCGAACGAACCGGTGCCCGAATAGGTGATGCGCGCATCGGCGACCCGGGTCGAGGGCACGGTGTTGTCGGTGGCGATGTCATCGGCCCGGACCAGCCCGGCGATGCGCACCAGCTCGTCGCCGGTGTTCAGGGTCATCCACTTCTCGCCGCGCACGGCGATGATGCCGTTGGGCAGCACCTCGGCCACGGTCACGGTGACCGAACCGGTCAGGGTGTTGCCTTGCGCGGCCTTGCTGTCGCCCTTGGTGCTGCGGTCACCGCTGTAGCCGGCGTCGAGCGACAGGTCGCCGCCGCCGAACGGGTTGTTGGTGGTGGCCGAACCCCCGAACAGCGAGGTCAGGCCGAGCTTGGCGCTGCTGTTCTTGGCGATCTGCGAGCCGGCGTTCTTGCTGGCCGAGGTGCGCTCGTTGAGGGTGATGGTGATGATGTCACCGACCCGGAAGGCCTTGCGATCGCTGTAGAAGTTCTGCTCGAACCCGGCCTGATAGATCGACCCGTTGTTGGCTGCCGCCGGCAGCGGCGTGCGCGGCAGCACCGGCGCATAGTAGGGGTCGTTGGGCTTGGCTGCCGGCGCCACGCAACCGGCCAGCACCAACGCACTGCCCAGGGCGAACACGGAAAACAGACGATGCATGACGCTTACCTCACGGTGTGACGGACGCTGCGGGCGCAGCCGGATCGCTTTCAAGGGTTACAGCTGTTGGGTCACGAACGACAGCATCTGGTCGGCGGTGGAGATGACCTTGGAGTTCATCTCGTAGGCGCGCTGGGTGGTGATCATGTTCACCAGCTCTTCCACGGTGCTGACGTTGGAGTTCTCCAGGGTCTGCTGCAAGGTGGTGCCGAAGCCGTTCAGGCCAGGTGTACCCACCTGCGGCGCACCGCTGGCGGCGGTCTCCAGGAACAGGTTGTTGCCGATCGCTTGCAGGCCGGCCGGGTTGATGAAGTCGGCGGTCTGCAGGTTGCCGATCACCTGGGCGGCCGCGTTGCCGGAGGTGGTGATCGACACGGTGCCGTCCTGGCCGACGGTGAAGGTCATGGCATCGGGCGGCACGACGATGGCCGGCTCCAGCGACAAGCCGTTGGCGGTGACGATCTGGCCATCGGAGTTCAGGTGGAACGTACCGTCACGGGTGTAGGACACCGTGCCATCGGGTTGCAGCACCTGGAAGAAACCGCGCCCGTTGACCGCCATGTCCAGCGGGTTCTCGGTGGTCTGCAGGCTGCCGACCGCGAAGTTCTTCTGGGTGCCGACGATACGCACACCCGTACCGACCTGCAGGCCGGACGGCAGCTGGCTGTCCTGGGTGGACTGGGCACCGGGCTGGCGCTTGGTCTGGTACAGCAGGTCCTGGAACTCGGCGCGATCGCGCTTGAAACCGGTGGTCGAGACGTTGGCCAGGTTGTTGGAAATGACCGTCAGGTTGGTGTCCTGGGCGGACAGGCCGGTCTTGGCGACCCACAGAGCCGGAAGCATGGGATTCTCCTCGTGTGCCTGTTTTACGGCACGTGTTCAGGTGTGATTAGCCGATTTGCAAGACGCGGGCCATGGCTTCATCGCCTTCCTTGGCCGTGTTCATCATCTTGATGTGCAGCTCGAATTGCCGGGACAGCGCCAGGACCGAGGTCATCTCCTCGACGGCATTGACGTTACTTGCCTCGAGAAAGCCCGAGACCATGCGCACGGTGCCGTCGGCCGGCGCCGGCTGGCCGTCGCCGGTATGCAGCAGGCCGTCGGTGCCTTTGCTGATGGCCTTGATGTCCGGCTTGACCAGCTTGATCCGGTCGACTTCGGCCATGACCCGAGGGTCCTCGCCCATGCCGCGGATGCTGATGGTACCGTCCTCGCCGATCTCGACCTTCTGCTCCGGCGGAATGGCGATCGGGCCGCCGTTGCCCATCACCGGCATGCCGTTGCCGGCGCGCAGCACGCCCAGGGCATCGATGTTCAGGCTGGCGGTGCGCACGTAGGCCTCGCTGCCATCGGGCGCCTGCACCGCGATCAGACCGTCGCCGCTGACCGCCACGTCCAGGTCACGCCCGGTTTCCTGCAGGGCGCCCGGGGTGAAGTCGGTGGCAGGCCGCTCGGTCATCGCATAGGCCCGCGCCGGAAAGCTGTCACCGAACACCGGCATCGAGCGCGCCTGCTCCAGATCACGCTGGAAACCACTGGTCGAGACGTTCGCCAGGTTGTTGGCATGGGCCTGTTGCGCCAGTGCGTTCTGGCTGGCGCCACTCATGGCCACGTAGAGCAATTTGTCCACTTCGATCCTCCGCTGCATGGGCAAGCGATTGCCGCCGACCGTTGCTGTGCTGGCTGTTAAGCAAGCTTTGCGCCAACTTTTCGAAAACACGAAAAGGCCCCGTATTCACGGGGTCTGGGGATGAACGGTCGGGCCAGGGATGACGGTTATCCGGCGGTCGTTTGCCGCCTGCCGGCAGCCGGTGAGGCAGTGGTTGAACGCACCGGCCCTATCGCCGGCAAGCCGGCTCCCACAAAGGCCCTATCATTGTGCGCTCGGCACTGGAGCCATGGACGTGCCGCTGACGGTCCAGACGTTGTAGAGCCGTTGTGGGAGCCGGCTTGCCGGCGATGCAGAGATGAAAATACTGGCCCAACCACAACAGACCCCTAATGATCGCGGCAGCCGGCGTTGTTGAAAGGGCCGGCAAACCGTTTCCAGCCTTCGCCGGGCGACCACTGCGAGCAGACCAGACGCCCATCGACCTGGCTTTCCCAACGGAACCAGGGCGCGGCAGCGGCGTGGGCCTGAGCCAGCAGCAGGGCGCCGGCCAGGGCGCAGACAAGGAGCGACGCGCGCATACAGGCACTAACCCCCTACGAAAATGGACGTGAAGCGCACCACGACGCGAGCGCCGGGCCTGCCAGAGTCGAGGCCCCGGCAGGCCTGGCGCCAACCGCCATCAGGTCATCTGGATGGTGGTCTGCATCAGGGTGCTCTCGGTGGAAATGGTCTTGGCGTTGGCCTGGTAGTAGCTCTGCGCCTTGATCAGGTCGACCAGCTCCTGGGTCAGGTTGACGTTCGACGACTCCAGCGAGCCGGATTCGATCGAGCCCAGGCTGCCGGTCTTCGGCGTGTCGACGCCGGCCGCGCCCGAGGCGTAGGTCGCCTGCCAGCGGGTACCGCCGATCTTCGCCAGGCCCTGGTCGTTGGCGAAGCTGGCGACCGCCACCTGGCCAATGGCACGGGACTGCTGGTTGCTGAAGCTGGCGAACAGCACGCCCGTGGAATCGACGCTCAGGCTGGACAGCGTACCGGTGGCATAGCCGTCCTGCGACTGCGAGACACGTGCGGTGTCACTGTTGTAGGACGTGGTTGCCTCCATGCCCAGCTTGATGCCCTTGGCATCGCCGGCCGCACCGTTGGGGGCCCAGACGCCGGCACCGTTCTTCTCGGCCGGCACCCAGCCGGCCAGGGTGAAGGTGTTGTCGGCCACGGTGAACGATGCGCCGTCGGGCAGGCCGGTGTTGTTGGCGGTCATGCTGTTGATCGAGCCGTCGCTGTTGAACGCCAGCGAACCGGTCAGCGGCTGGGTACTGGTCGGATCCATCGGGTTGCGACCGTCGATCAAGGTGTACATCGACCACTGGTTGGTGTCGGTCTTGCGGTAGAACTGCTCCAGGGTATGCTCGTTGCCCTGGCTGTCGTAGACCTTGGTCGGGAACGAGCGGCTGTAGGTCGTGTCGTCCGACGGGTCGAACGGTTTGTTGGCGACCATCGCCGGTGGCGTGTTGCCGTCCGAGACCTGCAGCGGAATCGAGGTGGCCGAGGAGTTCAGGTTCAGGCCCTGATCGACCTTGGTGGTGGCCTTGGGCTGCAGCGCCGAGGTGTCGATCTTCAGGTCGGTCAGGCCGGTCTTGAGGATCTTGCCCGAAGCATCGGCGGCATAGCCTTGCAGGCGATCGCCATCGGCGCTGACGATGTAGCTGTCCTTGTCGGTCTGGAACGCACCGGCACGGGTGTAGCTGGTCGAGTTGCCATCGTTGAGGATGAAATAGCCCTGCCCCTGGATGCCCATGTCCAGCACGTTGCCGGTGTTGGTCACGTCACCCTGGTTGAACTGCTGGGACACGGCCGCCAGGTTCACGCCGCTGCCGATCTGCTTGCCCGCGGTACCCAGCCGGTTGGCACCGGCATAGACGTCGGCGAACTCGGCACGGGAGGACTTGAACCCCGTGGTGTTGGCGTTGGCGATGTTGTTGCCGGTCACGTCCAGCTGCTTGTTGGCCGCGTAGAGGCCACTCAGGCCGATGTTGTACGACATGTTTCACTCCTGATGCCGTGAACCGGCGTCAAATACCGATGGTTTGCACTTTGGACAACGCGACCTGACCGACACCGGACAGGTTGAGCATCATTTCTCCGCCAGTCTGGCTGAGGGTCACGCTGGTGACGGTGGCGGGCAGCAACGTGCCCAGGGCCACCGAGGCGCCGTCGAGGGTGGTCTTGGCGTCGAAACGGTAGGTGCCGGGGTCGACCTTCTCGCCACTGGCGTTGGTGCCGTCCCAGATGAAACTGGCATTACCGGCGCTTTGCGGCCCCAGCTCGAGGGTCTTGATCACCTTGCCACTGGCGTCGCTGACAGTGACCGTGGCCCCGCTCACCGATTGCGGCAGCACCACGCTGCCGTTCAGGCTCTTGCTGGTGTCGACCACGGCCTGGTCGTTCTGCACGACCACCGAGCGCCCGACCAGGGACGAGGCCTGCAAGGCGCGGGACGAGCCGAGCGCGCTGGAAATGGAGGTCACCGACTCGTTGAGCGAGGAGATGCCCTCCAGGCTGCTGAACTGCGCCAGCTGAGCGACGAACTCGCTGTTGTCCTGCGGGTCGAGCGGGTTCTGGTTCTGCATCTGGGTGACCAGCAATTGCAGGAACGCATCCTTGCCGAGGGCTTTTTCGCTGGCGCCGGTGAGGCTGGCGCTCTTGGTGCTGCTGGGAGTGGCGCTGGTCACGGTGGACGCCTTGAGGACGTCCGTCAGGTTGACCGCGCTGGTGCTATCGACTGCCATGGCCGGGGTTCCCTATCACTGACCGAGGGTCAGGACTTTCTGCATCATTGTCTTGGCGGTGTTCATCAGCTCGGCGTTGGTCTGGAACGACCGGCTGGCGGAGATCATGTCAGCCATCTCCTCGACCACGTTGACGTTGGGGTAATAGACGTAGCCGTCCTTGTTCGCCGCCGGGTGATTGGGTTCGTAGCGCGCCTCCAGATTGCTCTGGTCCTCGACGATCCCGGTCACCTGCACACCTTGCCCGGCCTCGCCCTGGTCCTCGAACAGCGACTGGCCCATGCCGGATTGCGCCTGCTGGAAGGTGGTGGCGAACACCGGGTGCCGCGCGCGGTAGGTCTGGTCGACGCTCGAGGAGACGGTCTCGGCGTTGGCGATGTTCGACGCCACCGTGTTGAGGCGGGTGTTCTGTGCGCTCATGCCGCTGCCGGCGATGTTGAAAACGTTGGCCAGGGACATGGTCACTCTCCGCGCAGGGCCGACATCAGCCCTTTGAATTTGTTGTTGAGCAAGGTGAAGCTGGCCTGGAAGCCGATGGCGTTCTCGGCGTAGCTCGACTGCTCGAGCTGGGCGTCGACGGTGTTCTGGTCCAGCGACGGCTGCAACGGTGTGCGGTACTGCAGCACGTCGTCGGTCGAAGGCGACAGGCCCTCGGCTTCGATGTGGCGGCTGCTGGTACGCTCCAGGGTCATGCGGCCGCCTTGGGTCTTCTGCGACTCGGCGGCGAGCACCGAAGAGAAGTCCAGGTCGCGCGCCTTGTAGTTCGGCGTATCGGCGTTGGCGATGTTGTTGGCCAGCACCTCGGCCCGCTGGGCACGAAAGCCCAGGGCTTTTTCGTGGATGCCGAGCGCCTTGTCGAAACTGATGCTCATGTCGGAAAACCTTCGCAGGACGGCCAGAATGGTCGGATGCGAAGTATTAGCAAGGGTTGTGCCAATGTGGCAGGAGGCAATGAATGCGGGGGCCGTGCGTGAAAGTGTCGAAGTGGCTGCCAGAAAAGCGGCAATTTTTTTCCGCAGGGTGACGGGAAAGCGGCAATGGAGGGTGGCGGGCTGCAAGCTACAAGCTACAAGCTACAAGCTACAAGCTACAAGCTACAAGGATTATGGCTGAGCCATGGGGGTGAGCCCGTGTCGACGGTGTGGCTGATCGTGCGGGCCCTGCGGGCCCGATCGCGGCACGGGGGCCGCTCCTTGTATCTCGACTTTTGCCTCCTTGCAGGCCAAAGTTCTCGACTGATCATCGAGGGAAGGCCATGAAGCAGAGCCGCTCCTGGGGCATCGAGCCCGCATTGTAGATATGCTCGGGCCTTCCACCCTCACTCGAACAGTTCGAACGGTATCTAGTGCCCGCCCCCGGCGTGAGCACGCATTCACAAGGTTGAACCGAGTGCTGGATGATC
>NZ_JAAMQJ010000089.1 GCF_013523125.1 Pseudomonas entomophila | reverse complement strand
CGGTGAGCCACTGGTTGGTCACCTCGACTTGGAAAGTGGGGTTCTCGGCAGGTGGCACGTCGGTGAAACGGATGTTCCAGTACACCTTGCCCTGCTCGAGCTGGGTCGCGGTGTTCAGCACGGGATCTGCGTACACCTCGAAGTTGATGATCGCGCCCTGATTCTTGAGGTCGCGCATGAATGCCTGCAGGCCCTCGGTCACGTCCTTGACGTAGGTCGCGGTAATGCCTCGGTCGACCGCCCAGCGGTGGCCGTACAGGATCGCGTCCATGACCATGTCCATGGTTCGCACGCGAGTGACGAAGGCCCACTTGGGATCGCTCGACAGCGTGCGGTTGCCCCACAGGCGGTAGCCGTCCTCGCGGATGATGGTCGTGATATTGGCGTTGTTCAGCAGGTTGGCCCGGCAGGTCTCGTCGCCGTCCAGGAACTCGACGGAACGAGTGGTACCGGTGATGCCGACGAACTCCTTGTTGGACGGCGAGGCCCAGAAGCCGTACTCGGCATCGGTCCAAGCGAACAGGCCAGCGGTATAGGCAGAACCCGACGCGTCGACGGTGGCGTTCTTGATGGTGTCCCAGTACTGCACGCCAGGGTCGACCATGAACACGCGCCTGGAACCGAAGTTCTTGGCGTAGGCCATGGCTGCCTCGTCTGTGGTGCCCGGCCCGTCGATGATGGCGAGCGCGCGCAGCTTGCCGGCCAGTGCATCCATGGCCGTGGCCACCGCCAGGGTCGCGCTGTGCTTGGGCGCGATCAGCAGACGCGGCTGGGCGTTGAAGCGGCTCTTGCCGTCCAGCAGCGCCTGCAGGCCGCTACGTTTGCCGCTGGCCAGCACCCCGCCAATGATGGCCGAGGTCTGCGCGGCCGCATCGGCGCCCTTGGCCACGCCACAGGCGACGATCACCGCCTTGGCCCGGACGAAGATCGCCTGACAGGCTTTGGTAATGGCCGCATCAGCGCCCCAGGCCGCGATCGCCTCGCGCTCGTTGGTGATCAGCAGCAGATCGCCGGCGGCCGCAGTCGGTGTGCTCGAGGCACCAGGGCCTGGAGTGAAGGTGTCGACCAGGCCGATGATCGAGGAAGACGGCAGCGCAATGCTGCGCGCCCCGGTGTCGACGTTCGAGACCGTGACGCCGTGAAAGAATCGAGCCATTGAAAAACTCCAGAAAGCACGCGGCCACGACAGGGCGCGGCCGGGCACAAAAAAAGCCGCGTAGCGGCCTGGGGGATGACGAGGGGGCGGCGGGATCAGGCGACGTTGCCGATGCCTTGTACGCTTGCGTGAATCGCCTCGATCGTGGCATCGGCGATGGTCTCGACGGCAGCATGCGTGGCGGCTTTCAGCACGTCTTGCTTGCCTTTCAGGCGCAGCGCGCGCAGCTCGTAGAGAGCCTTCTTCCAGGCAGCGGCCTCGGCCAGAATGCTCTCGGTTGCAGGCTTGGCCTCCAAACTGGTGGCATCCATCCAGGCTTGCACTG
>NZ_JAAMQJ010000088.1 GCF_013523125.1 Pseudomonas entomophila | reverse complement strand
GCGTACCGGCGACATCTTCGCCGACATGCAGGTCAAGGCCGCGCTCACCGCCTACGGGCAGAACCGCGGACTTTACGAAGAACTCAAGGCCGACTCGCGCAAGGCCTCGGGCATCCTCGACAAGAACTTGGCCGAGCGCCGCGAGACCTCGAAACAGCAGTGGTCCGAATTGGGCCAGGCGGTCGACGACTCGATGCGCAGCATTGGCGATGCCATCCGCCCGGCCACCGACCTGGCGGCCAAGGGGCTGACCCTGGTCGCGCGCAAGGTCACTGCCCTGGCCGACGACTTCCAGCCGCTGGTCATGGGCATTGCCGGCGTCACGGCGGCCGTGATGGCCTTCGTGACCGCGCGCAGTGCGTTGAAAATCGGGCGCGGGGTGCTCAACATCGCGCTCGGTCGCAGCCTGGAAGGCATGGCCGGCCGGGGCAACCGGACCGCGCGGCCGCCTATCCACCTGCCCAAGACCGGCAGCAAGGTGCTCGACACCGGGCTGGGCCTGCTGGGCAAGGTATTCGCACCGGGCGCCTCGACTGAGGCCGCAGAGGCCGCCAACAACCCGCAGCGCGTGTTCGTGGTTAATGCCGACGCCATCGGTGGGATTGGCAGTCGGATCGCTAATAACGGCCCTGCAGGCGGTCCAAAGGGCAGTCGGCGGGCACGACGCCGGGAGCGCCGCCGCGCCGCGCGACAGGGCGGTGCTGGTGGGCCTGCTGCCAAGACCAAGCCGTCGATCAAGGTGCCTGTGCCCAAGCCGCAGATTCCGGCCGTGCCGCCTGCAGCGCCGTCAGCCCTTACCGGCATGTCGAAGCTGGGCAAGGCCGCGCGCGCGCTACATGGCGTTACACGCCTGGGCAAGTTCGTGCCAGGCGCCAAGCTGATCGATGGCGGCGCTACGGTCCTGGACGTGGCGATGAATGCCAAGACCCAGGACGAGAAGGCCGAAGGCTACGGCGGTGCTGCTGGTGGCATGGCGGGCACACTCGCCGGCGCTGCTGCAGGCGCGGCGATCGGGTCCGTGGTGCCGGTGATCGGTACAGCGGTCGGCGGTTTGGTCGGCGCGTTCCTCGGTGGGCTTGGTGGCGAGTCGGCAGGCGGCTGGCTGGGTAAGCGTCTGTTTGGCGAGGACGCGGAAGAGGCCAAGGCAGAGGACGCCAAGACAGAAGACGCCAAGACAGAAGACGCGAAGGCGAAGCCATCTATCACGCCTGCAGCAACGTTACCCGTCACGCCGCCTGCCGATCGAGAGATCAAGGCGCAGCCTGCGCCGCCGGCACGGGCTGTGTCGTATGACCCGCGCGACCCTGATTCTGAGGACGCGCTTCTGGTGCCGGCACTTGCGGCCGGGCGGGTGCGCTTCCCTGGTGCTGACCTGGTGCCTCCGGGTTACCGGGAGAAGTACGAAGCGGAGCAAGCCCAGGCGGCGCAAGCCAAGGCCGGGGCGGCGTCGGGCGTGCAGTACGGTCCAGGCGGCGAAGATCCCTTCGTGGTGCCGGCACTGACGGCTGGGCGAGTGCGCTTCCCTGGTGCTGACCTGGTGCCTCCGGGTTACCGGGAGAAGTACGAAGCCGAGCAGGCCCAGGCGGCGCGAGCCAAGGCCAAAGCGGCGACAGGCGTGCAGCATGGTGCGGCGCCAAAGC
>NZ_JAAMQJ010000086.1 GCF_013523125.1 Pseudomonas entomophila | reverse complement strand
GTAAGCGCTCCATGAACCCCACATTCAAAACGTTCAGCTGATCACCGATGCTGTGCTCCCGATTTCCTTCTGGAGCCCGCACACCATGATGCGTCCCGACGCCAAAGTCGAAAAGGTTTACCTCTATCCCAAGCCCGTCGATTTCCGAAAATCCATTGATGGCCTGGCAGCGTTGGTCGAGCTGGATATCAAAGTCGCTGTGTTCGACCCGGTACTGTTCGTGTTTCTCAACAAGCTACGCAACCGTGTGAAGATCCTTTATTGGGAGCGCAACGGCTTCTGCCTTTGGCTCAAGCGCCTGGAGTCCGAGCGCTTTAAGACGTCGCCTGATGTAACCGACCAGGCGATCATCCTGACCGTTCAGGAACTCAACTGGATGCTCGACGGTTTCGACCTCTGGCGTAACCGTCCTCATCAGGTTTTGACGCCACGATTCGTGGCCTGATTCGGTATAATCCAGGGCATGAATTTCGTGCCCGACAACCTCCCCGATGATCCCCGATTGCTCAAGCAGATGCTTGTGAAGATGCAATCCAGGATGGGTGTGCTCGAAGAACAGGTCGCTCTGCTAAGGCAGCGTCTGTTCGGTCGACAATCGGAGCAGACCGTCGATCCGGCAACACCCCAAATGGCGTTGTTCAACGAAGCGGAGCATGAAGTAGAGCTGGCATCCGAGTCGGCTGAAGAAGAGGTGGTTGCCCCCGCCCAGTCCCGTGGCAAGCGCAAGCCACTGCCAGCCGACTTGCCGCGCATCGAAGTCATCCACGAACTGCCCGAGCACGAGCTGACCTGCGCTTGCGGGTGCCGCAAGCATGCCATCGGTGAAGAAATCAGCGAACAGCTCGAAATCGTTCCGATGCAGATCCGTGTGATCAAGCACATCCGTAAGACCTACGGTTGCCGCGACTGCGAAGCCGCACCCGTGACGGCCGACAAGCCCGCCCAATTGATCGAAAAGAGCATGGCCAGCCCGAGTGTTCTGGCGATGCTGCTGACCACTAAATATGTGGATGGTTTGCCGCTTCATCGATTTGAAAAAGTCTTGGGTCGCCACGGCATCGAGATCCCGCGCCACACCTTGGCTCGCTGGATTATCCAATGCGGTGCGCACTTCCAGCCGCTGCTGAATTTAATGCGAGACAGCCTGTTGGCCAGTCGCGTGATCCACTGCGATGAAACGCGGGTACAGGTACTGAAAGAGCCTGACCGCGCGCCCAGCAGCCAGTCATGGATGTGGGTGCAAACCGGCGGCCCACCGGATAAGCCGGTCATCCTTTTCGACTACTCCACCAGCCGAGCGCAGGAGGTGCCTACACGCCTGCTCGATGGCTATCGTGGGTATGTCATGACCGATGATTATGCCGGTTACAACGCACTGGGCGCCCAAGCTGGCGTCGAGCGCTTAGGATGCTGGGCCCATGCTCGTCGCAAGTTTGTTGAAGCACAGAAAGTACAGCCTAAAGGCAAAACAGGGCGTGCGGATATCGCGCTGAATCTGATCAACAAGCTGTACGGCATCGAGCGCGACTTGAAGGCCTGCGGTGACACCGAGCGTAAAATCGGTCGTCACGAACGCAGCGTACCGATACTGGCTCAGTTGAAAAGCTGGATCGAAAAGACGCAGCCACAAGTCACCGCTCAGAATGCCCTGGGCAAAGCCATCAGTTATCTTGCAAACAACTGGAGCAAGCTGGAGCGATACGTCGAGGAAGGCTGCCTGCCGCTCGACAATAACGCCGCTGAACGCGCGATCCGCCCCTTCGTGATTGGACGGAAGAACTGGTTGTTCAGCGATACGCCCAAAGGCGCAACAGCCAGTGCTCAACTTTACAGCTTGGTTGAGACTGCCAAAGCCAATGGCCAAGAGCCTTATGCGTGGCTGCGCCACGCACTCGAACGTCTACCAACGGCGACATCGGTCGAAGATTACGAAG
>NZ_JAAMQJ010000085.1 GCF_013523125.1 Pseudomonas entomophila | reverse complement strand
CGTTCGCGGCGGGTTTGCTTGCGCTTGCCGGCGTACTCAAAGTCGGAAAAACTCATCTGGCTCATGGGCGGCTCGGATCAGGTGGTGCGGTGATTTTCGCATAACTGAGGACTTGTTCGGAGATTCCCTAGCACCGAGACTAAAATCGCTCCATGAGGTGTTTGAAGCAGCAGATCCGTACTGGGCCCCTGCAATTTTGACCATTTTATGCGCCATTATACTTTCACCGACAGTACAACACCTACGCGCCCTATTCAAGAAAGAAACATCTCAACTCTACTTTCTTTCAGATGATGAAATACATAAAAGCACGGAAGACGCATTACACTGTGATCCTCAGGCGGAAGCATTTGCCAAAACCATAATGGCTAGCCACGCTCACCTAGGCCTGGTCTTTGGCATCGACGGCCCCTGGGGAGTTGGGAAAACCAGCTTCATCAACCTAGCAACGCATTATTGGGAAAAACATTCCGACGAAGTAATTATTTGTCGCTTTGAACCACTCCGATTTGCGTCCGAGCCAGATCTTACAGATAGGCTTATCAAAGAACTGTCCGCAACTATCCAGCGGGAAGCCTATGCTCCTGAGTTTCGACCAGCAGCTTCGAGATATTCGCGACTAATCAAAGGTAAAGCAGATATTTCTTTCTTAGGATTCAAGCTAGCCATTGAACCTTCACAAGAAACCCTAGATGAACTTTTAGACGATATTGATGATGTGCTTCGACGAATAGGTCGGCGCGTTATCATAGTCATAGATGATCTTGACCGCCTAGATTCAAAAACTGCCAACTCAGTATTATTTGCAACTCGCAGAACATTCAAACTCTCTCAAGCCACGTTCATACTATGTTACGATACTGAAATTCTTGCCGGAGTTCAGGAAGAAACTTCGCGCGCACGTGAGTTTTTAGAAAAATTCGTCACTGTGAAACTAAGCTTATTTATTGACAGCTCTTCAATAAAAAATTTCCTGACAAGAGACTGGCAAAATAAAGAGCAAAAGCTTACATCGGTCCCCTCTGACACGATGATACAACTTGGAGCAGTGCTTACCGAGTTATCTAATATTCTTGACGGCGACAACGCCGCTAGCTATTTGCCTTACGTTGGAAATCTTCGAAAGGTAAAGCGCTTCGTAAATGCTCTTCTTATTCTACAGATGGAGCGAAGCGACCTCACACGCACAGACTTCAACAAAGTCGACCTAATTAATTTAATATTTATTCACCTATTCTATCCAGGAACTTTTAGGCAAATTTATGCAGAAGAAACAGAGGGGAGGTCTGGGCGCTTCTCACTAAAGAGAAATTTAGAAGCTGACAACTTCATAAATACACCTGAGTTTTCCGGGCAATTAGAAAAAGAACCAGCTCAAGCGTTCCTGCTACGTCAACTCTTCGACGCAGAAACTCTAGACCTTCCGACCCGCACAGATATAGAGCCATCAGTACGGGCTAGCCGTGCATGTTTCAACCACGAAGGATCTCGAAATTTAGAAAACCACCTCAAACTAATCGTTAGATTTGCCACCCCGGAGCCTCAGGATACTTTCGCGCTGTACCAAGAGTCTGTTAACTCAGTGATAAAGGGTGAAAAAATCTCGACCATCTTGACATCAACAAACTTCAACCTTGTCAAGCATGAGCGGGCACATGATCAATTTTGGAGGCTGCTCGTCAATAGCTCTTCCAGCTTCAACCACATTACTGCTGAAGATGCTATCAACACCTTGGTTGAATACCTGCCCCGATATGCATCAATCGGTCGATTCGACGGCAGCCTGCGACACAGGTCTATCTATTCACTATTGAGACTTTTGGATCGAGCAGGATGGGGTAGGACAGCTGGTAAGCGCCTCATAAACTCTAATGAAAATGTAATCGAGATAGCGCAACGAATTTTTGGCGATGGCGAATACAGGAACAAAGGGCTTCTAGACCGGATTACCAGCGATGATCGGGGTGCGCTGGGTTGGAATGATCTAATGCTTCTAAGACTCCAATGCTCGGCTGATCGTAATGGACAACTTTATAATCTTCAAAAAGCACTCATCGTGGTCGACCACCCGGATGCAGCAACATCAGGAGTTGTAAGTAGACTAGCAATTATGGGCATGAGAAGAATATCCCAACTAGTCTTTGCCAAATTCAAATCCGATTACATTGACAGGAAGGTCAACTTTTACGACGCTGTAGATTCGACTCCTGATGAAAACTTTGACACGACTGGACTTGGCGGCCTCAGGTTCCAAGTGCAACAGTCAGTTGATAATGTTGAGCCGATTGGTTGCCAGCAGTTGCAGATGATCCGTCAACACTTCAACAGGGAATTTCCAGCCCAATGTCTGACGAGGTCGG
>NZ_JAAMQJ010000084.1 GCF_013523125.1 Pseudomonas entomophila | reverse complement strand
AGCGCAACATGCGAATTTTCGGCGAATGTCGTCTTCACAGTATAACCAGATTGCTTGGGGTTATATGGTCAAGTGAAGAAGCGCATACGGTGGATGCCTTGGCAGTCAGAGGCGATGAAAGACGTGGTAGCCTGCGATAAGCTTTGGGGAGTCGGCAAACAGACTGTGATCCAGAGATCTCTGAATGGGGGAACCCACTCAGCACAAGCTGAGTATCCTGCACTGAATACATAGGTGCATGAGGCGAACCAGGGGAACTGAAACATCTAAGTACCCTGAGGAATAGAAATCAACCGAGATTCCCTTAGTAGTGGCGAGCGAACGGGGACCAGCCCTTAAGTTGGTTGAAGATTAGTGGAACGCTCTGGAAAGTGCGGCCATAGTGGGTGATAGCCCCGTACACGAAAATCTTCTTTCAATGAAATCGAGTAGGACGGAGCACGAGAAACTTTGTCTGAACATGGGGGGACCATCCTCCAAGGCTAAATACTACTGACTGACCGATAGTGAACCAGTACCGTGAGGGAAAGGCGAAAAGAACCCCGGAGAGGGGAGTGAAATAGAACCTGAAACCGTATGCGTACAAGCAGTGGGAGCCTACTTTGTTGGGTGACTGCGTACCTTTTGTATAATGGGTCAGCGACTTATATTCAGTGGCGAGCTTAACCGAATAGGGGAGGCGTAGCGAAAGCGAGTCTTAATAGGGCGAACAGTCGCTGGGTATAGACCCGAAACCGGGCGATCTATCCATGGGCAGGTTGAAGGTTAGGTAACACTGACTGGAGGACCGAACCGACTACCGTTGAAAAGTTAGCGGATGACCTGTGGATCGGAGTGAAAGGCTAATCAAGCTCGGAGATAGCTGGTTCTCCTCGAAAGCTATTTAGGTAGCGCCTCATGTATCACTGCTGGGGGTAGAGCACTGTTTCGGCTAGGGGGTCATCCCGACTTACCAAACCGATGCAAACTCCGAATACCAGCAAGTGCCGAGCATGGGAGACACACGGCGGGTGCTAACGTCCGTCGTGAAAAGGGAAACAACCCAGACCGTCAGCTAAGGTCCCAAAGTCATGGTTAAGTGGGAAACGATGTGGGAAGGCTTAGACAGCTAGGAGGTTGGCTTAGAAGCAGCCACCCTTTAAAGAAAGCGTAATAGCTCACTAGTCGAGTCGGCCTGCGCGGAAGATGTAACGGGGCTCAAACCATGCACCGAAGCTACGGGTATCACCACTAGGTGATGCGGTAGAGGAGCGTTCTGTAAGCCTGTGAAGGTCAGTTGAGAAGCTGGCTGGAGGTATCAGAAGTGCGAATGCTGACATGAGTAACGACAATGGGAGTGAAAAACTCCCACGCCGAAAGACCAAGGTTTCCTGCGCAACGTTAATCGACGCAGGGTTAGTCGGTCCCTAAGGCGAGGCTGAAAAGCGTAGTCGATGGAAAACAGGTTAATATTCCTGTACTTCCGGTTATTGCGATGGAGGGACGGAGAAGGCTAGGCCAGCTTGGCGTTGGTTGTCCAAGTTTAAGGTGGTAGGCTGGGATCTTAGGCAAATCCGGGATCCCAAGGCCGAGAGCTGATGACGAGTTGCCTTTAGGCGACGAAGTGGTTGATGCCATGCTTCCAAGAAAAGCTCCTAAGCTTCAGATAACCGGGAACCGTACCCCAAACCGACACAGGTGGTTAGGTAGAGAATACCAAGGCGCTTGAGAGAACTCGGGTGAAGGAACTAGGCAAAATGGCACCGTAACTTCGGGAGAAGGTGCGCCGGCGAGGGTCAAGGACTTGCTCCGTAAGCCCATGCCGGTCGAAGATACCAGGCCGCTGCGACTGTTTATTAAAAACACAGCACTCTGCAAACACGAAAGTGGACGTATAGGGTGTGACGCCTGCCCGGTGCCGGAAGGTTAATTGATGGGGTTAGCGCAAGCGAAGCTCTTGATCGAAGCCCCGGTAAACGGCGGCCGTAACTATAACGGTCCTAAGGTAGCGAAATTCCTTGTCGGGTAAGTTCCGACCTGCACGAATGGCGTAACGATGGCGGCGCTGTCTCCACCCGAGACTCAGTGAAATTGAAATCGCTGTGAAGATGCAGTGTATCCGCGGCTAGACGGAAAGACCCCGTGAACCTTTACTATAGCTTTGCACTGGACTTTGAATTTGCTTGTGTAGGATAGGTGGGAGGCTGTGAAGCGTGGACGCCAGTCTGCGTGGAGCCATCCTTGAAATACCACCCTGGCAACTTTGAGGTTCTAACTCAGGTCCGTCATCCGGATCGAGGACAGTGTATGGTGGGTAGTTTGACTGGGGCGGTCTCCTCCCAAAGAGTAACGGAGGAGTACGAAGGTGCGCTCAGACCGGTCGGAAATCGGTCGTAGAGTATAAAGGCAAAAGCGCGCTTGACTGCGAGACCCACACGTCGAGCAGGTACGAAAGTAGGTCTTAGTGATCCGGTGGTTCTGTATGGAAGGGCCATCGCTCAACGGATAAAAGGTACTCCGGGGATAACAGGCTGATACCGCCCAAGAGTTCATATCGACGGCGGTGTTTGGCACCTCGATGTCGGCTCATCACATCCTGGGGCTGAAGCCGGTCCCAAGGGTATGGCTGTTCGCCATTTAAAGTGGTACGCGAGCTGGGTTTAGAACGTCGTGAGACAGTTCGGTCCCTATCTGCCGTGGACGTTTGAGATTTGAGAGGGGCTGCTCCTAGTACGAGAGGACCGGAGTGGACGAACCTCTGGTGTTCCGGTTGTCACGCCAGTGGCATTGCCGGGTAGCTATGTTCGGAAGAGATAACCGCTGAAAGCATCTAAGCGGGAAACTTGCCTCAAGATGAGATCTCACTGGGATCTTGAATCCCCTAAAGGGCCGTCGAAGACTACGACGTTGATAGGTTGGGTGTGTAAGCGCTGTGAGGCGTTGAGCTAACCAATACTAATTGCCCGTGAGGCTTGACCATATAACACCCAAGCAATCTGCCAGGCGCAGGTTGGGTGTGAAGAC
>NZ_JAAMQJ010000083.1 GCF_013523125.1 Pseudomonas entomophila | reverse complement strand
GCGTACCGGCGACATCTTCGCCGACATGCAGGTCAAGGCCGCGCTCACCGCCTACGGGCAGAACCGCGGACTTTACGAAGAACTCAAGGCCGACTCGCGCAAGGCCTCGGGCATCCTCGACAAGAACCTGGCCGAGCGCCGCGAGACCTCGAAACAGCAGTGGTCCGAACTGGGCCAGGCGGTCGACGACTCGATGCGCAGCATTGGCGATGCCATCCGCCCTGCTACTGATCTAGCCGCCAAGGGGCTGACCCTGGTCGCGCGCAAGGTCACCGCCTTGGCCGACGACTTCCAGCCGCTGGTCATGGGCATTGCCGGCGTCACGGCGGCCGTGATGGCGTTCGTGACCGCGCGCAGTGCGTTGAAGATCGGGCGCGGGGTGCTCAACATCGCGCTCGGCCGCAGCCTGGAAGGCATGGCCGGTCGGGGCAACCGGGCCGCGCGGCCGCCTATCAACCTGCCCAAGACCGGCAGCAAGGTGCTCGACACCGGGCTGGGCCTGCTGGGCAAGGTATTCGCACCGGGCGCCTCGACTGAGGCCGCAGAGGCCGCCAACGACCCGCAGCGCGTGTTTGTGGTCAATGCCGATGCCATCGGTGGGATTGGCAGTCGGGTCGCTAATAACGGCCCTGCAGGCGGTCCAAAGGGCAGTCGGCGGACACGACGCCGGGAGCGCCGCCGCGCCGCGCGACAGGGCGGTGTTGGTGGACCTGCTGCCAAGGCCAAGCTGTCGACCAAGGTGCCTGTGCCCAAGCCGCAGATTCCGGCCGTGCCACCTGCAGCGCCGTCAGCCCTCACGGGCATGTCGAAGCTGGGCAAGGCCGCCCGTGCGCTGCACGGCGTCACACGCCTGGGCAAGTTCGTGCCAGGCGGCAAGCTGATCGACGGCGGCGCTATGGTCCTGGACGTGGCGATGAATGCCAAGACCCAGGACGAGAAGGCCGAAGGCTACGGCGGCGCCGCTGGAGGCATGGCGGGCACGCTCGCCGGTGCTGCTGCAGGCGCAGCGATCGGGTCCGTGGTGCCAGTGATCGGTACGGCGGTCGGCGGTGTGGTCGGTGCGTTCCTCGGTGGGCTTGGCGGCGAGTCGGTAGGCGGCTGGCTGGGTAAGCGCCTGTTCGGCGAGGATGCGGAAGAGGCCAAGGCAGAAGAGGCCAAGGTAGGAGCCAAGGCAGAAGACGCCGAGGCGAAGCCATCCGCCGCACCTGCAGCAACGTTACCCGTCACGCCGCCTGGTGATCGGCAGATTAAGCCAGCGCCGCCGGCGGTGTCGTATGACCCGCGCGACCCTGATTCTGAGAACGCGCTTCTGGTGCCGGCACTCGCGGCCGGGCGGGTGCGCTTCCCTGGTGCTGACCTGGTGCCTCCGGGTTACCGGGAGAAGTACGAAGCGGAGCAGGCCCAGGCGGCGCGCGCCAAGGCCGAAGCGGCGACAGGCGTGCAGCATGGTCCGGCGCCAAAGCTGGGTGCAGCGGTCAGGGCCAAGCCTGCGCCGGCGACACCGGCCGAAGCCCCCTTCGTGGTGCCGGTACCTGCAGCGAGTGCGGTGCGGTTCCCCGGCGCAGACCTCGTCAGACCTCAACCGCCTGCCGGACTGGGCGACCTGGTGCGCGACATGAGCAAGAGCGCAGCGCCGCCGGCGAAACTGCCCGACGCCGCTCCCGCCAAGGCAGCGCCGCCGCCGGCGCCGAAGGTCGACCAAGCGTTCTCTTTCTCGCCAAGCATCAAGCTCGACGTGCAGGGCGACGTAAAAGACCCGGCGCAGCTGCTGCGTGAGATGGAAGGCCGGCTGAGGCAACTGTTCGAGTCCTGGAGCCGCGAGGCGGCCTCGCGTATGGCCTCGGCCCAGCTGTTCGATCAACCCCATGTCTAAGGAACCGCTATGGCGTACATGCAGCAATTGGAGGCGTCACTGTCGGGCCTGGTAGCGGCAGGGGAGGCCGGTCGCAAGAGTGCGGACGGCATGCTGGCCCCGCTCAATACTGCCGTGGTCAACATCACCGGCGCGGCCACGGACCTGCAGAACATCCCGTTTCTGCCGTCGGGTGCCAGTGAAAAGCTGGGCCGGATGATGCGTACCATCAACATGGCCCAGGCACGGGTCGGCCAGGTAGCGTCGACGTACAACCGTGTCGTGTCCGGGGTCTCCCAGGTGCAGGAGCGGCTGGGAGCCTTCAAGCAGATGGCCAGCAAGGTCTCGGCGAAGGTGATCCAGTTCGCCGGCAAGACCAGCCCTGCGCTGGCCAGCGTCGTGCCGTCCAGCAGCCTGGCAGCCTCGGCAACCCCGAAGCCCCAGGCCGTGGCGCCGTATCCGCACCTGCTGATCATCCAGACGCACGACCCCAACGTGCAACCGTACTACTTCAACCTCGACACGGCCGCGTTCGACGAGCTGCGCCGGCAGGCGTCCTTTCGCTGGGCGGGCCAGGAGCGGCTGCGCCGGAGCGTGGCCCAGCAGGCGGTCGGCCTGGGCGAAGAGAAGATCACCCTCAAGGGCGCGATCTTCCCTCACCACAAGGGCGGGCTGAAACAACTCAACACCCTGCGCACGATCGGGCGAGGCCTGCGGCCGCTGAACCTGGTCACCGGCTATGGCGAGGTGCTGGGCGACTGGTGCCTGGTCAGCGTCGAGGAAGAGCAGAGCAATCTGCTCGCCGGCGGCATCCCGCGTAAGCAGGGCTTTACCTTGGAGTTTGTGAGCTATGGCAACGACCTGCAGAACGTCTGACGGGGATCTGCTGGACGTGCTCTGCCAGCAGTATTACGGGCACCTCAATGGCACCGTCGAGGCGGTGCTGGAGGCCAACCCGGACCTGGCCAGGCAGGCGCAGCCGTACCGCGCCGGTCTGCTCATCCACCTACCTGACCTGGCGGCACCTGCCGTCGAGCTGCTGCAGCTGTTCAGCTAAGTCAGCGTTACGCGTCACGAACCCCGCCCGTGCGGGGTTTGCTGTTTCTGGAGCCTCATATGAAACCTACCTATCAGATCATCGCTGACGGCAACGACATCACGGCGCTGATCAACGATCGGCTGCTGATGCTGCGCACCTCGGACAAGCCTGGCATGGAGTCGGACGAGTTCGAGCTGCGCATTGACGATCGGGATCAGGCCGTGGCGCTGCCCGCGCGCGGGAGCCAGGTCGCGGTCCTGATGGGCTACGAAGGCCAGGCCCTGACCCGGCTGGGCGCCTACACGGTCGACGAGGTCGAGCTGACCGGCCCGCCTGACA
>NZ_JAAMQJ010000082.1 GCF_013523125.1 Pseudomonas entomophila | reverse complement strand
CCAGCAGCCGGCGGAACTGCGTCGACCACCAGAAGGGGTTCTTCGGGTTGACCGGATCGCCCGCGATCACTTCCATGTCCCACAGGCCATCGGAGAGCATTTCGCGCGCCAGCTCGAAGCGGGTGATGATCACCTCATGGGCCTGGTCGCGCTCCAGCTCATCATGGATGTCGCGCAGCGAGCCGGCCACCCGCAAGGGGGTGCCCCGGCTGTCGCGCAGGGTTTCGCCCTGGGCGTAGAACCAGCGGTAGCGGCCGTCCTTCATCGCCAGCCGGTTCTTGACCCGGTACGGCGTGGCGCCGGACTTGTCGTTCAGGTGCCGGGCGAAGGCGTCCAGGGTCGCCTGGCGGTCCTCGGGGTGCAGGCGGTCGGCCCAGCTGGCCAGCACGTTGGGGAAGTCGTTCTCGTCGCGAAAGCCCAATAGGTGCCGCAGCTGCTGTGACCACCAGAAGCGGTTCTTCGGGTTGACCGGGTCGCCCGCGATCACCTCCATGTCCCACAAGCCTTCGCTCGAGGCACGGTTGACCAGGTCGAAGCGGGTCTCGGACGCGGCGGCCGAGGCAGTCGCCTGTTCGAGCAGTTCCCGGGTCGCGCTCAGTTCGGTACGCAGGTGCGCTTCACGGGCCGCGCTGGCGTCAGCACGCTCGCTCAGCGCCTGCCAGGCGCCAAGCACCGTGCGCCACCCAGCCTTGCCTTGCCGCACGCGACCCTCTGGCCCGGGAAGGCCTTGCAAGACCTGCTGCAAAGCCTGTCGCTCATCACGGCTGCGAAACATTTGGAACATGTTCAAGACACTCATTCAAAGGACCAAGACAGCCGAATCCATGGCCCTGTGCCACTATCTATCGACTCGTATGGACCTCACTTGAATGCAAACGACTCGGCGCACGCGAAAAAAATCCGTGTGCCTGGGTCACGGAACGATGCCGATTTGCCATCATCGAACCCAAACGACAACGACCTGTACTGTCCGGCACCCGGAGGAAACCGCTTCATGCAATTCAGACACATCAAGGTGGGTAAGCGCGCAGCGCTGCTGTTCACGCTGATCGGCGTACTGGTGGCGCTGTTGGGCGCCGTGGCCCTGTACGAAACCCGCAAGATGGACAGTGCCAGTGCCGAGATCCGGACCATCTGGATGCCGGCCGTGCTGGCGCTGAGCGAGGTGAGCCGCGACGTGGGACGTGCCCGCGCACTGACCCTGCGCAGCATCCTCGAGGACCAGGCCGGCACCCGTGAAGCGACCCTGCGCCGCGTGGACGAGCTCAACCAAGGCCTGCAGAAGAACCTGTTCTTCTACGAAAGCACCATTCGGGATCCGGAAGACCGCGCCCTGTTCGAGGCCTTCATGGCGGCCAAGGCGCAGTACCAGGGGCAACAGGCCGATGTCAGCGAAGCGGTGCTGGCCAACCGTCTGGACAACGCCCGGCAGCTGGTCAACGGCCCATTGGCGCAAAGCACCGAGGCGACGATGACCGCCCTCACGGCGCTGATGACATACAACGGCAACGGTTCGGAGCGCGCCTCGGCCCGCAGCGCCGAGGCCGCCCATGAGACGTTCCTGCTGATCAGCCTGGTCCTGGGCGTGATCCTCGCCGTCCTGGCGGCCATCGCGGTCCTGCTCACCCGCAGCATCGTCACACCGCTGGCCGACGCCGTGGCGGTGGCCGAGCGCGTCGCCTCCGGCAACCTGACCCAGGCCATCACCGTGGAGGGACGGGACGAACCGGCCCTGCTGCTCGGCGCCCTGGCCCGCATGCAGGACAACCTGCGCGACACCATCCGCCAGATCGCGGCCTCTTCCGACCAACTGGCCTCGGCATCCGAGGAGCTGCACAGCGTGACCGAGGACACCAGCCGCGGTCTGCATCAGCAAAGCGCCGAGATCGACCAGGCCGCCACGGCGGTGAACCAGATGACGGCCGCGGTGGAAGAAGTGGCCAGCAACGCGGTCAGCACCGCCGATGCTTCCAAGGACGCCGACCAGACCACCCGCGACGGGCGCGACCGGGTCGACCAGGCGCTGGCGTCGATCCAGTCCTTGGTCGAGGACGTCACCGGCACCTCCCAGGACATCGAACAGCTGGCCAGCAGCGCCAACGAGATCAGCCGCGTGCTGGACGTGATCGGCGCCATCGCCGGGCAGACCAACCTGCTGGCGCTCAACGCGGCCATCGAAGCGGCGCGTGCCGGTGAGGCCGGTCGGGGGTTCGCGGTGGTGGCGGACGAAGTGCGTGCCCTGGCGCACCGCACCCAGCAGTCGACCCAGGAGATCGAACAGATGATCGCCGCCATCCAGTCCGGCACCACCCGTGCGGTCAGCGCCATGCACAACAGCCAAGGCCGGGCCACCGGGACCCTGGACATCGCCCAGGGCGCCGGCCAGGCGTTGCAGACCATCGCCGAAGCCATCGCCTCGATCAACCAGCGCAACCTGGTGATCGCCAGCGCCTCGGAAGAGCAGGCCCAGGTGGCACGCGAAGTGGACCGCAATCTGGTCAACATCCGCGACCTGTCGATGCAGACCTCGGCCGGCGCCAACCAGACCAGTGCCTCGGCCCAGGAATTGTCGCGGCTGGCGGTGGAGCTCAACGGCATGGTGGCGCGGTTTCAGGTGTGAGGACGGCAGGCATTGATGATTTGTGAAGCGCGCGGTGCCTGAAACAGGAAGCAGTGGGCGCTAGCTTGTCAGTGATAAGGCCGGGCTATGCGCCGCCTGCATCGCGGGCAAGCCCGCTCCCACAGGGGGCCAGTCATTGAGCCTATACCGGGTGGCTGCCTGGAATGAGGACCCAGTCATTAGGCTGAGACCGGCGCTGTCTGGAATGGGGACCAGTCATTGGGCCGATACCGAGTAGCTGTCTGGAATGGGAACCAGTCATTGGACCGATACCGAGCAGCTGTCTGGAATGGGGACCAGTCATTGGGCCAATACCGAGTAGCTGTCTGGAATAAGGGCCGGTGGGAGCGGGCTTGCCCGCGATGGCGGTGGATCCGATGCCGAGTTCTTCGGCAGGCAGACGGGGATGTTGCAGAGGCTTTTCCGCTGCTGGTCGGATATGGCACATGGGGAGGTCAGCGTGGCTGGTCTACGGGCCCTGCGGGCCCGATCGCGGCACAGGGGCCGCTCCTACACCCGTAGTCACGCCGCGGTTGAACAGGCGGTCGCGGTCCCCTGTAGATACCGTCTTGATCCTCACTTCGCAAGCGCGATCTGAGGGTCGAATGGTTTGTCGGATTTCACCACGCCATACACCAGGTGCAGCAGCTTGCGCATGGCCGCGCAGACGATCTGCTTGTACG
>NZ_JAAMQJ010000081.1 GCF_013523125.1 Pseudomonas entomophila | reverse complement strand
TGTCTGCGGTGGCTAAGCGCGTCGATGACACCCAGACCAGCCTCGGCAATACCAATGCCATGGTGAACAGGACTTCCGAGGCTGTGACCGACCTGAACAATGTGGCAAGTGCCTCGGAAGTGGTCAGGGTGCAGATCACAGCAAACGGCATCCGTCATGCTGCCGGATTTGCTGTCGGCATTGAAAACAAAGGCGGCGTGGTCCAATCGACGTTTGCAATACTGGCGAGCCGCTTTGCAATACTCAGCCCCTCGGGCGATAGCCTCTCGTCACCGTTTGCGATACAGGGCAACCAGACGTTCATCGCCGACGCCTACATCCGTGATGCCAGCATCACCAACGCCAAGATCGCCGACGCCAGTATCAACAATGCCAAGATTGCGGATGCTTCGATCTCTGCTGCCAAGATCGGCGTGGCCGAGATAGACACGCTGCGTATTCGAGGTAACGCGGTGACTGTTCCTATCAGCTATAGCGTTCAAGGGCAGGTGCGGGGCGCCGGCCGCTTCCAGTGGATGGACATCATGAACATATCGGTGCCGATGGACGAAGCCGGTTACGTGTTCATCATGTTCAACTGCGGCCAGTACTACACCAGCGGGGAAAGAGCTTCCGGCTTCACCCTGACTATCAATGGTTTCCAGTTGATGGGTAATGGTGGTCAGCCCGCAACACCTGCCCCAGTGGTCTCTGGCTCGATCGCAGTCGGGCCAGGGGTCCATAACATCAAAGTCACGTGGTACGGGGATGACGCATCAATCTTTTTGGATAGTCGAAATATATTCGTAATAGGAACAAAACGATGAGTGCTCCTTCTACTTACATCACCTACACCGAGAGCGGCGAAATCACGAGCGTCCTCAGCTGTCACCCCTCAATGGCCGAGGCCATTATCAGGGCCAACACCGAGTTGCCTTACGTGCAAATCGTAGCCCCGGTCAGCCCGGAAGCATACTACGCCCCCGACGGAGTTCTCACCGCCCGCCCGGCCAGTACGGCCCATCTGGTGGGCAATGTGCTCAAGGGTGCACCCGCTGGGGCCACTGTAGCCATTGAAGGGCAGGAGTACACGGCGGACGGTACCGACATCGTGCTCGAGTTTGAGCACCCAGGCACCTATCTCATCAAGGTCGACGCATTCCCACAGAAAACCTGGGAGGGAGAGTTCATTGAAGATCAGGCATAGCAGCTGCCATCGGCAACGGCGCCGGGAGGAATACCCTCCTGTTGAAGAGCAACTCGACATGCTCTGGCATGCGATGGATCAAGGAGAGATCCCCAAGGCAGAGCCGTTTTATACGACCCTGCAGCAGGTCAAGCAGCAGTACCCGAAGAACTGAACGCAACATCCATCTACGCCCGCTCTTGCGGGTTTATTTTTGTCTGGAGAAAACCCAATGCCTTATATCGCCATCAACGTCAGCAACGGCTACGACGTCACCAACTCGGTCCGCTACGCCACTCAGGAGGAGGCCGATGCGCGCGCCCGCGAGATCCTGACCCAGTCTCCGGGCGCCCAGGTGTACACCGCCCAGGTCCTCAAGGAATACACGGCCAAGGTGTCGATCACGGCCAAAGATCCGGCCGAGCTCGAACTGGAAGCGTAAGCAACCGACGCTCAAGCATGTAGCTGGGAGGAAAAGGACTCTTTTAGCGGTGCTACCTGCGGCATGGCTGCTGCAGGTACTGAAGCTTTTCTGCCAGTTTGTATCAAAATCCCCAAGGCAACTGTATGATCCGCGCTGAAACATCTTGACAAGCTAGAGGTGTAAGGCAGTAATGGGGATTTTGAGATTTTTATTGGCGGCTTTAGTTGTCGTCAGTCATATGGCATATACGGTGCAGGGTTTAAATCCAGGCGTTTGGGCAGTGGTTATTTTCTACATACTTGCTGGTCACGTAGTTGCGAAGCTCTGGGCGAACAGGCCCTATGAAAAACTGCGCGACTCGATACTGTGGTTTTATAAAGATAGATCGCTTAGAATTTTTCCTCTATATTTTGCAGCATTAGCGTTCGGTGCTGCAGTCTGGGGTCTTGGTGCTAAAATCTACTTCTTAAGCGCACGCCCTGATTTTTCACATTGGCTTGCCAATTTTACAGTTGTTCCGCTTAGTTACTATATGTGGAATGGCATGGATCAGTTTACTATCCTTCCTCCTGCTTGGTCCTTAGGTGTGGAGTTGCAGTTTTATTTGTTGGTCCCGCTGCTTATGTTGAGTTCCAGGGTTGCGATTTTTGCTATTTTTGCCAGTGTTATGGTGTTTATTGCTGCGCAAATCGGTTGGCTCAATACTGATGTATTCGGCTATCGAATAATCTTAGGTGTATTATTTATATTTCTTACGGGTGCGGCTATTGAAAACGGTTCAAAGCTAGGGAGGCTGTTCGTCACTCTTGCGTGGTTTTCTATGTTTCTATATATAGCTGCACTTTGGAAATTTGATATTCGGCGAAGCTTTGATTTTGAGGTGGCTCTAGGGTATGTCTTGGGGGTGCCGCTAGTTGCTGGGCTTTCTAAGGTAAAGTTTTCTGGTGGTTTCAATTTCATTCAGCGTCAGGCAGGAAATGTTTCGTATGGGTTATTCCTATTTCATTTCCCATCAATATGGCTGGCGGAATCAGTAGGTCTATCAGCAGGCTTTAAAGTGGCATTTGTGTTTTCATTATCAATTGTTCTGGCAATAATTTGCCATCATCTTGTAGAAAGGCCGTTTTGGAAGAGGTTCCGCAGTGTTGTAAATCGATCCCCAGCAACTCATTCCTAAAAACCACTCTGTAGCCCATACAAGCCCGCCCAGTGCGGGCTTTTTCATGCCTGGAGAAAACCCATGACCACACCACGCGGCGTCCGGAACCGAAATCCGGGCAACATCGACTTCAACCCACGCAACGCCTGGGTCGGCCAGCTGGGCCTGGAGGAGGGCGTGCCCAACCCGCGCTTCGCCCGCTTCGACTCCCCCGAGAACGGCATCCGCGCCCTGGGCAAGCTGCTGATCAACTACCGGGGCAAGGACGGCTTGCCCGGTGTCGGCGGCAAGGGCATCGACACCGTGCTCGAGACCATCAACCGCTGGGCGCCGAGCAACGAGAACGACACCCAGGCCTATGCGCGCGCGGTGGCCACCCGCATCGGCGTGCACCCCACGGCACCGATCGACATCAAGAACCCGGCCACGCTGCGCGGGATGGTGGTCGGCATCATCGTCCATGAGAACGGCGGCAACCCGTACTCGGCGGCGGTGATCGACGAAGGCGTGCGGCGGGCGCTGGTATGAGCGGCGCGCTGGCGGTACTCAAGGCCATCCCGCTATGGCTGGTGCTGGCCCTGGCCGCCGCCGGCGTCATCTGGTGGCAGCACGGCCAGATCGAGAAGGCTCGGGCCGATGCTGCATCGCTCAACGATCAGGTGCAGCAGTGCCAGCAGGCCCGCAACAACCTGGTGGCCCTGGCCAATGAGCAGGGC
>NZ_JAAMQJ010000080.1 GCF_013523125.1 Pseudomonas entomophila | reverse complement strand
GGGTGCAGTCACGCTCGCGGTGTAGGTGATCACGCCACCTTCGGTGACCGATGGGGTCGCCGTCAGCGTTACGGTGCTGGTATCGATGGTATCGGTAACCGATGTCACCGCAGGGGTGCCGTTGACTGCTAGGTTCTCGAAGTTGCCACCAGTAGCACCGGTGATGGTCGCATTGACCGAACCCGCATCGATGTACGGGTCATCGCCAGGTGCTGCAACCGTGATGCTGCCTGCGGTCTGGCCGGCCGCGATGGTGATCACGGAGCCGTTGCTCAGGGTCACGGTCACTGGCGTCTGCGCAGCGTTGGTCAGCGTTGCGGTGTAGACGATCTGACCGCCCTCGGCCACGGTCGGCGT
The DNA here is from genome assembly GCF_013523125.1 of Pseudomonas entomophila. Classification (GTDB taxonomy): domain Bacteria; phylum Pseudomonadota; class Gammaproteobacteria; order Pseudomonadales; family Pseudomonadaceae; genus Aquipseudomonas; species Aquipseudomonas entomophila_B. The sequence goes on along the minus strand of NZ_JAAMQJ010000080.1, from coordinate 3,191 downwards.
GGCAGTCAACGCTACAGTCGTCGTGGTGCTGGTGCTTGAGCCGTCAGTCACAGTGGTGCTCGGCGTACCGGCAGTGACCAAGTTCTCGTAGTTGCCGCCGCTAGTGACTGTGATGCTGTTGGTCACGGGCGGATTGGTGGCGTACACGTTGTCCGGCGCGGTGAAGTTCACCGAGCCCGAGCTTGCTCCGACCGGGATGGTGATGGTCTGGCCATTGGCCAGAGTTACGACCAGCGGCGTCTCGGTGACCGGAGCAGTAACGCTGGCGGTGTAGGTAATCACACCACCTTCGGTCACCGAAGGCGTGGCAGTCAGGGTCACCGTCGAAGTATCGATGGTATCGGTAACGGCAGTGACTGCTGGCGTACCGCTGACGGCCAGGTTCTCGAAGTTACCGCCGGTAGCGCCGGTGATAGTCGTGCTAATCGAGCCGGCATCGATGTACGGGTCGTCACTAGGTGCTGCGACGTTCACCGAGCCAGAGGTCTGGCCTGCGGCGATAGTGATGACCGAGCCGTTGCTCAGGGTCACGCTCACTGGTGTTTGCGCAGCGTTGGTCAGCGTCGCGGTGTAAACGATCTGGCCGCCTTCGGCCACGGTCGGTGTAGCAGTCAACGCCACGGTCGTTGTGGTGCTGGTACCTGGACCGTCAATCACAGTAGTGCTTGGCGTGCCGGTAGTGACCAGGTTTTCGTAATTGCCGCCGCTAGTGGCCGTGATGCTGTTGATCACAGGCGGATTGGTGGCGTACACGTTGTCCGGGGCGGTGAAGTTCACCGAACCCGAGCTGGCGCCGACTGGAATGGTTATGGTCTGGCCGTTAGCCAGGGTCACAACCAGCGGGGCCTCGGTAACCGGAGCAGTGACGCTGGCGGTGTAGGTGATGACGCCGCCTTCGGTGACCGACGGGGTGGCAGTCAGTGTGACCGTCGACGTGTCGATGGTATCGGTGACGGCAGTGACTGCTGGCGTACCGCTGACAGCCAGGTTCTCGAAGTTACCGCCAGTGGCACCGGTGATAGTCGTGCTAATCGAGCCGGCATCGATGTACGGGTCATCGCCAGGTGCTGCAACCGTGATGCTGCCGGCAGTCTGGCCGGTTGCGATGGTGATCACCGAGCCGTTGCTCAAGGTCACGCTCACTGGTGTTTGCGCAGCATTGGTCAGCGTCGCGGTGTAAACGATCTGGCCACCTTCGGCCACGGTTGGCGTGGCGCTCAGGGCAACGGTCGTCGTGGTGCTGGTACCTGGACCATCAGTCACGGTGGTGCTTGGCGTACCCGCAGCAACCAGGTTCTCGTAGTTGCCGCCGCTGGTGGCCGTGATGCTGTTGGTCACAGGCGGATTGGTGGCGTACACGTTGTCCGGCGCGGTGAAGTTCACCGAACCCGAACTTGCGCCGACTGGGATGGTGATGGTCTGGCCATTAGCCAAGGTCACGACCAGCGGCGCTTCGGTAACGGGCGCAGTCACGCTGGCGGTGTAGGTAATCACCCCGCCTTCGGTGACCGAAGGCGTCGCGGTCAGCGTCACCGTCGAAGTGTCGATAGTGTCAGTGACAGCAGTCACTGCTGGCGTGCCATTGATTGCCAGGTTTTCGAAGTTGCCACCAGTAGCACCGGTAATGGTCGCATTGACCGAACCGGCATCGATGTACGGGTCATCGCCAGGCGCAGCCACGTTCACAGAACCAGAGGTCTGGCCTGCGGCGATGGTGATCACCGAGCCGTTGCTCAAGGTCACGCTAACCGGCGTCTGCGCGGCATTGGTCAGGGTCGCGGTGTAGACGATCTGGCCGCCTTCGGCAACCGTCGGCGTCGCACTCAAGGCGACGGTCGTGGTGGCGCTGGTGCCAGGCCCATCAGTCACGGTGGTGCTCGGCGTACCGGCAGTGACCAGATTCTCGTAATTGCCACCGTTGGTAGCCGTGATGCTATTGGTCACAGGCGGGTTGGTAGCGTAGATGTTATCCGGCGCGGTCGCATCGACGGTACCGGACGACTGGCCGACTGGAATGGTGATGGTCTGGCCATTGGCCAAGGTCACGACCAGTGCCGAACCGGTGACTGGCGCAGTCACGCTGGCGGTGTAAGTGATCACACTACCTTCGGTAACCGATGGCGTGGCAGTCAGTGTGACTGTCGACGTATCGATAGTATCGGTAACGGCAGTGACCGCTGGCGTCCCGTTAACCGCCAGATTTTCGAAGTTGCCACCGGTAGCACCGGTGATGGTCGCATTGACCGAACCGGCGTCGATGTACGGATCGTCGCCAGGCGCAGCGACGTTGACAGAACCAGAGGTCTGGCCTGCGGCGATGGTGATCACCGAGCCGTTGCTCAAGGTCACGCTAACCGGCGTCTGCGCGGCATTGGTCAGGGTCGCGGTGTAGACGATCTGGCCGCCTTCGGCAACCGTCGGCGTCGCACTCAAGGCGACGGTCGTGGTGGCGCTGGTGCCAGGCCCATCAGTCACGGTGGTGCTCGGCGTACCGGCAGTGACCAGATTCTCGTAATTGCCACCGTTGGTAGCCGTGATGCTATTGGTCACAGGCGGGTTGGTAGCGTAGATGTTATCCGGCGCGGTCGCATCGACGGTACCGGACGACTGGCCGACTGGAATGGTGATGGTCTGGCCATTGGCCAAGGTCACGACCAGTGCCGAACCGGTGACTGGCGCAGTCACGCTGGCGGTGTAAGTGATCACACTACCTTCGGTAACCGATGGCGTGGCAGTCAGTGTGACTGTCGACGTATCGATAGTATCGGTAACGGCAGTGACCGCTGGCGTCCCGTTAACCGCCAGATTTTCGAAGTTGCCACCGGTAGCACCGGTGATGGTCGCATTGACCGAACCGGCGTCGATGTACGGATCGTCGCCAGGCGCAGCGACGTTGACAGAACCAGAGGTCTGGCCTGCGGCGATGGTGATCACCGAGCCGTTGCTCAAGGTCACGCTCACTGGCGTCTGCGCAGCATTGGTCAGGGTTGCGGTGTAGACGATCTGACCACCCTCGGCCACGGTCGGCGTCGCACTCAGGGCTACAGTCGTGGTGGTGCTGGTGCCTGGGCCGTCAGTGACGGTGGTGCTTGGCGTACCGGCAGTGACCAGGTTCTCGTAGTTACCACCGTTGGTGGCCGTGATGCTGTTGGTCACGGGTGGATTGGTGGCGTAGATGTTGTCTGGTGCGG
>NZ_JAAMQJ010000007.1 GCF_013523125.1 Pseudomonas entomophila | reverse complement strand
CCGCCTCACGGCCCGCAATCAGGCTGCCGCGCCACTTCCTCGGTCGCCTCGCGCAACCCCTGCGCCAGGGCCTCTCGATCCTGCGCCGCATACACCCGCCCGCCCGTCGCATCGGCCACGCAGCGCGACAAGGGGTTCTTGCTCAGGCTCACCATGTTCACCCGCAACCGCGGCTGGCGCTGGGCGATCTCCCGCGCTACGGCGCAGACGTCCCGGTCGCAGTTGTCCTCGCCGTCGACGAACATCACCACCACCGCGTCCTTGTCACGACCGTCGACCTGGCTGGCGGCGCGCTCCAGGCTCGCCGCCAGGGGAGTGGCCTGGTAGGCCGGCAGGCCGTCGACCAGACGCAGCAGGTCCGTGCGCTGATCGGCCCGGAACAGCCCATGGTCACGAATGACCTGGCAACCGTCGAACGTCAGCACCCGCGTGGCGATGTCCGGGTGCAGCTGCGCCAGCGTCTCGTCGAAGGCCTGCTTGGCCACGCTCAGGCGCGTGGGCTCGGCCAGGATCCGCAAGCGCCGAGGGTTGTCGGCCGGCAGGCGATCACCCACCTGGCCGAACCATTCCTCGTCCTCTGCCGTGGCCGACTGGTTGAGGTTCATCGACCCCGAGGTGTCGAGGATCATCACGAAGTCCGGCGCGGCGGCCCCCGGCGTACAGGCGTAGTTGCCCATCGGCGCGGCCGCCGGTATCGGCCACCACAGCGCCCGCCACCACCACAGCGCCCACAGCAGCAGCGCCAGCAAGGCCAGCAGCCCGAGCAGCCACCACCCCCAGCGACGCCGCGGCGCCACAGCCACGGGTCGCGGCGGCGGGGCCGGGCTGACGGGCGCTGCCGGTGGGGGTGCCACGGGCCGCGGTGCCAGCGCGCCCCAGCGGATCATCACCGGCTCATCGTTGAGGCTGTACAGGTGCTCCAGCGCCACAGTCCCTGTCAAACCCTCCAGGGCCTGCGCCGTCTGGGTGTCACCCCGTGCACGCAGGCGCTCGGCCAGTTGCGCGATGGCCTGCTGGCGGTGCGCGACCCGGGCCAGCAGGTCGGCCTGGGCCTTGGCATTCAGCTCGGCATAAGGCGTAGGCTGGCCTTCGAGCGGAGACCACCACTGCACACCGTCGCCATCCGGCCGTGGCTGGCTGAACAGGTGGACGATGCTGGGCGGAAAGTGACGCTCGAGCTGCGTCAGCGTGGCGCCGAGCGTGTCGAGCTGAGCCGCGGTGTAGGGGCCCGCGTCGTGGGTGATGCGCTGCATGAAAAGACATCCGGTGGATACCAGGACCGTGCGGTCCCGGTCGAGCGGTTATTCGTACCCCAGGCTCATCTGCAGAAGCGAGACCTTCTTCTGCAACGCCTTGAGCGTTTCCTGGCGCGCCTGGACCTGCGCCGGGTTGGCCGCCGGCACGGGCTGCTTGGCCGCGCTGAGCTGGCGTTGCAAGTCGTCGATCTGGCGCTGCACACCGGCCTTGGCGCCATGCCGGGCCTTGAGCTGGCCCAGCAGGCTGTCCATGGAGGCGTTCAGTGCCTGTTGCTGACGCTGCTGCTCGGCCAAGGTCTTGCCGGTGGCCTGCTGCTGCGCGACCAGGTCATCGTGCACGCGTCGGAACGCGACGTTCTCCGCGCGTGCTGCGTCCAGCGACTGCTGCTGCTGATCGACCTGCTGCTGGTAGCCGCCGCCCAGGTCGCAGTGCATCTTGGTGAACAGGCTCGGGTCCTGCACGGTGCTGTCGCATTCCTGGGCGGTGCTGGCGCAACCGGCCAGGACCGCGGCGCCCAGTAGCGGCACAAGGTGTCGAACATTCATCGGTGATTACCCCAGGGTGATGGCCGAACGCTGGCTGTAGAGCCCGTCGACTTCGTTTTGCAGGTTGGCGACCTTGGCGTTCATCTTGGCGATTTCCGCCTCCACGGCGGCCACGTCCTTGCCGGCGCCATTCTGTCGCTCGAGTTGAGCGGTCTTCTCGTACTGCGCGACCTTGTTGCGCATGTTGCCCACGTCCGCACGCATCTGCTTGAGGTTGGCATCGATCTCGGCCACCTGCTGGCGTGCTGCCGCCTGGTTCACGGTCTTGCTGCGAATCGAGGTGCGCAGGGCGGCGATGCGCTGTTTGTCGTCGTTGATCACCTGCTGCAGGGTGGCGCTGCGCAAGGCCACCTTCTCGGTGTCGGCCTTGACCTCGTCGTTCATCTTCTGCAGGCGCTGGGTGGTGTTGGCGTACTGGCTGCGGCGGTAGTCGTAGTAGTAGTTGGCGCCCAGCGCCACGCCGCAGGCACCGATGCCGGCCACGACCATGCAGCCGACCTTGTTGTCGGCCGCCACCGCGCAGGCCAGTATGCCGACACCGGCTGCAGCGGCGCAGGCGGTCAGGCCGGAGCTGGAGAAGAACTTCGCATCCTGACCCTGGGTCAGGCGCGGATCGGTCTTGGCCTGGGAGGTGCCGAACAGGTTGCCGGCGCCCTGGCCGCCGGTCGACTGGGCGCACCCGCCGAGCACCAGGCTCACGGCGAGCACCGCGCACCACCACCGGTTGGGGAAAAGCCTTTTCATGAGTTGCTCCTGCATCGATGTGCGTCAGTCAGTCTCGAAGTGTCGGTCACGGCGTCTTCACGCCCTTGCAGCGGCCCAGCCAACCCTCGGTGTCGATCTTCTGGGTCTTGAGGTAGCCCTTGAGGTTGCCCCAGTGCGTGCCCAGGAAGGGCTTGAGGTCCTGTAGCTGCGGGTTGCGCGTGAGGATCTCCTCCTGCACCGGCACCTGCTTGGCCAGCAGCGGCTGGGTGTACAGCGTGGCGGCGTCGACCAGGGTGCTGGCGTAGTAGTTGCTCAGCTTGTGCAGCCGGTCCTTCTGCTCGTCCAGCTTGCCCTGGCGCATCGGACAGGTGCTGTCGTCGCTGCCGGCGGCGCAGGTGAGCGCGTAGTTCTTCTGCAGGAAGTCCAGGTAGCGGCCGTCGTCGAGCAGCTTGGTGCACAGGAACGCGCCCAGGTTGAGGCTGGCGCGGATGGCCTGGTCACGGCTTTCCTCCTGCTGCTGGTTGCTGGCGCGCAGCTGGTTCTCCAGGCTCTTGAGCTGGTCCTTGAGCGCCTGGTCCTGCACACCCGAGGCCAGCTGGCCGAGCGCTTGCACGGTGGAGCCGTCCGTCTTGCCCGCACCCTCGGCCTGGCCGAGGGTCTGCCACTGCTGCTCGATCGCCTTGATCCGGTCGCGCGAGGTCAGGGCCGGTGCCACCAGGGCCAGGCGCAGGCCGGTGCCCTTGTTGCTGGCGGCATGGTCGCCGTCGTAGTAGTCGCGCTCCTGGCGCAGGGCGGTGCGCAGGTCGCCCTGGGCGGTGCGGAAGTCACCGCCACGGACCACGAAGCCACCGGCCTGACCATGCTGGCGGTCGAGCTTGTTCAGGCGGAAGGGCTCGAACATCATCTCCGCCACATTGCCGAGCATGTCATGCAGGCCCAATGGGTTGGGCTTGAGCAGACCGGTCAGCTGCGCCTGGCCATTGGCCGACTGGCTGCCGGCGAACCATTCGTAGGCGCCGACACCGTCGGGCATCGGGTAGCGGCCATCGCGAAATTCGGCGGCGTTGACCTGCAGGCCACCGCGCGCAGCGAACTCCCACTCCACCTCGGTCGGCAGGCGCAGGAAGCCGGCCACGCCGTCCTCCTTGGGCAGCTTCTCCTTGGCGTGCTGGCGCAGCCACAGGTTGTAGCGGTCGCTGGCCTGCATCGCCTGCAACCAGCTGACCCCGGTGGCCGGCAAGCGCGTCTTGGTGGCCGGCGTCGGGCATGTCTCGTCGGTCAGTGCACGGTACTGCAGGTCGCTCATCTCGTACTTGGCCAGCAGGTAGTAGCGCGACTTGGCTGGCTTGCCGTCGGTGAAGCTGCCGGCGACGAAGGCCGGGCGCGTCTGCTCCACGTAGCCCCATTCGGCGCTGTCCTGGCCAAGCTTGACCGGGTAGTCGTCCAGCGGGCCGCCCAGGGGCACGAAGACCTTGCGGAACACCATGGCGCCGTCGCAGGGCATCGGCAGCACCACGTCGCCCTCGGCCGGTTTCGGGTTGTAGTACTTTTCGTCCCAGCCGGCCTGGGCCTGCAGGCTCACCGCCAGCAGGGGCATCAGGCACAAGGCACGTAGCGAGTTACAGTTCACGCAGGCTCTCCGCAGGTTCGATATGGATGGCGCGGGCCGCGCCGATGAGGGCGACCAGGGCCGCCACCAGCAGCGCCAGCAGCAGCGCGGCCAGGGCATGCCCAGGGGTGATGTGGCAGACGAAGGCGCCGGTGGCGCGGGCGCCGCCGAGCAGGTGGTCGAACAGGGCGCTGCCGGCCAGGTAGCTGGCCAGCCCGCCGACATAACCGGTCAGGGCCAGGGCCACGGCTTGCAGGACGATGAAGCCTGCCGCCGCGCCGCGCTGGAAACCCATCAGGCGCAGCAGCGCCAGGCTGCGCCGCTTGCGCTCGATGTTGGCCAGGAAGGCCCCGGCCAGCGAGGCCAGGCAGCCGAGCAGCGCCGCACCGGCGATCACCGCGAAGATCACCCCCAGCACATGGTTGATGGCCTTGACGTTGTCGATGTCGGCCAGGCGGCTGCTGGTCTCGAGGTGCTGCGCCTCCAGCCAGCGCGCCAGCCCGGCCACCGCGTCGATGTCACGGGCATACAGCCGCGCCTTGGCGTAGCGCGGCGCCAGGCCGTCCTGGACGGCGCCCTCGAGACCGCCGAACAGCGGCACCTGATAGCCATCACGAAAGCGCTCGAGCTGTTGCAGCAGGGCCGGGGTGACGAACACCGCCGGGCGGGCGAAGCGCTCGGCCGGCAGCACCGCGCTCACCTGCAGGCGCAGCTCGCCCCGCTGCTCGTGGCCGTCCAGGCGCCGCTGCACACGCAGGCGGATCCACTGTCCGGCGCTGGCCTCCAGACGCCGCGCCGCCGCCGCGCTCAGCACCGTGGCCGTGGTCGAGGCGGGCACTTGGGCATCGACCAGCAGCGGATCGCCAGCCCCCGTGGGCACCACTTCGGCGTTCTCCACGAAGCGCCCGTGCTCGCCGAGCAGGTCCGCCTGGGTGTTGAGCGAGCGCGTCAGGCCGACGACAAAGCCGGTCTCCGGTCGCGCGCGCAGGGTCTGCAACCAGGCCTCGTCGAAGCTGCCACTGCCCAGCAGCTTGACCTCCAGGTTGCGCGGGTCGCTGAGCAGCTGTGCCTGCAACTGGCTGACCACCCCGTGCTTGAGGCCGAACAGCAGCAACAGCGGCGCGATGACCGCGACCAACGCCGCCGCCACGCACAGCGAGACCTTGCGGTCGTGCCACAGGTCGGCGAGGGCCAGCTGCGTCAGCAGCCGCAGACGTTCAGGCCAGCGTGGCAAAGTGCGTCTCCCCAGGGCCACTGTGGGCGCGCAGGCTCGGCAGGCCGAAGGCCTCGACCAGGGCCCAGTCGTGGGACACCAGCAGCACCGCCAGTTGCAGCTCGCGCGCCAGCTCCAGCAACAGGCCGAACAGACGCTGGGCGTTGTGCGGGTCGAGGGCGGCAGTCGGCTCGTCGGCCAGCAGCAGACGCGGCTGGTGGGCGATGGCCCGGGCGCAGGCCACGCGCTGGCGTTCGCCGATCGACAGGGCCTGCGGCAGCTTGTTCAGCAGCGGGGTCAGGTTGAGCACCTCGATGGCCCGCTCGGCGCCCGCGCCCAGGCCAGGCAGGCCCAGCAGCTGGCGCGGCAGGCGAATGTTCGCCGCCACGTCGAGAAACGGCAGCAGGCCGCCGTTCTGCAGGATGAAGCCCAGGCGCTGTGCGCGCAGCTCGGCCAGGCGCGCCTGCTCGCCCTGGGCCAGCAGCGCCGCCACATCGACCTCGTCGAGGCGATAGCGTCCCACCTGGCTGGGCGACAGCAGCAGGCCCAGGGCCTCGAGCAGGGTGCTCTTGCCGCAGCCGCTCTCGCCGGTGATCGCCAGCACCTGGCCAGGGTCCAGGCGCAGCGACGGCAGATGCACCGCATGGCCGTGGCCAGGCACGCCGCGCTGCACGCTCAGGGCATCGACCTCGAGCATGTCAGGGCATCATTTCCAGCGGCACCGGGTACACGTAGTCACGTGCATCGCTGCCTTCGGCCAGGGACACCCAGCGGTCCACGTCGGCGTTGTAGCGCTGGTAGTGGCGCAGCTTGGTGGCCAGGGTGCGGATGAATTTCTCCTGGGCCAGGCCGTCCCAGCTCTTCCAGGTTTCCTCGTCGAGGTTCAGCACTTCGCTGTGGTAGGGCAGGTCGTCGAGGTATTCGCCGAGCACGCCCAGGTCGGCCACCTTGGCGTTGCCGTTGGCCTTGAGCTGGTTGGGGTCGGTACCCATGGTCGCGGCCACGTTGCGCAGGCGCTCGAACATGTCGCTGGGCGAGATCAGCCCTTCGTTGGCGGCGTCGAGGATCTGCTTGAGCACCTCGGACAGGTCGCTCAGCTGCGCCTTGGTCAGCAGCACGCGCACGTCGGTGGTCGGCACGTTCTGCTTGATCGGGTCGCGGTCGGCGATCCAGGCCTGGAACACCGGCGGCGCCTGGGTACCTTGCTGCTCGCCCAGGTAGGCCAGGCGCATGGCGTGGCCGATCAGCGCGGCGTCGTCGACCAGCTTCTGCTCCTCGGGCGTGGCCTTGGCGTTGAGCGCGCTGCCGATGGCCTCGTCGCCCATGTAGGCGGCCTTGACCTGGCCTGTGATGGCGCTGGCCAGGGCATCCACCTTGCGCCCGTAGGCCTCCACGTCGCCGGCATCCACCGGGTAGTACAGGGAGGTCTGGGTGCCGGCGTAGGTCGACAGCGCCTGGTACTGCGCCTCGGCCCGGGCGTGGTCCTTGGCCCCGGCCGGGGTCTTGAGGTGCAGGGTGTACAGCGCAACGCCCGGGTTGGCCGCCTCGATGCGCACCTGCTCGGCGCTCAGCCCGGTGGAAGAGAGCTTATCGTCACCGTCCAGTGCCCCGGCGTCGGTGATCAGCACCACGTAGCGGGCACCGAAGGGTTTCCAGTCGATCGTGTCGATGGCCTGCATCACCCCGGCGTAGGCGTCTTCGTCGAAGGCCTTGCTCGACACCTTGGCCTGCTTGAGGTCGGCGACCTTGGCCAGGAAGTCATCGCCGTCCTTGACCGTGTTGGGGTCGGCGTACAGCTTGGTCAGGTACTCCAGGCCCGGCACCGCCTGGGTGCTGGAGCGGAACGCGACCAGGCCGAACTTGACCTGGCGGCCCAGGTTCTCCTTGGCGATCTGCGCATAGACCTTGCGGATCGCCTCACGGGTACGCTCGATGTACGGGTCCATGGAGATGGTCGAGTCGATCACGAACACCACCGCCGCGCTGAACTCCTTGAGCTGGCTGGCGCTGTTGGCCGCGCCCGCTGGGCCCTGGGCGGCGGCGTTGGCCGGGGCGTTCGCCGCCTGGGCGTCGGCCTTGCTGACCGAGGCCACGTCGAGGATGCGCGTGCGAAAGCCGGCCTCGGTCATGACTTCTTCGCCGCTGAGCACCGGCAGCAGGTAGAACTGCTTTTGCAGGTCGATGAAGTACTCCGGCTCCTGGGCCAGCACGCCCGGTGCCGCCTGGCCCTGCTTGAGCTTGGCGCGCAGCGGGGCGATGTGGCTGACCGGGTCGGGCGCGTCGAGGATGCCTTCGAGGGTCTTGCGCTCCTTGAAGAACAGCAGGCGGTCGCGGTTGGCCGGGTTGGTGAAGGCCAGGGTGAGCTGCATGCGCCACTCCACCGTGCAGGCCGCCGGCAGCCAGCCGAGGGTCTTGCCGAAACTGTCCGGGCCGACCTTGAGCCATTCGGCATTGCCGGCCTGGCTGCGTTCGTACACGTAGAAACGGCTGAAGGCCGGCTGTTCGGCCCCGGCCGGGGCGCCTGCCGTGGGGCTCAGGTGGCAGCCCGGCGTGGTCAGCACGCGCTGGAACAGGGTCTTCTTGCCGGCTTGCAGCAGCGGTGTGTCGGCGGCCAGCACGGTGCCGTGGGCCAGCACGAGGCTGGCGGCGAGGGCGATCAGGCGCAGCTTCACTTCTTCAGGTCCTTGAGGCGCTCGGCGGCCTCGGCATTGTCCGGGTCGAAGCCCTGGATGGTTTCGTACCAGTACACCGCCGTGGCCTCGTCAGGTGCCTTGAAGCAGTCGCTGGGTTGCAGGAACTTGGGGTCGTACTCGTGGGCGTAGGCGCTGGCGATGGCCAGGTCGCCGGCCTGGGCGCGGTTGGCGTAGAGCCGCTGCGCCACGCCGCACTGCTTGGCCGCCTTGGCCTGGGCGATGGTCTCGAGCAGGGCCTGGCTGCCGGGTGCGTGCTGGATGCAGGTCTGGACGAACTGCAGTTCCGTGTCGCTGGCCAGGGCTTCGCGGCTGCACGGGGCCGCCGTCGCCGTCGCCGCCGCAGGCGCAGCGGGCGCGGCCGGTTCGGCGCCCGGCTTGAGCAGCCACCAGGCCAGGGCGGCCAAGGCCAGCAACGCCAGCACCAGGGCGATCCACAGGCCTGCCTTGCTGGTGTTCGCAGAGGGCGTGACCGGCGGCATGGGCGGCGGGGCGACTGGCTCAAGGGTCGGTTCGGGCACGGGTACGGGCTCAGGCTCGACCACCGGGGCCGGCACAGGCTCGGGCTCCGGCGCTGGCGTCAGCACCGCGCTGCGCTCGGCCCCAGCCGGGCCCGTGGCGGCGGCCGCGCTGGAAGGCAGCAGGCCATCGGCCAGGCGCAGGACGTTCTCGTCTGTGCCGTCCGGCCCGCGCAGGCGCAGGTTGTAGAGGTTGTTCGGCTGGCTCAGCAGCGGGTCGACGATCTGCGCGCCCAGGGCGCAGGTCATGTGCTCGCCGCTGGCGTCTTCCTCGAACACCTGCTCGAACCAGCAGGGCGTGTTGCTCCAGCGCTGGTCGGCCTGCAGGTAGTGCTCGTCCTGGTTGCGCTGGATGGCGAAGGACAGCGCGCCGCTGTCGTATTCCCAGCCTCGCACGTGCAGCAGGGCACGGCCGGGCGTCGAAGGGAGCAGGGGCTGCAGCTTGGGGGTGATGGCCATCGTTTATCTCGCTGTGAGCCGGTTCAGGGCCAGGCCCAGTAGTTCATTCTGTTCGGGGCTGATCGCCAGGCCCTTGCGGTGCCCGGCGTTGTTCTGGGTGTGGATGGCCACGCCGGAGATCCAGCTGTCGGCGAAAGTCACCGCCTGGTCCTCGGCCTGCGCCGCCAGCTCCGGGAAGCGCCCCGGCATCGGCCGCTGGTAGAAGGCGAACAGCGGCTCGCGGCTGCCCAGCAGGCTGTTGGGGCGCTGGGCCTGGGGCTCGCCCAGGTGGCCGAACCAGGCGCTGAAGTCGTTGAGCACCAGCTGTGCGGTCAGCACCTGACGCTGCACCAGCGACTCGCGGCGCACGCCGCTCTGGGCGCGGCGCAGCAAGGCTTCGCTGAGCTGACGCGGCAGCTCCAGGCGCTCGGCGCAGACCACCAGTTCGTTGACCAGGGCGGCGACCGTCTCGGCGGGCAGGTCGAGCATCTGCAGCACGTACTCGCGCCGGCTCAGGGTGCGCAGGTGCGCCGCCCAGAGGTCGAAGGCGGCACGGGCGAACTGGTGTTCGTGGCTCTGGTACTCGTTCACCGCCGGGGCAGGCGCGGCCTCGTCGGGCGCGCCGAAGATGTCGAAGTCGTCCACCGCCGGGGGCGTGTCGGCCGCCGCCGGGTTGCTGTCGGCGCTGTCGAAGTCGCCCGACAGGTACAGCTCGCGCAGGGCGCTTTCCGGCACGGCCATGTAGGCCAGCAGCTCGCCGAGCAAATGCTTGCGCTGGGCCTGGCGCACGAACGGCGCGGCGATGCGGTTGGCCAGCTCCTTCTTCTGCTGGCGCTCGTCCTCGCCCCCGGCCTGGTAGTACTGGGCCAGGCGCGGGAGCAGCTGCGCGATCAGGTCCTCGTACTGCTGGGCAATGCGCTCGAGCTTGCGCGACAACGGCGTGGCGCGGGCGAACGCATCACTGAAGCGGGCCAGACCGCCGTCGTTGAGGGCGAGCATCGCCTCCCAGGCCGCGTCGGCGTCGGCCACGTGGCGGCGGCTGAGCTCGCTGCCGACGAAGCTGGCCTTGAGCTGCGCCAGGTCGGACTGCTTGTCGGCCTTCAGGCCCAGTTCCTGACGGGTGCCGTCGGGCGTCTTGGCGCTCAGGTCGATGAAGGTGTTTTCCAGGCGCGGCTTGCGCACCAGGTAGGTGTTGTTGAACGGCTGGCTGCCCCACTCGCGCATCCACGGCTCGTTGCCGAAGCGCTCGATCAGGGTCAGCTTGAGCATGTTCTCGCAGGCTTCGGGGTACTGCGCGGCGGACTTTTCCAGGGCGCCGGTGATGAAGCCGTCGCTCATGGTCAGCGCCCAGACCAGGCCTGCGTCCTTGCCATCACGCTGCTGCGGGTTGGCGCCCTGGGTGCGGTCGATCCAGTCCTGCAGGACCTTGCCGACGCTGACCACCTCGCTCTGCTTGAAGGTGCTGGTGCACATCACCAGCGCATTCATTTCCTGCTCCTGGGTGTAGCGCTCGAACAGGTAGGCGACCTTGCCGCGCAGCAGCAGCTTGGCCACCGGGTTGCCGGCCTGCTCGGGCAGCCTGAGCAGTTTTTCGCGGCTGCGGTAGCCGGGGAAGTCCAGCACGTCGACGCGGTTGACGATGTCGTTGGCCGGCGCGTTGAGCAGGCCGAAGATCAGCTCGCTGGTCAGCGCCGCCAACTGCGCGGTCTGCACACCGGCCGGCGCGCCCAGTTCGCCACCGGCCTGCACCGGGCGGACCTGCAGCAGGCCGTCGTCGGCTGCGCCCAGCTGGCTGAGGATGTCGACGTTCATGATGCTGTTGCTTTGCACCAGCAGGCCGTCGCGCTCGCTGACCAGCGCGGTGAGCGGCGCCATCACGGTCTGCGCCAGCCCCAGCCGGTGCAGCGCGCCGGCCAGTTGCTCGTAGGTCTCGGTCATCGGCCCCAGGTTGCCCCAGAGCGGCGCCAGCAGGCGGGCGCGATCGCGCACCGACAACTGCGGGGCGATCTCCAGCACCCGCGGCCAGTAGCGGGCCGCCAGCGGCTGCACCGGATGGCGGTAGTGGTGCTCCAGGTAATCCCACAGCAGCACCAGGTCATCGCGGTCGACCCCCGGCACGGCCGGCCCGGCGACCACGTCGGCGAACGGTGCCAGGGCCGCGTCGATGCGCGCCTCGGTGAAGGCCGAGTCGAGCTGCTGGTGGTCGAAGTCCTCGAACCAGGCGTTGGCCAGGATGATCGCGATCTCGATCTCGCGGAACAGCCGCAGCTCCACCGGGAAGGCCGGGTCCGGGCTGGGCTGGGCATGCCGGGTGAAGCGTGTGACCAGGCCGGTGGCTTCCTTGCCGCCGCCGACCGGGTTGACGTGTTCGATGAAGTCCAGCGTGCGCGGGCCGAAGCGGGTCTCCAGGCGGCCTTGCGCGTCGGCGGCCAGGGCCGAGATCAGGTAGCTCTTGCCCGCCTGGGACAGGCCGAAGAAACCGGCGGTCATGGGCGTGGCGCTGACCCGCTGGAGGCTGCGCGCCAGGTTGCGGGCGCGGTGCAGGTCGCGGTTCAGGCTCGGCGCGCGCTGGGCGATGTCCTCGACCGCCGGAGCGACCTCGGCGATCCAGTCCAGGGCCAGGCCCGCGCCGCTGTAGACGTTGGCCCAGGCCTGGGCGAGCGTGGTGGGTTCAGCAGTCAGCTTGCTCATTTCGGACTCACGCTCCCGCTGTCGAGCCAGTAGTTGGAGGCACCGCCTTCGGCGCTCAGCATGGTGTACAACTGCAAGCGCACGTCCTTGCGGGTGAAGGACTCGCCCTCCACGTTGCTCTCGATGTTCTCGTCGATCAGCAGCTTCTCGGCGACGATCTCGGCCTCGGCGCGGTCGCTGTCGGCGGCCTCGACCCGCAGGCGCAGCAGCAGGCACGGCTCACGGCCGTCGCTGGTGCGCTTGTTGGCCAGCTTGCGGGTGCCGCTGTCGGTCAGTTCGATCAGGTACAGCGGCGCGGCCACCCAGCGCTGGGCCGCCAGCTGGCGATAGCCCAGGCGGGTCTTGCCGAGCACGCGCAGCACCGGTGCGTCCACCTCGGGCGCATGCAGGCGCAGGCTCTCGTTGCCTTGGGCATCGGTGTGGATCACGTCGCGGTAGAGCAGGTCGTGGTCGATGATCAGGTTGTTCTCGTCGAGCTTGCCGAGGTGGCGCATGGTCGAGTACGGCTTCAGGCGCGCGACGCTGAAGTAGAAGTTGGAGATCTTGCGCTGCTCGCTCAGCAGGCACAGCATCGCGCCGACGGCCGCCGTGGTCTTGGGGTCGTCGATGCGGCCGTTGCGGTGGAACGGGTACCAGCCGCCGACGCGGTAGCCGTCCATGGGCACGATGCGCCCGGGCGGCAGCGGCACCTTGCGCCGCAGGTAGGCCAGCACGCCCGGCAGCCGCGAGGGCCGGCCGGTGATCAGCAGGGCGTCGCACGGGTAGTGGAAGACCACCTCGGTCAGGGCGTCGAGCACCTTGCACAGGTTGATCTGGCCCTTGAGGAAGGCCTGGTGGATGGCCACCAGGTCCACGCGCAGGCGCACCTGCTCGAGGTCGAACTGGGCGCTGCCGCCGTCGGCCCGGCGCACGTTGCTGGCCACGTACTCGCGCACGCGCTCGCCGATCTGCCCCTGGGTGAGCGCCAGCACCTCGGCATAGCTCGGCTCGTGCACGGTGCACGGCACCTCGGGGTCGAAGCGCTCGTACAACGCCAGCAGGTGCAGGCCCAGAGGCGTGAACACCTGCAGGTTCAGCTGCTGGCGCAGCACCGCGTCCTGGGCACTGGTGCTCTCGTCGCCGCACAGGCGCGAGAGCAGGGCACGCGGCGCCTGCACGCCCGCTTCGGCGAAGGCCTGCTCCAGCCCCGGCAGGACGAAGCGCTGGATCACGTCGAGCAGGATGTCGTCCCCGGCGATCTTGAAGCTGTCGCGGAAGCGCTGCGCCGGCAGGATGGTCACGTTGCTGCCGCCAGCGTGCTCGCTGGCGCGCTCCAGGCGGTAGTCGGTGATCACCAGGTCGCTGGTGCCGCCGCCGATGTCGATGCTGGCCAGGGTCACCGCCTCGCGGTCGGTCTTGTCCGGGCGGGCCAGGGTGTCGAAGAACTCCTGGGGGTGGCCGGCGAAGTTCTCGCGGATCTCGGTGTACAGGTACACCAGCTGGCCGCAGGAGGCTTCGTCCCACTCGACCTTGACCTTGGGCAGCGGAATGCGCGGCGCCGGGATGTCGTTGCTGGCGCGGGCCTTGGCCGGGTCCAGGTCGCCGTCGTGCCAGCCCATGCACTTCCACACCAGGGCGATGGCCTGCAGCAGGCGGTCATTGAGCAGGCTGCGCTCGACCTGGGGCATGCCCGGCGGCACGGTCAGGGTCACGCTGGACAGCTGGCGTGGGCGCTGGGTGTGGCCCATGCGCGTGCGCTGGGCCGGGCTGTTGATCTGCACCAGGGCCTGGGTCAGCACCTCGGCGAGCATGAAGGTCATCAGCGAGCTGCGCGAATACTGCGGGGTGAACGCCGGCAGCCGGTCGTCTTCGTGCTTGAGCTTGTAGAACGCCTGGCCGAGCTTGGTCACCCGGTGCGAGAACGGCGCCGCCGTGGCCTTCGGTTCGCTGTCGCTGCGCACGTAGGCGCTGTTGAAGCGCCAGCCGTGCAGGTAAGCGTTCTCGTCCCACAGGTAGCGCTTGGGGCTGGACAACCCGGTCGAGCCTTCGGTGCCCTTGCGTCGCCCCGACAGGCGTCCGGCCTCGGCGCCGACCCGGGCGATGGTGGGCCACTGGAAGGCATCGTGGCGGCCGCTCTGCACCGAGAAGTTCTCTTTGCCGAAGCTGGCCTGGGCGAACTCCACGCGGCTCTCGAATGGCTGGCTGTAGACCTGCTCGGGGCAGGTGAGGTCGCGGATCTGCAGCACGTAGTTGTGCTTGAGGCCATCACCGGACTGCCCGTGGTTCTCGATCAGGATGCCGCAGGTGCGCGAGTTGCCCACGTCCAGCACCAGGTCCACCGGGATCGGCGGCTCCAGCGAGGCCACGCCATTGGCAGCGAGCTTGATGTCCGGCACCGGAATGCGCGCCGGCGCCTGCGTGTACTGCTCGGGCACCGGGCGCGCCATCAGGCTCAGCAGGTTGAGGTAGTGGCCCAGGTGGCGCTGCTCGTCGATTTCCTCGTCGACGTCTTCGCTGGGGCGGGCTTTCTGGCTGTCGCGGTAGACCTCTTCGAGCCACAGGCGCACCCATTGCTGGTCGAGGAACCAGCGACTCTGGCGGGCCTGGCAGGCCAGGCGGAAGCTGGCGCCGGCGTTGATGTCGTCCTGGGTCGGCGCCAGGTACTGCATGCCCTGGCTGCTGGCCATGGCGCGGGTGTCGAAGGCCAGCGTCAGGCGGTGGGTGTTGCCGTCCACGTCCGGCTGCGCCAGGCGCACCAGACGCATGCGTGCCCAGTTGGTCGGGCCTTCGTCGAAGCGCTCCGGCGGCAGGAAGCGGAAGAACGGCGCCGGCAGCCACAGGCCGTCGAGCAGGGCCAGGCTGCTCTGCAGGCTCAGGGTCAGGTCTTCTTCGTCGACCACGCTGACCAGGCGCTCGTGCTGGCCGGCCTGGCCGTTGTCGTTCACCGGCCCGAGGTGGAAGTACTCGCGGGTCTCGTGGTTGAGCAGCAGCCGTGCGATCAGCGTGTTGCCCATGCGCGCGAAGCGTCCGGCGGGCTCCTTGGCCGGGTCGAGCCGGACGGCGAAGTCGAGAAACTGCAGGCCGCTGTCGTTGACCAGGTGAACGGTATCTTCGAAGGGGGTGAGCTCGGGCAGCATGGGAGGAGGCCTTTATTCGCGGCGCATGGAAATGGGGAACTGGCTGGAGCCGTAGTGGCCCTGGCAGTCGGCGATGCGTTGCGCGCCAGGGGCGCAGCTCACCGTGGGCATGTCGTAGCGACCACCGTCGGTGCAGGTGGCCTGGTCCTGGCTTTCGATGCCCAGCTGGCCACCGCGCATGGCGGCATTGACCGCACCGGTGCAGCTCACGCCGTCCGGACGGCGGATGGTGACGTTGCCCTGGCCGTTCTCGAAGGCGTATTCCAGGCGCAGCGGCTTGGCGGTGCTGGCATCGAGGATGCCGGCGCCGGCGCGGTAGTTGCCGTTGAGAAAGTCCGCCGGGCCTTCGCCGGCATCGGCCGGAATGGTCAGTGGCGGCGCGGTGCCGCTCGCTGGCACCGGGGGCGCGACGGGCGCGTTGCCAGCCTGGGCGTCCGGCGTGTCTGCGGTCGGCGCTGGCGTGGCGTCGGCTGGCGCATCGGAGGCGTCTGCAGGCACCGCAGCCGCCTCGTCAGCGGCAGGGGCGGCGGTCGCATCCGGCACTAGGGCGCTTGTGTCGGGCAAGGCACTGCCTGTCGAGGCGCCAGCGGCGCGGCCACGGGCGGCGGTGTCGGCGCCGGACGCGGCGTCAGGAAGTACAGCGGCTCGCGCTGGCGGTCCTGCTCGTGGGCCACGAACCCCCAGAAGGTCAGCACCGGCTGCACGCCCTGTTCGGTCTGCACCAGGTAGACGTGGTCGTCGCTCGGACAGAAGGGCACCAGGCCCAGCAGCTTGCCGAAGATCACCTGGTCGCCCTGGCCGCGCTTGCCGGCCGAATCGACCAGGCTCGAGGCGCTGTTCAGTACCGCCTGGCGAAAGTGCTGCAGGCGCTCGCGGGCGCTGTCGCGCTCGGCCTCGGTGGCGGCGCGCCAGGCGATCACCTCGCCCGGCAACGGGCTGTACCAGTCGAGTACGTTGCCCTGTTCGTTGCTTTTCGGGATGGCCAGAAAGCGCGACAGCTCGGGGCTGCGGCGCTCCAGGGCGGCGATCAGTTGCAAGGCGGCCTTGAACACCGGCTGGCCGGTTTCGCCCATGGCAATGAATTGGTCACTTTTGCCGGTGCGAAGCAGTGCGCCCTGCATGGGTTCGGTCCTTGAAAGAAGTCAGTGCCATCGATTGGCGAGGGGTGCAGACCTTACTGAAAAGAGGGCCATGGCGTCAATTTGCCAGCGCTGTTTTTTTACGCCCGGGCGCCGATTGGCGCGGCCTGCATGCCTGGGATCGGTCACTGTCGATGCCAGCGCGCTCCGAGCCATGTATCCTCGCTCGCATTACCGAAACGCCTCCTTTCTGTCAGGACCGCAGGCGTGCCGTTCAAGGAGACGTTGCATGAGTATCAAGATCGAGGCCGTGGTCGCGCGCAAGATTGGCTTTGCCTCGCACCAGAACGCCGTGCCGCTGCTGCGCGAGCTGGCGCTGACCCACGACGGCGAGGCCCCCTGCCACGACCTGACGCTGACCCTGGACACCGACCCGGCCTGCGTCGAGCCGCGCCGCTGGGTCATCGACCGGCTGCATCCGGGCGACCGCCTGGTGATCGGCGAGCGCGACCTGCGGCTCAACGCCCAGTACCTGGCCGGGCTCAGCGAAAGCCTGAGCGCCGAGGTGCTGTTGCGGGTCTGGCAGGGCGACACCCTGCTGGCCGAACAGCGCCTGCCGACCGCGCTGCTGGCGCGGATGGAGTGGGGCGGGCTGAACGCCATGCCCGAGCTGCTGCCGGCCTTCTGCCTGCCCAATGACCCGGCCGTGGACCGGGTGCTGAAGGCTGCTTCCGAGGTGCTGCGCCGCGCCGGCAAGCCCGAGGCCATCCAGGGCTACGAAGGCCACTCGCGCACCCGCACCTGGGAGCTGGCCTCGGCCCTGTGGTCGGCGGTCTGCGACCTGCAGCTGAGCTATGCGCTGCCGCCGGCCAGCTTCGAGGCCCAGGGGCAGAAGGTGCGTTCGCCCAGCCAGGTCCTCGACAGCGGCCTGGCCACCTGCCTGGACAGCGCCTTGCTGTTCGCCGCCGCACTGGAGCAGGCCGGGCTCAACCCGCTGTTGGTGATGACCCAGGGCCACGCCTTCACCGGCGTCTGGCTGCAGCCCCAGGAATTCGCCCAGGTGCTGACCGACGATGCCTCGGCGCTGCGCAAGCGGGTCGACCTCAAGGAACTGGTGGTCTTCGAAACCACCCTGGCCACCCAGTCGCCGTTCCCTGGCTTCAGTCAGGCGGTGAACGAGGCGCAGCGGCAGCTGGACGACGACCGCTTCATCATGGCCATCGACGTGCGCCGTGCCCGCCTGCAGAAGATCCGCCCCCTGGCCGCCACTGCCGCGCCCGAGCCGACGGCACTGGCGCCCGAGCCGTCGCCGCGCCCGCACAACGTGCTGGAAGAAGCGCCGGTGCTGCCGGGCTTCGACGTCGAGGTGCCGACGACGGCCGAGGGGCCGGCCGACCGGCTGATGCTGTGGCAGCGCAAGCTGCTCGACCTGACCACCCGCAACCGTCTGCTGCACCTGCCCGACAGTGCCAAGGGCGTGCGCCTGGTATGCCCCGACCCGGCGGCCCTGGAAGACCTGCTGGCCAGCGGCAAGCGCATCCGCGTGCTGCCGGTGCCCAACCTCGACAGCGGCGGCCGCGACCCGGCACTGTACGAGCAGCAGCACCGCGAGCGTCTGCTCGACGAGGTCGCCCGGCAGGCCTTCGAGCGCGGCGAGGTGCTGGCCAGCCTGGAGAAGAGCAAGCTCGAAGCCACCCTGATCGACCTCTACCGCAAGGCCCGCACCGACCTGGAAGAGGGCGGCGCCAACACGCTGTTCCTGGCCGTGGGCTTTCTCAACTGGAAGAAGAGTGCGGACGATCCCAAGACCTATTCCGCGCCGCTGGTGCTGCTGCCGGTCAAGCTCGAACGCAAGAGCGCGCTGTCGGGGGTGACCCTGAGCCTGCTCGACGAGGAGCCACGCTTCAACCTGACCCTGCTCGAGCTGCTGCGCCACGACTTCGAACTGGTGGTCCCTGGCCTGGACGGCGACCTGCCGGCCGACGAGAACGGCGTCGACGTGACCGGGGTGTGGGACACGGTGCGCCGCGCAGTGCGCGATGCGCCAGGCTTCGAAGTGGTCACCGACGTGGTGCTGGGCACCTTCTCGTTCGCCAAGTACCTGATGTGGAAGGACCTCGCCGCCCATGCCGAACAACTGACCCAGAGCCCGCTGGTCAAGCACCTGCTCGAGCGCAGCCCCGGCAGCCCTGGCTTGCCGCGCGGTGATGACTTCCCGCGGCCTGAACGTCTGGACGAGGTGGTCACCCCGGCGCAGCTGTTCACGCCGCTGCCGGCGGACTCCTCGCAGCTGGCGGCGGTGATCGCCTCGGCCAGCGGCCACAGCTTCGTGCTCGACGGACCGCCCGGCACCGGCAAGTCGCAGACCATCGCCAACATGATCGCGCACAACCTGGCGCTGGGCCGCCGCGTGCTGTTCGTCGCCGAGAAGCGCGCGGCCCTGGAAGTGGTCTATCGACGTCTGGCGGAAAAAGGCCTGGGCGAGTTCTGCCTGGAGCTGCATTCGAGCAAGGCCTCCAAGGTCGAAGTGCTCAAGCAGCTCGAACGGGCCTGGGACGTGCGCGACACCCTGACCACCGAGGAATGGTCCCGCGAGGCCGAGCGCCTGCAGGTCCTGCGCGGCCGGCTCAACCAGCTGGTCGACGTGCTGCATCGCCGCCATCCCAATGGCTGGTCGTTGCACCAGGCCATCGGCCGCACGGTGCGCGACCACCGGCCGACCACGCCGCGCCTGGCCTGGCCCGAATCGACCGTGCACGACCAGGCTGCCTACGAGGCGCTGCACGACCTGGCCCGCCGCCTGGGCCTCAACGGCCAGGCCGCCCACGACCTGGCGCCGGTGTTCGCCGGCCTGGCGCAGACCGACTGGTCCAATGCCTGGCAGGCCCAGCTGGTGGCCTGTGCCCGTGAGGTGCCGGGTGCCCTGGACGCGCTCGAGGCGGCCTGCGAGCGCTTACAGGCTCTGACCGGGCTGGCGGTGCCGAAGGCCGAGGCCGGGCAGTATGCCGCCCTGGTCGCGTTGTTCACGTTGCTGCTGCATTGCCACGGCCTGGACCTGGGCTTCGCCTTCGCCCCTGACGCGAACACGCGCATCGAACACGCCCGGCGTGCCGCCGAGCGCATCGCCCGCTACCAGGCCCTCGGCCAGGACCTGTCGGTGGACTACGCCGACGAAGCCTGTCGCCGAGTGCCGGTGGCCGAGCTGCGCGAAGCGTGGCAGGCCGCCAGCGGCAAGTTCTGGTGCTTCGCCACCTGGGCCAAGAAGAAGGTCGCCCAACGCCTGGCGACCCTGGGCGGTGCGAGCGGGCTGCCTGACGTTCCGGCGGACCTGGACCGCTTCGAACAGCAGCAGGCCCTGCTGCGCGAACTCGACACGCTAGGCGCGACCCTGCACGCGGTGCCGGGCTGGAACGGTAGCCACAGCGCCGGCCAGACCCTCACCCAGGCCGCTGCCCTGGCCGAACAGCTACGCCGCCAGATCAGCGCCCTGGCCGATTCGCCCGAAGCCCTGATCGCCTTGCGCAGCGCCGTGCAGCGGGTGGTGGTCGAGGCCAACGAGATGCTCGCGCCGGGCGGTCAGATCGCCATCGCCATCGACACCCTGCAGCAGGCCCAGGCGCGCTTCGAGGCATGTGCGGCGCAGTTCGACCAACTGGCCGCCCGCGTCGGCGACGGCGAACCCGTCACCCTCGCCGAACGGCGCGCGCTGGCCGCGCGCATCGTCGATCAGGAGGGCCAGCTCAAGGCCTGGTGCGACTGGTGCCGGGTGCGCGACCAGGCCCGCGACGTCGGGTTGCAGCCCCTGACCCAGGCGCTGGAGCAGGGCATCCTGCCGACGGACACCGTCGTCGCCACCTTCGAGACCGCCTACGCCTACGACTTCGCCCGCCAGGGCATCGACCGCGAGCCGCTGCTGCGCACCTTCGTCGCCGCCGAGCACATGAGCGACATCGCCACCTTCGCCCGCCTCGACGATGCCCTGGCCGCACTGTCGGTGCGCTACATCCGCGCCACCCTGTGCGGTCACATCCCGGCGAAGAACGACGTGCCCAGGAGCAGCGGCTTCGGCGTGCTCAAGCATGAGCTGCAGAAGTCCCGGCGGCACAAGCCGGTGCGCCAGCTGGCCGTCGAGATGGGCGAGTCGCTGAACCGCCTGGCCCCGTGCATGCTCATGAGCCCGCTGTCGATCGCCCAGTACCTGCCGGCCGAGCTGCCGCCGTTCGACCTGGTGATCTTCGACGAAGCCTCGCAGATCGCCCCCTGGGACGCGATCGGTTCCATCGCCCGCGGTCGCCAGGTGGTGATCGCCGGCGACCCGCGGCAGATGCCGCCGACCAACTTCTTCAACCGCGGCGCCAGCGCCACCGACGACGACACGGCCGAGGACATGGAAAGCATCCTCGACGAGTGCCTGGGCGCCGGAGTGCCCAGCCACAGCCTGAGCTGGCACTACCGCAGCCGTCACGAAAGCCTGATCGCGTTCTCCAACCATCAGTACTACGACAGCAACCTGATCACCTTCCCGGCCGCGCAGACCCGCGACAGCGCCGTGGAGTGGCGGCGCGTCGAGGGCGTCTACGCCAAGGGCAAGGGCCGCCACAACCAGGTCGAGGCCAAGGCCATCGTCGCCGAGACCGTCAAGCGCCTGACCGACCCGGCCTTCATCGCGGCAGGCCATACCCTGGGCATCATCACCCTCAACAGCGACCAGCAGCAGTTGATCAACGACCTGCTCGACGTGGCGCGGACCCAGTACCCGCAGATCGAGCCGTTCTTCCAGGAAAGCCACCCTGAGCCGGTGGTGGTGAAAAACCTGGAGACCGTGCAGGGCGACGAGCGCGACCTGATCATCCTCGGCATCGGCTACGGCCCGACCGAGCCGGGCGCGCCGAGCCTGTCGATGAACTTCGGCCCGCTCAACAAGGAGGGCGGCTGGCGCCGGCTGAACGTGGCGATCACCCGCTCGCGCCGCGAGATGCTGGTGTTCACCTCGTTCGACCCGTTCATGATCGACCTCAACCGCACCAACGCCCGCGCCGTGCATGACCTGAAGCACTTCATCGAGTTCGCCCAGCAGGGCCCCAAGGCCCTGGCCGCCGCCGTGCGCGGCTCGGTGGGTGGCTACGACTCGCCGTTCGAGGAGGCCGTGGCCGAGGGCCTGCGCGGCCTGGGCTGGCAGGTGGTGCCGCAGATCGGTGTGTCGCGTTTTCGCATCGACCTGGGGATCGTCCACCCGGACCGCCCTGGCGATTACCTGGCCGGGGTCGAGTGCGACGGCGCCACCTACCACAGCGCCGCCACCGCCCGTGACCGCGACAAAGTGCGCGGGGCCATCCTGCGCGGGCTGGGCTGGCACCTGGTGCGCCTGTGGTCCACCGAATGGTGGGTGGACAAGGCCGGCGCGCTGCAGCGCCTGGACGCGGCGCTCACCGAACGGCTGGAAGCCTCGCGGGCGGCGCAGGCGGCCGTGTTGGAGGCCGAACCTGTCCCTGAGGTGACGCTGACGTTCCCGGTGCAGCCGGAGGAGGACAGCGACAGCGATAGCGAGCCAGCCTTGGCGGCTGAAGAGGTTGCCGCTCCCAAGCCCGAGGCGCTGCCCGTGCAGGCCCTGGCACCCGTCACCGAGGCCAGCGCGCCATACGGCGTCTACCGCGTCGCCGACCTGAGTGCGTTGGCGGCCGAGATCGACGCCGAGCGCTTCTACCAGGCCGAGTACGACGCCGTGCTGCAACGTGTGATCGCCCAGGTCGTGGACCAGGAAGCACCGATCCGTGACACCGTGCTGGTGCAGCGGATCGCCCGTGCCCACGGCTTCCAGCGTGCCGGGCGGTTGATCCGTGATCGGGTGCTGGGCCTGGCCGGGCGCGAGCACCATGTCCAGGCGACGGCAGCGGAGGACGCCTTCGTCTGGCGGTCGATGGCAGACATGGAGACGTGGGCGACCTACCGCGTGCCCGCCAGCGAGGCCGACGTGCGCGCCCTCGAAGACATCGCGCCGCAGGAGGTGCGGGCAGCGGCGCTGGCGGTCGGCGAGGGGGACACCGCTACGGAGGTGGCCAAGCTGTTCGGGTTCAAGCGTTTGACCGCAGCGGCGCGGGCGCGGCTGGCGCAAAGCGTTGGGGGCGCGTAGCAACGGCCCAGCGGCGCAGGCTGGTCTGCGCGGACCACTGTGTACCGACTCGCCTGCGATTGGGGTCGGTACTTTCAGCGCCGTCCATGCAGGTGATGTCATTGTGACTTTGGAGGCCCAGGTGCAAGGCGGTATAGGTTCTCAGCGTTCTACCCTTTCATTGGTCGTCAAGTCCTGAGAGACCTCCATGCCTGAACTTATCCAACATCTCATTCTTGTAACGTTCGGTTTCGTGCTCTTGTGGCTTCTCAAACCCTACCCGCTACGCAAGTGGTCAGGGGTTGGTTTGCTGATGGCTGGGCTGGCGGGTCTGTTTACGGCTGGGCAAGAACATTGGCTGGGCTTCGAACAGGAGTCGTTGGCCTTATTGGCGCTGTCGGTAGGTCTCGCGCTGCTGTTGACACGCCGACGTTACGCAGCGGTAGATTGAGGTGAGCGAGCGTGAGCGCGACCCTAGCCAATGCAACCATTCACATGGACCGTGATTGCCTGTACTACTGCGGCGGGCGTGAGCGGCCCTAAATCGTTCAGCGATAAAACCTGGGATCCTGCCACCTATCGCCATGTTCTCTGCGCGACACCGCGGCACCAAAGCGGCGGGCGGATTTCCACCGTTGCATTGGCCTATGCACAGTCATGTCATGTGCCACGTCATCGGCTGATACACCAACCCACCGTGTTCGCTCACGTCTCCGGCGAGCACTAAGCCATAACGCTGGTAGGCGGCCACCGATGGCAGGGAAGCGCTGACGGTGATTTCGCCTGCCTCGGCATGCGCCAGGGCAACCTCCATCAGACGAGCACCCACGCCACGGCGCTGCCAACCAGGCGCGACGAACAGCAGGGCGACATGTCGGCGCTGCTTGAGCTCCACCATCCCCCTGACGGCACCGTCCACCACCGCTACCCACATCCGATTGTCGCCGGTCAGGCGTTCGCCGAACGCGGCCGGCGTCACCACGTCAGCGAAGTGCGCCACGCCCTGGGCGGACAGCGA
Source organism: Pseudomonas entomophila (assembly GCF_013523125.1). Taxonomy (GTDB): domain Bacteria; phylum Pseudomonadota; class Gammaproteobacteria; order Pseudomonadales; family Pseudomonadaceae; genus Aquipseudomonas; species Aquipseudomonas entomophila_B. Next base: position 113,003 of record NZ_JAAMQJ010000007.1, on the reverse strand, counting down.
CGGAGCGATCGCCTCGGTGAAGGCGCCGAGGCAGAGGGCGGAGACAGCGGAGGCATCGCCATGCGTCATGTCGCATACGTGCATGGGGTCGTCCTTGAGTGCAAGTCATGGGGATCGACCTGTATAGCAGCCTGATAGCCCAGGCGGGAAGCAAAGGCGGTAGGGGGCCTTTGTGGGGCTTGCCTGCGATGCAGGCGGTGATGGAACGGCCGCCATCGCGGGCAAGCCCACAGGTCCGTGACAGACGGTTTCGCTGCAGTGCGGCAATGGGTAAGAAGCCCTTGCCGGGGCACTGGACTCGAATCGAGCCTGACACGCAGGGTGCGCGAAAGACGAGCCTGCAAGCAGGCCGACCTGCACGACAGGCGTCGCACAGGCCATGGCCGCCTTACAACACGCTGGCGAGGAACTCGCGCAGGCGGGGGTGTTGCGGGTTGTCGAGCAAGGCACGTGCATCACCGCTCTCGACCACCTGGCCCTGGTCCATGAACACGATGTGGTCCGCCACTTCACGGGCGAAGCCGATCTCGTGGGTGACCACCACCATGGTGATACCCGAGTGCGCCAGCTGCTTCATCACCTGCAGCACTTCGCCCACCAGCTCCGGGTCCAGGGCCGAGGTCGGCTCGTCGAACAGCATCACCTCCGGTTGCATCGCCAGGGCGCGGGCGATGGCCACGCGCTGCTGCTGCCCGCCGGACAGCTCTCGCGGCCAGGCCTCGGCGCGGTGGGCCAGACCCACCTGTTCGAGCAGGTCTAGGGCCCGTGCCTGGACGTCACGGCGCGTGTGGCCGAGGATGCGCAGCGGCGCATCGACGATGTTCTGCAGCACGGTTCGGTGCGGGAACAGGTTGAACTGCTGGAACACCATGCCGATGCGCTGGCGTTGTTCGGCCACGCGCGTCTCCGGCAGTTCGTGGAGCGTCTGGCCCTTGCGCTCGTAGCCGATCAGCGTGTCGCCGACGTGGACGGTGCCGCCGTCGAGCTTTTCCAGGTGGTTGATGCAGCGCAACAGGGTCGACTTGCCCGAACCCGAGGGCCCGAGGATCACCGTCACCGAGCCGGCGGCGATGTCCAGGTCGATGCCCTTGAGCACGGTGTTGCCGGAGAACTGCTTGCGCACCCCGCGCAGGCGGATGGATTCACTCATGCTTCGGACTCCTGTCGGGCCACCGGGCGGCCCAGCCAGTTGCGCCGCCCTGGAGTGTTGCCGCGGCTGAAACGCACTTCGACCAGGTGCTGCAACACCGACAGCACCGAGGTCATCACCAGGTACCAGGCGGTGGCCACCAGCAGCAGCGGGATCACCTCGTAGGTGCGCTGGTAGATGATCTGCGCCGAGTACAGCACGTCCTGCAGGGCGATCACCGAGACCACTGCGGTGGTCTTGAGCTGGCCGATCACCTCGTTGCCGGCCGGCGGCAGGATGGTGCGCATGGCCTGGGGCAGCACGGTCTGGCGGAAGATCTGTCCAGGCCGGTAGCCCAGCGCCTTGGCCGCTTCCAGCTGCCCGGCACCGACACTCTGGATGCCGGCGCGGATGATCTCGGCGGCGTAGGCGGACTGATGGATCACCAGCGCCAGCACCGCCGCACTGAACGGGCTGATGACGTCGTTGGTGGGGGCGCTCCAGAGCTCGCCGACCCACGGCAGGCTCAGGGCCAGGCGCGGGTACAGCGCGGCGATGTTGTACCAGAGGAACAGCTGCACCAGCATCGGCACGGCGCGGAAGAACCAGGTGTAGGCCCAGCTGACGCTGACCAGCACCGGGTTCGACGACAACCGCATCAGCGCCAGCAGCGTGCCGCCCGCGAAGCCGAACACCACCGAGATCAGGGTGAGCTTGATGGTCATCAGCACGCCGTCGAGGATCGAGTCCTCGGTGAGGTTGGCGGCCACCACGTCCCATTCGAAACGCGGGTTGTCGAGCATCGAGTGCAGCACCAGACCCAGCACCGCGATCACCACGGCGGCGCTGGCCCAGCGCCCCCAGTGGCGGTTGGGAACGATGCGCAGGTCGGCGCGCTCGGCGTCGGACCCTGGCTTCATCGCAGGTTGTCTTCGTTGAGGCCGGCCGACTTGACCGCGCCGAAGCCGATCTCCCACTTGTCGAGGATCTGCTGGTAGGTGCCGTCGGCGATCAGCGAGTTGAGCGCGGCCTGGATCGGTTTGCCCAGCGGCGACTGCTTGGGCAGCGCGATGGAGACGATGGTGTCCTCGATGGTGATCTCACCGGCCAGGGTCATCCCCTTGAGGCGGCTGGCCTGGTAGCGCAAGCCCTCGTAAGGGCCGAAGAACATCGGCACACGGCTGCTCATCACCGCCTGCACGCCGGCGGGGCGGTCCGGGAAGATCGGCACGGTGATCGGCTTGTTGCCAGCGGCCACGCAGGCCTCGCTGGCCTGTTGCAGGCGGGTCACCTGGGACGTACCGGCCCCGGCGCCGACGGTCTGGCCGCACAAGGCCTCCAGGCTGTCGAATGTACCGAGCTTGGCATCGGAGCGGGCGACCAGCGCCAGCTTGGAGGCGTTGTAGTAGCCGACGAAGTCGACCTGCTCCAGGCGCTTGGCGTTGGCGTCGATGTTCGCCAGGGCCGCGTCGTAGCGGCCGGACTTGAGCCCTGGGATGATGTTGTCGAAACCCCCGGTGTCCTTGAGCTGCAACTGCACGCCCAGACGGTCGGCCACGGCGCTGATGATGTCGATCTCGCGCCCGGCCAAGGTCTTGTTGTCGGCCTTGTAGAAGGTCGTCGGCGGGGTGTTGGGGTTGGTGCCGGCGACGATGTAGCCACGTTTCTGGATGGCCTCGGGTAGGGTCGCGTGCAGAGCCGCGTCGGCTGCGGGCTTGGCGGTGGCATCGAAAGGCACGCTGCCTGTAGCAGGTGCGGCGAAGGCGCCGGGAACGGCCAGCAGCGCGGCGATGGCGCTGATCAGTGCAGGTTTAGTCATGGCTCATTCCTCGTGTGGGGTCGACGGGGCGACGGCGGCGAAGTTGTCGGTGACGCTGGGCAGGCCCAGGTTCTCGCGCAGGGTGGCGTGTGCGTATTCGGTGCGGAACAGGCCGCGGCGCTGCAGTTCGGGGATCACCAGCTCGACGAACAGCTGCAGCTGCTCGGGCAGCACCGCCGGCATGATGTTGAAGCCGTCGGCGCCACCCTGTTCCAGCCAGGCCTGGAAGTCGTCGGCGATGTCTTCGGCGGTGCCGACGATCACCCGATGGCCACGAGACCCCGCGGCCACGGCGGCCAGCTGGCGCAGGGTGAGGTTTTCCCGCGCGGCCAGTTCGGTGAGCAGCTTGACCCGGCTCTGGCTGCCTTCGGTAGGGGCGACCGGCGGCACCGGGCCGTCCAGCGGGTAGACGCTCATGTCGGTGCCGAAGCGTGCCGACAGCTGCTCGATGCCGTTGTCGATGTCCACCAGCTCGTTGAGCTGGTCCCACACCGCCTGGGCCTGCTCGCGGGTGCGCCCGACGATGGGCATCACGCCCGGCAGGATCAACAGGTGGTCCGGATTGCGCCCGGCGTCGCGCACGAACTGCTTCTGGCTGCGGTAGAAGGCCTGGCCCTCTTCCAGCGACGCGGCGGCGGTGAACACCACCTCGGCGGTCTGGGCGGCCAGCTGTTGCCCGGCCGGGGACGAGCCGGCCTCGATGATCACCGGGCGGCCCTGGGGCGAGCGGGCAATGTTGAGCGGGCCCTGGACCTGGAAGTGCTTGCCCTTGTGGTTGGCCGGGTGGATCTTGCTGTCGTCGCTGTAGCGACCGCTCGCCTTGTCGCGCACGATGGCGCCGTCTTCCCAGCCGTCCCACAGCTTGAACGCCACCTCGAGGAACTCACGCGCCACCTCGTAGCGGTCGGCGTGGGAGGGCAGGTCTTCGCGGCTGAAGTTGCGCGCGGCATCGGCCGAGAACGAGGTGACCACGTTCCAGGCGGCACGGCCATGGCTGATGTGGTCCACCGAGCACAGGGCACGGGCCAGGTGGAACGGCTCGTCGAAGGTGGTCGAGGCGGTGGCCGCCAGGCCGATGTGACGGGTCTGCACGGCCAGGGCCGAAAGCAGGGTCAGCGGCTCCAGGCGCGACAGGGTCGATGGCAGGCGGTGTACGCTGGTGGCCAGCGCGTCGCCGACGAAGAACATGTCGAACTTGCCCTGTTCGGCGGTCTTGGCGATCCAGCTGAACCACTCGATATCGGTGGGCGAACCTTGCGCACCGTCGGCGCGCCAGCCACCGACGTGATGGCCCAGGGCTTGAACGAACAGGCCCAGGCGCAGTTGACGGGAAGGCGTCTGTTGCAGGGACATGGGGGGAATCCTTAATGACAGCGAACGAGAGCGACCAGACGCTGCAACGCGGCATCGTCGGTCAGAGAAAGGTCGGCGCAGAGCGCATCGAGGCGCTCGACAGGCCAGGCCTGCAGGTTGTCGCGCAGCTTGCCGAGTACGTCGGTGGGCGCGGCTGCGGTCTGCCGGCGGGTCACGCAGTGGCTCGACGAACGGCCGTCCGCCAGGTGCAGGGTGACCCGATGAAAGCGCAGGTCCGGGTCCAGCTCGTCGGGCGGCGCGGTGAGGTCGGGTACCCGCTGCACCTTGGCGGCCAGGGCGGCGATGTCCGGGCGCACCGGGTCCTCGCCGTAGCGCTCCAGCGCGATGGCGCCGTTGAGCAGCGCATCGGCGATCACGTACTCCAGGCTGAACCGGCCTTGCACGCCGGTCTGCGGGGCGCGGATCGACGGCGCGGTGTCGGCACCGGGCGGGAAGCTGACCTCGATGGACTGCACCTGCGCCGGCGAGAAGCCGTCGCGCTCGCGCAGCACGAACGCTGCTTCGATGGCGCTGTGGGTACCGCCGCAGGTGGGGTAGCGCTTGAATTCCAGGCCCGGTGCGCTGATCCGCCAGGGCGTGCCCCAGTCGGCCAGCAGGTCGTCGGGCCGGGCCTGGCCCAGGCCGAGGATCTCCAGAAACGCCTCCAGCACGTCATCGGCCTGCGCCGCGAACCCGGCCTGGGCCAGCTGCACGGCATTCACCGCCTGCCGCGCCGCGAAGCCCGCATGCAGGGCCTTGCCCGCACTGCCGAACTGCGCGCGCAGGCCTGCGGCTTGGGTCGCTGCCAGGCCGAGGGCGATCTGGGCCTGGCTTCGATCCAGTCGTAACAGACGACAGGCCGCGCCCGTGGCCGCGATCACCCCGAGGGTCGCGGTGCTGTGCAGGCCTGCCGCGTAATGCCGCGTGCCGATGGCCTTGCCCAGGCGCCCGGCCAGTTCCACGCCGATGATGTAGGCGTCGAGAAACGCCTCATGGCCCAGGGTATCCAGCGAAGGTGCCAGCGCCAGCAGGGTCGACAGCACCACCGTGCTCGGGTGGCCACGGAAGGTCGCGTGGTAGTCGTCGAAGTCCAGTGCGTGGCTCATGTAGCCCAGCTGCAAGGCCTGGTTGTCCATGCCGGCGGCGGCAGGGAATGCCTGGCGTACCGGTGCCAGACCGCTGTCGTGCAGCAGGCCGAGCTGAATCGGCAGCAGGCAGGCCAGGTAGTCGATGACCCCCTCGCGTGCCCGCTGGCGGTGTTCGTCCCGTGGCCGGGTCTGGAGGAGCGCGTCGGCCAGCGATCCGCTCAAGGAGATACTCACGAGGCATACCTCTGGATGCAAGGCGTTGACTGGCATCAAAAAATGAATGAGAGCGAGATTTTCAGGTTCTATAAAAACTTTTACCAATAACCAAAGGTTATGGATTATTCCATGGGGTTCTATGGGTGCCGAATATGGAATAACGAGTGTGGCTGGAACGGGTCGCACAGCAGGGCACGGACGGTTCGGCGGTACTCGGTTAAGCTATGAGCGTGTAAAAGACTGCGCGGTTCCGCATGGCCCAGGCCCGTAGTCATCTGGATGCACCACGCGCCTGAGCAGGCGAATCGCTCGAAGCATGGTCAGGCAGGGGTCAGCCCCACCCCTGGTGGCTGGTCGCAGTGGACGCAAGCCCGTGCAGCATCCTCTGGCTGCTGGACCTGGAGCAAATCCAAGAGCCAGTTAGTCTGATGTGCTCGGCATATCCCATTGACATATCCCGGCCTGCCGCTAGGATTGCCAGGTATCTGATTTCTTGTGAGGTGCGTCTTGGAACAAGGTGCCGTTTTTCAGAGCAACCGCAGTCAGGCCATAAGGCTGCCCAAGGCCGCTGCGCTGCCGGACGATGTCAAGCGTGTCGACGTTGTCGTGCTAGGTCGAGCGCGACTGATCACTCCGGCAGGTGAAGCATGGGACAGCTGGTTCGATGGCGAGGGTGTGACCACAGACTTCATGGCCGAACGCGAGCAGCCGGCTGAGCAAGAGCGTGAGGCCTTCTGATGCTCAAGTTCATGCTCGACACCAACATCTGCATCTTCACTATTAAAAACCGACCTCCATTCGTACGAGAAACCTTCAAGCGGCATCATGGCCAACTGTGCATCAGCACGGTAACGCTAATGGAGTTGATCTATGGGGCAGAGAAGTCCTCTGACCCTGAGCGAAATCTGGCTGACGTAGAAGGATTTGCTGCTCGCTTGGAGGTGCTCGATTACGACCAGGCGGCTGCCGCTCACAGCGGGCAAATCCGTGCTGAGCTGGCACGGGTAGGTAGACCGATAGGGCCCTTCGATACCATGATTGCTGGACACGCCCGTTCTCGGGGGCTGACGGTCATTACCAACAACCGTCGTGAGTTCGATCGAGTGGTTGGTTTGAGAGTCGAGGATTGGGTGAGTCCTACTGCGTAAGAAAACGCAGTCGAGGGCACACGTCGTGGTGTGCAGGCATACGTCGGGCAACTGTTTGCCGCCTGGGGCTCAGCTCATCCAGATCAGCCCCGCCACCATGATTGCCAACTGAACCCCGAGTAAGGTCAGAAGCCCTCTGGGCGTTCTGCGTGTGAACCAATACAGCGCGTTCAACAGCATCGAAACGAGGTTGGTGATCCAGAGCACGGCCAGCACGAGGAAGGTCTTGCCGACAGGCCAGGCCGATGGTATCTGCAGCACATAGACGACGAACCCCAGGCCGATCATGAGGGTGGCGACGGACATGAACGCCACTGCACGGGTCAATCGCAAGGCTTCATCGGGCATCATGGCAAGGCTCCCATTCTCTGGACGGTGTTGCTGTTCTGGCAGTCGGCACAACCTTGTGTGGGAGCGGGCTTGCCCGCGACAGCGTCCGGCCCGGCGCCCCGGTAGGGGGCGCTCAGCCGCCGTGGCGATACAGGCAATCGCGGTTCTCCTGTGGGAGATTCTATGGTTTCTGCCAAGTGCGACTGTGGCCCCTGCGGGCCCAATCGCGGCCGGTCCGGCGCCCCGGCAGGGGCCGCTCACTCGCCGCAGCGATACAGGCAATTGCGGTTCCCCTGTGGGAGCGGCCCCCGTGCCGCGATGGGCCGCAGCGCGGCCCTGACATCGCTCAGCAGTAAAAAGCAGCCGCACCTTCACTGATCGACCCCACGGCCGCCGGACGACTCACGTCCTGTCCTTGGTCCCCAGCACATCGCGAATGCTGTCCACCACGTTGCTGTCCTTGATCACATCGTTCAGCCATCCTTCCAGCGGCATGTTGCCCCACTTGATGGCACGTTCGATCAGGTACGGCACCGGGCTTTGCGGCTCGCTCTGCTTGAAGAACTGGGCGATCCCGGCCAGCATCGTGAAGGCTTCGTCGCGGGTCAGCGGGGTAGTGCGCAGCGCGGCCGGGGCGCTGGGCTGGGCGGCCACGGACGTAGGCGCGCCAGCGACCTCGGCAGGCGTGTCGGTCGCCTCCACCTCAGGCGCGGCCGCCACCGGGTTGAGCTCGACGCCACGGTCCTTGAGCAGCTTTTCGGTCAGCTGGTTGGCGCGCGAGAGCATGTCCACCAGCGTGGCGAAGCTCGGCGCGTCATGACCGAACAGGCGGTCGACGGTGGCTTGCAGGCGCTGGCAGGCCTGCAGGCTGCCGGCCACTTCCACGGCCTTGGCGCACAGGTGCTCGGTGTCGCTCAGCGCCACCGAACGCTGGAAGATCTCGGCGTTGATCTTGCCTTCGTCCAGCGCGGTCTGCATGGCCTTGGGGTTCTGCAAGGCCAGGTTCTCGACGTGGCGCGATTCGTCGTAACGCAACACGCCGAAGCCCTGGCCCTGGGTGATGGGCAGGCCACCGACGATGTCGGTGAGGGTGTTCTTGAGCCAGGACAGGCGCGCGGCACGCTCGTCCAGGCCGTCTTCGAATGAGGGGTGAAGCGTCTCCCAGAAAGTGTCCAGGATGCGCTCGGCCAGTTCCAGGCCAAAGCTGATCCCGTTGAAATGCTCACGCTGGGCCAGGCCTTCGGTGAGCCAGGCCACCAGCATCAGGTCCTTGCTCTGCACGGCCAGGCCATGGGCGGCCAGGGTGACGACCTGTTCCCAGTCGGCGGTCTTCAGGTCGGTCTGCCAGTCGCCTTGCGTCAGGTAGTCAGGGTCGGCGCGACGGGCCTCCTTGATCTGGTCGAACAGGGCGGAGAAGCTCAAGTCTTCGCCACTGCCACCGTCGATCGGGGCGGCCAGCTCGGCCAACGAAAGGTCATTGAGGGTTTCAGGCATGGGACACTCGGGTCAAGAGGGAGGGGCGCGACGCGCCGGCAAGCCGGCGGTCGCAGGACACGGGCCGCGGCTGCGGCCCGTGAACGGAGCAGTGTTTAGGCAAACACTTTGTTGGCGGTACGGTCCCAGCCGCCGACGATGTTGCCGCCGGCCTGGCCATCGGAACGCTTCTGCTGGGTGTAGGTGGTCTTGATGCGAGCGAAGTTGAAGCTGATTTCTTCGATCGGCAGGTCGCTGACCGACTTGTCTTCACCGGACTGGTTGCCACCGGCGACGAACTTGACCGACGACACCACGACTTCTTCCATGTCGATGGTCAGGTAGGTGACCTTGTCGCCACCGGCGCGGTTGACGTTCAGCTTCAGCTTGGCGATGTGCTTGCCGGTGCAGCAGTGCTCGAACAGCTTGGCCGAAGCCTTGTCGACCGCCTTGCGGATCTTGAAGTCGCTCAGAGCGACACGCTCGGAGGAGGCACCGCCCGAGGAGCTGGCGGTCGCCGAGGTGGCCTGGGTGGCGCCGTACTCGTAGCCCAGCACTTCGATCCAGTCTTTGTGCTTGTCGTCCAGTACTTCGCCTGGGATGCCGTCGATTTGGATATACGCGTCAAATGCCATGGTTAAAGCTCTCCATTTACAACTGATTAAGGGTGCTTGCGCAGCCCTTGGTTTCGACCTCGCCACGTGCATCGGCTGAGGCAACTGTCCGTCCGCCAGGCTTCATCCAGTAAAGCCCGGCGGACCGGTTCTGTGAACGCCGGCTCAATTGAGCCCACGCACTTCGATTTCGACCCGTCGGTTGGGCTCCAGGCACTTGATCAACTGGGCCCGGGGTTGCTGCATGTCACATTTGACCAGCGGCTTGTTGCTGCCTTCGCCCTGGGCCTCGACCAGTTCGGCCGGCACGCCCTTGCCGACCAGGTAGGTGCGGATGGTCTGCGCACGCTGCTTGGACACCTGCAGGTTGCCCTGGCGATCACCCAACTGGTCGGCGTGACCGGAAATGATGATCTTGCCGATGTTGGGCGTGTTCAGCAGCTTGGCGGCGATCGCGCTGAGCTGGCTCTGGCCTTCGCTCTTGAGGCTCTGGAAGTCGGCGCGGCCGAAGGCGAACAGCGTGTCGGACTCCAGCGTGATGGTCTCGATCGAGCGCAGCGACTGGGCGCGCAGGCTGTCGATGTAGTTGCGTGAGCTGGAGGTCAGGAACGCGTTGTCGAGGATGCGCGGTACGTCCGGTTCGCGCAGCTGCTCGCTGTAGAAGGTGATCTGGCGGCTGGCGTAGGTGTAGTCGTGCTGGCCGTCGCCCGTGCTGTTGGCCTGGTCCAGGCGCTTGCCGGTCTGGCGGGCGATGGCCGGGTACCAATAGTCCGGGATGCGCGCATTGAGCAGCGCCGGGTCGGTCTTCTCCCGTGGCGTGGACGACAGCATCACGTAGGTGTCCAGGGTCGCCTTGCCGAAGTCGGCGATCGACTGGGCACGGTTGTCACGGGGCAGGGCTTCGGTCTGGACACTGTCGACGCCGGTCACCGGTTGCAGCTCGCGGGCGTTGCGCTGATAGACCTTGAGCGTGGTGAGCAGGTAGAGCGTGCGCGTCAGGTTGTCGGCGGTCGGCTTGAGCATCACCCCCTGCAAGGTGTCGAAATAGCGTTCGCGCAGCACCGGCTCGACCGCATGGCCGGTGTACAGCCCCAGGCGCATGCCCAGCGGCACGCCCTGGTCGTGGTGCTGCTGATAGTAGTGCGCGGTCCAGAAGCGCAGGCGGTCCAGGCTGCGCCAGGCAGTGTACTGGCCCTCGGTGGCGGCGTCCTCGGCCTGGGCCTGGGCCAGCTCGTCACCGATGCGCGTCAGCGTGCTGCGGTTGTTGACGTAGGACCAGCCCCACAGACCGCACAGGATCAGCCCGGCCAGGCTGGCTGCACCGACCCAGGCGGCCTTGCGCCGACGCTCGCGGCGGTTGCTGGTGTACAGCGCCACCAGGTGCTGGTCGGGGATGATCACCTTGCGGAACAGGCTGTTGATGAACAGCGGCGCCGCCTGGCTGCCCAGGCTCGTCTCGACGGCGCCTGGCTCCAGGGCGAAACGTTCGCTCACCTGCTGGCCATGGCTGCCCCACTGGGCATCGTCGGCCTGCAGGGCGGCGGTGAAGTAGAAGCCGCGCAGCAGTTCGGCGGACTGGTACGGGTTGGCGCGCAGCAGGCTGTCGACGAACGCTTGCAGGCGCGGCTTGAGGGCCGCCAGCTCCAGCGGGAAGCGGTACACCGCATCGTTCTGGCGGGTGACCTGGATGTCCTGCTGGACCATCTGCTGGCTCGCCATGTGCTGCCAGTACTGGGTCAGCTCGTCCATGGCCACGCCGAAACGCTGGCCCCAGTCGGCGCGCTCGTAGTCGGTGTGCGGGAAGGTCTTGCCGACCACTTCGCCGCGCGCCACATCGTCCAGCTGGCGGTAGAACGCGGTGAAGCCGGGGATCAGGTCGCACTTGGTGAACACCAGGTAGATCGGCAGGCGCACCTCCAGCAGGGCGCCGCTTTCCTGGATCCGCTCGCGCAGGCGCTTGGCCACCCGCTCCTGGTCTTCCAGCGAGCCGTGCAGCAGGTCGGCGATGCTGACGCTGACGATCAGGCCGTTGAGCGGGCGACGCTGGCGGTGCTGACGCAGCAGCTGCAGGAAGCCGCGCCACTTGCCCGCTTCCTCGGGGCTGTTGACGTAGCGCCCGGCCGTGTCCAGCAGCACCGCTTCAGAGCTGAAGAACCAGTCGCAGTTGCGCGTGCCGCCCAGCCCCGCCACGCGCACGCCTTCGCGTTCGGCGTAGGGGAAGTTCAGGCCCGACTGCACGATCATGGTGCTCTTGCCCGCCGCGGGCTGGCCGATCACCAGGTACCAGGGCAGGGCGTAGAGGGCGTCCTTGGCCGGGGTGCCACGGGGCGAGCTGCCGTGCAGGCGCTCGATGCCCTGCAGCAGGCGCTCGCGCAGCAGGCTGATCTCTTCGCGATCGGCGGGCGTGGCGTTGAGCACGGCCTGGTCGGCGTCGTCGCGCAGCAGGCCTTCGAGGTCAGGGTGCTGCCCGGCGCCCCGGTAGAGCAGCAGCACGTAGCCGGCCGACAGCAGCAGGAACAGCCCGATCCCGGCCAGCAGGCTGTGCAGCGAGGCGAAGCCCAAGGCACGGCCCAGGGCCCAGACCAGGAAGATCGCCAGGAAGAACGCGATGCCCAACAGATAGGGCTGGTATCGCAGGCAGTAGTACTTGAGCTTGTTCATACAGGCGTCGTATCCAGCGCATCGACGAACCGGTCGATGACATGTTCAAGAGGTCGGTCGTTATCGCGCACGCGCGGTGCCGATGCCAGTGGGCTGAGCAGTTCCAGGTGTTCGCAGGCCGGGGCCTGGCCGCTGAGCAGGCGGTAGGCGTTGTGGGCATGCCGTGAGGGGAAGCAGTACAGCCGCGGCAGCATGAAGTCGTCGGCCAGCAGGCTCACCGCCGGTACGCCCAGGGTCGGGTTCATCCGCGTCAGCCAGGTCAGCCAGAGGTCGGCGGTCGGGTTCTTCAAGCCGCGCTCGGCCGGCAGCGGCAGTTCGATGCCACCGGCGAAGTCGCCGTGCAACGACGGCCCGGCCTGACGCAGGCGAGCGAGCGCGGTGGCGCTGTCGAAGGCTGGCCACGAGCCGTGCAGCGCGCGGGCCACGTCGGCGAAGCTGAAGTCGTGCAGGAACTTGGCGTGCACGCGGCGGAACAGGTCCAGGTCCTGGGTCTTGAGCGGGCGCAGGGCCTTGATCCGCTCGAACAGCGGACCGCGCTCGGCGCCTTGCACCGCCTGGTGCAGCAACGGCTTGATCTGGGCGCTGAACAGCTCGCCCAGGGTGAACGGGTTGATCAAAGGCGCGGCCTGCTCGCCCTTGATCAGCTGGAAGATGAAGAACGGGTAGCGCCGCTGGCTGGCGTCGCGGGAGCTGAGCAACCCACCCACCAGCCAGTTGCCCGTGCGCGCACGGTAGCTGAAGAAGCACATCGGCAGCGGGTCGAACGACGCCTGCCAGTGCTCGCTGTGGCGCAGGGCCGCGAGCGAGGACTGCAGCCAGGCGTCGAACTCGCAGACTTCTTCGGCCGCGCCATGCAGGCTGACGAAGTCCGCGCTCGACGGGAGCTTGCCGAAACACCCGATCATCGTGCGCCCCGACCACTGCCGTTGAGCGCGCTCAAGGCCTTGACCTGGTTCAGGTCGGTGAGCTTCACGCCGCCGAAGTTGCGCACCACCAGGCTCACGCGGCCGTTGGGGGTGTTCCAGCTGAAGCGCTGCTGCACGCCGTCGAGGTCGTCGACCCGGGCGCTGTCGTTCATCCGCAGCAGGCCCCAGCGGCCCGGGAAGTCGAACACCGTGAACCGCGCACCGCTCAGGGTGACCACGTCCAGGCGCGCGCCCGGTGCGGTGCTGGTGCCCGGCCAGGCGAAGCGGTTCCAGCTGCTGCGCCCGTTGCGGTAGTGCTGTTCCTGGCCATCGAGGGTGAAGACGATGTCGGTGAAGTGGGCCGACGGCTCGAGCATGATCTCGAACCCGTTCTCACGGTCCGACAGGCTGGCGATGACCTGGCCGACGGAGCTGGCCTTGTCGATGCTGTTGAGCATGCCGGGGTTGACCAGCGACGGCGCCTTGCCATTGCCCATGCCGAGGCCCTCGCCGTCGGACAGGTTGCCGATCTCGTTGCGCTTGAAGGCAGGCAGCAGGCCGGTGTCGGGGTCGACGAAGCGTTGCAGGTCTTTCACCGAGGCCTCGTTGCGGCTGGTGCCAGCGATCGGGTAGCGGTGCGCCATGACCTGCTCCCACGGCTTGGCGATCTGCTGCGCCCAGGCCTTGGCGATCTGCTGGCCGGCCGGGTCGCGCAGGGTGTCCCAGGCGTACTGGATCGGCAGCACGAACAGGCCCTGCAGCGAACGCGACAGGCCGTCCTGGCTGGTGTCGAGGCTGCTTTCCACGTAGTTGCGCACGGTGGTCACTTCGCTCGGCTGGCCCTCGAGGGTCTCGCTGATCAGCTGCTTGCTGCCCTTGCCGACGTCCTGGGAACGCTGGATGTTGTTCATGCGCACCTTGAGCTTGCGCAGCGCGGCCAGGTAGCGGTCCATCAGGGTGCTGTCGGCGCCCTCGGCGTTGTTCTGCGCGAACATCCGCGCCACCGGCTCGAAGCGCTTGGCCAGGCTGCCATCGTCCACCGCCGGCAGCGACGGGGCGACAGTGGCCGCCACCGCGTCCTGGCTGTCGAACAGCCCGGTCACCTTGCTCCAGAAGCCGTCCTCGCGCACCACGCCCGGGGTCGGCACGTCGCGCTTGACCGGCATGTCCCACTGGGTGTTGTCGTTGACGGCGGCCAGCAGGTTCTTCACCGGCGAGTTCTGCACGTCGCTGAGCAGGCCCAGCTGGGTGGTGGCGGCGTTCAGGTCGGCGAAGTGGCGCACGCCCACGCTGCTGACCATCTTGTACCAGGCCTGGGTGTAGTCGCGCTTGTAGCGGGTCATGAACTCGCGGATGAAGTTGGCCTTCTGCACGATGGCATCGCCGCCATTGCCGTCGAGCACCCAGTCGGACTCGTTGCGCAGGTTGCCCGAGACCAGCTTGATCAGCTCCGGCTTGACGAAGGTGTCCCAGCCCTGGCGGGTGTAGATCGCCGGCACGCCGGCCGAGCCGTAGAGCAGGGCACGGCCGGGCTGTGGCACCAGGTCGTTGAGGCTCAGCATCGGGAACTGACGGCTGGACTCGAGTTGCAGGCGCAGGTACTCGCGGTCGACCAGCGAACTGGAGAGCATGAACGACTTCAGGTGCTGGCGGGTCTCGCCGACCAGCTGCTCGTTGACCGGCAGGGCAGGTGCCTCGCCCTGTTCCAGCAGCTTGACGTACAGCGGCACGTTTTCCTTGATCACGTCCGTATCGGCCGGGGTGCCTTCGCCAGCGGCGTTGGCCCAGGCCTGGGGCAGGCTGGCGGCGACGAAGGCGGGGTCCGGGTGCGCCTGGGGGTCGGTCAGCATCAGGTACAGCTTGAGGGTGTTGTAGGCCTCGATGATCGAGGCGACCTGCTGCTCGTCCAGGCGCCCGAGCATTTCCTCGGACAGCGACAGGCCACCGGTGGCCGCCGACACCTCGGCGCCGTCGCTGGCGGTGGCCAGGTTGACCTTGCGGCTCAGGTTGCCCAGGCGGGAATTGTCCAGGGCCTGCTTGGCCTTGGCCGCCGCGGCGGCTTTCAACGCCTTGCCGTTGCGCGTCTTCGGCGCCGGGGCCGGGGTGAAGTCCAGGGCCTGATTGACGTCGGTGGCGAAGGCGTTGAAGGCGCGCATCTGCACCTGCAACTGCCGCGCGATCGGCTCCAGGGCCTGGCTGCGCAGTTGCGCCAGGTAGGCGGCGCTGGCCACGTCGTGGATCGCCTCGCCGTGGTACAGGCCGGCGCTCAGGCGCAGCGGCACGCCGTGCAGGCGGTGGTCCTCGACCGTCGCCATCTGCTCGCGCAGCACCTCCAGGCCTTTGCCCGAGGCCAGTTGCGCGTCGCGGTCGTCGGCCTGGTCGAGCTGCGCCAGCTCGCCGCGCAGGCTTTCGAGCCAGTGGCGGTTGTTGACGAACGACAGCGCCTGCCAGCCGATGAACAGCAGGCCGGCAACGGCGGCCAGGGTCAGCAGCGCCGGGTTGACGGCGGACTGGCGGCCCAGGCGGGACTGGTACAGGGTCAGGTCGCGGTCGGGGAAGATCACCCGGCGGAAGGTGTCGGTGATGAAGAAGCTGCGGTTGCCGGCCGTGCGCGCAGG
The DNA here is from genome assembly GCF_013523125.1 of Pseudomonas entomophila. Taxonomy (GTDB): domain Bacteria; phylum Pseudomonadota; class Gammaproteobacteria; order Pseudomonadales; family Pseudomonadaceae; genus Aquipseudomonas; species Aquipseudomonas entomophila_B. The sequence continues at coordinate 97,649 of NZ_JAAMQJ010000007.1, read as the reverse complement.
CGCGGTGCCTTCAGCGGCGGCGTCGAGGGCGAACGCGTCGGCGATCACGTCTTCGTAGACGCGCTCGAGCTGCTGCTCGGTCTGCAGGGCGCTGGTGAAGTACACCCCGCGCAGCAGCAGGGCACCGCCGCGCTGGCCGTGGATGAAGGGGTCGAGGAACTGCTCGAGCACATCGCCCAGGGCCGAGAAGTACTGCGGGAAGGTCAGCAGGGTGCTGTCGGCTTCGGCGCCCAGGGCGATCATCTGCGCGTCGACGTGCTGGCGCACGTGGCGCTGCAGGTTGGCCAGGCGCGCCTGGAGCACGTCACGCAGCCCCTGGGTGCGGATCTCCGAGAGGCCGAAGGTCATGCCCAGCGGCTGCTGGCGCTCGTGCAGGTCGAGGCCCTCGAAGGCCTGGTCGAAGCCCGGCAACTGGTCGACCTTGCTCAGCATCAGGTAGATCGGCGGGTTGGCGCCCAGGCACTCGGCGTATTCCTCGACCCGTGCCACCAGCTGCGCGGCCATGGCGCTGCGATCCTCGATGCTGGCGGCCAGCAGTTCGGGCAGGCTCACCACCAGCACCAGGCCGTTGATCGCCGCCTTGCCGCGCTGCTTGCGCAGCATCTTCAGGAAGGCCGCGAACTCGCTGGCTGACTGGTCGTCGCGCAGGTAGCGGCCGGCGGTGTCGATCATCACCGCGTCGGGGCTGAAGTACCAGTCGCAGTGCTGGGTGCCGCTCTCGCTGTCGTTGGCCGTGGCGATGCTGGCCGACAGGCCCGAGTGGGTCAGCAGCGAGGTCTTGCCCGCCGCCGACATGCCCATCACCAGGTACCACGGCAGGTCGGACAGCGCCGCCTTGCCACCGCCGCCGGCCGAGCGGTCGGTGCGCAGCATGGCGATGGCGTGCTTGAGGCGCTCGCGCAGCACCTGCTGATCGCGGAACTCCCCGGTGGCGTTCCAGGAACGGTCCACCTCGATCTGCAGCAGGTTCTCCAGGTTCTGCTCGGCGCGGATACGCTGGTACTGGCGCAGCACGATCGCCAGCAGGAAGCAGGCGGTGATGATCGCCAGGGCCTCGGGCACGTGCAGGCGCAGCCACGGCACCAAGGGCGCGACCAGCCAGCAGACCAGCAGGCTCAACAGCCACAGCAGTGGCAGGAGAATCCAGAAACTTTTCAACGAACGCAGTAATGTCTTCATGTCTTCCTGACTCGGCTACCTGAAGGCTCAGGCACTGAACAGCTGGCGGATGTGGTCGGAGAGGGCAGCGACGTCCTTGTCCAGCAACCAGTCGAGCGTCAGGTACACCACGACGCTGACCAGTGCGATCAAGGCCAGGTAGACCCACAGCGGCACCTCGTGGCGCAGCATCTGCGAGACCTGGTCCGGCAGCGCCCAGTCGGGGGCCAGCGCCTTGGGCGGCTTGCGGTAGCGGGCGATGTCCTGGCCCAGGGTGTTGGCCAGGTAGCGCAGCTGGTCCTTCTGACCGAGGCCGAACTTGCCTTCGAAGCCCAGTGCCAGGCACAGGTGGTAGACCTCCAGCACGTCGACGTTCTGGCGCACGTCGGCCCGCAGCGCGTCGATCTTCTCGAAGAAGCCCTCGCCGGCCAGGTGCACGCCGAAGTAGCGGAACTGCAACGGTTGCAGCTCGACGTGCTGGCGCAGGGCGCTGTCGCCCGCGCGCAGCACGCTTTCGTCGAGGAACGCGCACAGCGCGTACTGGGTGTCCTTGACCTGCTCGACGCTGTAGTTGGCGGCCCGGGCATCGCGCTCCAGGTTGCCGAAGAAGCGCTCGACGCTGGCGTCGAAGGCCGGGACCGAAGTGACCTGGCGTCCGCGGCGCAGCATCAGCGCCATGCTGATGAAGTCCTTGACCAGGTCCTTGAGCGTCGGTTGTTCGCTGGCAGCCGCCACGGCGCCCTGTTGCAGTACGGCTTCGGTCATTTGAGCACCGCCATCAGTTCAAGCTTGAGGTTGGGAAGGGCACTGGGCGCATAGAAGCAGATGGTCTGCGATTCCATCATGCGGTCGTACACGTGGCCGTGGGGTTCGATGGCGAAGTACTGGTTGTCCAGGCGCACCGGGATCGCGTTGGGCAGGCGTGCGGCATGCACCAGGGTCACGCCGGGCATGGCGCTGTTGACCACCACTTCGATGTCTTCCGGCGAGCCGATCTTGATCGCGCGGGGCGCCATGTCGAGCAGGGTCGCGCCGGCCATGTCGGCATGCACTGCGATGTAGAAGTCGGCTTCGGTCAGGCGCTGGTCGTGCAGCTGGCCCTGCCAGTAGGACGGCTTGGTCTGGGTCAGGTGGATGACCACGCACTGGTTGGGCACGACGTTGTCGAGCATCACGCGGATCATCTCGTCGAGCCGCACCAGCGACGCCGCCGGATCGTGGTGATCGTACTCGGGGATGTCGCTGAGCTGGGTGTCGAGGGTGAAGGTCAGCAGCCCGCCGGCCAGGTCGGCCAGGAACAGGTACAGCCGCTCCGGGTGTAGGCGCGGGTGGGCCAGCAGGTGCGCCAGCTGCGGGTGGGCGCGGTTGACGGTGTTGAGCAGCCAGAACAGGGTCACGTCGCTGGAGCCGAACTCGGCGATCTGGTCGGCGCGCTCGCGGCGCCGGCCGGAGAGCGCCTTGCTCTTGGCCTGCAACGCGCCGAGCAGGCGCTTGCCGATGCCGGCCAGGGTCTCGTGGCTGCCCAGGTGCAGAGTCGGGTGCACGAAGTGCGGGTCGAGGTTGAAGCCGCCCATGCTGTTGCGGGTCAGCTTGGCCAGGGCGCAGTGGCTGAACCCGTCGAGGCTGTCGCCGTCGACCAGCAGCACCACGTTCAGGCGCAGGCTGGTGATCTCGTTCTCCAGCTCGCCCTCGTTGAGGTCGGGCAGGGTGTCGAACTGCTTGCGAAAGCGCCGCGAGGCCTTGTGTTCCTGGCCGTCCTCGACGTAGTTCAAACCGAACGGTTCGGGCAGCTTGAGCGCGGCGTAGACCTTCAGGTCGTTGGCCTTGAGCAGGTCCTTCAGGTCGCGCGCGGCCGGCAGCGGGTCGTGCTGCGGGGCGTCGTACAGGCTGCCGTCGGGGAACACCAGCTTGAGGCGCTTGAGTTGCAGCGAGCCATTGGACAGCGCATCCACGTCCACCTCCAGCAGCTGCACGCCCCAGTGGAACGGGGTGCCGCGCAGGGTGGCCTCGGCCAACTGGTGCTGGTGGAACTCATCCTGGTACTGGAAGTGTTGGGGCAGCAGGAACATGCCTTCCGACCACATCACTCGGCTCTGCTTGCTCATTTGACGCTATCCACGAGAGGGTTGAAGGAGGCGTCCGCTGCGTTGCGGGCCGAGGTGCCCACCGCGTCGGTCGCCTTGTCGAGGGCCGCATCCTGCGCCTTGTCGGTCAGGGTCTTGGGCACCCAGACCGGCTCGCCGGGTACGGCCAGGCGGTCTTCGGCCGGCGGCTTGTTCAGCACGTCGACACCGCGCATGGCCTCGATGCGCGTCTGGTCGACCAGCACCCGCAAGCCGTCGGAGGAAAACCAGATGCCTTCCTTGCGCAACGAGTTGGCGTCGAAGGCGACCTTCCAGCGTGCGTCCTGGTCCTGGCGGAAGAACGCCGCCACGCCGACGTACCGGGCGTTCTTGGCCAGGGGCCACTGGTCGATCTGGCCCATGCCGGGCAGCAGGGTGATCTCGCGGGTTTCCACCAGGGTGTTGCCCAGGGCTTTTTCCGGCATGTCCCAGAGGGTGTCGGGGCTGGCCGCCGCGAACCGCTCCAGGTCGGTCAGCTGGTACACGCGCATGACCACCGACAGCGGGTGGCCTTCGGCGTCCGGGTTGAGCTGGTTGCCGCCGTCGGAGGTCAGGATCAGGTTTTCATGGTCGGCCAGCATGTCGGCCGCCCAGCTCTTGTCCATGCGCTTGCCGATGCGGTCGGTGACCCCGCAGCCGACCAGCGCCAGCAACAGCGCGGCGGTGGTCAGGTGCTTGAGGGCAGTGTGGGTGTATGAGGTCAAGGCTCGCTCTCCGGGCCTTGCAGCCGGCGTCGGAGGCAGCTTGCTGACCGCCGCCGGAGAGGCGCTAGGCAGTTTGTTGACGTCCCCCTCAGGGACGATCACCACTGCCTCACCGAACGTCTTCATCAACAGCCGCAAGGCCGCCCGCGTCGAAAAGAGCATCGGTGCCTGCGACAAGCACCCAGGGCCGGTGCAGATCGCCGAAGGCTCGACCAACGTCTTCATCAACAGCGTCGCCGCAGCGCGCAAGGGTGACAAGCTCACCTGCGGGGCCACCATCACCAGCGGTTCGGGAGACGTGATTATTGGTGGCGGCACCTACCGTTACCTGCCCGTGGACGATGAAGTCCCTGAGTGGCTGCGCACCACGGTGGATGTCCTGATGGCCGTCGCGGGCGCGGCGGGTGGTATCGCCCAGTTGATCAAGGCAGGTACGCAGGCCGGCATGAAGGCCATCATGCCCTGCGCACTGAAGTTCACCGCAGGCTTCGTGGCCGGTGAGGTCGCCAGCCGCTACGTGGTCGAACCCGTGGCACAACGCGCCATTGGCGGCCTGGTCGGCAACCCCGTGGACCTCACCACGGGCCGCAAGGTCATCCCCGATGAACTCGACTTCAGCCTGCCCGGCCTGATGCCGATCGAGTGGACCCGCTTCTACGCCAGCGACCTGACCGTCGACAGCGTGCTGGGTCGCGGCTGGGTCTTGCCGTGGGAGCAGAGCCTGCGTCGCCAGGACCGGTTCATCTACCTCACCGACAACCAGGGCCGCGAAGTACCGTTCGTGGCCCTGCAGCCAGGTGAGCGCATCTATAACCCGCATGAGCAGGTGTACTTAGTCTGTACCGAAGGCGGTCATTATATTCTGCAGACGCTGGACAACCTGTTCTTCTACTTTGGGGAAGTGCCGGACACCAACACCGATGTCCCTCTCGAACGCATCGAAAATGCGCTGGGGCACTTCCTGCACTTCACCCGCAACTCCGATGGCACGCTGACTGATATCAGCGCTACGGGCGGTATTCGCGTGCATCTGCACTACGACCACCCCCTGGGGCGCCTGACCGACATCAAACGCGTGGTGAACAACCAGGCAGTCGAAACGCTTACCCAGTACCGCTACGACGAACACGGCCAACTCAACGCCGTGGTCAACCGCAACGGCGATACCGTGCGCAGCTTCAGCTACAGCGACGGGCTGATGGTCAGCCACAGCAATGCGCTGGGCCTGACCTGTCATTACCGCTGGGATACCGTGGGGGGCCAACCCCGCGTGGTCGATCACTGGACCAGCGATGGCGAACACTACCGCTTCCGTTACGATGTCGAAGCGCGTACCAGCTGGGCCACCGACGTGCTCGGTCGCGAGCTGCAGGTGCACTACAACGCCGATCACCGCGTCATCGCCAGCCGTGATTACGGCGGTGAGCGTTACGCCGTCGAACTGGATGAGCAAGGCAACATGGTCGGCCTGGATCTGCCCGACGGCAATCGTCTGACCTTCGTCTACGACGAGTACGCTCGTCTGCTCGAAGAGGTCGATCCGCTGGGGCGCAAGATCACCTATGAATATCACCACCTGACCACGCTGGTGACCCAGGTCAGCTACCCCGACGGCAGCACCTGGAAGGCGCGCTACGACGACAAGGGCAATCTGCTTGCCGAGTTCGACGCTCTGGGGCAGATGACCGAGTATCTCAACGGCGAAGATGGCCTGCCGCATACCATCATCGATGCGACGTACAAGTCCAAGTACCTGTGGTGGAATACTCGGGCTCAGGTTGAACGCTTCCAGGACTGTTCGGGCAAGAGCACCTGGTATCGCTATGACGAACGCCAGCATCTGGTAGCAGTAACCGATGCGCTGAATCAGACTACGACGCTGGAGCGTAAGCCTGATGGTGAGGTGACTCGGATCATTCACCCGGACGGTACGACGGAACGTTTCACTTACAACGTCCACGGCCAAGTGCTCAGCCACACCGATGGCAAGGGCCAGACGGTCCAGCTGATGCGCACAGGGCGTGGCTTGCCGAGCAGTCGCCAGGACGCCAAGGGTCAACGAGTCCGGTACGAGTACGACAAAGCCATCCGCCTGACGGCGCTGGTCAACGAGAACAATGCCACCTACAGCTTTGCCTACGATGCCTCGGACCGCCTGATTGAAGAAGTACGGGTCGACAACCTGACCCGGCGCTTCAGCTACGACATCGCCGGTCATCTCACCCGCCTGGATGAGATCGGCTACGGCGAGCGAGGGGAGCGACCTGAGCGCCATACCCTGTTCGAGCGCGACAAGATCGGTCGGTTGATTGCCAAGCTCAACGGCGACGCCAAGCAAACGTACGCCTACGACGATGTCGATCGGTTGTTGAGTATTGAGCGGCACCCGACCGATACAGGCAAGCGGCTAGGGATCACCGCGGAGAAGCTCGAGTACGCCTACGACGTGCTGGGCCGACTGACGCAAGAAATCACGCCCGATGGCACGCTGGGTTATGAGTACGACCCGCTGGGCAACTTGAGCACGCTGACCTTGCCCGATGGCCGCAAGATCAATCACCTGTATTACGGCAGCGGTCACCTGCACCAGCTGAACGTGGATGGCCATGTCATCAGCGACATGGAGCGCGATGATCTGCATCGTGAGGTGTATCGCACCCAGGGCAAGCTCACCAGCTGCTTCGGCTATGACGCCATGGGCCGCAAGGCGTGGCAGTATGCCTCGACGCTGCCTGCCGACAAGCTCTCGCAGGTACATAACGCCGGGATTCAGCCGGCGCTGTATGTGGAGCATGCCTACAACCCGATTCACCGCCGTTATCAGTACGATCCGGCGGGTGAACTGGTGCGCACACTAGACAAGCTGCGTGGTGAGATCACGTACGAGTACGAAGCCAATGGCCAGTTGCGTAGTCGCAATACCGGTTCGATCACCACCAGTGAGAGCTTCCGCTACGACCCGGCAGCCAACCAGCTGGACTTCGATGCGCGGCAGTTCGACAAGGTGAAGGACAACCGGATCCGGCAGTGGCGGGATCAGGAGTATCGGTACGATCCGTGGGGCAACCTGATCGAGAAGCGCTCGGGGCCGAGCAAGGTGCAGTACTTCAGCTATGACTGCGAGAACCGCCTGGTGCGGGCGGAGACGTTCCGTGGTGGTCGGTTGGCGAGCAAGGGTGAGTACCGTTATGACAGCAATGGACGGCGAGTGGCCAAGCGGGCTGAAATTGAAGGTGTGGTGGAGCAGAAGCGATTCCTTTGGCAAGGTCTGAGGATGCTGTGCGAGGAGACGCCTGGGCAGAACATCGTGTACCTGTACGAGCCGGGGAGCTATGCGCCGTTAGCGCGGATCAATCAGGTTGAAGGGGAAGGGCAGGAGGTCTATTACTTCCATACGGATCAGATTGGAACGCCGCTGGAAATGACCGACGCCGATGGCAGCATCGTCTGGCAAGCGACCTACAAGGCGTGGGGGGCGCTGAAAACGCTGCATGTGAGCGAGGTCGAGCAGAACCTGAGGTTTCAGGGACAGTACTTCGATGACGAAACGGGGCTGCATTACAATACCTTCCGGTACTACGATCCGGAGGCGGAGCGGTTTGTGACGCAGGATCCGATTGGGTTGGCGGGTGGGTTCAACCTATACCAATACAACCTGAATCCCGTGACATGGGTGGATGCGCTGGGGCTTGCAGGATGCGAACTTTTCAAAAGTAACTCTACGGACCACGATTACCATTTGAAGTTAAATAAATCTGAATATCCTGAGACGTTTGGACATATCCAAGATGCGATAAATGGGGGGCAGCCTTATATCGTCACTATTCAGAGAGATACTGCTAAGTTAAACAGAAAGCTGAGCTTGAAAGATGTAAAAACGATGAAGGCAAAAGATCGGGATGAATGGCCTATGGCAATGTTCGAAGAAGGCGGTAAAGGTGCCAGTGTAAGACACATTGATCCTAGCGACAATCGAGGTGCAGGGTCTAGCATAGGCAACATATTGTCTGATTTGCCAAACGGTACAAAGATCAAAGTGGAGGTGTATTAATGGTTGTCTCGAATCAAGAAGTTGATTTGCTCATATCTCATAGCCAAATTCAGGTGCGCTCCCGCCCCTATGATGAGTCGGCTAGTCAGTGGGGGCAAAAAAATCTTGAGCAAGGCGCAGTTCTACATAGTGACTACGTAGTATTTGATCCACTCCCGGATGATGCGTTCGGCGCCAATGTGAAGCTATATCTTCTCGAAAGCTTTTCACTGGATGAGTCGTCCCAGCGCTGTATTGTCGTCCCTTTCAAGGTAACAAATTTGGAGCATGTTGAACTCGCCTCGGCTACCGAAAAATCCAAAATTAACCTGAGTTTGGAACAACGACAATATTCCTTATACTTCGAGGTCTGTGAGGGGGATGAAATTTTTTATAAACTAACTTTTGTCCCTTCAGTAACGAAGGTCAACGCAGAGTTTTTGATTGACGATCCGTGGGGCGGTGTAAAGAGTCGGCGGCTGGTGCAAGGCGTCGCCTGAGCGTGGACTTTGTGTTCCTCCCAATAATAAGCCTTTGTGGGGGATACCGAAAAAGTGGCTGTAGAATCTCTGTAGTCACGGCGCTCGCGCCAACCGTTCTTTTACAACCTGCTAGGTAGATGACTGACACCAAGCCTCAGTCATCTCTCTTCAAAGTTCTCTGGTAGCCGAGGTTGCTATCGCGATTAGATTGAACTGGATGCGAATGGCAACACGACAGGGCTGATCCTGCCTAAAGCTAACAGTAATGTAGGCACCTTCGTCTATTGATCAGTACTCGTAGCTGAGTAGCGAACTCACACTCACGTCGCCCGATGGGCGCAAGATCAATCACCTGTACTACGGCAGCGGTCACTTGCACCAACTGAACGTGGATGGCCAAGTCATCAGCGACATGGAGCGCGACGACCTGCACCGCGAGGTCTATCGCACACAGGGCAAGCTCACCAGCTGCTTTGGCTACGACGCCATGGGCCGCAAGGCTTGGCAGTATGCCTCGACACTGCCTGCTGACAAGCTCTCGCAGGTTCATAATGCGGGGATTCAGCCGGCGCTGTATGTGGAGCACGCGTATAACCCAATCCATCGGCGTTACGAGTACGATCCAGCCGGTGAACTGGTGCGTACGTTGGACAAGCTGCGCGGTGAGATCACGTACGAGTACGAAGCCAACGGCCAGTTGCGTAGCCGCAATACCGGCTCGATCACCACCAGCGAGAGCTTCCGCTACGACCCGGCAGCCAACCAGTTGGACTTCGATGCGCGGCAGTTCGACAAGGTGAAGGACAACCGGATTCGGCAGTGGCGGGATCAGGAGTACCGGTACGATCCGTGGGGCAACCTGATCGAGAAGCGCTCGGGGCCTAGCAAGGTGCAGTACTTCAGCTATGACTGTGAGAACCGGCTGGTGCGGGCGGAGACGTTCCAGAGTGGGCGGTTGGAGAGCAAGGGTGAGTACCTCTACGACAGCCTTGGACGGCGAGTGGCCAAGCGGGCTGAAATTGAAGGTGTGGTGGAGCAGAAGCGATTCCTTTGGCAAGGTCTGAGGATGCTGCGCGAGGAGACGCCTGGGCAGAACATCGTGTACCTGTACGAGCCGGGGAGCTATGCGCCGTTAGCGCGGATCGATCAGGTTGAAGGGGAAGGGCAGGAGGTCTATTACTTCCATACGGATCAGATTGGAACTCCGAGGGAATTAACAAATAGTCGAGGTGAGATTATTTGGCAAGCGACCTATCATGCGTGGGGAAATGCTAATCAAATAGACATTGAAAATATTAAGCAGTGCATCAGATTTCAAGGTCAGTATTTTGATGCAGAGACGCAACTGCATTACAATACATTCCGGTATTATGATCCACATATAGGCAAGTATACTTCTCAGGATCCTATCGGGCTAAATGGGGGGATCAACCTCTATCGGTATAGTAGAAATCCAATAAGCTGGATCGACCCGTGGGGCTGGGTATGTTGGAGCACTGCACGCAAAAATTATTGGAAAGCCGAGGCTAAAGCGCCGACCCGTGCCTACTCACCCGCAAACCTTGCGCTTATGGCGAAGGGAAAGGCGCCCAGGATGCAAGCTCAAGTCGTTTCGCGAAACACAGACACAGTAACCGTTAAGGAATATGCTCTAGAACTCCATCATAACGATATTCCACAACGTGTAGGAGGTCCTGGGGTGCATGATAGTTCTAATCTTCTCGCGCTTACCCCTTGGGAGCATGAGGCTATAGACCAGTTTAGGCACGTAGGTTATGATTTGATCAAGGTTGTTAAAGGGGTTGACGTATGGTAGTCGATAACTTACGCAAAGTGCAAGAGCTAGTAGGTTCTGACACTTACAAGGATTTACTGCTTAAAGTAAAGGATATAGCGAATATTGATATAGAGCCCGAGTATGAGGGCGTACTCGCTAACCTTGATTTGGCTAAAATTACAAGAGCAAAAATTGACCTTATAGATATATCTCGTGTTCTAGGTGAAAGCAGCAAGCAGATAATCAGTTATTCCGTTGCGAAGATTAACTTGTTTTCTGATGATGATGAAAGTGATGGAGAGTACCCTCCGGGGGAAGAGCCTGAACCGGACGACAGAAGCAAAACAGTTTCAGCTATTACCTACTCTCAAGGTGTTTTGCTGGGCAATACAATTGAGTACATCTTGGGAACAGATTCCCCAGAAAAACTATTGACCTATCTAAAGCTATCCAGAATTCCTCATGCAAAAAAATACGCTAGTCAGATTTTGAGGTTGATTACCTTGCATGTGGAAGAGCAATAGCACATCTTGAAGGTGCTCGTAAGATTGTAGGCTTGGTACTAGGCTTTGTACGAAAAGTCGTTTTGGCTAAAATAGCTGCCATGACCTGTTGGAGGCCCGCATGGCAAGGCGTTACGAACTCTCTGATGCATCATGGGAACTGATCAAGGATTTGGTTTCTCCAGAGCAGAAAATGGGCCGTCCTCGCAGTGATGACCGCCAGGTTTTCCATGGAATCTTGTGGGTTCTGTGCTCTAGCGCTCCCTGGCGTGACCTGCCTGAACGCTTTGGGCCATGGTCAACCGTGTATCAGCGTTTTCGTAACTGGCGCGACGACGGTACTTTTGAGCGAGTACTGGAGCGTCTGCACATCCGGCTGAACCGAGAGGGACTGATCGACTTGGACACCTGGATGATCGACTCCACCGCTGTACGAGCAACCCGAGCCTCTTCAGGCGCCGAGAAAAAGGGGGGCCTGAAGAACCGTTAGATCATGCCTTGGGGCGCAGCCGAGGCGGCCTGACCACCAAGATTCACATGGTGTGCGATACCAATAGCGTGCCACTGCATTTCAGGCTTTCACCAGGACAGGCCAGTGATAGTTCCCATGCTCAGCCGTTGCTGGATGCTGTAAGCATTGCTGGCAAGCCGGGCGACCGCGTAAACGTAGCCGGTGGTTGCTGGCAGACAAGGGATACGATGCCGAACACCTGCGTCAGTACTGCGATCGTTACCGGATGCAGCCGGTAATCCCATTGCGCGCCATGCCGCGCAAACCCCGACCTGGCTTGCCTCGGCTATTTGACCGACCAAAATACCGTCAACGGAACATCATTGAGCGGATGTTTGGCTGGCTCAAAGAGAATCGCAGAATCGGCACTCGCTATGACAAGCTGGCTAAGAGCTTTGTAGCCATGGTCACCTTGGCCTGCGGCCTACGCTGCATGCGGCAATACTTTTCGTACAAAGCCTAGAAACGCTGCATGTGGGCGAGGCCGAGCAGAACCTGAGTTTCAGGGCCAGTACCTCGACGACGAAACGTACAACACCTTCCGGTACTACGATCTGGAGGTGGGGCGGTGTGACGCAGGGTTCGATTGGGTTGGCGGGTGGGTCCAACCTGTACCAGTACAACCTGAATCCTGTGACGTGGGTAGATGCGCTGGGGCTTGCAGGATGCGCACTTCCTAAATCGAGGTGCAGGGTCTAGCATAGGCAACATATTGTCTGATTTGCCAAACGGTACGAAGATCAAAGTGGAGATGTGTTAATGGTTGTCTCGAATCAAAAAGTTGATCTGCTCATCTCTCATAGCCAAATTCAGGTGCGTTCCCGCCCCTATGACGAGTCGGCTAGTCAGTGGGGACGAAAAAATCTTGAGCAAGGCGCAGTTCTACATAGTGACTACGTAGTATTTGATCCACTCCTGGATGATGCCTTTGGCGCCAATGTGAAGCTGTATCTTCTCGAAAGCTTTTCACTGCTTGAGAGAGTGGATTAGAAGTGACATGTCGCATGGAACTCTGGCGCAGGTGACGGAAAATTTATGGTGCTGGGGTGTAAATGAAAACTATCTTGACTTGGTCAATAATGAACTAGGTCCAGAGGGCATTTTGGTATCTTGGAAACCCTCTAGCCCACGCAAAGCATCCAAAAGAATACCATGAGATTGCTGGTCTATTGCCTTGGCTCCGTAAGTCAAATGGTGAGAATCAAGAGGGCTTTTTATATGGCTATGAGTCAAACAGTAAAAAGCCTAAGCGCTGAAGCTGGCTTTTAGGTAATGGGTTCTTGATAGTGAATGATTGAGTTGCGCAGCGGAGCCATCATCGTACTCGTTCGCAAGTTGCATCAGCACCTGAAGATAACCTCGAAATCGAATTTAAAGACAGTATATTGAAAGGAGCACGTTGATGAACGGCATCAAGCATTATGAGTGGGATAAAAGACTCAAAACGAAGTCGAGTAAAGTGATTCCTGGAGATATTTTTTGTTTTAAGCTCGATCGTGATGGATATGGTGTTGGAAGGATCATGACGCGGAACAGTCTTGGGCATGTGGCAGAAATATTTGAAATGACCTTGAGTTCACCCGTATTGAGCACGCTCCCTCTAAAACGTTTGGGTGATCCGATAATATTGGATTCTTACTCTTTGTTTGATCGTAAAGCTGAGGGGGATTGGCGAATCATTGCGCATGACGATGGGTATGAAGCCCCGCTTGAAGAAGCTGTTCGGTTCGCATATGGAGTCGCTGATAATAAACGACTTGTCGATATATTTGATAACGAAGTTTTTTTGGCGGGAAGGGAAGAAGATTATCCTCGGTACTCTCCAATGGGAGATGAGAAGATAAAGAAGGTTTTCGGTCTGTAGAAATTCTTGATAATCTGATTTGGTCAGTTTGCCAAATGGCTTCGATGCGAAGAACTTTGACCCTCATTGACCTGCACCGTGAGGTGTATCGCACCCAAGGCAAGCTCACCAGCTGCTTCGGCTACGACGCCGTGGGTTGGAAGGCCTGGCATTTCGCTTGGATGTCGCTCGTCAACAAGCTCTCGTAGGTGAATAACGCAGGGATCCAGCCGGCGCTGTATGTGGAGCATGCCTATAACCCAATCTACCGTCGTTATCAGTACGACTCTAGGGGAGCTGAGGAGGCTGCGCAAAGAAACGCTTGGGCAGAACATCGTGTACCTATATGAGCCAAGGACCTGTGCGCCACTGGCGCGGATTGGCCAGGTGGAGGGGCAGGTGTTGTTCTTGGTCATATCTGGGAAATCCCCGAAACTATCTGAAAACACCGAGAAGAGATACGCGCAGATACGCAGCCGTAGCACCGGCTCGATCACGACCAGTGATGGTTTCAGGTGTGATCCAGCAGCCAACTAGCCGGACTTCAATGCACATCTGGATCTGTAATGGCGAGGTCAGGAGTATCGGTATGATCCCTTTCTATGCTTATGTACGCCGCTGATAGTATTCCAGGTACATGAGTGTATATCGTTTGGTTGCTGCAGCTCTCGATGGCGTGTGAGTTAATTAGCAGTATCTTGGTTTTGATTGGTTGGAAAATCAAGTTCAACTCAGGCATGATCGTGACTCGTATAGGGCCAGCCAGAGCTTCCGCTACGGCTCAGCGACCAGTCGTTTCAAGCTGGGTGCACACAGTGGTTTAGACGACAAGAAGCCCATTGACGATAAGCTGCAGGCACAAAAATGTCTTAAAAGTAAAAAATAAATTCTATCGTAGTGTTAGATGCCAGAGGAGGTTGGAGATGAAGGTTTTCAAGATAGTCCCTACTTCGGAAAGGGGTGCGTTTACATTTGGAGGTGACAAAGCCTATATTGAAAGTTGGCCTAAGAATCCCGAAGGCAAAGACCTTGCGCTCATGTTCAGTTTCGATTGCAAAGCTGTCAGAGACATAATGCAGAGGAGCGACCTGCCCCCGGAAGGCTTTTTGCATGTCTTCTGGACTTACGATCCTGAAGAGTATTTTCTTGATCTAATCACTTATGATCAAGTCAACCAGCAAAAGGATGTGCCTTCATACACTCTCGTTGTTCACTCGAATACAGGAAGAACTTGTCATTCGCCTCGAGCATCGATTCCGCTGCAATATGCGGATCTTGTCGAAGGGACAATTGGCGATGAGGAAATAAGCGTGGCCTCTCTGTTTGCTGATGATGCGCCGGTTGGCGCCATGATACCCCGGACCCTAGAAGATCATTACAGCTTTTTATGCCAGGTCTATGCTTCAGATTTCCCGAGTCCATACCAAGATGCGCTATATTTGACGGACGGTGTCGGGTATCTTTTGGTCAATAAAGATCTTGGTAATGAAAGGGCTGACGGGTGCTTTTTTGTTCAGGTGGCGTAGCGAGTAACAACAAGCGAGCAAACAGGGGCATTATGGGATCTGAAAATCGGTTGTATTTTGAAGCTGAACTGCTCAAGAAGCTGAAAGCCTTAGCCACAGAATTTGATGGAATCACAGCGACAAAAAACACACTAAAGTTCAAGCACAAGAAAAAATATATTGCCAATTTGTATTTGGACCATATTGGACGTGCCGACTGCTATGTTCTAGCTGGGAGTGTCTATGGCGGTGACTTATATGAATGCATGTTGCATCATGAGCCTCCCTATAAAAGTAACCTTTTCCACGATGCCTGTTTTTCGTTTATTTCATCTGGAGAGAAAGGCAGCCCGTTCAGTGGAAGCATGTCTGGCTCCATAAGCACTCCGCCTCCCGAGCAAGTCGAGGACATATGCATTCATGTTGTTTCTGCGCTAAGAAACTTTTACATTCCTAAGATTTTTTCATGCATAACACCTACAGCTCAAACAGTTGAGGGGGTGTTGTCATCCCCTAGTGCCTATGCATATCCTGCGATCTTCATAAGCTGCGCGGCTAGCTTAGGCAGCTCTTTCGACTATAGGGAGCAAATAAATAAAGCCATCGTCTCCAAGAAGATAATAAAAAATAAATCCTATGACATTCCGCTGCTTTCTGGGTTTTTACAGAGGGCATGGCGGAACTGATTCTATCCCTGCCCAATCTAGTATGGGGAGAGCGAGGCGCTACGTGGTGCCTAAGACAGGCCCCCGTGGTTGAGAAGCAACCAAGCATAGTAAGGGCTATCATGATAGGAACGATTGATGAAAGGTAAGGTGAAGTTTTGCAGCGGGGATTATTTTTCCATTCCGATGAAAGATGGGCGATTTGCAATAGCTCAGGTGCTATGGCTAGGTACGGATAGTAAGGATCGAAAGTTTAGAAAGATTTTTGCTTTCGCCGTAAGATCGATCGGCAATGATCTGAAGGTTTTTGAAGAGAAGCGATATTTGAGCTTCAGAGACTATAAAGGTGAATTCGTAGTGATATTCACTTCCTTAGAAAATCTAGTGTCAGGGGAGTGGCCGAGACTACAAGAAGGTGCTGTTTCAGATGAAGCATATCATGCGTTAGAGTTCAATATGGCTGGGACGCTCTATCGAAAGGGGTTTCCGCTACGGCCACTTGAAATAGATGAGTACAAAGATCATCTGTTGATGGGGGTGTCAGGCTATGCTTTAGTTGAGAGCTACTTGCAGCAACACACAACGACGGGATGATGATAAAGCTGCAGTATAATCGAGGGTTGGGGTTAGAAGGGTACGCCCAGGATGAACGTTATAATGGGTTGTTTAGATGAGGCTGATGGTTGCAAGTGGACAGTATCCCGAGAAATACTGGGTAAAATACGATCGTGCGGTCAATCCGCGTCATGTTGATTTTTGCCAGGCGAAAAGATTAATATGACAAATGAATCTGTTTTTGTTTTATCTCAATAGGAGGGTAAGTATGACAGCTGTCAGTAAATACGATTTTCTCTACAGTGATGGTGCTGGCCTGGTCAGTGAAAAAGCGCCAGGGTCTTTTGTGTTTAGGGTTTTGGAAAGAAGAATCAGCATTATTTTGTCGGACCGACTTGCTCAGGCGCTTGAGGCTGTTTCAGTGAAACGTGTAAGGTTTGTGTAACAGCTTCAGCTGAGTGTCTGATGATGGATATGATTGACCGTGGGGTAGATATGTATATATTCGACGCTACAGATATAAAATCTTGCGAAGAAGATGACGTATTGATCGTGGCACTCTGTGATGACGCGGTCGATCCGCAAGCCTTTATCATCATCACGCGTTTGGATGAAGAAAATAATGCCACTGTCGAGGAGGGTGTTGGGCTTCAAACTGCAGAGACAGCCTATGAAGTGACGAATGCCATCCAGAGTGTAAGTGTTTCAGAAAACAGGTTGGAGGTTGAGATAAAGCCGGGTCATTGGCAGCACTTCAACGGTAAAGCCGTTGTCGTTGAGCTAAAAGGGAAGGCTGCAGATGACAAGAGCATTAGTCTTTTAAAGGATTCGCTGAGAAAATTATTGGAAGGCAGTAGTATCTTGGTTGACTTATAGCCTTGCTTTTTCAGTTACACGCTTTGATGCTTCAGCTAACCGACGGTCCCTACGCTGGATGACGTGCTGGCTCAAGGCAATAAAGTATACCGGGCTGCGTAAAATTGGGACTTGGTAAGAGGTTGTTTGAAATGGATTCAATCACGGGGGGATTGCTGTGATGAGAAGCAAGGATTTCTATGTTGTCGGCCCTGACAGTGTTGAGGGGGTGCCCCTTTTTTTCGATGCAACATGGTCTCCAGAGCTTCCTGAATTCAATCAGGCCGGGGAGAGCCCTCAAGGGAGTTTATTTGAACGTTGTTACACTGTCAAGTTGGAGTTGGAACGGTTTGAAGTTGATGCGGTGCTGGAGCAGTATATCGTTTCATCAGGATTTTTGAATCTGTGCGCTATGCATAGATGTCGTTACATTGAGTTGCCGTTGACGATCGAGTTAGGGTCTGGAGCACGCCTGAGAGATTTCAGCTTCTTTTGCATCCTGAGTAGACGCTCTTTGCTGGATGTTGAAAGGTCAGAGTTCGCCCTAATGGATGAAGCATTGCTACGGCCGAAGGCCGAGCGGATCAATTCGTCGCCAATCTACGACCGGATTGATCGCTTCGTCATCAAAGATGATGTCCATGAAGACTTGTTTTTTTGCGAAGAGCTTACACAGGCGGTGTGTTCGTGGGCCTTCAAAGAAGCATATTCTGCCAAGAAACTTATTGGCTTGACGTTTGAGAAGATTGATGAGGCTTTCACTTTCAATCCTTGGGAGGGGTGGTGAATCGATCTGTCACTGAAGCAGTGACTCGACGAAGGACTGCTGGATTCACTATTCACGTCCTGTTATAAGCCAGCGAAACCTTTGCAACCAGTAAGGGTGATGTGATTATGATGGATGCTTCAAGCCCTGCCTACCTGCGGACGCTGAGAACGCATGCTTGAGCTTGTGTTATAGACTGGTAGGCGCGCTCCATGAGCAGCTGCCCAGCTGCTAGCAACGATGCCGACCTGCTGCTGTGAGTGTTTGAGGAGTCTCAGGTCCAGTATGAGGAGCCCTGAATGAAGATGATGGTCCCCAGTGACGAATACCCTGAAAAGTATTGGCTCAAGTATGATCATGAAAAAAACCCAAGCCACTTGGAATTCATTTTGACAAAAGCGCTAGAGCTTGACACTGATTTTGTAGCTTTCAGTATACAAAAGAAGATTAGTTTGGCAGCTTTCAAGAAATTCGATTTCCTTTACAGTGACGGTCCTGATTTGGTAAGTGGGAGAGTTTCCAGAATTCTTCGAGACAACTGCCCTGATGACGTCCAGCTTGTACCTGCTATCATCGAGGTCAATGATCAAGTTATTACAGACTATGCTGTGTTGAATGTGCTGAAGTTTGAGGAGGCCTTTGATTTGAGCAGCTGTGTGTATGGCCCCTTGATAAAGTCCATACCAGATGGGCCTAAGAGGTTCAGAAAAATAGTTTTGCAGGATAAAGTATCGGATGCTCAGTTTTTCAGGGCTTCGGAAAACAGAGAGAGTATTGTTCTTTCTAATAGTATTGCCCAGCTTTTCAAAGACGCTTCTGTCAAGGGGGTTGAGCTTGTGTCAGTGCTTGAAGGGCTTTAGTCTTGAAGCTTAAGACTCCCGCATCGAACAGCGGCTTCTCAGGGTGTGACCTTCAGTGAGGCGTTAACTAAGTAAGGTGGCGAGGTCGCTGGAAAATGTCGTAGGAGGATATGAGTCATGAAGCGAAGTGCCTTGATAGAGCTATATGCACCCGGCATGGTCTTGTTTGATCCAGCGCACCTTGCAGAATTTATAAAAAGTCAGGGGCTGGTTGATAAAAATATTTTTAATGCTTTTTTGATAGACGAAACGCTCGGGCAGAAGGCGATCGAGCAGGGAGTGGTTCTCCCTATATATCAAATTACGGAGCAAGCGTATTTTGTGTTTGCAGAGCCTCGAGATAGAAATATGGATTGCTTGCCAGAGCCAATATTCACGCATCAGGGACTCCCGCTGTCAATAATGTCTGGTATGTTGGTGGTATCAGATCTGAATGCGCTATTTGACTGGAATGAAGATTTTTTCCTGAATTATAAAAACGAGTACGATTCTAGGCTTCCCAGCAATGATTATATTGACGTCGAGCCTGGAAATTATAGTTTGTCCATCAGAGGCTACGTAGGTCTCCAACATTGTGGTTCTGAACGAGGGTATGGGCTCGAATTTTCCGCTGTTTCCAGCCTGCCTGTGATTGCTGATGCCTCAGATGTGAGTGATCTGGATTTTGAACTGACTGGCCCTTGAATGCTACAGTTCTGATGTTCATTAGTGCCCTTCAGGCACGTCTATATGGATGGAAACATGACCGCGAACGCCTTGCGCGCCTTGGTCCCACCTCCTAAACATCCTGTGGCAGCAGGCGCAGGGAAGGTATGGCCAGAGATCAAACCCGGTGTGTCCTTTCCGGCTGACTACATGGAATTCGTTGACAGTTATGGTGCCGGAAAAATAGCCAATTTCGTTGTTCTATTCAATCCATTCAGTCCTGAAAGAAGCGTAAATTTATTTGAGCAGTCCAGCTTGATTTTAACCGATCTTGACGAGTTGAATCGGGCCGATCCTGATTACTTTGACTATCCACTATTTGTCACAACGGAAGGGTTGATCCCGGTAGGTGTGACCGATAACGGCGATTACTTATTCTGGGCGGCGCGGTCGGACCGCGATAGTGATCACTGGGGCGTTGCTATCGTTGCAGCAAGATCGCCCGAAATCGAGCATTTTCAACTCAACCTGACCACCATGCTCGCTGACGTTTTATCTGGTGCACTCAAGCCACGAAGCTTTCCTAGTACGTTGGCGCATGGCATGGCCAGCTTTGATCCGATAGCCAAGGTATGCCTTTGAGCCTTATTGATCTGCCTTCGACAGAGCAGCGTGTGTTCTGCTACGACGCAAGGGCCCGGGAGGCCCGGCCGTTCGCTCCGCCGTCGCCAGCCGACAAACGTTCGCAGGTTCACAACGCAAATATCCGTAGAGTGCCACTCCAGCGTTGAATTTCTAGACCGCTTGGGTTTTACTGCTTCAAGGATAGGGTTGGATAAAGTGTAGTGAGGAGAGGTTCCGTGCTGGCTCTAAACAGATACTACAAGTTGTCAGAGATCATAGAGTATGTGAAGTGGAGTGGGGATGAAGGCGACGATTTTTGCTTGTATGGTGAAGACGACCAAGGCCTTAACCTGGAAGACGATTACTTTTTGGCAGACTATCCCAAGGTGGAAGACGATCAGGAGGTGTATCCCGAGTCTGTGAAAGCAGAAAGTTTGGACTATATGTTTTCGGGTCAGCACTGTGTCGATGTGGTGAGGTCAGTGCTGGAGCAAAAGCCCAAGGCTACCCACGAGGAATACAGTGCGGCATTGAATTATTACGCAGATCACGACACCTTCATGGATGTGGAGGTTTGAGGGACGTTGTCTAAACAAGGGTAGACAAGATGGATGCTTATGACATCGAGCGGTCCCAGAAAATTCATGTCTGGGTAGGAAGCAATTTCTCTCCAGAAGAGGAGTATCTGAAGTATTTCGAGCTGGACTAGACAGCTGATCTGGGTGACCCGGATTACAAGATCTGTGGCTTTTGCAGGGATATCGGCACCGATTGGTACGATGAGGACTTTATCGGTATTATCCCTCGGAGAGAGCAAGAGGTAAGTCTGGATGAAATTCTTTCAGAGTCATCTGTCGATCCAGGTCAAATAGCTGCTTTGAAAGCCGCCTGCCTGGCGTTGGGCATAGACAAGGCCAATGCCATATTTTGGTATTCGGATGGGGGCACATTGGTTGCCGAACCGATCCGGACTGAGTACAACGGGTTGCACTATATTGGGCTATTTGAGGGAAATTGAATACGTCAAAGCGCAGGTCTTAGGTGCGCTGCATATGGCGAAAAGCCGCCATATGCTGATAGCGACGGCCCAATGATCAACAAGAGCTGATGGTCTGTGAACCCGCTTCTCAGCGCGACGGCTAGTCTTGCAGGTCAGCCGGGTTATCGAGGGTACAGAGTCAACGCTCATGTGCCAGACGCTTGAACAGGCTTGCTCGATCATGATGAGCGTTTACGTTTGGAGATAAAAATGGAGCCGGAAACGCTGGAGCAGTACGACAAGGTGCATGTATGGGTGGGTACGAATTTTTCGTCTGAAGAAGAATACCTGAGCTATTTCGAGCTGGATTATTCAGTCGACATTGATGACCCTAAATATCAGGTTTGCGGATTTTGCAAGGATATTGGCATTTCCTGGTATGACGAAGATTTCATGGGGATCATGCCACGCAAGCCGGATGAGGTCAGCCTTGATGAACTGCTGGTCGATTCAGCAGTCGACCGCGACCGGTTGCCCGATCTCAAAGCCCAATGCATGGAGCTGGGTATTGTGAGGGCCAATGCCATCCTGTGGTACTCCGATGGGAGCGTGGAGGTTTCTGATATACCGGGCAAGCTCTATAATGGCTTGCAGTACATAGGCTTGTATGATGGAGAGTAGTGACGCAGGTTGAAAGGCCACACGTCGACGTGTCAATTCATGTCTGCATTCCAGGCGATGAAATAAACTGATCACAGTCGCCTATCACCTGTCAGGTCGTACGTGTGCATCTACAATGTCGCTTATCCTCGGAGAGTGCTTGAGGCAGAAGGGATAAGCTGGAGAAAAACCTTCGCAGGAGTATTCATGCACGACAGCAAAGTCCAGTACATCACCACCAACGATTCCAGGGTGATCGCGAATGCGGTCCTCAAGGTGGCGGACGTCGATATCGTCATGACAGATTTCGATGCTTCGGAGTTTGGCAGTGTGCAGAGAAAAGCTCTGCTCAGTTGGAGCAGGGAAGAAGAAGGTATCTACTATGGGGCCGCTGTGCGTGGCTTGAAGATTTCAGAGCAGGCACTGGACATTGAAGTGCGGGTGCCAGGAGACGTCAGTATAGACCTTGGTCCAGAAGAACTGGTCTTGGACAGTAGCCTGATTGCTCGCGGTCGCTATGTGCTATCAGTCGACATCTACTTGGACCTCCCTCTGAAGCATTTCGGCGAGGTTCCGGACCATATAAAACCTCTACTAGAGTACTCCGAGATCTTCCACGTCATCATCAGGCTCAGGCGGTCGAGTAAACTGCCGTTGTGCATAGGGATGGAAAGAAACCCGGTGTATAACAGTTATGGCCAGCTCGGATTTTTCATAGCTGACCTTGAAAAGATGAACGCCTACATCATTTCCCGATTGGGCGAAGGCGAAGTCAACTTGAAAGACGCCTTTTGTGAAACTGAACTCGCTAACGAGCTGTTCGAAGAGGGGCTTTTGATACTGGTGTGGGGCATGACTCCTACGGCATATTACGTGTACGGGCTGGATTGTGCGGACGACAGGCGTCTGGTGCCAAGCGTGGCGCAGCCTCAATTCACCGGCACGTACAAGTTCAGGTCTGACGTACAGCAGCCGAGCGTCGTACCTGGGGAGTATTTGCTCGACTGGCCCGCATGCCTGAATGCCAACTTTCCAACGATTACCCTCGCGGGCAAGTGCGAATGGGTCAGCGTCGACGTGCACGTCATGGGTTACTACTACATGGGTATTGGTACGGGTCCGAATTTCCCTGTCATAACGGCTTATCGAGATGAAGATAGTGATGCTGCGCAGCCGTTGCTCATGGTCGATATGGCCTATGTAAAGCCACAGTTGTGCTTTTGACTATGCTTCTTCCAAGGGTTATAAGATAAGCAGTTACGAATAATGCGAGACGGGTCGAGGCCGCTGTTGGATTGTACTCACATTAAAAGCAGGTACCCGGATGAAGCGATATACGTTGACAGACGTAGAACAATGGCTACACAGCAAGGATTTTTTTGAGACCCTCGTGGCGGGCGTCGATGACTGGGACACGCTGCTCGCTCAGCGCGATGACGAACGTTTCGATGCCCAATGGTCTGCTTCGTACGAGGCACTGCTAAAGGTGCCATACCGCTCCCGCGAAGATGAGAAAACGTCTGCAAGGATTCGGGAGCATGTGTTCAAAAAGGTCTTTGCTCTCACAGGAAGCTCAGAGGTGGCGGGGTATGCCTCAGACGATTTCGGCTTGATCATAGACGCCGTTTTAAAGACGTCTGGCAGTGCATGGGCGAACGTAATGCTCAACAGTTATACCGCAGGTGTGTTCCCTTGTTGATTCTGTGCCTTGTCAACGGAATGCTGTGCAAGCCCAGGTCATGAGTTGCGCCCTGCAGACCACTGTGGCAACGTGTTCATTTCGACAGTTCCGGTATGCCCATGATCACGCTGTCACGCTCCGATCCGCCAATTAGCGCTTCCGACATCGCAGCGCTCGAAACACAGATCGCAGCCCGCTTGCCTGCTTCATTCAAACACCTGTTCCTGTCATACAACGGCGGTATTCCCGACAGAGATTGCTGGGAAGGTAATGACGGCTATGAAGCGATTCAGATTAAAAAGTTCAAGGCCTTATCGCGATCTGACACACAGGACGCGTCGGAAACCAGGTACCTTGGCGGATGCTATGCCCTCATGACGGAACGGCAAGTCGTGCCGCTGACACTGCTGCCTTTTGCGATCGATGGAGGGGGCAATTTTTTCTGCCTCGACCTGGCCGATGGAAGCGTGTGCTTCTATGCGACTGACTCGTTCGATCCTGATTCGACGGTTGTCGAGAATCAACGGCATGCCTATCGTCGGTTGGCTGAAACCTTCGACAGTTTCTTGTCTGGATTGAAGGATGAGTCTGAGATCGATGCATGGGAGTAGTATCGAGGCTCCAGCTTCCCTGCTCTCACGCTTCGAGCACTGCATTCATGGAGTCAACGCCTTCGAAGACTCGATCAAAACGGTCGAAAAGGGATCGATCCTTGAATTCCTGTATGCCTTGGTGGAAGCCTGGCGCGGCGATTGGTAGGTCCCCCATAAGCCTGCCCTCGATCCCTCGACACGATCATTTCGCAGGCCGCGTACTCCAGGGCACAGGCGCATCCCACCCACTGCCGAACCCAGTCCAACCCAACAAGACCTCACCCCAAATCCCCCATGACCCTCGAATTCCACCTGCACACCGACACAGCCACCCTGGCCGTCTTCGACACGCACGCGATACGCCACCGCCTGGACGACACCTGCGATTGGTGGAGCCTTCCGCACGACGAACTGCTGGAAACCAACGCGGGCGCCATCGCCTTCCTGAACCTGCCGAGCGATGGCACCTACCAGGTCAGGGTCCAGGCGTCGCTGACGAACGCAGACGGCAGCGTCTACCTGCGCGTGCCCTCGGGCCAGGTGTTCATCGGGGCAGGCGAGGACACCACCGGAGGCGGCCTGGAGCCTGACGGGTCCGACGTGATCCAGGGGCAGTTCATCACCCTCGACAAGGGCACCTACTGCATGCGCTACAAAGGGGAGGCGGGCATCATCCACTTGTCCTTTTCACCGTCCACGACCTGCTGCAACCACCTGACCGACTCAATCAGGCTGCCGATGCCTCGTTGACGACCTGCGACAGAGCCCTGTAGCGATCGCCGTCACACACTGTCGGGATCCCCGAAGAACACCTGGATCCGCGACCGCAACCACCGCTCCGCCGGGTCATTGTCCTGCGCCCCTCGCCAGGCCATGTGCAACTCGAACGTCCCTACCTCGATCGGCGGCTCTTCCGCCCGCAACCCGCCCGCCGCGGTCAGTACCTCGGCCGTATAGTCCGGCACCGTCGCCAGGATGTCCGTCCCCGCGAGCAGGCTCCCCAGCCCATTGAACTGCGGCACCGCCAGCACCACGTGGCGCTTGCGCCCGATCGTCTCCAGCGCTTCGTCGATGAACCCCGACAGGTCCCCGGCGAACGACACCAGCGCGTGGGGCCGGGCGCAGAAGTCGTCCAGGGTGATCGCACCGGGCACGCTGTCGGCGCGCAGCAGCGTCGCCCGGCTGCGCCGCAGCACCTTGCGCTTGGCGTTGGCCGGCAGGTCGGCGGTGTAGCTCACACCCACCGAGATCTCGCCTGAGGCGAGCAGGGCGGGCATCAACAGATAGTTGACCCGGCGCACCACCAGCACGATACCGGGGGCTTCGGCGCGTATGCGCTTGAGCAGCAGCGGCAGCAGGGCGAACTCGACGTCGTCCGACAGGCCGATGCGAAACACCGCGGTGCTGGTGGCCGGGTCGAACTCGGCGGCGCGGCTGACGGCGGTGGAGATCGAGTCCAGGGCCGGAGAGAGCAGGGCGAAGATCTCTTGAGCGCGGGCCGAAGGTTCCATGGTGCGGCCGGTGCGCACGAACAGCGGATCGTCGAACAGGTTGCGCAGGCGCGACAGGGCTGCACTGATCGCCGGCTGGCCGAGGAACAGCTTTTCTGCGGCGCGGGTCACGCTGCGCTCGTGCATCAGGGTCTCGAACACAATCAGCAGGTTGAGGTCTACACGACGCAGGTCGTTACGGTTCATCGATCGTTGGGCCTGTATGCCGGGGGTGGGGCAGGGGTGAATACTAAAGCCAAAGGCTGTTACCCTGCACCGCTTTCCCGCACGTCGGGTGTCGAGGTGCCCGGCCGATCGATGTCAGGCATGTCGACTATCGATGACCGCCCATGGCTTGGCGGGCGATGTCCCGATACAGTGCAGGGTAATACGAGGTTCACACAGGCGAGGTAGGCCATGTCGCGCATCATCCGTTTCCACAAGTTCGGCGCTGCCGAGGTGCTGCGCTGCGAGCAGCAGACCGAGCCGACGCCGACCGCGGGCGAGGTGCAGGTGCGTGTCGAGGCGATCGGCATCAGCTGGTACGACGTGCTCTGGCGGCAGAACCTGGCGCCGTCCAAGGCGCGCCTGCCGGCCGGCATCGGCCAGGAGATGGCCGGCGTGGTCACCGCCGTGGGCGAAGGCGTCGAGGACATCGCCGTGGGCGATCGCGTGGCCAGCTTCCCGGCGGCCAGCGCCAATGACCATCCCGTCTATGGCGATGTGGTGGTGCTGCCACGTACCGCCATCACCCGCTACCCGGACCTGCTCTCGCCGATCGAGGCGAGCGTGCATTACACGCCCTTGCTGATCGCCTATTTCGCCTATGTCGAGCTGGCCAAGGCCAAACCGGGGCAGACCGCCTTGGTGACCGATGCCAGCCACTGCGCCGGGCCGGCCTTCGTGCAACTGGGCAAGGCCCTGGGCCTGAAGGTGTTCGCGGTGACCAAGCAGGCCGAGCAGCGTGCGCCGCTGCTGGCGCTGGGCGCCGACAAGGTGATCGTCACCGAGGAGCAGGACCTGCTGCTGCAGGTGGCCAAGTACACCGACAGCCGCGGCGTGGACATGGTCCTCGATGGGCTGGGCGGGCCGCAGATGTCGTTGCTGGGCGATGTCCTGGCGCCGCGTGGCAGCCTGGTGCTGTACGGCCTGCAGGGCGGCAACCAGACACCGTTCCCGGCCTGCGCGGCGTTCCAGAAGAACATCCAGTTCCACGTGCACTGCATCGGCAACTTCACTGGCAAGCCGGAGCTGGGCATCGCCCAGGAACAGGCCGCCATGGCGCGGGCCCTGGACGCGATCAACCGCTTCACGGCCGACCGCCTGCTGACGCCGCAGATCGTC
The DNA here is from genome assembly GCF_013523125.1 of Pseudomonas entomophila. Classification (GTDB taxonomy): domain Bacteria; phylum Pseudomonadota; class Gammaproteobacteria; order Pseudomonadales; family Pseudomonadaceae; genus Aquipseudomonas; species Aquipseudomonas entomophila_B. The sequence goes on along the minus strand of NZ_JAAMQJ010000007.1, from coordinate 71,296 downwards.
AAGGTCTACCCGTTCAGCCAGGTGGTCGAGGCGCACCGCTACATGGACGGCTGCCCCTGTGGCGGGCGTGTGGTGCTGGACATGGCGCTCGGCTGAAACCCTCTTCGACACGCCGGTCGGAGGCCTTGGCGGCCCTGGCCGGCCACCGTGATCGCGTCCCTGTCATAAAGCGCGAAACGCGTCCTTTATCTCTTCCTTGAGAAATTTCCTACAGCACATTAAGTAATTGCCGATAGGCTGGGCGGCAAACTTTAAGTGCGCTTTTTGTTATCGTCGACACGTTGAAAAAGTCTGAATGAAAGTTGGGCGATAATACGCGTCTGAATGGTTTTTTTACCCTGATCTGTATCTGTTATTCCTGTCTCGAGAATCGATAATGGCCCCGTGATAGCCGTCGGCCAGGCCACGCAAGGTGTGGGCTGGCGCGAATGAAGGCTGCGGGAAAGTTGTCGCCAACTCGGGCAAGGCGCGCCTGTCATGGGCCGTTTTCGAAGAGCGCTTTCATTCACGGACGTGTCGCGTGAAGCACAAGCCCATATGCCAAGGAGGTGCATGACATGGCAAGTACGATTCATGACCAGGCCATGCAATACATATACAAGCAAGTACTCGAGCGCTTGTTGGACGACATGAGCCGGCCCCAGCGCGCCGCGTTGCGCTTGTTGGTCCAGCGGGTGGTGATCGCGGCGGGTGGGCCTGATGGGATCGCGCGCTTTCGCGTGTTCTTCCCCTACAGCGGCGACGACCGCAGCAGCCATGCCCTGGCCTGCCTGCGTGCGGCGCAGTTGAACCTCGCCAGCCGCGGGCCGGCGACCTTCGCCTTGCGTGTATTGCTGTTGCCCGGGGGTGGGCGCCGGATGCCGCTGCGCCACGCCTTGGAGCGCTGTTTCAGCCGCCTGTTCCTGGAGGACGACCCGCGTGTCGAGCTGCTGATGGTCGATGGCGGCCAGGTGGTGCCGTTCTGTACGCGGCGCCTGCTCGACCCGCAACTCGATGCCCTGGGGCGGGAGCGGTTGCTCACCCTCGGGCATCTCTGCCAGGGCCAGCCGGAACGTGTACTCGAGGGTTGGCACGTCCTGGCCCAGGCCGAAGCCTGCCGCGTGGCGCTGGGCCAAGAGGGCGCTGCGGACGTCCTGGCCACCGAACTGCCCCTGGCCCAGCAGCGACGGCTGCTGGCCTGGAGCCAACGCTGTCGACGGGCGATGGGCCTGCCGGAAGACCGCTGGGTGCGCTATTGCGCGCGCGGTCTGCTGAACAACCTGGGCCAGCTCTACGAGCACGTGACACCGTACAGCCCAGGCTCGGCGCGTACAGGAACGGAGGTGGCCGAGCCGGTGCCGAGCGGGCCACGCTTGCAGGTGATCGATCTGGCCGACCTGTTGCCCGACGACGCTACCGACCCCGAGTCGCTCGAGCCTTGGCTGAGCCCTCGACTCCTGGCGCCTTCCTGCGTGGGCGAGGGCACCCGGGCGGTAGAGCACTGGCGCGAGGCGTCCTACCGGGCCTTCCTGCGCACCCACGCGCTTTCCGCCCAGCAGTTCGATTGCCTGCTCAGCGCACCGTTCGTGGACCGAGGCGCAGGGCTCGAGGCCTTCATCAGGCGCTGCTACCCCGAGATGCGTGTGGCGCTGCCGTTGTTGCACCAGGCCTTGCAAGGGCGACCGTGTCCGGAAGCGGTAGGCCGCTGGCTGGTCACCGCCACCGGGTTGCCGGTCAGCACCCTACAGGCGTTGTACGCTGATGAAGGGCAGTCGCATGGCCTGCGGCGGCTGTTCGCGCACCTGACGCGGTGTGAAGACGATCTGCCCGGCTGGACCAGCGGTGGCTGCGCGGTCAGCGCGGGCCAGGCCTCGCGGTCGACAGCCCGATGAGCAAGTCGAGCCGAGGCGAGTTCGCCTATCAGGCGGTGTACCGCTACCTGTTGACGCTGACCCGTCACAACACGGTGTGCAACGAACACAAGCTGCCTTCGCTGCGGGACCTGGCCAAGCGTCTCAAGGTCTCGCTGTCGACGGTGCAGCACGCCTACAACCAGCTGGAGCACGAAGGCCGAGTGCGCTCGGTGCCCAAGTCCGGTTACTACATCAATCGCCCCTCGGCCTGCAGCCAGCATGCCCGCCTCGCTGCCCCCGTGGTCTCGGGCGATCACGATGTCCTGCGCCTGCTCGAGCCGCCGCTGCCTGCCATGCCGGCGCTGGACCATGCGCTGCTCACCGAGGAGCGTCGTTTGGCGCGACAGGGCAGCCGCAGCGTGCACGAGCGGCGCCTGGCCGGGGAGCTGATGCTGCGCAGCGCCCTGGCCACGCGCTATACGCAGTCCTCCATGCACTGCTGGAGCGCTGAGGACGTCTACCTGGCGACCGACCTGCAGGCGCTGCTGGAAACCGTGTTCGCCAGCTTGTCGCTGCAGAACGAAGCCCTCCTGGTGCCGTCACCCGTCTGCGCGCGTCTGTTGTGGCTGCTGAAGCAGACCGGTCGCCGGATCGTCGAGCTGCCCCTCGATGCCCATGGCTGCCCCGACTTGTGCGCGCTGGCGCACCTGCTGCGGCATGAACGGGTCGGGCTGGCGTTGTTGCCGTCCTGCCTGGCCAGCCCACTGGGGCGGGTGATTCCAGTGGCGGCGCAACGGGCCATGGCCGCGCTGCTCGAACAGCACCGGGTGTGGGTGCTGGAAAACGACATGGACAGCGAGCATTGTTTCGACGGCCCGCCGGCGGCGCGGTTGCGCGATACCCTCGACCCGGAACGGTTGCTGGTGCTCGGCTCGGTGCACGCCTGCGTCGGCGCGGAGGCGCCCTATGCCTATGTGCTGAGCGATCACGAGCCGGTACGCCAGGCCTTCATGTGGCGCGACTTCCGCCTGCCGCCCCTGCGTCAGCATGCGCTGGCGCGGTTGCTGGTCAAGGGCCAGGTCGATGCCCACCTGCAGGTGGTGCGCAGTGAGCTGGCGCTGCGGGTGGACGCACTGTGCGCGGAAATCGCCCGGCAGGTCCCCGGTCAACTGGCGTTCGAACGGCCCGCAGGTGGACGCGGGCTGTGGATTAGGACGTACCAGGACATCGACATGCAGCGCATGCTGCGCGAATTTTCGGCCAAGGGCCTGCACGCCGCGCCAGGGCCGATGTTCAGCGCACGTGGCTGGCATCGGCAGCATGTGTTGCTGGCCTGGGAAGGCGGCCGCCTCAACGATCTGCGCCAGGCCGTGGGCCTGCTGCGACAACGGCTGGCACGGTATCGACAGCCTGACCGCTGATCCAGTCGATTTGCCTGGGGGCGCTCTCTGTATGTATAACCAGTGGGCCCATCCCCTTGCCGCCTGTCTACCGTGATTGCCCATTCCGTCGAAGAACCCTTCTACTACCTGCACAATTTCCAGCAGGTACTCGACTGGGTCGAGCTGCGCTACGCCGACCTGCTCGACGAGCAGGAGCGCGCGTTCATCCGTACGTTCGCCGAGTTGCCACGCCCTGCACGGGCCTTGCTGGTGCGCATGGTCATGCGCAAGGGCGAGCTGTTTCGCACCGACAAGCTCCAGTACGCCGAAATCGGCTGCACCCACGCGGCCCTGGCCCCGCTGCTCGACACCGGCTGGGTGGCCGAGCAGGTCGAACTGGGCGTCGAGCAGCTGTTCGGACTGCTGCGCAAGGACGAACTGACGCGCTGTTTCGCCGGGCAACTGAGCCGGCCCAAGGCGCTCAAACACGAGCTGCTGGCCGAGCTGCTGGCTCTGGAGCTGGCGCCGCGCACCTTAGCGTCGTGGTTCCCGACATTCCCTGAACGTGTGGTGCAGTGGCGCCTGCAAGCGCTGTGCGACCGGCTGCGGCTGTTGTTCTTCGGCAACCTGTACCAGGACTGGTCGGAGTTCGTGCTGGCCGACCTGGGCTTCGCGCGCTACGAGCAGGTGGCCTTCAGCGCCGATTCCCGGGCCCTGCGCAGCCGTGAGGACGTCACGGCGGCCATGGCGCTGCATGCCTGCACCGAACAGCTGGAGCAGGGTGCCACGCCGCAGCAGGTGTTCGCCGCGTTGCCGACGCTCGCGGCCGACAACCCGTGGCTGGCCCGCCGCAGGGCGCGTTTGCTGTTCGGTCTGGGCCAGCAGTGCGAACGCTTGGGCGACTGGGACCAGGCCACGGCCATCTACGCCGAGTGCCAGCACCCGCAGGCGCGCATCCGCCAGGTCCGCGTGCTCGAGCGCAGCGAACAGTGGACCGCCGCCCATGCCCTCGCCACCCAGGTGGCCGAGGCCCCGGCCAACGCCCTGGAAGTGCAGGCCCTCGAGCGCATGCTGCCGCGCCTGGCGCGCAAGCTGGGCGGCGCGCCGCGTGCGCGTCGCAAGGCGTCGACCGCCAACCTCATTCACCTGGTGCTGCCGGCCGAGCACGCCAGCCTCGGGGTCGAACGGGCCGTCGGCCAGTACCTGCATGAGGAGCACGGCGGCCAGGTGCACTACGTGGAGAACACCCTGTTCAACGGGCTGTTCGGGCTGCTGTGCTGGGAGGTGATCTTCTCGCCCGTGCCGGGTGCGTTCTTCCACCCGTTCCAGAGCGCGCCGCAAGACCTGCACGAGGCCGACTTCCAGCTACGCCGTGCCGAGGCCTTCGAGGCCTGCTTCGCCCGGCTCGACGCCGGCACCCATGCCGAGGCCATCCGCCAGGTCCATCAGGCCAAGCACGGCTTGCAGTCACCCTTCGTCTGCTGGCCGGCGCTGTCGCCCGAGCTGCTCGAGCAGGCGCTGGGCTGCCTGCCGCCGGCACACCTGAAGGCGTGCTTCATCCGTCTGCTGCAGGACATCCGCAACAACCGCACCGGCATGCCGGACCTGATCCAGTTCTGGCCCGACGAGGGGCGTTACCGGATGATCGAGGTCAAGGGCCCCGGTGATCGCCTGCAGGACAACCAGCTGCGTTGGCTGGAGTTCTGCCGCGAGCATGGCTTGCCGGTGGACGTCTGCCACGTGCGCTGGGACAACGCGGCGTCATGAGCTACACCGTTGCCGTGCGCGCCTTGTGCGAGTTCAGTGCCAAGGTCGGCGACCTGGACCTGCGCTTCACCCCGTCGCCCACCGCCCAGGAGGGCATCGACGGCCATCGCCGCGTGGTGGCGCGCCGTGGGGCGGGGTACGAGGCCGAAGTGGCACTGGAGGGGCAGTACCAGAGCCTGCGGGTACGCGGACGGGCCGATGGCTACGATCCGGCGCTCAACCGCCTGGAGGAGATCAAGACCCACCGCGGTGACCTCTCGCGCCAGCCCGACAACCACCGGCAACTGCACTGGGCACAGGCCAAGGTCTATGGCTGGTTGCTGTGCCAGGCACGGCAGCTCGAGCGCCTCGAGGTGGCCCTGGTCTACCTGGACGTCGACAGCGACCGGCAGACGGTGATCAGCGAGTCCTGGCAGGCGACCGACCTGGAACGGTTCTTCGACAAGGTTTGTGCCTACTTTCTCGGCTGGGCCCAGGCCCAGGAGCAACGGCTGCTGGCGCGCAACGACGGCCTGCAGGCCTTGCAGTTCCCCTACGCCGCCTTCCGCCAGGGCCAGCGACAGTTGGCCGAGACCCTGTACAAGGCGGTCAGCACCGGGCGCTGCCTGATGGCCCAGGCCAGCACCGGCATCGGCAAGACCCTGGGCACGTTGTTCCCGCTGCTCAAGGCCACCTCCCCACAGCGGCTCGACAAGATCTTCTTTCTGACCGCCAAGACCCCTGGCCGTGCTCTGGCCCTGCACGCGTTGCGCCAATTGACGGAGGCCTCGCCGCAACCGGCCTTGCGCACCCTGGAACTGATCGCCCGCGACAAGGCCTGCGAGCACCCGGACAAGGCCTGCCATGGTGAGTCCTGCCCGCTGGCGCAAGGCTTCTACGATCGCCTGCCGGCGGCACGCGCGGCGGCCAACCAGCGGCCGCTGCTGGACCAGGCCGGCGTGCGCGAGGTGGCGCTGGCGCACCAGGTCTGCCCGTACTACCTGGCCCAGGAAATGGCGCGCTGGGCTGACGTGGTGGTGGCCGACTACAACTACTACTTCGATGCCCACGCCTTGCTCTTCGGCCTGGCCCAGGCCAACCAGTGGCGCACGGCGGTGCTGGTGGACGAGGCGCACAACCTGGTCGAGCGTGGGCGACAGATGTACAGCGCCAGCCTCGACCAGGGCCAGCTGGCCACCCTGCGCAAGCGCAAGCCGGCCGGATTGACCAGCGTACTGGGCGGGCTCAACCGCGCCTGGAATGCCTTGTACAAGGAACAGCGCGCCCCGTACCAGGCCAGTGCAGTGTTGCCCGAGCCGCTCCTGCGCGCCTTGCAGCGCTTCGTCGGCGTGGTGCAGGAGCAGATGAACCAGGCCCCGCTCGGCATCGAGCCGGACCTGCTGGCGTTCTACTTCCATGCCTTGCAGTTCACTCGCGTGGCCGAGCTGTTCGACGAGCATTTCCTGTTCGACGTCAGCGTGCGCGAGGGGCAGGGCAAGCGGCGCCTGGCCACCCTGTGCCTGCGTAACGTGGTCCCGGCCCGGCTGCTGGCGCCGCGCATGAGCGCCGCGCGCAGCGTCACGCTGTTCTCCGCAACGCTCGGGCCGCGCCAGTTCTACACCGACCTGCTGGGCATGCCGGCCGACACCGCCTGGCTGGAAGTGGCCGCGCCGTTTCGTGCCGAGCAGTTGCAGGTGCGCATCGCCAGCCACGTGTCGACGCGCTACCGCGAGCGGCAGGCGTCGCTGGCACCCATCGTCGAGCTGATCGCCGAGCAGTACACGCGGCAGCCGGGCAACTACCTGGCGTTCTTCAGCAGCTTCGAGTACCTGGAGCAGGTCTCGCGGTTGCTGGCCGAGCGTCATCCGTCGATCCCGCGCTGGGAGCAGGCGCCAGGCATGGACGAGGCGCGGCGCGAGGCGTTCCTGGCGCGCTTCGTGCCGGACGGGCAGGGGGTCGGTTTCGCGGTACTGGGCGGGGCGTTCGGAGAGGGGGTCGACTTGCCCGGTACGCGGCTGATCGGGGCGTTCGTCGCCACCCTCGGGCTGCCCCAGGTCAACCCGGTCAACGAGCAGTTCAAGCAGCGCCTGGAACGCCAGTTCGGTGCCGGGTTCGACTACGCCTACCTGTATCCGGGGGTGCGCAAGGTGATCCAGGCCGCGGGCCGAGTGATCCGGGGGGATCAGGATCAGGGCACGCTGGTGCTGATCGATGAGCGCTTCGCCGAGGCGCGGGTGCGGCAGATGTTTCCGTCGTGGTGGCAGTGTCCTGAGGGGTAGGCGCGTCTGCTGGGGTGTCAGCGGGATAGGGCCATTTATTGCACCCATCGGTTCACCGACATGGTACAGGCACGCTCATCCTCCTGTGGGAGCAACTGTCTTTTTTCTACTCGGTACATGCCCGACCCTATGGGCTGATGTGTGGGCTTACCTGCGATGCAGGCGGCGCCTGACCGGACGCTATCGCTGGCAAGCCAGCTCCCACCCAGACCTCTGCAGCCGTCGGTGTAGCCATGGCCGCGCAAGCAGCTTGTGGGAGCGGGCTTGCCCGCGATGGCGTCCGACCAATCACCGCCTGCATCGCGGGCAAGCCCGCTCCCACACAGAGGCGAACCGCTCTGCCAGATCAGCAAGGTGGTCTACATCGTGTCAGGTGAAAACCTTGAAAGGCCTGACCTGCAAGGCGGGTCCAAGCCATGGCCCGCGCTGCACACGCCAAGCCCATACCCCACATCACCTCGCCGCGCCCGAGAACTCTCAGTACACTGCGTGTTCCAACCCCCACACTCCAGAACACGAGGTTTTCATGACGCTCAGTCCCTTGGCAGGCAAGCCAGCACCTTCCAGTGTGCTGGTAGACATTCCCCGCCTGTTGACCGCCTATTACACCCACCGCCCTGACGCCAGCGTGGCCGCTCAGCGGGTGGCGTTCGGCACCTCGGGCCATCGTGGCACCTCGTTGGAATCGAGCTTCAACGAACATCACGTGCTGGCGATCACCCAGGCCATCTGCCTGTACCGCCAAGCCCAGGGCATCGACGGCCCGGTGTTCATCGGCGCCGACACCCATGCCCTGTCCGCACCGGCTGCCGCCAGCGCGCTGGAAGTGCTCGCCGCCAATGGCGTGCAGGTCAGGCTGTCCAAGGACGACGAGTACACCCCGACCCCGGCGGTGTCCCACGCGATCCTCTGCTACAACCGCGACCGCCAGCAGGGCCTGGCCGACGGCATCGTCATCACCCCGTCGCACAACCCGCCGCAGAGTGGCGGCTTCAAGTACAACCCGCCCAATGGCGGCCCGGCCGACAGCGACGTGACCAAGTGGATCGAGGCCAAGGCCAACGAACTGCTGGCTGCAGGCCTGGAAGGCGTCAAGCGCATGGACCACGGCCAGGCCCTGGCCGCACCGACCACCCAGCGCCATGACTACATCACCCATTACGTCGAGGACCTGCAGCACGTCATCGACTTCGACGTCATCCGCCAGGCCAACCTGCGCCTGGGCGTGGACCCCTTGGGCGGTGCCGGCGTCCATTACTGGCAGGCCATCGCCGACCGTTACCAGTTGAACCTCGAGGTGGTCAACACCGAGGTCGACCCGACCTTCCGCTTCATGACCGTCGACTGGGATGGCCAGATCCGCATGGACCCGTCCTCGCCGCACGCCATGCAGGGCCTGATCGGCCTGCGCGAGCGCTTCGACGTGGCCTTCGCCTGCGACCCGGACCACGACCGCCACGGCATCGTCACCGCCGACGGCCTGCTGGCGCCGAACAACTACCTGGCCGTGGCCATCGACTACCTGTTCCGTCACCGCCCGCAGTGGCGTGCCGACGCGGCCGTGGGCAAGACCGTGGTCAGCAGCGGCCTGATCGACCGCGTCACCGCGCAGCTGGGGCGTCGCCTGCACGAAGTGCCGGTCGGCTTCAAGTACTTCGCTCAAGGCTTGTTCGACGGCTCGCTGGGCTTCGGTGGGGAAGAGAGTGCAGGCGCGTCGTTCTTGCGGATGGACGGTGGCGTGTGGGCCACGGACAAGGACGGCCTGATTCCGGCCCTGCTGGCAGCCGAAATGACCGCCCGCACCGGCCGTACGCCGAGCCAAGCCTACGCCGACCTGACCGAGGCGCTGGGCCGCCCGTACGCCACCCGTGTCGAAGCCAAGGCCGATGCCCGGCAGAAGGCCCTGCTGAGCAAGCTGGCCCCCGAGCAGGTCACCTCGACCGAGCTGGCTGGCGAAGCCATCGAGCAGATCCTCAGCCACGCGCCGGGCAACGGCCAGGCCATCGGCGGTCTCAAGGTGATGACCACCAACGGCTGGTTCGCCGCGCGGCCGTCGGGCACCGAAGACATCTACAAGATCTACGCCGAAAGCTTCATCGACGAGGCGCACCTGCAGCGCCTGGTGGCAGAAGCCCAGGTGCTGGTCGACGCCGCCATCGCCTGATGGGGCCAGCGGGCCGCTTCGCTCGAAGCGGCCCGCACCACCGACCGGTATTCGACCAGGCGGCCGGGCGTCATGACCGCGCCGCCTTGATCGTCACCACGCCCTTGCCGGCCAGGGCGATCCTGATCACCGTTTCGTTCTCGACGCTGCACGGACCGACCGAGGCGTGCAAGCCTTCCTCTTCCGATACTGCCTGCACACGTGCATGAAGCGGCTGCCCCGTGGGGTCGATCAGGGCGTCGTAGGCCAGCAGCTCGACCTGTTCGATCAGTTGTCGACTGTGCTCGTCCGTCGCGCAGAAGAACAGCACGCCACTCAGATGAGGATCGTCGTCCGGGTTGTGCAGGTCATGATCGGCCAAGGCGCGCAGGGCAGTGCGCAGGGCTTGAAGGGCGGGGTCGTGGGTAGGCATGAGGGCAGGTTCTCACAGACGGTACGCCCGAGCCGGGCCAGGGCCTGATCATGGGCAGGCAGGGGGGGCATGGCAACGTTGTGGATTCCCAAGAGGTTGTAGGAAAAGGTTTAAGTGGCTAGCTGCAAGCTGCAAGTGGTCATAGCGGTGCGTCAGGTATCAGGTGCAGGAGTGGCGTGGCTGATCTTACGAGTCCTGTAGGCCCGATCGCGGCACAGGGGCCCCACACGTTGGATCGCATCGCTAAGCTGTCAGACCAGCGCGACTGAGCGGCCCCTGCGCCGCGATCGGGCCTGAAAGGCCCGCAAGATCAGTCAATCCTGCCTCGCCCCATGCACCATGCCCAACGCAACACCGTCCCAGCTTGCCGCTTGCCGCTTGCCGCTTGCCGCTTGCCGCTTGCCACTTGCCACTTGCCACTTCCCCCACCCCAACACAATTTTCACATCCCCTTGCTAGCATGCCCCCACCATCGACACATGAGGAAGGGTGAGTGGGCGTTCGTACGCGATGTGTCAAAGGCGTCATGCTGGTGTCCGCCGGCGTGGTGGTCAGTGCGCTGGGTTTCTTCGCCTGGCAAAGTTTCTACCCGGTCCAGGCCGCCAAGGGCTGGAGCGTGGAAGTGGTGCACCAGTCGGTCGACAAGGCCGCGTCGCTGGTACCGCTGGCCGACGGCAGCCTGCTGGTCAGCCGTGAGCTCAAGGATGGGCAGGGCAGCATCCTGCGCATCACGCCCGACGGTGAGCGGGAAGTGATGGTCAAGGGCCTGTCCAAGCCCGACGGCATGATCGCTGCACAAGGCGGCTGGGTGTTCAGCCAGGAAGGTGGCAAGGCACCGGTCAGTCTGTCGCGTGATGGGCAGATCACCCACCTGTTCGACGGCGAGAACGTGCAGGGTTTATGGAGCGATGCCCAGCACCTGTATGCAATCGAGGACCGCAAGGCCGAAGGCCGCCTGATGCGCTACGACTGGCGCACGGGTGCCCTCGACGTATTGCGCTCGGGACTGACCGAAGGCGAAGGCCTGACGCAGTGTGGCGATGGCCGTTTGCTCTACACCGAAAAGGCCGCTGGCCAGGTCCGTGCCTTGACCCCGGACGAGCGCGACCCGGTGGTGGTCGCCGGGTTGCGCAACCCGACGTTCCTGATGTGCGATCGGCGTGGACTGTGGATCAGCGAAGACTCCACCCACCGCGCCCGCTTGCTGCGCATCGACCCGCAGGGGCACCAGCACACGGTGCTGACGTTCCTCAAGGCGCCCCAGGCGATCGTGCCGGACGGCGAGGGCGGTTACCTGCTGGCCGAAGGCGGGCGTGACCGTATCCTGCACCTGACCCCGCCGACCGAGCAGCGTGACGCAACGGCGGTGGCCGAAGGCAAGCCAGGGGCGTGATCCCTATCGCCGCCCGGGCATTACAGAAAAGCCCCCCCTGTGGGGGCTTGCCCGCGATGCAGGCGGCGCCTGACAGGACCCTGTCGCTGGCAAGCCAGCTCCCACCCAGATCGCTGCAATCTGCCATGTAGGCATGGCTGCGCACGTAACCTGTGGGGCTTGCCCGCGATAGCGTCCGGCCCATCACCGCCTGCATCGCGGGCAAGCCCACATAAGGCGTGAACCGCTCTGCCAGATCAGCAATGCGGTCCACATCGTGTTAGGTAAAGACGTTGAAAGGCCCGGCCCGCTGGGCCTATAAAATCAACCACTCTGCGCCCTAGACCCTGAACTGATCCATCAACCCCTGCTGCTGGTTGGCCAGCCCATTGAGCGACTGGCTGACCCTCGCCGCTTCACCGGCCTGTTCGGACAGCGATTCGGTCACGTCGCGAATGGTGGCGATGTTGTGGTTGATCTCCTCGGCCACTGCGCTCTGTTCCTCGGCCGCGCTGGCGATCTGCAGGTTCATGTCGCTGATCACGCTGACCGCCTCGCCGATACGCTGCAAGGCGCTCACGGCATGGTTCACCTGCTCGACACTGTCCTGCGCCTGGCGGTGGCTGCCTTCCATGGCCGACACCACCTCGTGAGTGCCCGCCTGCAAGGCTTCGATGACCTGCCGGGTCTCTTCCACCGACTCCTGGGTACGCCGCGCCAGGTTGCGCACTTCGTCGGCGACCACGGCGAACCCGCGGCCGGCTTCACCGGCGCGGGCCGCCTCGATCGCGGCGTTGAGGGCCAACAGATTGGTCTGCTCGGCGATCGAACGGATCACCTCCAGCACGCTGCCGATCTGCTCGCTGTTGCGGGCCAGGCCACCGACCTGATCCATGGCGCTGTTCATCTCGTGGGCCAGGGCATCGATGCCGGTAGTGGTGCGGTCGATCACCGCCAGGCCTTCACGGGTCGCCTGGTCCGCTTCACGGGCCGCCTGCGCCGCCTGGGCGGCGCTGCGGGCAACGTCCTGGGCGGTGGCGCTCATTTCCTGCGACGCGGTGGCGGCCTGATCGACCTGGCGGAACTGCTGTTCCATGCCGGCGCTGGTCTGGCTGGCGATGGCCGCCGACTGCTCGGCGTTGCCACGCGCGGCAGTCACCGACTGCTTCACCTCGGCCACGATCGGCTGCAACTTGTCCAGGAAGCGGTTGAACCAGCCGGCCAGTTGGCCCAGCTCGTCCTGCTTGGCGTATTGCAGACGACGGGTGAGGTCGCCTTCGCCGCTGGCGATGTCCTTGAGCATCGCTGCCACGCCGAGGATCGGCCGGGTCACGCCGCGTGCCAGCAGCCAGACCAACAGCAGGCCCAGCAAAGCTGCGCCGATGCCCAGGGCCAGTTCCAGCCAGGTGCCCTGGGTGTTCAGCTGGTCGAGTTCCTGCTCCAGGGCGTCGGCCGGTTCGGTGAGCACCTGCTTGGGCGCGTCCAGCATCACGCCCCAGCGTTTGCCGCCGGGGATCGGCGCGAAGGTCGCCAGCACTTTCAGGTGATCGGTGTTCTGCAGCAGGCCCAGAGGCTTGCCTTCACCCAACAGGCGGGTCAGCTCGGCGCCCTGGGCGGTGTCCACCTGGTCGAAGCGCGTGGCCAGCTTGCTGGCATCGCCGCTGTAGCCGGCCAGCAGACCGCCCGGGCTGAGGATGCCGACCCGAGTGCGGCCTTCGTACAGGCCACGGCTGGCCTCCTCGCTGAGCGCTTGCAGGCTGTTCAGGTTGATGTCCACCGACAGGGTACCCAGCACCCGGTCGGCGACCAGTAGCGGGAACACGATGCTGGTCATCAGCACCTGCTGGCCTTCGACTTCATAGAAATAAGGCTCGCTCACGCACACCTCGCGCGTGCGATTCGGGCAGGCCCACCAGGTGTTGGCCGGCTCGCCGCTGGGGCCGACGCGGGTGTCGGTCATGTCGCTTTCCGGCAGGGTGGTGGCAGTCAGCTGACCGGCGCGCGGTTGCGACCAGTACAGCGCGAAGCGCCCCTGGGGGTTGCTGCCCAGGGCGGCCTGGTCGACGAACCGTGCATCCTGGTTGTCCAGCCCGTCCGGCTGGAACACCAGTGACAGGCCCAGCAACTCGGGTTTGCCACGCAGCGCGTTCTGCACGAGCGCGGCCAGTTCCTGACGCAGCTCGCGGGCATCGACGCCGCGCTTGCTGGCCTGCTCGCGCAGGAACAGCACCTGCCGCGCATAGCCTGCGCCGTAATGGTACGCCTCGGTGAACTGACGGCGGATGTTCTGGGCCTGCACCGTGCCCTGGGCCTCGATGCGCTCCTGGGCCGCCTGGGTCAGCATCTGCGTGCTGCTGGCCTTGACCAGGTCGCTGGTGTGAGCCATGCGGTAGAGAGACAGGCCGACCAGCAGCGTGACGATGGCCGCCAGGCATAGCCCGGCCAGCAGGGTGATCTTCCATTGGATGGACAGTTGACGCAGTGGCATGAAGCAAGCCCCTTGGTGAGTTTCAAATCGGCATGACGGCGTATCGGCCGCGCGCAGACAATCTTGATGGCCGTCATGACTTTGACATCCAGGGTGCCCTGCTTCAGAGTGTGCGCCCTTCGTGAAACCCGTTCCTGGGCCTTGGCGTGGTAGCCCGGGGCTGCCCCCGCGCCTGGCCGGACCGTTCGCAGCCTGTCGGCGCTTTCCTGGTCGCTGTGCGGTGTCACGGTTCCTCGGCGCTAACGTTCAGCCGTCCGCGAACGTCCAGGTACAGGCAAACTCGTCGCTTTTCATTCGTCGCAAGAGGTAGATCCGTTCATGAATGCAGTCATTGCCGCGGTCAGCGTCATGCTGGTGCTGAGCCTGTCCCGCGTGCACGTCGTCATCGCGCTGATCGTCGGTGCGCTGACCGGGGGCCTGGTCGGTGGGCTGGGCATCGAAGGCACGCTGGCGGCCTTCAACGGCGGCCTCGGAGGCGGTGCCACCGTGGCGCTGTCCTACGCGCTGCTCGGCGCCTTCGCCGTGGCCATCGCCAAGTCGGGGCTGGCTCATGCCCTGGCCGACCGTGCCCTGCGCATGATCGACCTGCAGGGGCATGCCGAGGGGGGCAAGGTCAAATGGTTGCTCATCGGCCTGCTGCTGATGGTCGCCATCGCTTCGCAGAACGTGTTGCCGATCCACATCGCCTTCATCCCGCTGCTGGTGCCGCCGCTGCTGTACGTGATCACCCGGCTGAAGATCGACCGGCGCCTGATCGCCTGCGTGATGACCTTCGGCCTGATCACCCCGTACATCTTCCTGCCGGTGGGCTTCGGCAACATCTTCCTCAACCAGATCCTGCTGGCCAACGTCAGCCGCGCCGGGGTCGACGTCAGCGGCATCAACGTCACCCATGCCATGGCCCTGCCAGCGGCCGGCATGCTGGTCGGGCTGCTGGTGGCGGTGTTCGTCAGCTACCGACGCAAGCGCGAGTACGACCTGGCGCGCATCGAGCAGGTCGAACAGGTCGCCGTCCGCTACAACCCCATGACCCTGCTGGTGGCCGGCATCGCCATCGTCGCGGCGTTCGTCGTCCAGCTCTGGCTGGATTCGATGATCATCGGCGCCATGGCGGGCTTTTTGATCTTCTCGCTGTCGGGGATCGTGCGCTGGAAGGACACCGATGACCTGTTCACCGAAGGCATGAAGATGATGGCCATGATCGGTTTCATCCTGATCACCGCCTCGGGCTTCGCCGAGGTCATGAAGGCCACTGGCGACGTCCAGGCCTTGGTCACCAGCGCCGCCGAATGGATCAGCCACAGCAAAGGCGTCGGCGCCTTGCTGATGCTGCTGGTGGGGTTGCTGGTGACCATGGGCATCGGCTCGTCGTTCTCCACCGTGCCGATCCTGGCGGCGATCTTCGTGCCGCTGTGCGTGCAGCTGGGCTTCGACCCGCTGGCCACCGTGTGCATCGTCGGCACCGCCGGCGCCTTGGGCGATGCCGGCTCGCCGGCGTCCGACTCGACCCTCGGCCCGACCTCGGGGCTCAATGTCGATGGGCAGCATCACCATATCTGGGACACTGTGGTGCCGACCTTCATCCACTACAACGTGCCGCTGCTGGCCTTCGGCTGGCTGGCGGCGATGGTGCTCTGAGCGCGTCGTCAGCCGCGTGAAGGGGCAGGGGAGATGCGGTTGAGGACGGTGCTGCCGTCCTGGCTGCGGGTCAGGTAGACCGGCAGCACCTTGGGCAGGGTGCGCACCAGGCCTTCGACGTCGTGGGTGCTGTAGGTACCGCTGATGCGGATCTGCCCCACGTTGCGGTCGGCCAGGCGCAGTGGCTTGGCCAGGTAGCGGTTGATCGAGGGCAGGGCCTCGGCCAGGGTCAGGTCGTCGAGCACCAGGCGCCCATTGCGCCAGGCCAGGCTGTCGCCGTTGTCTTCGGTCTGGCTCAGCTGCGGCTCGACGTCGCCGGTCTGGTAGTGCGCCTGCATGCCTGGGCCCAGGCGATAGCCGCCGGTGTCACCGTCGCTGCTGACCAGCACCGAACCTTCGACCAGCGTCACCCTGACCTGGTCCTGGTATTTCCAGACGTTGAAGCGCGTCCCGGTCACGCGCGTCTGGCCGCTGCCGGCGCGCACGATGAACGGGTGGGCACTGTCGTGCCTGACCTCGAAGAACGCCTCGCCCTTGACCAACGCCACCCGGCGTTGATCCTTGAAGTTGAAGAAGCGCAGCTCGCTGTCCAGGTTCAGTTCCACCTGGCTGCCGTCGCTCAGGCGAACGCTGCGGACCTGGTCGGTGCTTTGCAGGTGCTGGTAGCTGTTCGGCACCCAGCCTTGCTCCCAGCCGATCCAGGCGGCCAGCGGCAGCCCCAGGACGCCGATCATGGCTGCCGTCGCCAGGCGGCGCAGCGAGGTCGAACCCAGGCGTCGGCGGGGCTCGACCGGATCAGGCTCCAGCACGATGGGCGTGCGCGGCAGCAGGTCAGTGGTGTGCCAGATCTGCTCCATGGCGCGGTACTCGACGCCGTGCCGTGGGTCTTCCTCGAGCCAGCGGGTGAATGTCTGACGTTCGAGCGTGCTGCAGTCGGGCGCATGCAGGCGCATGCACCAGTACGCGGCCGCGTCGGTGATGGCGTCTTGTTCGCTGCAGGTCGGGCGGTCAGGGGTCATCGGAGCTCCATGTTTTGCGCATTCTACCTGGGGTGGATTGCCAGGGAGAACCGGGAACGCAGCGAATTGCTCTCATTTGAATTCTTTTTAGGGGGCAGGAGTACACCGCTGTCCCTGCCGAGCGCCGTCCATCGTCAGGTAGATAGCACACTAATCACCTGTTTGACATTCACTGCCTAAGCAGTAATATTTGCACACATATTTCAGCGTGTTTCTGACACCCATGGGCGATGAGGCCGATTGACTTCATGCTCAGGCGCGCCCAAGCACGATGCAGATCGGTAGATCGTTCCCGCCTCCGCCAGGTGCCCTCTTGCCCCATTTCACACCCGAAAACTTCTCGCATTGTGCCATCGGCCTGCTGCTGGGCCGTGCCGCGCTGCTCAAGGACCGTGTCCTCGATGGTCACCTCGAGCCCCACGGCGTCACGGCGGCGCAGTTCAAGGTGCTGATCATCGTGACCCAGTACCAGATCGATACGCCCGCCGAAGTGTGCCGTTACCTGGGCCTGGACAGCGGGTCGATGACGCGCATGCTCGACCGCCTGGAGCACAAGGGTCTGGTCCGACGGCAGCGCTGCCCGAGCGACCGGCGCGTGGTGCGCCTGGAGCTGACCGAGGAGGGCCAGGCCCTGGCCGATCGCCTGCCGGAGATCGGCGCGGCGGCGATGAACGACCTGGTCGGGGTGCTCGAGAGCGACGAGCTGCAGACCCTCGAGCGCCTGCTGGCCAAGGTGCTGTGCAACGCCGGTGACCCATTGACCCTGCGCCGCTTCGGCGATCGCTGACACTTTCCTGATTCGACTTCTTCCCCAAGGTATCGCCATGGCCACTCCCGCGGACACTTCTTCTACTCCCCCGGCGCCCCAGTCCTCGCGCAAGCGCAAGGTGCTGCTGCTGGGCCTGCTGTTGCTCGTGATCCTTGGCGCAGCCGGCTTCTGGGCCTGGTATTCGCTCGTCGGCCGCTGGTACGAGAGTACCGACGATGCCTACGTCAGCGGCAACGTGGTCGAGATCACCCCCCTGGTGACCGGCACCGTGACCCGCATCGGTGCCGACGACGGCGACCTGGTGCAGGCCGGCCAGGTACTGCTCACCTTCGACCCGAGCGACAGCGAAGTGGCCTTGCAGTCGGCCGAGGCCAACCTGGCCCGTACCGTGCGCCAGGTGCGTGGCCTGTACAGCAACGTCGATGCGCTCAAGGCCCAGGTGCAAAGCCGCCAGGCCCAGCTGAAGACGGCCCGCGACAACTACGGCCGACGCAAGGAGCTGGCCTCCAGCGGTGCCATCGCCGCCGAAGAGCTGTCGCACGCCCAGGATGACCTGACCAGTGCGCAAAGCGCCCTGGACAACGCCCGTCAGCAGTTGGCCACCAGCACGGCCCTGGTCGACGACACCGTGGTGGCCTCTCACCCTGACGTGATGGCCGCCGCTGCCGACCTGCGCCAGGCCTACCTCGCCCATGCCCGTACCACCCTGGTGGCCCCGGTGACCGGCCACGTCGCCAAGCGCACCGTGCAGCTGGGCCAGCGCCTGCAACCGGGTGCGGCGACCATGGCGGTGATCCCGCTGGACGAGGTGTGGATCGACGCCAACTTCAAAGAGACCCAACTGCGCGACATGCGCATCGGCCAGCCGGTGGAGGTGACCGCCGACCTGTACGGCGACGACATCGTCTACAAGGGCACGGTCGAGAGCCTGGGCGCCGGGACCGGCAGCGCCTTCGCCCTGCTGCCGGCACAGAACGCTACCGGCAACTGGATCAAGATCGTCCAGCGCGTACCGGTGCGCATCCACCTGGACCGTGAGCGGCTGCAGCAGCATCCGCTGCGCATCGGCCTGTCCACCGTGGCCGAGGTCGACCTGCACGATCAGAGCGGCCCGACCCTGGCCCAGCAACCGCCACGACAAGCGCCGTTCGCCACCCAGGTGTATGACCAGCAGCTGGCCGAGGCCGATCAGTTGATCGCCCGCCTGATCCGCGAGAACAGCGCCGCCCGCGGCAAGTCGGCGCCGCGATGAGCCAGAGCGCGCCGGCCCAGTTCACCCCGCCGAGCCTGCTGCTGACCACCATCGGTCTGTCGCTGGCCACCTTCATGCAGGTGCTCGACACGACGATTGCCAACGTCGCCTTGCCGACCATTTCCGGCAACCTGGGGGTCAGCTACGAGCAGGGCACCTGGGTGATCACCTCGTTCGCCGTCAGCAACGCCATCGCCTTGCCGCTGACTGGTTGGCTGAGCCGACGCTTCGGCGAGGTCAAGCTGTTCATCTGGGCCACCTTGCTGTTCGTGATCGCCTCGTTCCTCTGCGGCATCGCCCAGTCGATGCCCGAGCTGGTGGGCTTTCGCGTGCTGCAAGGGGTGGTCGCCGGGCCGTTGTACCCGATGACCCAAACCCTGCTGATCGCCGTCTACCCCCCGGCCAAGCGGGGCATGGCCCTGGCGCTGCTGGCGATGGTCACGGTGGTGGCACCGATTGCCGGGCCGATTCTGGGAGGCTGGATCACCGACAGCTACAGCTGGCCGTGGATCTTCTTCATCAACGTGCCGATCGGCCTGTTCGCCGCCGCCGTGGTGCGCCAGCAGATGCGCGACCGGCCGGTGGTCACCAGCCGCCAGCCGATGGATTACATCGGCCTGCTGACCTTGATCGTCGGGGTCGGCGCCTTGCAGGTGGTGCTCGACAAGGGCAACGACCTGGACTGGTTCGAGTCGCCGTTCATCATCGTCGGCAGTCTGATCTCGCTGGTGTTCCTGATCGGCTTCGTGATCTGGGAGCTGACCGATCGCCATCCGATCGTCAACCTGCGCCTGTTCGCCCACCGCAACTTCCGCGTCGGCACCCTCGTGCTGGTGGGTGGCTATGCCGGGTTCTTCGGCATCAACCTGATCCTGCCGCAGTGGTTGCAGACGCAGATGGGCTACACCGCCACCTGGGCAGGCCTGGCCGTGGCGCCGATCGGCCTGCTGCCGGTGATCATGTCGCCCTTCGTCGGCAAGTACGCCCACCGTTTCGACCTGCGCCTGCTGGCGGCGCTGGCGTTCCTCGCCATCGGTGGCAGTTGCTACATGCGCGCCGGGTTCACCGACCAGGTGGACTTCATGCACATCGCCCTGGTGCAGATGTTCATGGGGATCGGCGTGGCGCTGTTCTTCATGCCGACCCTGAGCATCCTGCTCTCGGACCTGCCGCCCCAGCAGATCGCCGACGGCTCGGGCCTGGCGACGTTCCTGCGTACCCTGGGCGGCAGCTTCGCCGCCTCGCTGACCACCTGGATCTGGATTCGCCGGGCCGATCAGCACCATGCGTACCTGAGCGAGCACATCAGCACCTATGACCCGGCGACCCGGCATGCGCTGGAGACCCTGGGGGGCGCCAACGGGCAGAGTTACGCCCAGCTGGAGCAGATCCTCAATGGCCAGGCGTACATGATGTCGACGGTGGATTACTTCATGTTGATGACCTGGGTGTTTGCCGGGTTGATCCTGCTGGTGTGGTTCGCCAAGCCCCCGTTCAGCGCCAAGCCGGCGCCGGGGTCGGGGGGGCATTGAGGCGAGGGGCTGTTCGGGTGCGTGATGCCTGAATAGGTGAAGGGGCGGGTTTTGCGGGCCCTGCGGGCCCGATCGCGGCACAGGGGCCGCTCCTACACCGGCCGCGGTGATACAGGCAGTCGCGGTCTCCTGTGTGGGCCCCTGCGCCGCGATCGGGCCCGCAGGGCCCGCACATCAGCCACCCGAAGCCGTCAGCCTATCCACACCTTGCCGCACCGTCCCTACACCATCGCCAACCGTTGCTTGCGCGTCGGCGCCGGAAACGCCCGGTCGATCGCCGCCAGATCCTGCGCCTCTAGCACCAGCGTACCCGCCGCAGCATTGAGCCGCACGTGCACCGGGTCCACCGCCTTCGGAATGGCGATCACCCCATCCTCACGCGTCACCCACGCCAGGCTCACCTGCGCCGGTGTCACACCATGCCGCTCGGCGATCTGCGCCAGCACCGGGTGCCCCAGCAACTGGCCCGCCTGGGCCAAGGGGCAGTAGGCCATGGTCGGCAAATGCCGCGCCCGGCTCCAAGGCAGCAGGTCGAACTCGATCCCGCGCGCCACCGGGTTGTACAGCACCTGGTTGGTCGCGCAGTCCGGATTGTCCAACGCTTCCAGATCACCGACATCGAAGTTCGACACCCCCCAGCGGCCGATCTTGCCCTGCTCGCGCAACCGCTCGAAGGCCTCCACGGTCTCCTCCAGCGGGTAGCGGCCGCGCCAGTGCAGCAGGTAGAGGTCGATGTGCTCGGTGCCCAGCCGCCGCAGGCTGCGTTCGCAGGCCGCGGCCACGCCTTGGCGGCCGGCATTGTGCGGATAGACCTTGCTGACCAGGGTCACCTGGTCGCGACGCCCGGCGATGGCCTGGCCGACCACCGTCTCGGCGCCGCCTTCGGCGTACATCTCCGCCGTGTCGATCAAGGTCATGCCATACTCGATGCCCCGCTGCAGGGCGGTCACCTCGGCCGCGCGGCGGGCCGGGTCCTCGCCCATGTACCAGGTGCCCTGGCCGATCACCGGCACCGTCCGGCCGGCAAGCTTCACGTGACGCATGTCCACCTCCTGCAATCCTCTATTGGCGTGGCAGTGGACAGCACGATACGAACGATGCTCCCTTCAGCGGCCGCGACGGCGCGACGCACGGGCCTCGATGTTCTTGCGCCCGATCAACAGGGCAGGGGTGTCCACCACCGGGTCGTCAGCCAGCCACTTGTACATCACCAGGCCATCGACCAGCCCCAGCCGGGCATGCCGGAACACCCGCGGCAGGCGTCCGACGGTGTCGAAGCCAAGCGTGGTCCACAGCGCCACCGCTACGTCGTTGGTGGCCACCACGCAGTTGAACTGCAAGGCCAGCAAGCCTTCCTGACGGGCCAGCTTCTGCGAGTGCTCGCACATCGCCCGAGCCACACCGCGGCCGCGCCCGGATTCGCAAACCATGTAGCCGCAGTTGCCGACGTGGGCACCAGGACCGGCGGCGTTGCGCTTGAGGTAGTAGCTGCCCAGCAGCTGGCCGTCCGCTTCGGCGACCAAGGTGCGCAGAGGCAGCTCGAGCCACAGCTGTCGGGCCTGCTCGAACGTCATCGCCGGGTCCAGGGCGTAGGTGTCGCCGGCGGCGACGATGGCCTGGAAGGTCGGCCAGAAGCGCACGAAGTCGTCCTCGGTCATGGGGCGGATATGGATCATGGGGGCTCCGTGGAGAGGTGAGCGTCGAGGGGGTGTCGCACCCAGGGCGTGCCTGCCGGTATGCCTGGGTGCGACACGCGAGTGGCCGGGGCTCAGTTGCCGGAAACGGTGCGGCCTTCGGAGAACGCCACCAGGCCATCGCCTTCCAGCCGGTAGCGGATCCACTCGTTCTGCGCCTTGGCACCGACCGCCTCGTAGAACCCGATCGCCGGGGTGTTCCAGTCCAGCACGCTCCACTCCAGACGGCCACAGCCATTGGCCACCGCTTCGCGGGCGATGTGTTGCAGCAGCGTGCGTCCGGCGCCGCCCCCGCGTTGCTCGGGCGTGACGTACAGGTCTTCCAGGTAGATGCCGCGGCGGCCCAGCCAGGTGGAGTAGCTGTAGAAGTACACGGCGAAGCCGATCGCCTGGCCGTCGCGCTCGCAGATCAGGCTGCGCGTCGTGGCGCCTTCGTCGAACAACGTGCGCTCGATGTCAGCTTCGGTTGCGATCACTTCATGGCGAGCGTGTTCGTACTCGGCCAGCTCGGTGATGAAGGACAGGATCTGCGCGGCGTCGGCACGGCGGGCGGGGCGAATGGACAGGCTCATGGGTCAACTTCCTGGTTGGACAGCCTGCCATGGTAGCGACCCTCATCACGCTTGCCGAGCGTAGAGGCGCACATTGGCGCATATGTCACAAGATCCGATCGGTACAGTGAAGTGTATGGCTTCGATAGTGTGCAACTGTATGGGTCCGGCGCGTCTGGCGTCCAGTACGGTAGAACGACGCCAACTAAACGCTCTGGAACACGCCGCCATGCTCGATTCCTTCGACCTGCTCAGCGCCTTCGTGCTGTTCGCCTTCGTCTCCTCGATCACCCCGGGGCCCAACAACACCATGCTGTTGGCCTCGGGTGTCAACTTCGGCGTGCGTCGCTCGATCCCTCACGCTCTGGGGATCAGCCTGGGCTTCATGGTGCTGGTGCTGGCAGTGGGCTTCGGGTTGGGCGAGGTGTTCAAGGCCTGGCCACCGGCCTACACCGCCTTGCGTTTCGCGGGCGCCGCCTACCTGCTGTACCTGGCCTGGAAGATCGCCACCTCCGGGCCGATGGCCAACGACGCGCCTGGTACCCGCAAGCCCCTGAGCTTCTTCGGCGCGGCAGCCTTCCAGTGGGTCAACCCCAAGGCCTGGGTCATGGCGATCGGCGCGATCACCACCTACACGCCAGCCCAGGGCTACGTGATGAACGTCATCGTCATCGCCGCGCTGTTCGCCCTGGTCAACCTGCCGAGCGTGGGGATCTGGGTGATGTTCGGCAGCGCGCTGCGCAACCTGTTGCGCAACCCACGCTGGTTGACCCTGTTCAACCTGATGATGGCGGCGCTGCTGGTCATCTCGCTGTACCCCCTGCTGTTCATGGAGGCGAGTTTCTCCTGAGCGCCTGCCGCGAGGCGTCGGGGTTGGCCGGGCGGGGGAGTGGGGTATGATGCGCTCCCTTTCTTTCGAACGAGGCCCTGCCCATGTCCTTGAGCGCTGAACAGATCCGTGAGTACCGCGTCTTCGCCGAACGCCTGGCAGAGGCGGCCGCGGTGGCGATCCAGCCGTACTTTCGTGCCGAGCTGGCGGTCGAGGACAAGGGCGGGCGCTTGTACGATCCGGTCACTGTCGCCGACCAGGCCGCCGAAGACGCCATGCGTGCTCTGATCCAGGCGCAGTACCCCGAGCACGGCATCCTTGGCGAGGAACACGGCGCAGTCGTGGGCAGCAGCCCGCTGACCTGGGTGCTCGACCCCATCGACGGCACCCGCGCGTTCATCACCGGCCTGCCCTTGTGGGGCACTTTGATCGCCCTCAACGATGGCACCCGTCCGGTGCTCGGGGTGATGAACCAGCCGTTCACCGGGGAGCGCTTCATCGGCACGCCGGAAGGCGCCTGGCGGGGCGAGACCCTGCTCAGGACCCGGCGCTGCGCGGACCTGGCCTCGGCCACCCTGATGTGCACCACCCCCGACATGTTCGACACCTCGGCCCGCCGCCAGGCCTTCGACACGGTGGCCGGGCAGGCGCGGCTGATGCGTTACGGTGGGGACTGCTATGCCTATTGCATGCTGGCGTCGGGGTTCGTCGACGTGATCGTCGAGGCCAGCCTGCAGCCCTACGACGTGCAGGCCCTGATGCCGATCGTCGAGGGCGCGGGCGGCGTGATGACCGCCTGGGACGGCGGGACCGCGCAGCATGGGGGGTGCGTGGTGGCCTGTGGTGATCCGGCGCTGCATGAGCAGGTGGTGGCACTGTTGCGCGGGGCGTTGTGATTCGATGAGCAGTTGGCAGTGCTCAGAGGCTGTGTCGCTGAGCCATGTCTAGGGCCGCTTTGCGGCCCATCGCGGCACGGGGGCCGCTCCCACATGGGCCGCGATGACCTGTACCACTGCGGCGGGTGTGGTGCGGCCCCCGTGCCGCGATTGGGCTCGCAGGGCCAGGCCTTTCAACGTCTTTGAAAAAAGCCTCAGGATAGGATCATTGACTGCACCCATCGATTCACCGGCATGATACAGGCAAGCGCAGCCCTCCTGTGTGAGTCCGCCCGCCGCCTTGGCGCCGCGCTGTCGAGCAGAGAACATGACGATAGCTGGCAGGGTCCGGGGCTTTATTGCTGATCGATTTTAGGGCCGCTTTGCGGCCCATCGCGGCACAGGGGCCGCTCTACACCCGTAGCCCCCACCGCGGAATTGCAGGCCATCACTGCCCCCTGTGGGAGCGGCCCCTGTGCCGCGATTGGGCCCGCAGGGCCCACAAAGTCCTTAAATTATTTGCTTTAAAATCAACAAGATATTTTATGTTCTATGAGGGCGGGGTGAACCGCTCTGCCAGCTCATGCAGGCGCAATCGCAGCGCAAGGCGGCTCCTGCAGGGGAACGCGATTACGCTATCGTCGATCCGCCTTCATCCGCTCGATCACCGCCCACAGCCGTTCGTCCTCGAAATCGTCGATCACCAGGTCGGCCCCGGCTTCGCGCAGGTCCTCGGCGCGCTGCGTGGTGCACAGCGCCACGGTGAACACACCGGCCGCCTTGCCGGCTTTCACCCCCGGCAGCGAATCCTCGAACACCAGTGCCTGCCCAGGCTCGACGCCGAGGCGGGCCAGGCCGGTCTGGTAGGGCAGCGGGTCAGGCTTGGGTCGGGCGATGTCCTCGGCGGCCAGCACGTGCTCGAAGCGTGTGCGCAGTCCCATGGCCTCGAGCATGTGCTCGGCATTCAGGCGCGGGGCGTTGGTCACCACGCACAGGCCGATGCCCTGGGCCTTGGCTTCGTCCAGCAGGCGCACCAGCCCCGGCATCGGCGTCAGCTCGGGCGACAGTTCGCGGAACAACGCTTCCTTGTGCGCGGCCAGGGCCTGCTGGTGCTCGGCATCGAGGTCGGGGAACAGGCGGGCGAACAGCGGGCCGTTGCCCTGGCCGCTGATCTGCGCCTTGAACTGCGCTTCGCTGAGTTCACGCCCGTCGTGCTCGTGGAGCAGGCGCCGGAAGGCCTGCAGGTGCAGGGTGTCGGTATCGGTCATGGTGCCGTCGAGATCGAACAGCAAGGCGCTCAGCATCGGTTCTCCAGACAACGTCAGGGGCGGAAGGCCGACCATCATAGCGAATCTGGCCGGCGAAGGGGGCTGGTCAGCACGCCGCGAACAGGGTACAACCGTGCGCCATGGACACCTTGACCCCCAAACGCCAGGCGATTCTCGCCTTCATCCGCGAGCGCATCGTCGACCATGCCCAGCCGCCGAGCCTGGCCGACATCGCCGAGCGCTTCGGTTTCGCCTCGCGCAGCGTGGCGCGCAAGCACATCACCGCGCTGTGCCAGGCCGGTTTCATCCACGTCACGCCGAACCAGGCCCGTGGCATTCGTCTGGCCGAGCCGCTGCGTCGCCCGGAGATGCTCGAACTGCCTGTGCTCGGGCGGGTCGCGGCCGGTGCGCCGATCGGCCCGGACGTGGACCTTCACGAGCAGCTCCACGTCGACCCCAGCCTGTTCCGGCGTACCCCGGACTACCTGCTCAAGGTGCGCGGCGATTCGATGATCGGCGACGGCATCTGCGACGGCGACCTGGTCGGCATTCGTCAGCAGGGCGAGGCGCACGAGGGGCAGATCGTCGTCGCGCGTCTGGACGGCGAGGTGACCATCAAGCGCCTGCACCGCGGGCCGGACGGCTATCGCCTGCTGGCGCGAAACCCCGACTACCCGCCGATCGAGATCGGCCCGGAGCGCGAGTTCGTCATCGAAGGCATCTACTGCGGCCTGTTACGGCGCGACTGACCGCGCCGCCGGCGAGCGAGGTCAGGCCTTGTCCAGCAGCGAGCGGATGATCTGCCCGAGGGTCGCCATGGCCTGCTCCTCGACGGGCGTCCACGGCATGCCGTAGTTCAACCGGATGCAATGGGCGAACCCTCGGGTCGGCGAGAAGATCGGCCCGGGCGCCAGGCTGATGCCCTGGGCCAGGGCGATGCGAAACAGCGCGAGCGAGTCCACCTGTTCGGGCAGCTCCAGCCACAGGAAGTACCCACCACTGGGCTGGCTGACCCGCGTCTGGGACGGGAAGTACCGCGCCACTGCCGCGCGCATGCTGGCCTGCTGGCTTTCCAGGGCATGGCGCAGGCGTCGCAGGTGTCGGTCGTAGCCACCGTGCTGCAGATAATCGGCGATGGCCGCCTGGGCCGGCATCGAGGCGCACAGCGAGGTCATCAGCTTGAGCCGCTCGACCTGGGGTGCGAACCGCCCGGCCGCCACCCAGCCGATGCGGTAGCCCGGCGCCAGGCTCTTGGCGAACGAGCCGCAGTGCAGCACCAGCCCCTCGGTGTCGAATGCCTTGGCCGGCTTGGGCGCCTGCGCCGCGTAGTACAGCTCGGCGTAGACATCGTCCTCGATCAGTGGCACCTGATGCTCGCGCAGCAACGCCACCAGCGCCCGCTTGCGCGCCTCGGGCATGCTCGCGCCCATCGGGTTCTGGAAGTTGGTCATGCTCCACACCGCCTTGATCGGGTGGCTCTGCAGGGCCTGCGACAAGGCGTCCAAGTCCATGCCTTCGCGGGGGTGCACCGGGATCTCGATGGCCTTGAGCTTCAGGCGCTCGAGTATCTGCAGGCAGGCGTAGAAGGCCGGCGCCTCGATCGCCACCAGGTCGCCCGGCACGGTGACGGCCTGCAGGCACAGGTTCAACGCTTCCAGCGCGCCGTTGGTGATCAGCAGCTCTTCGATGGGCAGCACCAGCCCGCCGACCATGTAGCGCAGGGCGATCTGCCGACGCAGGTGCGGGTTGCCCGGCGACAGGTCGGTGACCACCACACGCGGATCCATGGCCCGGCTGGCGCTGGCCAGCGAACGCGCCAGGCGCTGCAACGGGAACAGCGTCGGGCGGGGGAAGGCCGAGCCGAAGGGCACGGTGGCCGGGTCCTTCATCGAGTCGAGGATGGAGAACACCAGGTCGCTGACGTCGACCTCGGTGGACTGGCGGGTCGGCGTGGGTTGCGACGGCTCGTGGAAGGGCTGCGCCGGGTGCGCGTTGACATAGTAGCCCGAGCGCGGTCGGGCGCGGATCAGGCCGCGGCGTTCGAGCAGGTAGTAGGCCTGGAACACCGTCGAAGGGCTGACCCCATGCGCCTGGCTGGCGTAACGCACCGAGGGCACTCGCTGGCCAGGGCCAAGCACGCCGGAGCGGATCAGTTCGGCGATGTCGTCGGCGAAGCGTTCGTAGCGTTTCATGGGCAGGCTCTGGGGCGACGGGGCGGAGAAAGATGACCGCACTATGCCCCGCCGATGCCGCGCAGTACAGATGCAGCTGGCGGCGTGGAAAGCGGATCAGATGCCTTCTGCCCCTGGCCACGGGCCGTAGTGCCACCCGGTCGGCGTCCAGAGCAGTTGGTGCGTCAGCGCCAGGGCCTCGAGGAAGTCAGCATCGTGGGCGCTCACGATCAACGCGCCCTTGAATTGCCTGAGCAGCTGCTCGACGGCCTCCAGGGCAGCAAGGTCGAGGTGGTTGTTGACTTCATCGAGCAACAGCAGCTGTGTGTTCTCGGGGCCACCGGCCAGCCAGGCGAGCGCTGCGCGCAGGCGTTCGCCGCCACTGAGCTGGCCGAAGGGTGTGGCCATCTGTCGAGCGTCGAGCCCTGCGTTGGCGAAGACCTGCCGCAGGCGGCCTTCCTCGGCCACGCCCACTGCCTGACGAAGCACCTGTTCGATGCACTGGTCGGCAGCGAACGTCTGCGCGTGCTGATCGACCAGGTCCGTCCGCGCGATGTGCCGTGCTTCGCCCCGGGTCGGCGCCAGTACGCCGGCCATGACCTTGAGCACGGTCGATTTGCCGCAGCCGTTGGGCCCGACCAGGCCCACCCGCACTGGGCCCTGCAGGATGAGATCAAGGCATCGGCTGGCAGCAGGGCCGTAAGGCAGCTCGCACTGCTTCAGCGCGACCACTTGCGCCGCGTTGGCGACCAGGCCGGTGGGGGTGGCCAGTTGGCTCGGGCGTACCGGTTCGACGTTTGCACTGGCCTGCTCGACCCGATCGTGTGCCGCCTGGCTGAGGCGTGCCTGCTGGATGCGCTGATGGCCACTGTACTGCTCGGCGCGCTCGGCCTGGGCGTTGGCGACGATGGCCGGGGTACCGATGGCACGCGCGACCTTGCGCCCGTGGCTGGCGCGTTGGGCCTCGCGCTGACGCGCGTTGGCCATCTGCGCTCGACGCGTTCACGGGCGGCGCGTGCCTTGACCAGGGCTGCCTGAGCGGTGGTCTGCTCGGCCTGGCGCTGCTCACGGTAGCGGCTGTAGCCGCCGCTGTAGGTCACCAAGGCATCGCTGCGCAGTTCCAGGATACGGTCGGCCTGTTCCAGCAAGGCACGGTCATGGGAGCTGACGATGCGGGTCTCGTTGCCCTGGGTCAGTTCCTCGTTCAGTTGCTGGCGCGCCGCGCGGTCCAGGTGGTTGGTCGGCTCGTCCAGAATCAGGACGCGCGCGCCGCCAAGGCGCAGCCCGGCCAGCATCAGGCGCACGGTTTCGCCACCGCTCAGGGCACTGCTGGGTCGGTCGAGCGGCAGATGGGCCAGGCCAAGCCGCGTCAGGCAAGCCTGAACGTCCCCGGGCAGGTTCCAGCGATCGTCGAGCAGGTCGAACAGTGCCGGGTCGCAGGCGCCGGCCTCGATCCGCGCCAGGGCTTCCAAGGCTGTGCGCACCCCCAGCAGGTCGGCGACGGTGCCGCCGATCGGCGTCAGCCATTGCGGCAGGTAGCCAGGGCTGCCGGCGCACTGCACGCTGCCCTCGCTGGGCGCCAGACGTCCCGCCATGAGGCCTGCCAGCATCGACTTGCCGCTGCCGTTGGGGCCGACGATGCCGGTGAATTGGCGGCAGAAGGTCGCATTCAGGCCTGAGAACAAGGCTCTGCCATCCGGCAGGCGCAGGGTGAGGTCCTTGATGATCAAGGTAGCGGTGTCGTGGCTCATGGAGGCTCCCGATCCGATGGGTGCTGGCGCCACGTCGTGCTGCGTTCGTGACAGAGGGAGACAACGTGCGGTGGGCACGTCTCTGGCCGAAGATACCGGGTCGATGCTAGGACATAAGCGCTTCAGAGGGAAGTGAGTCGTGGGGACCTGCGGTTTCGGCGTGGCGGAATTCACGGCCCTGCCAAGGGCCGCCAGCTCAGCGCTGCCGTCCGTTCAGGCTCGACCCATGCTCACGCAAACTGCCCATACCGCCCATTGGAATACAGCAACGGCGCATGCGCCGAGTGCCAGCAATGCTGCACCTCGGCAATGATCACCAGGTGCGAACCGACCTGGGACAACTCGCGCACCTCGCAGTCGAACCCGGCGCTGCTCGCCTCCAGTGCCGGATTGCCGCTGGGCAGGCGGTGCCAGGCGTGTTCGCCGAAGCGCTGTTCAGGTGGCAGGCGCCCGGCGAAGTCGCTGGCCAGCTCCTGGGCGTCGGCGCGGAGCACGTTGACGCAGAAGCGCCGCTGCGCAAGCAGGTGGGCGTGCAGGCTCGCCGACTGGTTGATGGCGATCAGCACCGTCGGTGGGTCGGCGGTGATCGAGGTGAAGGCCGTGGCGGTCATGCCATAGTCGCCGTCGTCAGCGGCGCAGGTGATCACGTTCACCGAGGCGGCGGTATTGCGCATGGCCTGCTTGAAGGCGGTAGGGTCGAGCAGCGGAGCGGTCGGGCGTTCGAGGGCATGGACGGTCATGGGAAGGCTCGTGATCTGGAGTGAAGGGCTGCGCACGAGGCGGTGCCCAGGACAAGGTAGGCACCTTAGGACGATTCGAAACACTTTGTAAAATGCCTGTCGGGCCTATGCTGATAACCATCGTGTGCATAGAAAGGGATGAAGACTATGCGTCGTGCAGGGAGTGCGAAC
Source organism: Pseudomonas entomophila (assembly GCF_013523125.1). Classification (GTDB taxonomy): domain Bacteria; phylum Pseudomonadota; class Gammaproteobacteria; order Pseudomonadales; family Pseudomonadaceae; genus Aquipseudomonas; species Aquipseudomonas entomophila_B. The sequence goes on along the minus strand of NZ_JAAMQJ010000007.1, from coordinate 41,361 downwards.
CACTACCGGCTTCCCAGGTTCCAATGGATTGGCATCTCACAGAAAAGGAAAACCCCATGAACCCCGAAACAGCTGGTACCGAAGAGCAAGGCCCGAGTGGCGTTCCCTTCATCAACGACCCGGAAAAACCGGCCTCGCGTCGGCAGGTCAACGAGAATGAGCCGGAGGACGAGGACGTGCAGGACGAGATGCCGTCCTGAAACGGATCTGGTCAAGGTGAGTGGATGGGCAGATTGCTGCGGCATGCTTAACATCTAGCAGTGCCTGCACCGCCGTCATCGCTGGCAAGCCAGCTCCCACGGGTAGGCTGGGCGATCGAGGGCTTCAGGTGGTCTGGGGCAGTGCCTGCACTGCTGTCATCGTTGGCAAGCGTGCTCTCGCAAAAGTCTTGGACGATCGCGGATCGGCAGGTAAATGGAGGTGGCCCTGGCAACCAGGCCGGTGTGGGAGTCGGCTTGCCGACGATGAGGGCCGAATCTTCGCCGCTGTCATTACAGGGAGGGCGCAGGCTGTCAAAAGGTGATGGCGAGAGCTGCGGTAGGAATAAGCGCCATGGCCCTACAGGCAGCATGGCGCGCGGGCGTCAGCGGTTGAGCTTGCGCTCCACCTCGGCCGTCTTTTCATTGAGGGCTTCGGTGTTCTGCTCCATCACCTTGGTGCCTACGGGCGGCACCACTTCACCGGCGGTCCTGACCGCGCCACGGTCTTCGCGCATCACGCGTTCGGCCACGTTGACCTCTTTGCCATCGACATCGGTCGGGACGGCGTCGTTCGGGCGTTGCGAGGTGTCTTTGTCATCGCTCATGCTGGCTCTCCAGTGTTCGGTTAAGCGTTAGAGACGCGCACGCCCGACAGAGTTCAAGCGTGGAGCCTGCCAGGCGCGCACCTCAGTGAGCACCGCCGTGCACCCAGGCCAGATAGTCGTCGCACAGCGCTTGTGGCAGCTTGGGCAGCAACTGCTCGGCAGCACGCAAGCCATCGGCGGTGCGGGTCCATTCGGCCACCCAGGCGTAGAGGCGCATCTGCGAAACCGGGCAGGGCGCCAGCTGCTGTTCCAACTGTTCAACCAGACGGGCGATACGGGCCAGGTTGTCATCCAATGCGCTTATCGGGTCCATGGCAGCGTTACCCTTGTGTGAGTGAAGAGAGCGGTGATCGCGTCGGCAAAGGCCTCAGGTGCTTCTTGTGGAATGTTGTGGCCAATGCCCGGCAGTACCCGTCGTTGCAGCACCTGGCGAAAGCCACGGCGTGCGTCCGCATCGCGCTGCACGGGCGCCACCCCATCGTCGGCACCCGCCAACAGCAGACTGGGCACCTCGATCGTCGGCTGTAGCGCCAAGTGCGCCTCGAGGGACCGGTAGGCAGGGTCCCCGGCCACCAGGCCGAAGCGGTGGCGGTACGAATGGGTCACCACCTCGACGAAGTCCGGATGCTCGAAGGCCTGTGCGGTGGCGGCGTAGGTCGCTTCGTCGAAGGCCCAGGACGGTGACCACTGGCGCCACAGCAGTTGGCAGAAGGCATGACGATGCGCCTGCAACCCTGCTTTGCCGCGTTCGCCGTGCAGGTAGTACTGGTACCACAGGCGGTGTTCGGCTTCAGGCTCCATCGGGCGACCCGCCGTTGCGATGTGCTGGATGTTGTAACCCGGCTCGGCACTGACCAGGCCCAGGACCCGCTCGGGCCACAAGGCTGCGACCACGCAGGCGGCCCGACCGCCCCAGTCGTAGCCGCCCAGCACCGCACGCTCGATCGCCAGGGCATCGAGCAAGGCGAGCAAGTCGGCTCCCAGCGCGGCCTGCTCACCTGAGCGTGGGGTAGTCGGCTCGAGAAACCGCGTACCGCCATAACCGCGCAGAAACGGCACCACACAACGCAGGCCCTGCGCGGTCAGGCGCGGCACCACCTCGTCGTAGGCATGGACATCATAGGGAAAGCCGTGAAGCAACACCGCCACGGGTGCATCCCGCGGACCTTCGTCACGGTAGGCGACGCTCAGCACACCGGCCTGAATCCGCTGCAGGTTTCGCTCGGTCATCACGCCTTACCTCGGAACCGATCCAGGCCTTCCACCACCGGCAGCCTGACCGGCTGACCGGTACGGGCGCTCTCGTAGATGGCTTCCATCAGTTTATGGTCCTGCACCCCTTCTTCACCCGGCGTATGCGGCTCGCGGTCGTGCAGCACACAGTCGGCCATGTGATCGAGCTCCTGGGTGAACTGGTTCTTCGGTTGCAAGGTGATCTCGCCATTGCGCGTGGCGTCGTCCGCGCGTTCGATGACCGACAAGCGCTGGCCTTGATAGGCGAAGGCATTGGGCATGTCGAGCACGGCGGTTTCCAGGTTCAGGCGCTGGTACTTGTCGTCGCGACCGCCATAACTGGTCAGGCAGTTGGCGACCGTGTGCGACGGGAAGCGCAAGGTGAACTGGACCGTTTCCTCGACTTCGGCGAAACGCGGATCGCCTGCGGGGGAATACACGCTGGCATAGACCTCGATCGGTTCCTCGCCGGTGATGAAACGGGCCGTATTGAGGCAGTACAGACCGATGTCCACCAGCGAACCACCGCCGGCCATGTCCTTCTTGTGGCGCCACTGGCGTTCGCCATCCTGGGCCACGGTCTGCGTGTTGACGCCGTGGTAGGCCACCAGGCGCCCGTGCTTTTTGTCGCGCACGCGCTGTTTGACGTGCAGGTTGTAGGGTTCGTACTGGATACGGTAGGCGACCATCAGCTTGACCTTGGCCTGACGGCACACCTCGACCATCGCCTGGCCCTGCTGGGAGCTGATCGCCATCGGCTTTTCGGTCAGCACATGCTTGCCGGCCTTGGCGGCGCGTTCGCAGAATGCGTGGTGCATGGCGTTGGGCAGGACGATATACACCACCTGCACGTCGGGGTTGTCGCGGATACGGTCGAAGTCCTGGTAGCTGTAGCAGGCTTCGGGCTTGATGCCGTATTGCTTGGCCACCGCCTGCAGCTTGTCCGGGGTGCCGGAAACCAGCGCCACCGGTTTGGCGTAGAGCGACTGGGCGAAGGCCGGAAGAATTTCTTCGAGCGACAATCGGCCCAACCCGACGATGGCGAAACCCACGCGCTGTTCGGGTGGCAGCGGCGCAGGCGGCGGCGAGGAGGGCGAGTCGGCAGGCCCGCGCCAGGCTGGAAACTTCACCTGTCCTCCTTCCACCGTGCCGACGTCCACCGGTGTCGGTGGCGTGTAGGCCTGGGCCATGACCTGCGGCGCAAGGGCCGCGGTGGAAGCACCGACGGCCATCCATTTGCACAGGCTACGACGGTTGAGTTCTGGGGGCTTGCAGGTCATCTGAGCGTCCTCGCGGGTGTATTCCGTGGCCACGGAGCGGCCTGGGCTGGGGGCGTGCTTATGCATGCCGACCGGTGGGCGAGAGGACAGGTTTCACCGAATGTAGGCAGTGGCGATCAATGGCGAGGGAGAGGTCTTTCGAAGGACGAGCGCCATCGATCAGGCATGAACGTCCTGCGCGTCGGTGTGATGGATGCAACGGCCCCTGGCGAACGCAGGGCCTGACCGTGGACCGGCGCTGCGTTCAGCACCGGTCCACCCTGAGACTCAGGTCGCGACTTGGTAGCACGGCACATAGGCCGCGCCACCGGGCAATTTCATGCGGTGCTGCTCGACGAACGCCTGCAGCAATCGTCCCAGTGGATCGAGCACCGCGCTGTCGCCGCGGATCTGGTACGGCCCGTGTTCTTCGATCAGACGGATGCCCTTGTCCTTCACGTTCCCCGCGACGATCCCGGAGAACGCCCGGCGCAGGTTCGCGGCCAGCTCGTGGGGCGGCAGGTCGCGGCGCAAGGCCAGGTTGGCCATGTTTTCGTGGGTCGGGTCGAACGGGCGCTGGAAGCTTTCCTCGATCCTGAGCAACCAGTTGAAGTGGAACGCGTCGTTGCGCTCGCGGCGGAACTGCTTGACCGTCTTGAGCCCTTCGACCATCTGCCGGGCCACCTGGGCCGGGTCGTCGATGACCATCGTGTAGTGCCGCTGCGCGGCCTCGCCCAGGGTCGCGCCGACGAAATCGTGAAGCTGGCGCAGGAACGGCTCGGCACTGCGCGGGCCGGTGAGAATCACCGGGAAGGGCAGGTCGTGGTTTTCCGGGTGCATCAGGATGCCGAGCAGGTACAGGAACTCCTCGGCCGTGCCCGCGCCACCGGGGAAGATGATGATGCCGTGGCCGACGCGCACGAAGGCTTCCAGGCGCTTTTCGATGTCCGGCAGGATCACCAGTTCGTTGACGATCGGGTTGGGCGCTTCGGCGGCGATGATGCCCGGTTCGGTCAGGCCCAGGTAGCGGCTGCCGTGCATGCGCTGCTTGGCGTGGGCGATGGTCGCGCCCTTCATCGGGCCCTTCATCACGCCCGGGCCGCAGCCGGTGCAGATGTCCAGCTTGCGCAGCCCCAGTTCATGGCCGACCTTCTTGGTGTACTGGTACTCCTCGCTGCTGATCGAGTGACCGCCCCAGCACACCACCAGCTTGGGCTCCACGCCCGGCCGCAGGGTGCGGGCGTTGCGCAGCAGGTGGAAGACGTAGTCGGTGATGCCTTGCGAGCTGTCCAGGTCGATCCGCTGGCTGGCCAGTTCGCTTTCGGTGTAGACGATGTCGCGCAGGGCGCAGAACAGCATTTCGCGGGTGCTGGCGATCATTTCGCCGTCGACGAACGCGGCCGCCGGGGCGTTGAGCAGCTCCAGGCGCACGCCACGGTCCTGCTGGTGAATGCGCACGTCGAAGTCCTGGTAGGCCTCGAGGATGGTCTTGGCGTTGTCGACGTGGGCGCCGGTGTTGAGGATGGCCAGCACGCATTGACGGAACAGCGTGTACAGACTGCCACTGCCGAATTGACTCAGTTGCTGGACTTCACGTTGTGACAAGGTTTCCAGGCTGCCTTTGGGGCTGATGGAGGCATTGATGACGTTGCGTTGGAGCATGCTGGGTTTCCTGTGCGGATGAACATCCTTTCTTTCCATGGCTTCACCATACCGCTAAATCCGTGCGACAACGAGGGGGCAGGCGAAAAGCGCGCCAGCGCCGCTCGCCAAGTCGTCAGAACGTTTGCCCGGCCGTGCCGTCTAGAGTCTTGGACACGGTCATTCGCAGACACCGGAGGGGTTAGATGACGGCACCGGACAAGGCATACGTGGAGTGGCTCGAAAGCCAGTCCATGCTCAAGGCGGCCCAGGACAGGGCCCGGACGTATTCGGGGCAGTCCCGGCTGTGGATGAACCCCTACGCCGAGGCCCGGCCACGGCGCGCCATCGAGATCGCCTCGGTGTGGTTGACGGTCTATCCCGACTCGATCATCGCTGCCGAAGGTGACAGCGTGCTCCAGGCGCTGGGACACACCGAGCTATGGAAGCGGCTGTCCGAGATCGGCGTGCAGGGCATCCATACCGGCCCGATCAAGCGCGCCGGCGGTATCCGTGGCCGAACCTTCACGCCCAGCGTGGATGGCAATTTCGACCGCATCAGCTTCGACATCGACCCGTTGTACGGCACCGAGCAGGAACTCATCCAGATGAGCCGCATCGCCGCCGCCCACAACGCGGTGACCATCGACGACTCGATCCCGTCGCACACCGGCAAGGGTGCCGACTTCCGCCTGGCCGAACTGGCCCACGGTGCGTACCCCGGCATCTACCACATGGTCGAGGTCCGCGAAGAGGACTGGGGCCTGCTGCCGGAGGTGCCGGAAGGCCGCGATGCGGTCAACCTGCCGCCAGCCGTGTGCGACGAGCTCAAGGCCCGGCACTACATCGTCGGCCAGTTGCAGCGGGTGATCTTCTTCGAGCCGGGCGTCAAGGAGACTGACTGGAGCGCCACGCCGGTGGTGGTCGGGGTCGACGGCAAGCCGCGGCGCTGGGTCTACCTGCACTATTTCAAGGAAGGCCAGCCTTCGCTGAACTGGCTGGACCCCAGCTTCACCGCGCAGCAGCTGATCATCGGCGATGCGTTGCACTCGATCGACTGCCTGGGCTCGCGCGGGCTGCGCCTGGACGCCAACGGCTTCCTCGGCGTGGAGATCCGCGCCAACGACACCGCCTGGTCGGAAAGCCACCCGTTGTCGCTCACCGGCAACCAGATCCTCGGCGGGATGATCCGCAAGGCGGGCGGCTTCAGCTTCCAGGAGCTGAACCTGACGCTGGACGACATCGCGCAGATGTCCAAGGGCGGCGCCGACCTGTCCTACGATTTCGTCACGCGCCCGGCCTACCAGCATGCCTTGCTGACCGGCAACACCGAGTTCCTGCGCCTGATGCTGCACGAGATGCACCGTTACGAGATCGACCCGGCGTCGTTGATCCACGCCCTGCAAAACCATGACGAGCTGACCATCGAGCTGGTGCATTTCTGGACCCTGCACGCCCACGACATGTACCTGTACAAGGGCCAGACCTTCCCCGGCAGCATCCTGCGCGAGCACATCCGCGAGGAGATGTACGAGCTGCTCTCCGGCGAACATGCCCCGTACAACCTGCGCTTCGTCACCAACGGCGTGTCCTGCACGACGGTCAGCATCATCACCGCCGCGCTGGGCATGCGCGACCTGGAGGCCATCGGGCCGCAGGACCTGAAGCTGATCCAGAAGATCCACCTGCTGCTGGTGATGTACAACGCCATGCAGCCAGGGGTCTTCGCCTTGTCCGGCTGGGATCTGGTGGGCGCCTTGCCGCTGGCGCCGGAGCAGGTCGCCGAGCGCATGACCGACGGCGATACCCGCTGGATCCACCGCGGCGGGTACGACCTGGCAGGCGCGGCGCCCGAGGCCGAGGCTTCGGTGATGGGCATCCCGCGTGCACGCGCGCTGTACGGCAGCCTGGAAGCACAGCTGGCCGAGGGCGACTCGTTCGCCTGCATGGTCAAGAAGGTGCTGGCGGTGCGTCAGGCGTATGGCATCGCCAGCAGCCGGCAGATCCTGGTGCCGGACGTGACCAGCCCCGGCTTGCTGGTGATGGTGCATGAGTTGCCGGCCGGGCGCGGCATCCAGATCACGGCGCTGAACTTCAGCAACGAGACCATCAGCGAGCCGCTGACGCTGACCGGCTTCACGCCGGGGCCGGTGGTGGACATGATCAACGAGACCGTGGAAGGCGACCTGAGCGAGGATGGGGTGGTGCAGATCAACCTGGACCCGTATGAGGCGTTGTCGTTGCGGATCGTCAGCAGCACCGGGCATTTATGAGGCGCAGAAGGGCTGAGCTTGGGTGGCAAGGTTGACAGGATGAGGTCGCTGGTTTGTGGGCCCTGCGGGCCCAATCGCGGCACAGGGGCCGCTCTACATTAGGGCGGTGGTGTCCTGCCAGATCAGCGCTGCGGTCCCCTGTAGGAGTGGCCCCTGCGCCGCGATCGGCCCCGCAGGGGCCGTAAAACCAGCCCTGCCAATGGCTCAGATCTCCACACCTGCCCCAGCCCCTCACCCAAACCACACCGGCCACGAACTGCGCTGCCGTCCTTCCACTGCCACACACGGAATCAACCGGTCAGTCAGCACCGCCGTCTGCCCGGTCGATACCGCGATCCGGTATTTCACCCCGTGCACACATTCGCGATCACCGAATTCACAGCGGTTGAGCGTCGTCCCGCCGCACGGTCCATTGGCCAATCCCTTGGGGCAGGTTTCCGGACACACGTACAAGGTGTCGTGCAGCCGGCAACTGCCACAGGTGTCGCACCCGACCACCGGGCGCTTCAGGCTTCGCTCCAGTCGGTGCAACCACTGCGCCCCGGTCGTGGTGGTCCACACCGGCCGCCGTATCGCCCAGCCCGCCATCCTGCCTACTGCACGTTCGGGCATGAACAACTGATCGTGTAGCCCGGACAGGAGCCGGTAACGCCAGCGTTCGCCCAGGGAGGCCGTCACGCGCTGCTCGCCCAGGCGCCAGTGGGCGCCCGGTGGATGGAAGGTGACGGCCGGCAGATCGGGCATGTGCCAGCTGGCCCGCCAGGCGTCGGCCCACTGTTCCGGGGTGAGCTGTGTGGCGAGGGCATGGGCCAGCTGGCGGTCCAGGGCGTCCAGCTGCTCGGCGTCGTGAATGCCGGACAGGTGAATCCCGGCGTACCCCATCTGCTTCAGCCCCACGATCTGGATCGCCAGCCGCTCCACGCTGCGCGCCTGGGCGTAGGCCTTGGACACCGCCTCCTCGGCCTCGAGCACCGCCCGCATCGACGGGGTCAACACCACGCCGGCAACAGATTCGAGCATCTTCGCCCGGCCCAGGGTCAGCCCCATCACGCAGGCCAGCAGCGGCTTGGGCGAGGGTTGGCGGCTCATCCAGGTCATTGCCTCCTGATGCTTGTCGGCGTCATACCCTAGCTGCAGGGTCAGGAAGTCCGCGCCTGCCGCAAGTTTCTTGTGCGCCTTGAAGTACTGCGCGCCGCCTTCTTCTTCGCGGTACTTGAACGGGTTCAATGCCGCACCCAGCAACCAGTCGGGGCGTGCCTGGCGCACCAGCTGCAGGGCCGCCACCGACTCCAGGTAGCGCACCGGGTGGCCGCCGGGCTCATGGCCCGGCAGGCGGTCGCCGGTCAGCACCAGCAGTTGCCTGAGGCCGGCGGCGTCCATGTGGGCCAGCTGTGTCAGCAAGTCGTGAGGCTCACGGTCCTTGCCAGAGAAGTGCACCAGGGACGGAATCGGCGGGTCGAAGGAGGCGACCGTGTCGAGTGGCGACAGGTCCAGGCGCCCCCCGACCCGGTCGGCCACGGCCGCCAGCATGGGCCAACCACACAGGCGGTTTTCGGCCATCAATCGCTGGAACGTGGCGAAGCGCGCCGCCGAGGGTTTGGGGACGAATTCCATGATGCACGCGAAGGTGCCATCGTGCAGGGCTTGTTGCAGTACGCTCATCGGTCCGCTTCCTGGCCAGATTGCCACAGAGGAGGGGACGGACGCTTCGCTGTGCGGCGGCCCCGACCCTGCGCATTGTCGCGCAGGAATCGGGGCCGCCCATGTCAGATCACGTACTCCAGCCGTTCGAAACGGACATTGCAGGCCGGTTGTGCGTCAGTCGCCCTTGGTGCGGCCTGGCAGCACGCTGCTCAGCACCTGTTTGGCGGTCTGCTTGAGCACACCCGCTTCATTGGGGTCGCCTTTGAGCAGGAACGAGGTGAACTTCTTGGCGTTCTCCAAGGTGATGTGCGGCGGCAGCGGTGCCACGTCCGGGTCGGTGCGGAACTCGATCACCACCGGCACGTCACTGGCCAGGGCTTGCTCCCAGGCACCGGCGACGTCCTCGGGCTTGTCGACATAGATGCCTTTAAGGCCAATGGAGATCGCAAACAAGTGATACGGGACGTCCGGCAGGTCCTGCGAGGCGGAGAACTTCGGATCGCCTTCCATCACGCGCTGTTCCCAGGTCACCTGGTTGAGGTCCTGGTTGTTGAACACCGCGCAGATCCAGCGGCCATTGGCCCACTGTTTCCAGTACTTGGCCACGGTGATCAGCTCGGCCAGGTTGTTCATCTGCATGGCGCCGTCGCCCACCAGCGCCACCACCTGACGCTCGGAATGGGCGAACTTGGCCGCAATGGCGTAAGGCACCGCCGCGCCCATCGACGCCAGGCCCCCGGACAGCGAGCACATCATGCCCTCACGGATCTTCAGGTCACGGGCGAACCAGTTGGCGCAGGAGCCGGAGTCGCTGGTGATAATGGTGTTGTCTGGCAACAGAGGCGACATTTCATGCACCACCCGCTGCGGGTTGATCGGGTCGGCGCTGGTGAGCGCGCGCTTGGCGATCTTGCGGTCCCAGTTCTCGCGCCAGGCCTCGATTTTGTGCCGCCAGCTGCGCGAGGTCTTTTGCTCGATCAGCGGAAGCAGGGCCTCCAGCGTGTCGGCCGCGTCACCTACCAGGTTGACCTCCATGGGGTAGCGCAGGCTCAGCATGTCGGGCGCCAGGTCGATCTGCACGCCGCGCGCCTGGCCTTCCTTGGGCAGGAATTCAGCGTAGGGGAAGCCCGAGCCGATCATCAGCAAGGTGTCGCATTCGTCCATCATGTTCGAGCTGGCCTCGGTGCCCAGCAGGCCGATGGTGCCGGTGACCCAGGTCAGGTCATCGGGCAGCACGGCCTTGCCGAGCAGGGCCTTGGCCACGCCTGCGCCGAGCTTCTCGGTGATCGCCTTGACCTGCTCGCCGGCCTTCAGGGCGCCGGCACCGACCAGGATGGCGACCTTCTTGCCGCTGTTGAGGACGTCGGCCGCGCGCTGCAGGTCTTCGTCGTACGGGACGACCTTCGGGCGGCTGTAGCCGACGCCGGAGTGCAGGGTGCCATGGGCGCGGGCCGGTTCCTCGTAGGGCAGCTCCTGCAGGTCGTTGGGCAGGATCAGCGCGGTGACCTTGCGCTCGCCGACGGCGGTACGTACGGCACGGTCGACCAGGTGGCGCACCTGGGAGGGTTCGGTGGCCTGCTGCACGTAGGCGCCGGCCACGTCCTTGAACATCGACACCAGGTCCAGCTCCTGCTGGTAGTGACCACCGAGGGCGGTCCGGGCCTGCTGGCCCGTGATGGCCAGCACCGGCACATGGTCCATGCGCGCATCATACAGCCCGGTCAGCAGGTGCGAGGCGCCCGGGCCGGAGGTCGAGATGCAGACACCCAGCTCACCGGTAAACTTGGCGTGAGCACTGGCCATGAACGCGGCCATTTCCTCGTGCCGGCACTGGATGAACTCGATCTTGCCGGAGCGGCGCAGGGCGCCGAACACGCCGTTGATGCCGTCGCCAGGGTAGCCATAGATACGGGTGACGCCCCATTGGCTCAAGCGCTCGACCAGGAAGTCGCCTACGGTGATTGCCATGTGTCCTACCTCGTTCTGCAAGGGTTGCTGGTACAGGTACGACTCAGGCGCGGAAGCGGGCGTTCAGGTGGATTAGGGCGTCGGGGAGGGCGGCTGGGTTCGACGACTACCCCAAGTCGCGCACGATCCGGGCGAATGTTGCCCGCTCGCCGGTGGCCGGTGAAGGGGCGATCCGAGGGGTGTCGACGGTCGAGCGATTGACCGTAGGCGCCGGCGCTTTCGGTGCGAGGGTCGTGTCGTACAGCGCCCCGAGCACGGGCAGGATGCGCGGATCGGCGATGGCGTAGAAGATCGAGCGGGACTCCCGACGACTTTTCAGCAGGCCCTTCTGACGAAGCTCGCCCAACTGTTGCGACAAGCCCGGCTGGCGCAACCCGAGCGCTCGTTCGAGCTCGGCCACGGCGCATTCGCCCTTGGCGATATGGCACAGCAGTGTCAGGCGCGTCGGATTGGCCATCACGCGGAAAAGCTCGGCCAGGTCCTCGCTGCGTGCCATCAGGGCGCTGAGCTGTGAAGGGTCCAGTTCGCGCATCAGGGCCTCCATCGGAAGTACCAGGTTTCCTCGGGCCCGGGCTCGATCGCCATGGCCTCCTGGGATTTCAGCGCGGCCGGTTCGAGCACGCGGCCGCCGGGCTGCCAGCCTTCAGGAGTCGAAGCGCTCTCTCGGTCGGCCGTCTGCAAGGCCGCGACCAGGCGCAGGAGCTCTTCGACCGAGCGGCCGACGTTCATCGGGTACCAGCTCATCGCACGGATGATGCCCTCTGGGTCGATGACGTAACTGACCCGTGTGGTCGAACTGTCGGCAGCGTCCGCCGCGAGCATGCCGTAGCCGCGGGCGATGACCATGGACGGATCCTCGATGATCGGGAATTCGACCGTCACGCCGAAGCGCTCGCGGATGTCCCGCAGCCAGGCGAGGTGGGAATAAAGGCCGTCGACAGAGAGCGCCAGGAGTCCGCAGTTCAGGTCATCGAACCGCTTCTGCGCCTTGGCGAAGGCGATGAATTCACTTGTACAGACCGGGGTGAAGTCGGCAGGGTGGGAGAACAGGAGAAGCCAGCGTCCCCGGTACGCGTGCAGTGAAATGTCACCGATGGTCGTGCGCGCCTGAAAGTCCGGGGCGGGCTCGTTGATGCGCAAGGGGGGCATGGAAGACGCGGCGCTGGCAGGGGCGTGCACGGTAGATATCCTTGATTGAACAGCTGACATGCTAACGCCACTGCACCTGAGCGTCGATGGCGGTAGCTTGAAAGCCGATACTTTATCAGTTAGCTTAATTACCTATATATTTATCTGCATCCTTGAAGGGGGTAGCGGCATGCTCGACGACCGTTCCGACCCAGGGCTCGCCACGGCCCAAGCCATCGTGCTCGAAGCCGTGCAGGAGGGGCAGGGTGTACCCCTTGTGATCTCGTTCTTCGATGAGACGACGTCGACCGTCACACACTTGGTGAAGGATCCTGGTAGTGACAGTTGCGCAATCATCGATAGTGTCCTGGATTTCGATGCTGCCAGCGGGCGGGCGGGCGAGCGATCCGCCCTGGCGCTGACCGAGTTCGTTCGACAGCAGGGGTTGAAGGTGCAGTGGCTGCTGGAGACCCATGTGCATGCGGACCACCTGTCTGCGGCGCCCGCGCTGCAAAAGCAGCTCGGCGGTCAGATAGCCATCGGCGCTCACGTCCGTGACATCAGGGCCACGCTCGGTAACCTCTTCAACGATCCAGCAGGTCGAGACGATGAAGCCACGCGGTTCGATCATCTGTTCCAGGATGGAGAAACCTTCCAGGTTGGCACGCTGAAGGCGTGCGCGCTCCATGTGCCCGGTCATACACCGGCCTGCATGGCGTATGTGATCGGCGATGCGGTGTTCCCCGGCGACACCTTGTTCATGCCCGACTACGGAACGGCCCGCTGTGATTTTCCAGGCGGTGACAGCGCTTCGCTGTACCGCTCCATCCGCAGGCTTCTGTCGCTCCCGCAGCAGGCGAGGGTGTTTCTGTGCCACGACTACAAGGCGCCAGGCCGTGATGCCTATGCCTGGGAAACCACCATCGGCGCCCAGCGTGCGGACAACGTCCATGTGCACGACGGGGTCACCGAGGCCGAGTTCGTCGCCTTGCGCGATGCCCGCGACGCCACGCTGGCCATGCCGGCACTGATGCTGCCCTCGCTGCAGGTGAACCTGCGGGCCGGGCATCTGCCCGAACCGGAATCGAACGGCGTGCGCTACCTGAAGATCCCGCTCAATCAGTTTTGACCTGGACACACCTTGTGGTGCAGTCCTCGCTCCAACCCCTCCAGGAGAATGACCATGCCACGTGATCCCGATTCACAGCGCTACGATGTCGTGATCATCGGTGCAGGCGCAGGCGGGCTGTCCGTCTGCTCGAGCCTGCTGAAGCGCCGCGAGCGCCTAAAGGTCTGCCTCGTGGATCCGGCCACTTCGCACTATTACCAGCCCGGCTGGACGCTGGTGGGGGCTGGGGTGTTCGAGCCGGCATTCACCGAACGGGCCATGGCTTCGCTCATTCCCGCGAGGGTGACCTGGGAAAAGGCCTCTGCCACGACCTTCGAGCCTGAGCACAACAGGGTGGCGCTCGATAACGGGCGCCTGCTCGCCTACGACGTGCTCATCGTCGCCCCCGGCATCAAGCTGGACTGGGACGCGATCCCTGGTCTGACCGAGACGCTCGGGCGCAATGGCGTCACGTCCAACTACCGCTTCGACCTGGCGCCTTACACCTGGTCGCTGGTGCAGGCGCTTCGTCGAGGCCGTGCGCTCTTCACGCAGCCGCCGATGCCGATCAAGTGCGCGGGCGCTCCCCAGAAGGCCCTGTACCTGTCTGCCGACCACTGGCGCCGCACCGGGGGTCTGGGTGACATCGGCATCGAATTCCATACCGCTGCCCCAGCCCTGTTCGGTGTCCAGGCCTATGTACCGGCACTGATGACCTACATGGAGCGCTACGGTGCACACCTGAATTTCGGGTCGACCCTGGCGGCCGTCAATGGCGCGGCCCGCGTGGCGACCTTCAGGCAGACCGACGCCACAGGGCGCACCGTCGAGCACACACGAGGCTTCGACATGCTGCACGTGTGCCCGCCGCAAACGGCGCCCGATTTCATTCGCCGCAGCCCCCTGGCGAACGAAGACGGCTGGGTGGACGTAGATCGAGCAACACTGTGCCATGTGCGTCACGCCAATGTGTTCTGCGTGGGTGACGCCAGCGCCACCCCCAATGCCAAGACGGCCGCCGCGGCGCGCAAGCAAGCACCGGTCGTGGCAGAAAACGCCCTGGCGCAGCTCGACGGCAAACCGTTGACGGCTGTCTATGACGGTTATGGATCCTGCCCCCTCACGGTGGAGCGCGGGAAGATCGTGCTGGCCGAATTTGGCTACGGCGGTACGCTGCTGCCCACTTTCCCGCGTTGGCTGCTCGACGGTGAACGACCTTCCCGACTGGCATGGCATCTCAAGGCCGAGGCGCTGCCACGGCTCTATTGGGACGGCATGCTCAAGGGCCGTGAGTGGTTGTGTGCACCTGCGCGGCGCACGCCGCACGTCGCAGGGTGAGTGCCTGCCCATGCCCACGTTCACCGTCGTGCAGTACCTGCTGGGCGCCTGCGCCGGGTCGTTGGTCGGGCTGACCCTGGGGCTGGTGGGCGGCGGCGGCTCCATTCTCGCCGTGCCTTTGATGGTGTACTTGGTGGGTATCGGCGACCCGCACGTCGCCATTGGCACCAGTGCCTTGGCGGTCGCGGTCAATGCGGCGGTCAACTTGCTCAATCACGCGCGGCAAGGCCATGTGAAGTGGTCCTGTGCCCTGGTGTTCACCGGGGTCGGGCTTGCCGGAGCCTTCGTAGGGTCCACCGTGGGCAAAGCCATGAACGGGCAGACGCTGCTGACCCTGTTTGCCTTGCTGATGCTGGTCGTGGCGGCGTTGACGTTGCGCCACCGGCATGCGCTCGAAGACCCTGCCGCCACGCTGGGCCGAGGTAATGCCGTTCAGTTGTCGACGGCAGGCGCCCTGACCGGCGTGGTCTCTGGGTTTTTCGGGATCGGGGGCGGGTTTCTGGTGGTGCCGGGGCTCATCGCGGCCACGCACATGCCGGCACTCATTGCCGTGGGAAGCTCGCTGGTGGCGGTGACTGCATTCGGTCTCGTGACGGCGTTCAACTACGCTCGCTCGGGGCTGGTGGACTGGCCAATGGCCTTGAGCTTCATCGCCGGAGGCGCGCTGGGCGGTCTGATCGGCGCCTGGCTGGCGTCCCGCCTGGCCCAGCGCAAGGGTGCGCTGAACGTGCTGTCCGCTGGGGTGATCGCACTGACAGCCTTCTACATGCTCTACCGGAGCGTGCTGGGCTGACCCCGAGTGATCGATGTTCACGCGGAGTCGGCCCTGTCACATGCATCCATCACAGGGGTGGTGGCCAAGCCATGAACCACGTCCCGGACGAAGAGGTGGGCAGGATCACGGCTTGCCTCAACGCAGGTCCGCCTTCAGGCGCTGACCTGCATACGCCTGCGCTTCCTGCGCCTTCTTCACCACCGCCGCCGTGCCGAAGAACTCGTGCGTCACGCCTGAGTACAGTTTGCGCTCGACGCTGACGCCCGCACCGCGCAACGCCTGCTCCAGTTGCGCGCCGTCATCACGCAGCGGATCGATCTCGGCGTTGACGATGGTCACCGGCGGCAGCCCTTGCAACTGGGCGTGCACCAGGTCGATGCGCGGGTCCTTCACATCGGCCGGCGTCTTGCTCACCTTGTCGATGAACCACAGCATCATCGGCTTGTTCAGCGGCATGGCGTCGGCGTATTTCTGGTAGGACTCGGTGTCCGTGCTGGACTGAGCCACCGGATAGACTGCCAGCACATGTTTCGGTGCGGTCACGCCGGCCTTCTGCGCGGCGATGGCAGTGGCCACGGCGAGGTTGCCCCCGGCGCTTTCGCCGGCCAGGGCCAGGCGGGTCGGGTCGCCCTTGAGCGAGGCGGCATTGCGGCTGATCCAGCGGTAGGCGGCGAGGGCGTCATCGTGGGCAGCCGGGAACTTGGCCTCCGGCGCGCGGCGGTAGTCGACCGAGACCACCACGGCACTGGCCTGCTTGGCCAGGCCGCGGGCGCCGGCGTCATACACCTTGCGGTCGGCGAAGACCCAGCCACCGCCATGGAAGTAGACGATCACCGGGAACGGCCCGGGGCCTTCTGGGGTGTACACCGTCGCCGGCAGCGCGCCTGCGGCGCCTGGCACGGTAGTGTCGCGTGCAGTGACGCCCGGGACCAGCGCTTCGGGGCTGCTGTCGCGCTTCTCGTCGGCCAGCACACCCTTGACCGCATCGGCGATGGTCGGCTGCTGACGGGCTTCGGCGGGGGTGGTCTTCTCGACGGCCTTGGCGTCGAAGCTGGCGTACTTGTTCAGCACGGTCTGCATGTCCGAATCGGTACGCAGCATGCTCTTGGTGCTGCTGACCGCCAGTTCCGACACCGAGCGCTTCTCGGGGTCCCGGGCGCAGCCAGCCAGTGCGGTGGTCACGCCCACGACGGTGAGGGCGATCAGTGTCATGCGATTGGGTTTGATCATCGGTCGTCTCCTGATAATGACGTCTGTGATGCGGCATACAGGGAAACCGACATTGGCATGCCCCGGCTGGGTGGCCGAAAGTCACCCTACCTGGATGAGGCGTCCGGGGATGTGAAATCGTTCCAACGGGATGGTGACGGAGCGGACGTCATCGCGGGCAAGCCCCCCACACCCGTAGTTCCATCACAAGGGCACAGGCCATCGCCGCTCATCTGAAGC
This sequence comes from Pseudomonas entomophila, assembly GCF_013523125.1. Lineage (GTDB taxonomy): Bacteria > Pseudomonadota > Gammaproteobacteria > Pseudomonadales > Pseudomonadaceae > Aquipseudomonas > Aquipseudomonas entomophila_B. The sequence continues at coordinate 24,740 of NZ_JAAMQJ010000007.1, read as the reverse complement.
GACACTGCCAGGGCGTCGAACCGCCCTCTGTGCGGGCTTGCCCGCGATGGCAGGCGACGCATGATACGACCTCATCGCCGACAAAATGACTTCCACACCTGTCATCACGACGCGCAGCAGCGTCCGACCAGCAGCCCTGAAACGAAAAGAGGCGCCCCTCGGGGCGCCTCTCGATACAGCATCAACGCGACGGGATCACGCTTCGGCGTCCCATGGACGGTCGCCGTGCGCGTCCTTGACGCGGGTCGGCAGGCCCATCACGTCCAGCGCCTTGAGGAACGGCTCGGCCGGCAGCTCCTCGACGTTGACCATGCGCTGCACGTCCCACTGGCCACGGGCGACCAGCAGGGCGGCCGCCACGGGCGGTACGCCGGCGGTGTACGAGATGCCCTGGCTGTCGGTCTCGGCGTAGGCGTCCTCGTGGTCGGCCACGTTGTAGATGAACACCTCGCGCGGCTGGCCATCCTTGGTGCCCTTGACCAGGTCACCGATGCAGGTCTTGCCGGTGTAGCCTGGCGCCAGCGACGAAGGGTCGGGCAGCACGGCCTTGACCACTTTCAGCGGGACCACCTCCAGGCCTTCGGCGGTGCGCACCGGCTGCTCGGAGAGCAGGCCCAGGTTCTTCAGCACGGTGAAGACGTTGATGTAGTGCTCGCCGAAGCTCATCCAGAAGCGCACGTTCGGCACGTCGAGGTTCTTCGACAGCGAGTGCACTTCGTCGTGGCCGGTCAGGTACAGGTTCTGTGCGCCCACGACCGGCAGGTCGTCCGTGCGCTTGACCTCGAACATGGTGTTGCTGGTCCACTGGCTGTCCTGCCAGCTCCAGACTTGACCGGTGAACTCGCGGAAGTTGATTTCCGGGTCGAAGTTGGTCGCGAAGTACTTGCCGTGGGAACCGGCATTGACGTCGAGGATGTCGATCGAGTCGATGCGATCGAAATACTGCTGCTGCGCCAGCTTGGCGTAGCTGTTGACCACACCCGGGTCGAAACCGACACCGAGAATGGCCGTGATGTTCTTCGCCTGGCACTCCTCGAGGTGTTTCCACTCGTAGTTGCCATACCAGGGCGGGGTCTCGCAGATCTTGCCCGGCTCTTCGTGGATCGCGGTGTCCAGGTAGGCCGCGCCGGTATCGATGCAGGCACGCAGCACCGACATGTTCAGGAAGGCGGAACCGACGTTGATCACGATCTGCGATTCGGTCTCGCGGATCAGCGTCTTGGTCGCCTCGACATCGAGGGCATTGAGCGCAAAGGCCTGGATGTCGGCGGGTACCTTGAGGCTACCCTTGGCCTTGACGCTGTCGATGATGGCCTGGCATTTGGAGATGTTCCGTGACGCGATGGCGATACGACCGAGTTCGTCGTTATGCTGCGCGCACTTGTGGGCCACCACCTTGGCGACACCTCCTGCACCAATGATAAGAACGTTCTTTCTCAATTTATCCCTTGCTCCTCGTTGAAGCCTGTCGTCAGGACAGGCTGGACACGTAGTCGTCGAAACCGAACTCGCGCACCACCTCGACGTTGCCGTCGAGCTGCTTGACCGCGATGGCCGGCATCTTCACCCCGTTGAACCAGTTTTTCTTGACCATGGTGTAGCCCGCCGCGTCGATGAACGACAGCCGATCGCCGATGGCCAGCGGACGGTCGAAGCGGTATTCGCCGAAGATGTCCCCGGCCAGGCACGACTTGCCGCAGACCATGTAGCTGTGTTCGCCGTCGCAGGGCGCCATCTTGGCGTCCAGGCGGTAGATCAGCAGGTCGAGCATGTGCGCCTCGATGGAGCTGTCGACCACGGCCAGGTGCTTGCCGTTGTACAGCGTGTCGAGCACGGTCACTTCCAGCGACGCGCTCTGGGTGATCGCCGCTTCGCCGGGCTCGAGGTAGACCTGCACGCCGTAGGTCTCGGAGAACTGCTTGAGCCGCGCGCAGAAGGCGTCCAGCGCATAGCCTTCGCCGGTGAAGTGGATGCCGCCACCCAGGCTGACCCATTGCACCTGGTGCAGCAGGTGACCGAAGCGCGCCTCGATGTGCGAGAGCATCTGGTCGAACAGGCTGAAGTCGCCGTTCTCGCAGTTGTTGTGGAACATGAAGCCGGAGATCTGATCGATGACGGTCTCGATCTTGGCCGGGTCCCATTCGCCCAGGCGGCTGAACGGGCGCGCCGGGTCGGCCAGCAGGTAGTCCGAGCTGCTCACCTGAGGGTTCACGCGCAGGCCGCGGGTCTTGCCCTCGGAGGCGTCGGCGTAGCGCTGCAACTGGCCGATGGAGTTGAAGATGATCTTGTCGCAGTGCTCGAGCATCTCGTCGATTTCGTCATCCGCCCAGGCCACGCTGTAGGCGTGGGTCTCGCCGGCGAACTTCTGGCGGCCGAGCTTGAGCTCGTACAGCGACGACGAGGTGGTGCCGTCCATGTACTGCTCCATCAGGTCGAACACCGACCAGGTCGCGAAGCACTTGAGCGCCAGCAGGGCCTTGGCCCCGGACTGCTCGCGCACGTAGGCGATCTTCTTCAGGTTGACCAGCAGCTTCTGCTTGTCGATGAGGTAGTACGGCGTCTTGATCATCACAGGCCTCCCGGCCAGGCCGGCCAAAAAAAGATGCGCATTGTGCCTGCCCTCGGCCTAGATCGAAAGGGCGAAGCGCGCATTTCGTCTGCGTGGTCGTCGAGTGACCCGCAAGAGCTTGCTCGTCATGAACCGGACGTTGTCCGCGCAGCGCTCGCCGCCTTCGACACGAGGGAATCTTCTCCCGCCTGCCGGACTCAGTTGAACAGAACCACATGACCATTGTGTGGTGCCATTGACCGCTCCATCGTCGGAGCCAGGGAGAGAGCGATGAGTTCGAAATACAAGGTGGGCGATGCCGTGCGCTGGAATTCCGAAGCCGGCGTGATCCGCGGCAAGGTCACCCAGGTGCACACGCGCGACGTAGAGTTCGCCGGCCGCACGCGCCACTGCTCGAGCGACGAACCGCAGTACGAGGTCAAGAGCGACAAGACCGGGCATCTGGCCATGCACCGCGAAGACGCCCTCGATCGCGACTGAACCCAGGTGGCGCTCTGCCAGTCCTACAGATCACCTTCACGCAAAAAGGATGTTTCCTGATGAAAGCACTGACTCGACTGTTCACTGGTCTGGCCCTGGCAGGCTCCTTGGGCGCGACTGCCGCCTGGGCCGATCAACCTGGCGCCGACTGGAAGGTCAACATCGAACAGGCCTTGCAGACCGCGAAAAGCGCCGGCTACAACCCGATCACCGAACTCAAGATCGACGACGGTCACTGGGAAGGCAAGGGTACCAAGGCCGACGGCATGAAGTACGAGTTCCACATCGACCCGCGCTCGGGCGCGATCGTCAAGGAACAGATGGATCACTGAGCCTCGCACCGCTCCTGGAGGCCGGGCCTGTCCTCGCGACACGCCCGGCCTTTTCACGTCTGCCCGGTCACCTGGCAACGGTACGCTGCCCAAGGCGCCAAGCCCTGCGATAGACTGTGCGGCCCATGCGCCGACCGTGGCGCCCCTTCCCTTGCGCAGGATGCCCATGTCCGATTCTCCCTCGCTCGCTTCGCCCATCACCGTCTTTTCCGCCGACGCGTCCCTGAGCACGGCCCATGAACAGGTCGCCCAGGCCGAGCGGCACCTGCAGCAGCGTCAGCGCCAGGTCATGCGGGTCTTCATGGGCGTGCAGACGGCGTACTGCGCCTACCTGCTGCTCAAGTGGGTCTGGCAGGGGCACTACATCGGTGGGCCGATCTATGCGGTGTTGATCTGGTGCCTGCTGTGGCTGTTGTCTGTGCCGTTGTCGCTGCTCTGGCGTCCACAAGCACGGGCACTGGAGCGCGCCCAGGCGGCGCTGGGCTCGGCACGCCTGGAGGCCGGCAAGGCGTTCCTGGCCAGCCAGTCGCTGGGCGCCTACCGCTGGATCTGCCGCAGTGGCCGGATGCTCGGGGTGTTTCCAGACCGTCAGACGCTCTATGTGTCCGGTGGCGACCTGGGCGATCGGCAGGTGCTGATCGACGCACCGCGTGCGGTCAAACAGGTCCACGTCGACGAGAAGACCTTCACCCAGAGCACGTCCCAGACCACCACCACCCACGGGCGGCGCAGCGTGTTCGCCTTCAACAAGCACATGGGTATGATCGGCAAGGGCAGGTCGCACTCGACCACCACCACGACCGACAGCACCTCGCGCAGCTTCACGCTCAACGTGCAGGTGCAAGCGGCCGGGCAGGATCCGTGGTGGGTGCAGCTGCCGTTCGGCGCGGACTGGCAAGAGGCGCTGAACTGGAAACTGCTGGTCGAGCAGGCCGCCGGGCGGCAGTGAGCCCATGCGGCGAGGCGGCGCGTGAAGGCGCCGTCAGCCAGCCTTGCGCAGGGTCAGGTTGAGGCGCCGCTCGCCCAGGCGCGGATGGTGGCCAGGCTTGACCGGCAACACACCATGAAAGCGCAAGCGATCTTCGCCGCCCCAGACCAAAACATCGCCATGGCTCAACGGTATCCGTGCGACCGGATCGCCACGCTGCATCCCTCCCAATACGAAGACCGCAGGCAGCCCGAGCGACAGCGAGACGATCGGCTGCGTGAAGTCGCGTTCGTCACGGTCCTGATGCAGGCTCAACTGCGTGCCGGGCTGGTAGTGGTTGATCAGACAGGCGTCCGGCACGAAGCCCTCGAACCCGGCCAGGGCCGCGGCACGCGTGGCCAGCGCCACGAGCAGCGGCGGCAGGGCCGGCCAGGGCTGGCCGTTGAGCGGATCGAGCGGCGTGTAGCGATAGCCGCGCGCATCGCTGACCCAGCCGAGCGCGCCGCAGTTGCTGGTGCCCACGGCCATGCGCCGACCGCCAGGGGTCTGGAGATGGCGAAAGGGCGACGCTCGCAGCACCGGGCGCAGCGCATCGAGCAACGGTTCGACGCTGTCCAGGGCGAAGCCAGGCAGCAGGACCGTGCACGGGGCCAGGCGCTGCGGCTGCGGGCCGAACAGGTTCAGGTCCGACTGGATCAGAGGGCGGCCTCCGTGAGCGAAGGGGGGGTGGAGCAGTGTAGGGGGTGGGTGAGTTACAAGCTATAAGCTATAAGCTGCAAGCTGACGGTAGGGCGATGCGTCAGGGGTTGACGGGACGTTGAGGCGTCGCTGACGTTGCCGCTTGCCGCTTGCCGCTTGCCGCTTGCCGCTTGCCGCTTGCCGCTCACGGCTCACGCCTGCCTCCCCATCAGCCCCGCCAACACCTGCTCACACGCCGCATCCCACTTCAGCGCCGACGGATGAGCCTGCAGCACGGCCAGGCCCTGGGCGGTGAAGGTACCAGGGGTGGCGATCGCTTCGCCCAACGCCTCAAGCGATCGTTCCGGCTGTGCGCGGACGCTGGTGAGGCAGTCCTGCAGGTTGCCCAGCACGAGCGCCCGGGCCTGGTCCTGGGGCAGGCCCTGGTCGACGAACCAGCGCTGCAGGTCGTTCAGCAGGAAGTAGAACCAGCCGTTCATGCACGCGGCCACGGTGGCCAGCTCGAAGGCCGGCTCGTCGTTCAGCGCCACCAACGTCCCCAGCGGCTCGAGCACGCGCCGTACCAGGTCATCCGGTGGGCAGAGGGCGACAGTGGTGGCGTTGTACTGCGCCGCATAGGACAACATGGCACGCAGGCAGCGCGCTGCCGGGAAGGCCTCTTGCAGGCGTGCCAGGTTCACGCCTGCCAGCAGCGACACCAGTGGCTGGCCTTCACGCAGGGATACCTGTGCCGCCACGGTGTCGAGCACATCGGGTCGCACGCCGAGAATCACCAGGTCGGCCGCCTCGACCACAGCCTGGTTACTGGCCAGGACCTGGCAGTCTTCCTGCTCGGCCAGGGCGGCCGCGCGTTCGGCATTGCGGGGAGACAGCGCGATGGCGCCGGTATAGCCACTGCGACGCAGGCCGCGGACCATCGTTTCTGTCAGTTCGCCGACGCCCAGGATGCCCAGCGTGTTCATGTCATCTCCTTGGTGTGAGATGGCCGGTTCGAGACGGCCACCCGGAAACAGGCGCGAGGGACAATCGCCTCGCCGGCCCTTCACTATACGCAGGGCAAGTCTCTGGCGGCCAGGCTGCGGCGGGGTCGGGTGGTGGTCATGGCGCTGAGATTGGGGAATTGTCAGCAGGGATTACCTGCGTATCGCGGGTTTTAGAGGCCCATTGCGCCCAATCGCGGCCGGTCCGGCGCCTTGGCAGGGGCTGCGCAGAAAAGTCGCGCCAGTTTGTCAGATCAGCAATGCGATCCAACGTGTGGGAGCGGGCTTGCCCGCGATAGCGTCCGGTCCATCACCGCCTGCATCGCAGGCAAGCCTGCTCCTACAGAAGGAGTGAACCGCTCTGCCAGATCAGCGATGTGGTCCACATCGTTTCAGGTAAAGACGTTAAAAAGCATGGCCCGTTGGGCTCACCAGCCCATCTTATTGATTTCAAACAAGTAACTTCGGGGCTTGCGGGCCCACAACATCCGCCCCGTCCTAGGTAAGCCCCACCCGCGCCGGCAGTACACCTGCAGACTTGGCCATGACCCAGACAACAGCCGATCACAGGTCCCCGCCGCCACACCATCCCCCCAAATCCTCCGATCCAGGCGCCCGTTCCACACGACGATTGCCCATCTTGCATCGACGCCCCTTGGAAACCAGCCCCCCTGAACGCTTGTCAAAGGCCGCGGCCACGCCGATAGTGGGCCGTTTTCACTAAAAACGCAGATGTCCTGACCGGGCAGAGGTTCTGATGACACACGACACGACGACCGAGCCAGGGCTTCCCTGCCCGCCGGTCAAGGATATCCTGAGCGCGCCGGGCGAGTGGGTCGAACCGCCGAACGTGCGCCGAGGCGGCGAGAGCGGTGTCTTGCGCGTTGCCCTCGGCGGCCTGACGTTCTACAAGAAGCAACAGGTCGGCCATATCTACCGCAGCCTGCTGCACCCCTTCGGCTACCCCACGGTCGCCCGTGAGGTCAAGGCCATTCGCGCCGCCGGCGCCCTGGGCGTGACCACCCCGTCGCTGGTGTACAGCGACGTGCACAAGCAGACCGGGGAATGGCAGGCGGTGATGGTGACCGGCGCCCTGGACGGCTACATGTCGCTGGAAGACTTCTACGTGCAGGGGTTGGACAAGACGGTGGGGCACGCGCTGCATCACGAAATCCTGGAAGCCTACGGACGTACGCTGGCGAAACTGAACCTCGGACGCTGGCAGCATGGCTGCCTGTACACCAAACATGTGTTCATCGACGCACGTCAGCCGGGCATCAAAGTCGCTTTGCTGGACTTCGAAAAGGCCCGCAAGCGCCTCACGGCCAGGAAGGCCAGCCGGCATGACCTGAGGCAGGTCAAGCGCCGCTCGGGCTGGCAGGAGGCGGAATGGCAGGCGTTCTGCAACGGCTATCGCTACGTGTTCGGGGCAGCGGTGGCCTGAGGACGCACGGTTTCGCTGGCAACGCTGCCGCCACGGCCTGAGGCGTCATTCAACGCGGCCTTGCGCGCCTTTTGGCGCCGCAAGGCCGCGTGTGCGTTCACAGGCTGATCGGGCCTGCCTTCACGGCACGGGCCGGCCCTTCATCCATCCTGTCTTCTCGTCGCTGCCACCGACCTCGTCGTGCAACGAGATCTGCGACGTCTCCGGCAGTCCAAGGCCACCTGCCAACGCCACCAGCGCGATGACCACCAGGTAGAACGCCGGGGCCAGGCTGCTGCCCGTCACGCCGATCAGCCAGGTCGCCACCAGCGGCGCGGTGCCACCGAACAGGGTGTAGGCCACGTTGTAGGTGATCGCCGAGGCGGTGTAGCGGGTACGTGTCGGGAAGGTTTCCGAGAGCAGTGCCGCGGTCACCACGCCACTGAGCAGGGCGCCGATGGCCAGCAGGATCACCCCGACGATCGCCGCCGCCACCGACCCCGAGCTGGCCAGCCAGTAGGCCGGGAACACGCAGAGCATTACCCACAGGCAGGTGAAGCCGATGGTCCTGCGTCGGCCCACGCGGTCGGAGAACGCGCCGGCCAGGGGGCAGGCCAATGCCGCGAACAGCAGCGCCACGGTCGAGACCAGCAGCGACTGCGCGCGGGTCAGGTTGCCGACCAGCTGCAGGTAGGTCGAAAAGTAAGTGGTGAACATGTAGAACGACAGCGCCGTCAGCGAGATGAACGCGCCCAGGTTGCGCATGGCTCGGCCATGGTGACGCAGCGTGTCCTTGAGCGGCGAATGCTCGGCGACCTTGCCCTCGCTCATGGCTTCACGGAACGCCGGAGTCTCTTCCATGCGCCAGCGCAGGTACAGGCCCACGATGCCCAGGGGCGCGGCGATCAGGAACGGAATGCGCCAGCCCCAGCTGGCCATCGCCTCGCTGGACAGGCTCGCCTCCAGACCGTAGGCCAGCACGGCGGCGCAGGCGAAGGCCGAGAAGGTCGACACCGGCACGAAGCTGCCATAGAACGCACGCCGATCACGGGGCGCGTGCTCCATCAGGTAGGCGCAGGCGCCGGCGTACTCGCCGCCGGCGGAGAAGCCCTGGATGCAACGCGCCAGGGTCAGCAGGATCGGTGCCAGGATGCCGATGCTCGCATAGGTCGGCAGCAGGCCAATCAAGGTCGTCGAGCCGGCCATCATCAGGATGGTCAACGACAGGATGCGCTTGCGGCCCAGTCGATCGCCCAGTGCACCGAAGACGATGCCGCCCAGGGGGCGCAGGGCGAAGGCCACCGCGAACACCGCGAAGGTCTTGAGCAGGGCCACGCTGGCGTCGCCGCTGGCGAAGAACTGGCTGGCGATCAGCGTGGCGAGAAAACCGTAGACGGCGAAGTCGAACCATTCGACGAAGTTGCCGACGGCGGCTGCGGCGATGACTCGGCGCAAGGTGGCCGGTGGTACATCATGAAGTGTGGACATGCGAGTGCTCTCCCGATTCTTGTGCATGCCGTGGGCCTGCGAGGGCCGTGGGCGTGTTGTTGTGATGAGACGGATCAGTGAGGCAGAGGTGGGAAGGAGGGGGTATGCCTTGTTATTGGGAATGCGCTGGCCAGGGCAGGCTCGCCCCGGCTTGTGTGCGCGAACCATCATAGGAGGAGGGCCCGGAAGGGGTCCATGCCTGACAGCGACCGGTGGTGTCGCATGCGCGCCGGGCCTGTGGTTCCCATGGATGGATGCCTGGCGTGGTCAGGGGCGGTTGACGCTCCAGGGGGCATAGTCCAGTTGCACCGTACCGGCGATCCGCCCGTCGTCACCGCGTGCCAGCGCTGGCACCTGACTCAGGTCCAGGCCCATGCAGCGTCGTGCCAGGCGTGTCTGCAGGTCGGCATCGGGACGAAAGGCCTCGGGCCGTGCAGCCAGGGGGGTGAGGTTGACGATGCAGGCCTCGACCGTTCCATGGGCATCGGTGCGGTACAGCAGGCTCGCCTGACCGATGCTGTCGACCCGTTCGCCCACCAGCACCTGCTGGCGCATGAAGGTGTGCAGCGCGCCGCGCGTGCGGGCCTGAGCCTTGTCGGCCTCGGTCCAGACGACCGACTGCATCACCAGGGGCGCGATGATCTCGACCGTACCGTCAGCGTCACGCAGCGAGGCCGGTGCCTTTGGATACACGCTCTTCCAGCACTGGTCGATGACCAGGCGTTTTAGCGCCGTCGAGCTGGGCGACTTGCCCCTCCGGTTGGCCGCCAGCAGCAACGGTGCGTCGCGCACGCGGTCGACGGACAGCAGGTCGCAGCCGGTGGTGCTGTTGTCGGCGGCCAGGCGGATCTTCAAGCGCAGCACACCGCTCAGGTTCCGGACGTTGGCCTTGCCCATGTCGCGCATCAGAATCGCCTGGGCATGGCGGGAGAACAGGTCGGTCGCCTCGCGTTCGGCGGCAGAGGGAGGCGGTGCAGGGCGTGAGTGACAGCCCAGGAGCAGGGTGGTCATGCACAGCAGCGAGGCGGCGAGGGCGAGGCAGGTGGGGCGGTGGGGTAGAGCGGACATAATGCTTCCTTGGCATGAGCGGCGTCTGAGGCCGGTTAAAACGTGCGCGCGCAGCGTAGATCATCAGTGCGCGAACGAAAAATCAGGCGCGTAACGTTTTTTTTCCTGTGAACGATGCTGAAAGCAGTCAGCGGTGGATGAGAATTTCTGAACTCACCCGGCGTGCGTTTGCCCACAGCTCTAGAGCCTTACACCCTATGACGAAGGAGCAGTACATGCCCAGTTCAGATGGCAAGGTCCGTTACGCAGTCGTTGGCGGCGGTTCGATTTCCCAAGGCGCTTTCATGCCAGGCGTGGGCCAGACCGACAACTCGGTGATGACCGCGCTGGTCACTGGAGACCCGGAGAAGGCCGACAAGCTGGCCGGCCTCTACGGCCTGAAGAGCTACACCTACGAGCAGTTTCCCGAGCTGTTGCAATCGGGCGAAATCGACGCGGTCTACGTCGCCACGCCGAACTTCCGCCACACCGAGTTCGTGGTGCCGGCCCTCGAGGCTGGCATCCATGTGCTGCTGGAAAAGCCCATGGCCGCGACCTTGCAGGACTGCGAGCAGATGAATGCGGCCGCTGAACGCTCCGGTGCCAAGCTGATGATCGCCTATCGGCTGCACGCCGAACCTGGCACGCTGGACATGATCGAGCGGGTCAACAAGGGCGACTTCGGTGATGCCCGGCTGTTCACCTCCACCTTCACCCAGACCGTGCGCCCGAGCAATCACCGCGCCCAGTGCGGCTTCGCCGCTGGCCCGGTGCCGGACATGGGGCCCTATCCGCTGAACATGGTGCGCCAGCTGTTCAATGCAGAGCCCATCGAAGTCAGCGCGGTCGGGGTGCGCTCGCCGGGCAGCGAGGTCAACACCTGGGATACGGTGACCGTGTCGCTGCGCTTCCCCAAGGAACGCCTGGCCCAGTTCACCGTCAGCTACACCTTGCCCAGCTCCGAGCGCTTCCAGCTGCTGGGGACGAAGGGCGAGATCGAGGCCTCGCCCTGCTTCGGCTACGGGGAGGGCGTCGGTATCGCCTACCGCGCCACCTTCGACGACGACACCACGGTGCATACGTTCCCGGTGGTCGATCAATTCGCTGGCGAGACCGCCTACTTCTCCGATTGCATCCTGCAGAACCTGCCGGTCGAGCCGTGCGGCGAGGAAGGCTGGCGCGACGTGCGCGTGATCGAGGCCATCGAACGCGCCCTGGAAACCGGCAAGCCGCAGACGCTCGAGCCCTTGGCGTCCAAGCCCCATGCGCGGCGCGACCAGCAACGCAAGTTCCCGTTGGCCAAGGTGCCGGAGTATGTCGACACTGAGGATCCGACGCAGTGAGCGGCAAGCGGTGAGCGGTGAGCTGCAAGCGGAAGGTAGAGCGGCAGGCTAGGTGCCGAGAGGACATTGAGGCAACGCTGGTGTTGTGGCTTGTGGCTTGTGGCTTGTGGCTTGTGGCTTTGGATTTCAGGGGAAGATGATTCATGAAGCCTGTGGGCCCTGCGGGCCCAATCGCGGCACAGGGGCCGCAAAGCGGCCTCAGACATCGATCAGCGATAAACCTTCAGGGCCCGCCGCTATCGCCACGTGCTTCACACGACAGCGAGCACGGTGCCAGGGCGGCGAGCGCCCTCCCACCTAGCGCTCCGGGTTGATCCCGGCCAGGCTGCACGCGGCGCCCAGCAGCGCCAGGTGGGTCAGCCCCTGGGGCAGGTTGCCCAGGAAGTGTCCCGTGTCGGCTTCGACCATCTCCGAATAGATCCCCACCCCGCGGTGCAGGCCGGCGACCGCGTCGTCGAACAGCTGTCGCGCCCGTGCACCTTCGCCCAGCAGGTTGAAGGCCTGCACCATCCAGAACGTGCAGGCGAGGAAGCAGGCCTCTTCTTCGTGTACGTGGCTGTAGCGGTAGTGGAACGCGCCATGACGCAGTTCGTCGTCGATGGCTTCCAGTGTCGAGCGCAGTCGCGCCTTGTTGGGGTAGCCGAAACGCACGGCCAGCGCCAGCGAAGCATCCACGTCGTCGCTGCCCTGATAGAAGGTGTACGCCTGACGCTGTTCGCTCCAGCAATGGGTTTCGATCCAATCGTAGACCCGCTGCCGTTCCCGGTTCCAGCGGTCGCGGCAGGTGGTCGGCAAGTGCCCGCCGTCGGCCAGTTCCACCGCCCGGCTCAGGGCCTGCCAGCAGCTGATCTTGGACATGGTGTAGTGACGCGCCTCGGGCAGCTCCCAGATGCCGCAGTCGGCCAGGCGCCAGCTGTCGGCGCAGCGGTCGGCCAGCCCCGAGAGCACCATCGCGCTGGAGGCGTCGAGGATGTTGCCCTTGTCGATGAAGCAGCGCGCGGTTTCGAAGATGTCGCCGAAGATGCCGTGCTGGTGCTGGTCCACCGCGCGGTTGCCAACGATGGGCGGGGAGTGCTTGTAGCCGGGCAGGTCGATGGGCGAGGACGTCTCGCCCAGGCAGCCGTCGAGGGTGTAGCAGACCTGCGGGCCGTGTTCGCCCAGGCGCTTGAGCAGCCACTTGAAGGCGGCCTGGGCCTCGGGCAGCGCGCCGATGCCGATGAACGCTTCGATGGTGTAGCCGGCGTCGCGTACCCAGGCGAAGCGGTAGTCGTAGTTCTTGTCGCCGCCGATGCGCTCGGGCAGAGAGGTGGTCGCAGCGGCCATGATCGAGCCGCTGGGGGAGGACAGCAGCAGTTTCAGGGCCAGCGCGCTGCGCACTACCAGGCCGTGATCGTCGCCTTCGTAGAGCAGGCCCTCGGACCACTGGCGCCATTCCTTGTCGGAGCCGTCGATCCGCGCATCGATCAGGTCCAGCGACGGCACCACCAGGGGTTCGTCGTACCCGGCGACCAGCGCTACCACGTCGCGCTGGCCCTGCTGCAGGGTGATGAAGGCCTGCAGGCCTAGGTCGTCACGGCGCTCGACGCAGGTGTGGACGCCGTGCAGGAAGGTACCGAGCACCTGGCCGGCATGGAACACGCAGCCGTTGTCGTTGGGGGTGAGGTAAGGGGCGATCTTGTCGGCCTGGGTGCCGAAGGCCATGGTCGCCTCGAACACCATGGACCCTTCCAGGCATTCCACCCGACGGGCCAGCTCCGCCCAGGGCAGGCGCCCGGCCGGGCCACTGTTGAGCGATTCGGTGACGCGGGCCTTGCCGCTGGACGTGCTGAACAAGGTTTCCAGCACATTGCTGCCAGGCAGGTAGCGCCGTGCCACGGTGAAGGCGCCCTGAGGGCGAAGCTGGAAATACCCACCGGTCTGGGGCGCCAGGATGCGGTCGAACAGGGGTGGCGAGTCCATGTGCGGGACACACCACCAGTCGATGCTGCCGTCCCACCCGACCAGCGCCACCGAGCGACCATCGCCCAGTGCGCCGTAGGCCTCCAGGGGCAGGTAGCCGTCGGCGTCACGTGCCGGGTCTGCCTGCTGCCATCGAGTCGTCGAAGAATCGTTCATGAAGCCCCACTGTGTCAGAGGATAGAAAGCGATCAGGCACTGAACGAACGCGAGCGAGCATCGCATCGGCTTGGATCGAACCTGTGGGCGCCGGCTTGCCGCCGTCGCCCCGCTGCGGTCCACCTGCCATGCAGGGCGCATCCGTTCGATGATGCCCTTTGGCTATCGACCAACGGCGGTGTACAGGGTTCGTCTTTTTGCACGACGCCGCTGTTCAGGCATGGCGCTCCAGGCGCTCGAGCAAGGCGAAGAACTCCTGCGTCAGCCGGTGCCGGGGCGCGAGGTGGGCCAAGGGCAACGACCGTTCATGGGAGTCGCGCATCTTCACCGAATGGCTCAGGTAAGTGGGCAGCACCGGCAGGCCCTCTGCGATCAGTTGTTCGATCAGGGCCGGGTGCAGCGTCGTGCGCCCGTCGAACTGGTTGATCACCACGCCTTCCACCACCAGGTCCTCGTTGTGGTCCTGGCGCAGTTCTTCGGCGTGTGCCATCACCTGCTGCAGGGCCTGGTGCGAGAAGCGGTCGCAATCGAAGGGGATCAGCAGCCGGTCGGCCGCCACCAGTGCGCTGAAGGCATAGAAGTTCAGCGCCGGGGGCGTGTCGATGTAGATGCGCTCATAGTCTTCCGACAGCTCCAGCAGCAGCTTGCGCAACTTGTTGATCTTGAACTTGCTCTCCAGTCGCGGTTGCAGGTCGAGCAGTTCGGCGCTGGCCGTGACCAGGTGCAGGTGGTCGTGTCGAGTCTCGGTGATCGCCACGCGGTTCTTCAGGCCGGCGGCCTTGCCCACGAGCGTCTGCTTGAAGAAGTCGACGATGCCAGGGGGCGTCTGTTCGCCGCTCAGACCGGTCAGGTAGTGGGTGGCGTTGGCCTGGGCGTCGAGGTCGACCAGCAGCGTGCGGTAGCCCTGTGCGGCGCTGCACGCCGCCAGGTTGCAGGCGATGCTGGACTTGCCCACGCCGCCTTTTTGATTGAAAACCACGCGACGCATCGGGGGTGCCTTCCATGAGGGGCCTGTCGGCCGGGAGATGACGGGGTGTCACGATGGCAAAGAGGTTATGACGTGGAGATGACAGTTTTAAGACAACGGCCCAAGGCAGGCGCTTTCTAGCGGGTCCAGGCGCTCTGGAGCGTCGTGTGCGAGCGGTCTGCCTGGGATGAGGTCAACCATGAGCCTGGAAGGCTTGCAGGGTTGGCCCAATGGAGGGGGCAGGTGATTCAACGGCCGACGTTTCTGTCCTTGCCGAACCTGCCCTGGCACCGTGTCATTTTCCCCGTGCTTCGACGATCGCCAGCGCATCCGGCTCCGGCCCTGCCGGCCAACGCTTGGTGACCGTCCAGTTGGACGTGTCGATCACCGCGATCTCGTCCCCACCGCTGATGGCCACATAGGCGTGCTTGCCGTCGGTCGACACTGTGGCGCCGATCGGCAGGGCCTCGGCGCCCAGTTGCGTGCGGCGGTACTGTGCGCCTTCCTTGCTCAGGCCAATGCGCTTGATCTCGCGTTGGGCCGCCACGTCCATCACCGCCAGCTCGGCCGACTTGGCGCAGGTGACCAGGGCGTACTTGCCGTCCGGGGTCATCGCGATGCGGATCGGGAACACACCGGTGCGGATCCGCTCAGTGACTTCCAGTCGTTTGGC
The DNA here is from genome assembly GCF_013523125.1 of Pseudomonas entomophila. GTDB lineage: Bacteria > Pseudomonadota > Gammaproteobacteria > Pseudomonadales > Pseudomonadaceae > Aquipseudomonas > Aquipseudomonas entomophila_B. Next base: position 9,696 of record NZ_JAAMQJ010000007.1, on the reverse strand, counting down.
ATCGACGATGGCTACGTCGTTGCCCTCACGGTTGCTGACCCAGATCTGCGTACCGGCCGGGTTGATGGCGATCCCTTCGGTGCCGTTGCCGGTGGGGACGGTGGCGATCTTGCGTTTGGCCTGCAGGTCGACCACCGACAACGTACCGCTCTTGACGTGGGTGACGTAGGCCCGCTGGCCATCGGGCGACAGCGCCACCATGTGCGGCTTGCCACCGCCGACGTCGATGGTGTCCAGGATCTTGCCCTGCATGACGTCCACCACCAGCAGGCGTTGGCTGTCCTCGGTGGTCACCACCACACGTTGCCCATCGGGCAGGAAGCGGATGCCATGAGGACGCGCATTTTCACCCAGGTCGATGGTGCGCGTGACTTTACGTCCTGGCCAGTCCAGCACGCTCAGGCTGTTGTTGGCCTGGTGCGGGGCGCCGTAGTTGCCGACCACGGCCAGTTGCCGGTTGCCCGACACGGCCACTTCGTGAGGGCCGGTGCCGACCGGGAAGGTCAGCAGTGGGTGACCGTCGTCGGTGTTCAGCGCCGAGACCGTAGCGCCAGCCTTGTTGCCGACCAGCAGCACATCGTCGGCGTGCGCCAGAGGCACGCCGCCGAGCAACAGCCCCGCGAGGGCGAGGGGGCGCGCATGCAGACGAAGCAGGGGGAATGAGAAACGCATGTCCAATCTCCTTGTGAGGCACGGGTGTCGAGTGCCGCAGCACTGACCGTGTGACTGGACGAAGGATTTTGGAGTTCGACTGGATCGAGGCAGGCGGTTGGAGCAGGGGGGACAAACAGGTGAGGTGCTGAGGTCGACTGCAGGGCATCACTGGGCGTGCACGCCCCGCAAATCGATCATCACGCCCCGACCTGGACGGCCAGGGCGCACGCATGGATCGATCAGCTGCCAGCGCCGCTGGAGCCGCTGCCCATGCCGGAACCGCTACCGCCGCTGCCGGTGCCGACCCCATCACCGGTCGGGTTGCCGATGCCTTTGCCGCCATCGGTCTTGCCGCCGACGCCCGAGTTCGAGCCGGGTGCAGTGCCCGCGCCACCCGAGGTGTCGGAGTCCATGCCCGCGCCAGAACCGGTGGCGCCCTCGGCACCAGTGTTGCCAGTGTCGTGGCTGATGCCGCTACCGGTCGAGCCGGTGCCGCCGTTCATGCTGCCGGAGCTGGAGTTGTCGACACCGCCGCCGTTACCGGCACCGGTTGCAGAGCCATTGGTGCCGGGTGCAGTGGCAGGGCTGCCGGGTGTCTGGGCACCGGTGGTGGCCGCCATGGCCATGGGCGCTGCGATGCCGAGGCAGAGTGCAAGAGCGATATGTTGTGGACGAATTCGCTTCATGGTGAGTCTCCTGGATGGGATTGACCTACTGAAGATGGGGCAACGTCCAGGCGCAGGCGTGCCCTTTAACGGACGGACGGTCGAGGCGGTGCGACTGGGCAGAGGCAGAAGGCTATGGGCAGTGGGATCGCCGGGGGAGGGCAAAGACGAAGCAGGAAAGGCCAGGCAATGAGTGGAGCGTCGGACGTCGATCGGCCAGCGCGAGCGCGACTGGCCGGCCGATGTGCAGGCCTTAACGGCTGGCGACGCTTTCGTCGTGCGCCAGGATCGCCTTGGCCAGGTCTGCATCACTGGCTTGCAGGCCAGGATTGGACTGACGAACCTGCTGCAGAGCCGACTCAACGTAGGCACCGCGGATCGCGCCATCGCTGGCCACGAATGCGGACAGCTCGTCCTGGGCCGGAATGATGCGTTTGTCGTCCTTGAAGGTCGAGTACAGGGAGGCCGAGATACCGGCCGACGTCGCCACGTGACGAACGGTGTTGTCGGCCAGGGCCGTGCCGACCGGCAGGCACAGCAGCAGCGAAGGAACCAGCAATAGATGGCGCATGACGTATTCTCCGAGAGCCTGGAGCCAAGGTGGGTACCACTGTCGCTTGAGATCGAAAACGCAGGGGAGTAGTTCAATCGCTGCCGCGCATCGGCGCTCGCACATTGGCCTGGGGCGTGCAACTGACCGGAACCAAGCGCTGTGCAGGTCGCTCCACCGTTGACAGGTACAGGAGGCCACCGATGATTTACCTGGGAACCGCAGGCTGGACCTTGTCGCAGCCCCATGCCGAACATTTTCCGCGTGAGGGCAGCCAGCTACAACGCTACGCGTCTGGCCTGAATGCCGTGGAAATCAACAGCTCGTTCTACCGCCCCCATCGCCCGGCCACTTATGCGCGGTGGGCCGAAGCCGTGCCCCCGGACTTTCGCTTCTGCGTCAAGCTGCCCAAGGCCATCACCCATGAGCGGCGGCTGGTGGCGTGCGAAGCCGCCCTGGATGCGTTTCTCGACGGCTGTGGCGAGCTGGGGCAACGGTTGGGGTGCCTGTTGGTCCAGCTGCCGCCTTCGCTGGTGTTCGACCCGGCCCTGGTCGAGGCCTTTCTTCGTGCCCTGCGTGCGCGCCACGAGGGCGGGCTGGTCATCGAACCGCGCCACCCGTCCTGGCGACAGGCACAACCTTTGCTCGACGACCTGCGCATTGCCCGTGCGGCGGTCGATCCATCACGGTTCACCGGTGATGACCAACCATCGGGCTGGGCCAGACTGGTGTATTGGCGTCTGCACGGCATGCCGCGCATGTACTACAGCGATTACCCGGCCCCCTGGCTGGACGCCTTCACGCGACGCCTGCTCGACTCGGCAGCCTCCGGCGTACCTGTCTGGTGCATCTTTGACAACACGGCTGCCGGTGCCGCTCTGGGCAACGCGCTGAGCCTGCGTGCACGCGTGCAGGTGCAAGCCGATCAAACTTTCGCGCCGCCACGGCCTCTGCTATAGCACAAGCGACGCTCAGGGGTCGCGCTCATTCGTGCTCAAGGAGGACACCATGCCCATCGCCAGACGTTCCCACACCACTGTCATCGCCGGCCTGGGGCTGTTGTGCCTGGCCCTGCAAGGCTGCGCCGGCCGTGACACCGGCTCGCCCGTGGACGTGCCGGGCGCACCCAAGCAGACCGACACCCGCCTGCTGGAGCTGGGCGCACAGACCCTGCAGAGCCAGGCGCCCATCGATCAGCTCAACACGTACCTCGATGGCTTCCACTTCTACAACGGCCATCCGCACGTGCAGATGGAGGCCCATCACTACTGCGCCATCGTCAACGAAGAACTCATCCAGTGCGTGATCTACGATGGCAACCAGCGCGACGCACGCCTGATGGGGGTCGAATACATCATCAGCAAGCGCCTGTTCACCCAGTTGCCGGCCAAGGAGAAGGCCTTGTGGCACAGCCATGCCCACGAGATCACCTCGGGCCAGCTGATCGCGCCAGGCGTGCCGCTGGCCGCCGAGACACGCCTGATGGCCAAGCTGGCCGACACCTATGGCAAGACCTGGCACACCTGGCACACCGACCAGGACAAGGCGTTGCCCCTGGGCGTGCCGCAGCTGATGATGGGCTTCACCGCCGATGGCCAGGCCGATGCCGAAATGGTCCGTCAGCGTGACCTGCGCATGCAGGTCGATACCCAGGAGCATCGCCGCGCCCGAGCCTCGATTCGCCCGGCACCGGTGGAGCGGGGCGCCGATGCCTGGCAGAGTGGGCACGTGGTGCAGATTCCCGACCCGACCGGGCACGACCATGTGAAACCACGGCCAGCTACGCCGCAGGATGAGAATGCGCGGTCGGAGGGTGGGCGCTGATGGGGAGGTAGGAAGGGCGGAGCCTTGGTTGCAGGGAGAGGAGGCGTTTTTATATCTCGCTGTGGTAGCGGCGGTTTGCCTGATGCATGGGGTGGCTGATTTCATGGGCCCTGGCGGGCCCAATCGCGGCACGGGGCCGCTCCATCGCTGCGGTGACGCAGCCCACTGCGATCTCCTGTGAGCGGCCCCTGCCGGGGCGCCGGACCGGCCGCGATTGGGCCCGCAGGGCCCACAAAACCCGCCCCACCGAACCTTCTTGCGATACCCGCCCGACCAGCCCAGCCCTTGGACAGAATCCTCCATCTACCTATCCAAACCGCTCGCCAAAGCCCTCTTCAACGCTCCAAAACCCCTTCCACATCAACCACATCCAAAGCCACCCAACGGCATTCGAGCTACCTGTCAAGCCACCAACTATGACAAGATGTTAGCCAGCTATGAACCATCTTGCGCGCAAACAGTCGACTGCCTGACCCCAGGGAAGTGTGGCAGATCGCCGCAGTGTTCATCTGCACCAGCTGACCGACAGAAGTCAGCACGTACTCCCGGTCCCTAGTGATCAGCCATAGGTGAATCCACAATGTTGTCGAAGCAAACCTCACGGAGGAAGTTTCTGCTTTCTTCGCTCATCGCACTGCCTGCCATCGGGGTGACGATCCAGGGCCTGAGCGCCGCCGATGCCGCCGAGATGATCGCGCCGCAGCTCGATGCCTACCACCCGACCTTCTTCAGTGCCACCGAATGGGCCTTCGTCATGGCGGCCTGCGACCGTCTGATCCCTGCCGGCGGGCGTGGTCCGGGCGGCCTGGAAGCCAACGTGCCGGTGTTCCTCGACCAGCAGCTGGCGGGCGACCTGGGCAGCGAACTGTACCTGGAAGGGCCGTTCGATGTGAACGCACCGCCCACCCTGGGCTACCAGCTGCCCTACACGCCGCAGGACATCTACCGCAAGGGCATCGCCTGCACCGAGGCCTGGTGCCAGTCCGCCCATGGTCGTGGCTTCACGGCGCTGGACGCGGCCACCCAGACCGCCGTGCTCAAGCAGTTGCAGGCCGGGCAGGTGGATTTCACCGCCGCCGGCGAAACCGCGCTCAAGTCCAAACTGTTCTTCACCGAGCTGTTGAACAACACCAAACAGGGCTACCTGGCCGACCCGATCTACGGCGGCAACCGCGGCATGAAGGCGTGGATCGCCATCGGCTTCCCCGGTGCCCGCGCCAGCTACCTGGAATGGGTTGCCCAGCACAACGTCCCGTACCCCCTCGGACCGGTCAGCCTCAGTGGCGCGCGCGGTTGAACCCTGGACAAGCGGCAGTATTGAAGGATTGCAAAGATGGCACAGATCACCAATGACGAAGTCGACGTCGTCGTCGTCGGCCTCGGCTGGACCGGCTCGCTGATGAGCATCGAGCTGGCCCAGGCCGGCTTGAAAGTCCGCGCCCTCGAGCGCGGCGAAGACCGTACCAACGCCGAGTTCGCCTACCCCAAGCCGGCGGACCAGTACGCCTACGGGCTGCGCAACAAGATCATGGTCACGCCCAAGGCGGCAGCCCTGACCGTGCGTCACAACATGAACACCGTGGCTCTGCCCACCCGGCAGTGGGGCGCCTTCGTGCCCGGCACCGGCGTCGGCGGCTCGGGCCTGCACTGGACCGGCGTGCTGATTCGCCCGACGCCCACCGACCTCAAGCTCAAGACCTACGCCGACCAGGCCTACAAGCCTGGCCAGCTGCCCGAGAACATGGAAATCGGCGACTTCCCCTTCACCTGGGAAGAGATGGAGCCGTACATGGACAAGTTCGACAAGATCTGTGGCTTGTCGGCCAATACCGGCAACCTGCAGGGCCGCATCATCGAGGGCGGCGACCCGTTCGAAGGGCCGCGCTCCAATCCGGCGCCGTTGCCACCGCTGCAGGACACGCTGAACAACACGATGTTCGCCCAGGCGGCCCGCAACCTGGGCTACCACCCGTTCCCCAACCCCTCGGCCAACGTGTCGCGGGCCTGGAAGAACCCCTACGGCAACCAGATCGCCCCGTGCAACTACTGCGGCTTCTGCAGCAAGTACCCGTGCCTGAACTACTCCAAGGCCTCGCCCCAGACGGCGGTGATGGATTCGCTCAAGCGCATGGAGAACTTCTCCTACCGCACCGGCGCCAACGTGCTGCGCGTCGACCTGCACCCGGACGGCAAGACCGCCCGGGGCGTGACCTATGCCGACAACGACGGCAACGAAGTCTTCCAGCCAGCCAAGATCGTCGTGCTGGCCGGGTTCCAGTTCGTCAACGTGCGCCTGATGCTGCTCTCGGGCATCGGCAAGCCGTATGACCCGATGACCAACGAAGGCGTGATCGGGCGCAACTACGCCTACCTGAGCGTCGGCGGCAGCACGCTGTTCTTCAAGGACAAGCGCTTCAACCCGTTCGCCACCGCTGGCGCCACGGGCCAGATGTTCAACGACATCTCGCCGGGCAACTTCGACGGCCCGGGCCTGGGCGTCATTGGCGGCGCCAAGATCCACAGCTCCCAGGCCACCGGCGCGCCCATCGGCACGGCGCTGCCGGCCGGCACCCCGGACTGGGGCGATGGCTGGAAGGAAGGCCTGCAGGACTGGTACGGCCATTCCATGAAGGTCAGCATCTCCACCGGCTGCATGTCCTACCGCGAGCACTTCCTCGACCTCGATCCGAACTACAAGGATCCGTGGGGCCAGCCGCTGCTGCGCATCACCTTCGACTGGAAGCCCAACGAGCTGAAGCTGCAGCAGTACCTGCGCGGCATCGTCGGCGACATCACCAAGGAGCTGAACCCGGACAGCTTCAGCGAAAGCTACCTGACCATGGAATCGCACTGGGACATCACCCAGTACGTCTCCACCCACAACGTCGGCGGCGCGATCATGGGTGAATCGCCCAAGACCAGCGCGCTGAACCGCTACCTGCAAAGCTGGGACGTGCACAACGTCTTCGTGCCCGGCGGCAATGCCTTCCCGCAGAACTTCCAGGCCAACCCCACCGCGCTGATCGGCGCCCTGACCCTGTTCGCCGCCCAGGCGATCAAGGACCAGTACCTGAAGAACCCTGGGCCACTGGTGCAGGCATGAGGCGCGCGACGATGAAGACTCGATTCCGCTCCATCCTGCTGGTCCTGGTGATCCTCGGCCTGCTGGCGGTATTGCTGGGCTGGGCGGTGAGCCTGCTGCTCAACCGCTCCGGCGATGCCAGCGCGCAGATGACCCAGCCGGTGACGCCCGAACTGATCGACAAAGGTGCCTACCTGGCCCGTGCCGGTGACTGCGTGGCCTGCCACACCAGTCACGACGGCGGCAAGCCGTTCGCCGGTGGCCTGGGCATCGCCTCGCCGATCGGCACCATCTATTCCACCAACATCACCCCGGACAAGGCCACCGGCATCGGTGACTGGACCTACGGCGAGTTCGAGCGTGCCCTGCGTCGCGGCATCGGCCACGACGGCAGCGCGCTGTACCCGGCCATGCCGTTCCCGTCCTACGCCAAGGTCGACGACCAGGACCTCGAAGCCCTGTACGCCTACTTCATGCACGGCGTCGCGCCGGTGGCCCAGGAGAACGTCGCCAACGACATCCCCTGGCCGCTGTCGATCCGCTGGCCGCTGGCCTACTGGCGCGCGCTGTTCTCGCCAAGCGTCGAGGAAGCGGCCAAGCCCTCGCCGGGCGTGGCCGACGATGCCCAGCTGGCGCGTGGCGCCTATCTGGTGCAAGGCCTCGGCCACTGCGGCTCGTGCCACACCCCGCGGGCCCTGACCATGCAGGAGAAGGGCCTGGACGACAGCGCCAGCGACTACCTCGCCGGTGCCGAACTCAACGGCTGGGCCGTCCCGGCGCTGCGCGGCATGAAGCACTGGACCGACGAGGAGATCGTCGACTACCTGGGCACCGGCCGCAACGCCAAGGCCTCGGTGGCCGGTGAGATGACCGACGTGGTCGCCAACAGCACCTCGCACATGACCGACGATGACCTCCAGGCCATCGCGGCCTACCTCAAGTCGATCGACGGCGAAGGCCATCGCTACCGCCACGAGCCAGCGCGCAGCGAGGCCACCACCGCCAAGCTGACCGCCGCCAAGGACCTGACCCTGGGGCAGCGGCTGTACCTGGATAACTGCAACGCCTGCCACTTCGTCTCGGGTGAAGGCGCCTCCCAGGTGTTCCCTCGCTTGGACGGCGCTACCATCGTCAACGCCGAAAACGCCACCGCGCTGATCCACGTGATCCTGGCCGGCGCGCAGACGCCATCGACCGAACGCGCGCCGTCGGTGCTGCCGATGCCAGGCTTCGCCCAGCGGTTGAGCGATCAGGAGGTGGCGGAGCTGGCCAGCTTCCTGCGCCAGGGCTGGTCGAACGAAGCCTCGGTGGTCAGTGCCGAGGCGGTGGCCAAGGTACGGGCGACGCTGGATACCCATGGGGACAAGGTGCTCAAGCCGAGTGACAAGGAGTGAGCAGTTAGGGGTTAGCTGCATGCTGCAAGTGGTCAGCGGCGTGGGGTGAGCCGAGGGCTGCGAAGGGGAGGGGCGTATCGTGTGAGCGGTATGCCCCTTTTTTTGTATGCGTACTGCGCGTTTTTCTTTTCAAATGACCAAAGTTTTCAATATTGAATAGGGGTAATTTAAAAATAAAAATGCTATTCAAATTTAATAAAGGCTCTTGCTATAGAGGTACTAATTGCTGTTGGCAGGCTATTTAGGAGTGAGTGTTTTCGTATTTAAAGTGACGGTAGCTCGATAAACAAATTGTTTGTAGTGTAGCGGTCTGCTTGCCTATCGTGTTCACACTTTGTTTGTAGTGAATCCTTGCGCGTGGTTCTTTGTGAGTCGTAATCGCCTGATGTAATTGGAAACAAATTTTGGGTTTTTCTCTTGCGACCCTGAACCAATCAGGGTTTTCGCTGGGGTGCGGTTGAACGGCCACCTCTGATTGGGATCCAACTGGTTGACACGTGTGCTTCAGCACGCTTTCATAGGACAGTTTTCCACTTGACGCAGGACGCAGTGATATGTTGATGGACGCATTCAAGTCCACGTTCGCCCAACACAACCGATTGTTCACCTTCGATTCGCCGCTGCCGTTCGAGCAGGAGCTGCAACTCCTGAGTTTCTCTGGCCGCGAAGCCATCTCGAGCTGTTCAACTTCCAAGTCAATCTGATCTCTCAAGACGCACGCATCGAACTCAAGAAGCTGATTGGCAAGAAGGTCACCTTAGGCATTGCGCTGGCCGATGGCAGCACACGCTACATTAGCGCCCATGTGGCAGACTTCGTGCACACGGGCGCTGACGGCGGTATCGCCAACTACACCGCCCAACTGGTGCCGTGGATCTGGATCCTCAGTCGACGTCGCGACTCGCGCATCTTCCAGGACAAGACCACCGAACAGATCATCAAGGAAGTCTTCGAGTACTACCTGACCCTTGCCGAACACGAGTTCCGCCTGAGCAAGCCGCTCAAGCCCATCAGCTACTGCACCCAGTATCAGGAATCGGACCTCAACTTCGTGCTGCGCCTGCTCGAGCAGGAGGGGCTGTTCTTCACCTTCGAGCACAGCCAGGAAGGCCACCGGATGATCATCAGCGACGACAGCAGCGAGCTGCCGCCGCTCGAGCGCCAGCCGGTGATTCGCTACCACAGTGCCTCGGTCACCGAGACCGCCGACTCGATCACGGCATGGTCGTCCAGCCGCCGCCTGCAGCCGACCCGACTGACCCTCAAGTCCTTCGATTACAAGCAGCCGCGCAACCCGCACCTGGTGCAGCTCGACTCGATCAACCAGCAAGGCGAGATCGGCCAGTACGAAATGTTCGAGTACGAGGGAATTTACGGCTATTCCGATCTTGACGAAGGCATGGCGGTCTCAGTGACCAAGTGCAACACCCGAGGTAAGGTGCTGCATGACTACTCACTACACCCACTTGACCATCGAAGAGCGCGTAACGCTAATGATCATGCGTATGCAAGGCGCCTCGCTGCGAG
>NZ_JAAMQJ010000079.1 GCF_013523125.1 Pseudomonas entomophila | reverse complement strand
CGGGTAGGCGCTGGTGAACCAGCCCACCGTGCGGCTCAGGTCGACGTCGTCGAACAGGTCTTCGCGGCCATGGCCTTCGAGTTCGATCAGCGCCGATTCGGTACCGCTCCAACGGCAGACCACGCGGGCCAGGGCCGTCAGCAGCAGGTCGTTGACCTGGGTGCGGTAGGCGGCCGGGGCCTGTTGCAGCAGTTGGCGGGTCAGGTCGGCGTTCAGGTGGGCCTGCACGCTGTGGCGATGGCGGTTTTCCAAGGAACCGGTCAGATCGGCCTCGGGCAGGTCGACCGGTGCGCCGTCGAGCTGACGCGTCCAGTACTCCAGCTCGCCGTCCAGCTGGGCCGCGTGGCCGTGCAGGCGTTCGGACCAGGTCTTGAAGGCGGTGGTCTTGGGCGGCAGCACGAGGGCCTGTCCGGCCAGCGCCTGGCGGTAGGTCGTGTCCAGATCGTCGAGCAGCACGCGCCAGGACACACCGTCGACCACCAGGTGGTGGATCACCAGCAACAGCCGTTGCGAGCCGTCGGCGACGTCGATCAGCAGCGCACGCAGCAGCGGGCCCTGGGCCAGGTCGAGGCTGCACTGGGCCGCCTCGCAAGCCGCTTCGATGGCGGCGGCATCGGTGGCCGTGGTGCGCGTCAGCAGCGGTTGCGCCGGGTGCAGCGGGCCATGCTCGGCGGTGTCGCCAGTGAAACGCAGGCGCAGGGCGTCATGGTGGGCGGTGTCGCCAGTGAAACGCAGGCGCAGGGCGTCATGGTGGGCGTACAGCGCCAGCAGCGCCTGATTCAGGGCGTCGGCGTCGAGCGGCGCGTGGGCGCGCAGCAGCAGCGCCTGATTCCAGTGCGCCGGTTCGGGCATGGCGCGCTCGACGAACCATTGCTGGAACGGCAGCAACGGCACGCGGCCCATGACGGGGCCCTGCTCGGCCAACACCGTCGTTTCGCCGTCCTGCAGCGCGGCGGCCAGGCTGCGCACCGTCTGGTGCTGGAACAAGGCCTTGGGCGTGAAGTGCAGGCCTTGTTGGCGCGCGCGGCCGACCACCTGCAGGGAGACGATGGAGTCGCCGCCCAGCTCGAAGAAGTTGTCGCTGACGCCCACGCGCTCCAGGCGCAGCACGTCGGCCCACACGGCGGCCAGGCGCTGCTCGTTGCGGGTGGTCGGCGCCTCGTAGCGCCCTTGCCTCGCCTCAGCGCTTACCGTCGGCAGCGCCTTGCGGTCGAGTTTGCCGTTGGGCGACAGCGGCAGGCGGTCCAGCGCCAGCCATTGGCTCGGCACCATGTAATCGGGCAGGCCGTGGCCCAGGTGCTGGGCCAGTTCGGCTTGCCAACCTTCAACTTCTTGCTCAAGGACCACATAGCCGACCAGTTGCTTGCCGTCCGGCACCGTGACCACGGCTTCGCGCACCGAAGCATGCTCCAGCAGGCGCGCCTCGATCTCGCCCAGCTCGATGCGCAGGCCGCGCAGCTTGACCTGATGGTCGATGCGGCCGGCGTACTCGATCACGCCGTCAGGGCGTTGGCGAGCCAGGTCGCCGGTGCGGTACAGGCGCTCGCCGGTGCCATGGGGGCTGACCACGAAGCGTTCGGCGGTCAGGCCCGGACGGCGGTGGTAGCCGCGCGCCAGGCCTTCACCGGCCAGATAAAGCTCGCCCAGCACGCCCACCGGCACCGGTTGCAGCTCGGCATCGAGGACGTAGCAGGCCAGGTTGGCGATGGGCTGACCGATTGGCACACTGTCGCGACCTTCATCGCGGCAGGTCCAGTGGGTCACGTCGATGGCCGCTTCGGTCGGGCCATAGAGGTTATACAGCGAGGTACCCGGCAGCTTGACGAAGACCTGCTGCTGGGCGTCGACCGGCAGTGCCTCGCCGCTGCACACGATGCGCTTGAGGCGGGTGCAGCGCGAGACGTTCATGTCCTGCATGAAGGCCTGAAGCATCGATGGCACGAAGTGCAGCGTGCTGACCTGTTCGGCGGTGATCAGCTCGACCAGGCGTGCCGGGTCGCGATGATCGCCGGGCGCGGCGACCACGAGACGTGCACCGGTCATGAGCGGCCAGAAGAATTCCCACACCGACACGTCGAAGCTGAACGGGGTCTTTTGCAGCACGGTGTCGTCTGCCGTCAGACCGTAGGCCTCCTGCATCCAGCACAGGCGGTTGATCAGTGCCGAGTGACGGTTGCCCGCCCCTTTCGGACGGCCCGTGGAGCCGGAGGTGTAGATGACGTAGGCCAGGTTTTGAGGATGCACATCTACGCACGGATCGTGGCTGAAAGCGCCACCTGCTTCCAGGTCCAGCGCCAGCGTCTGCACGCTATCGCTCACCGGCAAATCCAGATGGCTCTGGGTCAACAGCAGGCTTACACCACTGTCTTCCAGCATGTAGCGCAAACGGTCCTGCGGGTATTCCGAGTCCAGCGGCACATAGGCGCCGCCAGCCTTCAGAATAGCCAGCAGCCCCACCACCATCTCCACGCTACGCTCGGCGGCGATGCCGACCAGCACATCGGGACCGACACCCAGTTCGATCAGGCGATGGGCCAAACGATTGGCACGCTCATTGAGCTGCGCATAGCTCAGACGCGTCCCGCCAAACACCAACGCCTCGGCGTCGGGCGTACGCTGCACCTGCGCTTCGATCAACTGCTGAATGCTGCTGTCCAGCGGATAAGCAACCGCCGTGTCGTTCCATTGCACCAGGGCCCGCTCACGCTCATCAGCATCGAGCAACGGCAGCTCGGCCACCGCCCGCCCCGGCTGCTCGACGATACCGTGCAACAGCGTCAGCCAGTGCGCCCCCAGCCGCGCAATGGTGCACGCGTCGAACAGGTCGGTGGCGTAGATCAGCGACGCGCCCAGCCCTTGCGATGTCTCGACCGTTTCCAGGCTCAGGTCGAACTGCGTGGTGTCGTTCGTCCAGGCCAGCGTCTCGACCCTGAGGCCCGGCACGGCGCGCACGCGCTCGGGGGCTGCGGCCTGGTGGTTGAACATCACCTGGAACAATGGGCTGTGGCTCAGGGTGCGGGTCGGGGCCAGGGCCTCGACCAGTTGCTCGAACGGCAGGTCCTGGTGGGCCTGGGCGTCCAGCGCGGTGTTGCGAACCTGCTGCAGCAGCGCCTCGAACGGCAGGCGCGGATCGACCTCGGCGCGCAGCACCTGGGTGTTGACGAAGAAGCCGATCAGCGCTTCGGTCTCGACCCGGTTACGGTTGCCGACCGGGACGCCGACGCGGATATCGGTTTGCCCCGTATAGCGCTGCAGCAAGGCCTGGAACGCGGCCAGCAACAGCATGAACAGGGTCACGTCGTGACGTTCGGCCAAGGCGCGCAGAGACGCGGCCAACGTGTCGGGCACGCGCAGGTCGAGCTGGGCGCCCCGGTAGCTCTGCTCTGCCGGCCGTGGGCGGTCCAGGGGCAAGGCCAGCATGGTCTGCTCGCCACCGAGCTGCTCGACCCAATAGGCCAGTTGCCGCTCGCGCTCGCCCGCTGCCATCCACTGCCGCTGCCACTGGGCATAGTCGGCATACTGCACGGCCAGCGCCGGCAGGCGCGTGGTATCGCCCTGGCAGGCCCGGGCATAGTCGTCGACCAGTTCGGCGACCATCAGGTGCAGGGAGACGGCGTCCGAGACGATGTGATGCTGGGTCAGCACCAGCACGTGGTGCTCGTGACCCAGGCACAGCAGCCGTACGCGCAGCAACGGCCCTTGGGTCAGGTCGAACGGGCGATGGATTTCCTCGGCGATGCAGGCGTCGAGCACTGCCAGGTCGGACAGGGTGCTCTGTACGATTGGCAAGCGGCGTGGCGCTTCGATGTGCTGGACGATCTCGCCGGCCTGGTCGACGAAGCAGGTGCGCAAGGTCTCATGGCGCTCGACCAATGCATCGACGCTGTGTTGCAGGGCCTCGAGGTTCAAGGCGCCGTGCAGGCGCAGCGCGATGGGCAGGTGGTAGGCACTGTTGTCGGGGTCCATCTGCCAGAGGAACCACTGGCGCTGTTGGGCATAGGAAAGCGCCAACGGTGCGTCACGCGATACCGGTTGCAAGGCCGGTACGTGAGAGGTCGCGGCGGCCTGCGGCAAGGCGGCGACGAAGCGTTCCAGGGTCGGGTGCTCGAACAGGGTCTTGAGCGGTGCGTCGATGCCCTGCTCGCGCAGGCGCGAGAACACCTGGGTGGCCAGCAGGGAGTGGCCGCCCAGGGCGAAGAAGTGATCGGTCAGGCCGACCGGTGCCCGATGCAGGACGTCGGCCCAGATCGCGGCGACCTGGCGTTGCCGCGCGTTCTGCGGCGCCACGTAGGTAGGCGCCTGGCGTGCCATGTCCACGGTCGGCAGCGCCTTGCGGTCGAGCTTGCCGTTGGGCGACAGCGGCAGATGGTCCAGCGCCAGCCATTGGCTCGGCACCATGTAGTCCGGCAGGCCATGGCTCAGGTGCTGGGCCAGCTCGGCCTGCCAACCTTCGGCTTCCTGCTCAAGGACCACGTAGCCCACCAGTTGCTTGCC
>NZ_JAAMQJ010000078.1 GCF_013523125.1 Pseudomonas entomophila | reverse complement strand
CGGGTAGGCGCTGGTGAACCAGCCCACCGTGCGGCTCAGGTCGACGTCGTCGAACAGGTCTTCGCGGCCATGGCCTTCGAGTTCGATCAGCGCCGATTCGGTACCGCTCCAACGGCAGACCACGCGGACCAGCGCGGTGAGCAGCAGGTCGTTGACCTGGGTGCGGTAGGCGGCCGGGGCCTGTTGCAACAACTGGCGGGTCAGATCGGCGTTCAGGTGGGCGTGCACACTCTGCCGATGACGGTTTTCCAGAGCGCCGGTCAGATCGGCCTCGGGCAGGTCGACCGGGGCGCCGTCGAGCTGACGCGTCCAGTACTCCAACTCGCCGTCCAGCTGAGCCGCGTGGCCGTGCAGGCGTTCGGCCCAGGTCTTGAAGGCGGTGGTCTTGGGCGGCAGCACGAGGGCCTGTCCGGCCAGCGCCTGGCGGTAGGTCGTGTCCAGATCGTCGAGCAGCACGCGCCAGGACACACCGTCCACCACCAGATGGTGGATCACCAGCAACACACGTTGCGAGCCGTCGGCGACGTCGACCAGCAGCGCACGCAGCAGCGGGCCTTTGGCCAGATCCAGGCTGCGCTGAGCCGCCTCGCAAGCCGCTTCGATGGCGGCGGCATCGGTGGCCGTGGTGCGCGTCAGCAGCGGTTGCGCCGGTTGCAGCGGGCCGTGCTCGGCGGTGTCGCCAGTAAAGCGCAGGCGCAGGGCATCGTGGTGGGCGTACAGCGCCAGCAGCGCCTGATTCAGGGCGTCGGCGTCGAGCGGCGCATGGGCGCGCAGCAGCAACGACTGGTTCCAATGCGCCGGTTCGGGCATGCCCCGTTCGAAGAACCAGTGCTGAAACGGCAGCCAGGGCGTCACCCCGATCACGGGGCCTTGTTCGACCTGGCTGGCCACGGCCTCCCGCCACTGGGCGACCGTCGCCAGGCGCTGGATGGTCTGGTGCTGGAACAGGGCCTTAGGCGTGATGTGAAGCCCTGCCTGGCGCGCGCGGCTGACCACCTGAATCGACAGGATCGAGTCGCCGCCGAGGACAAAGAAGTTGTCGGTGACGCTCACGGGCCCTGTGCCGAGCACCGCCTCCCAGATATCGGCCAGACGGGTCTCGATGTCCATGGTCGGCGCCTGGTAGGCCTGGGCCGGGGTCGACAGTTCCAGTGTCGGCAGCGCCTTGCGGTCGAGCTTGCCGTTGGGGGACAGCGGCAGGCGCTCCAGGGCTAGCCATTGGCTGGGTATCATGTAGTCGGGCAGGCCGTGGCTCAGGTGCTGGGCCAATTCGGCTTGCCAGCCTGCGGTTTCCTGCTCTAGGACCACATAGCCGACCAGTTGCTTGCCGTCCGGCACCGTCACTACGGCTTCACGCACCGAAGCGTGCTCCAGCAAGCGTGCTTCGATTTCGCCCAGTTCGATGCGCAAACCGCGCAGCTTGACCTGATGGTCGATACGACCGGCGTACTCGATGACCCCATCGGGGCGTTGGCGGGCCAGGTCGCCGGTGCGGTACAGGCGCTCGTCAGTGCCGTAGGGGCTGACCACGAAGCGTTCGGCAGTCAGACCCGGACGACGGTGGTAGCCGCGCGCCAGGCCTTCACCGGCCAGGTACAGCTCGCCCAGCACGCCCACCGGGACCGGTTGCAGCTCGGCATCGAGAACGTAGCAGGCCAAGTTGGCGATGGGCTGACCGATCGGCACGCTGTCGCGGCCTTCGTCGCGGCAGGTCCAGTGGGTGACGTCGATGGCCGCTTCGGTCGGGCCATAGAGGTTGTACAAGGCAGCATTCGGCAATTTGGCGAAGACCTGGTGCTGCGCATCGACGGGCAAGGCCTCGCCACTGCACACGATGCGCTTGAGGCTGGTGCAGCTCGAAACGTTCAGGTCCTGTACAAAGGCCAGCAGCATCGATGGCACGAAGTGCAGCGTGCTGACCTGCTCGGTGGTGATCAGCTCGATCAGGCGTGCCGGGTCGCGGTGATCGCCTGGAGCCGCCACGACCAACCGTGCGCCGGTCATCAACGGCCAGAAGAACTCCCAGACCGACACGTCGAAGCTGAACGGGGTCTTTTGCAGCACCGTGTCGGCTGCCGACAGACCATAGGCTTCCTGCATCCAGCACAGGCGGTTTATCAGCGCCGAGTGACGGTTGCCCGCCCCTTTCGGGCGGCCCGTGGAGCCGGAGGTGTAGATCACATAAGCCAGGTTCTCAGGATGCACCGGCACTTGCGGATCGTGGCTGCAAGCGCTGCCTGCTTCCAGGTCCAGCGCCAGCGTCTGCACGCCCTCGCTCACTGGCAAATCCAGATGGCTCTGGGTCAACAGCAGGCGCACGCCACTGTCTTGCAGCATGTAGCGCAAACGATCCTGCGGGTATTCCGGGTCCAGCGGCACATAGGCGCCCCCAGCCTTCAAAATAGCCAGCAAGCCTACCACCATCTCCACGCTGCGCTCGGCAGCGATGCCCACCAGCACATCGGGACCGACACCCAGTTCGATCAGGCGATGGGACAGGCGGTTGGCACGTTCATTGAGCTGCGCGTAGCTCAGACGCGTCCCGCCAAACACCAACGCCTCGGCGCCGGGCGTGCGCTGCACCTGCGCTTCGATCAGTTGCTGAACGCTGCTGTCCAGCGGGTAAGCGACCGCCGTGTCGTTCCACTGCACAAGGGCACGCTCACGCTCGACCGCCTCCAGCAACGGCAACTCGGCCACCGTCTGCTCCGGCCGCTCGACGATGCCTTCCAACAGGTTGACGAAGTGCGTTCCCAGGCGCTCGATGGTGCATGCGTCGAACAGGTCGGTGGCGTAGATCAGCGAGGCATCCAGCCCCTCGGCCGACGCCCGGGTTTCCAGGGTCAGGTCCAGCTGGGCCCGGTCGGTGACACCGTCCACTGGCTCGATGTGCACACCGGCCAGGCGGGCGGCCTCTGGGGCGCTCCGGGTCGTCGCCTGATGGTTGAACATCACCTGGAACAGCGGGTTCAGCCCCAGCGTGCGCTCTGGCGCCAGCGCCTCGACCACCTGCTCGAACGGCAGCTCCTGGTAGGCCTGGGCCTCCAGGGCATGCTGACGTACCTGGCGCAGCAACGTGAGAAACGGCGTACGGCCGTCGACCTCAGCGCGAATGACCTGGGTATTGACGAAGTAGCCGATCAGGCGCTCGGTTTCCACCCGGTTGCGGTTGGCGTTGGGCACGCCGACGCGGATGTCGGACTGCCCGCTGTAGCGGTGCAGCAGCGCCTGGAACGCCGCCAGCACGACCATGAACACGGTCGCGCCTTCGGTACGTGCCAGGGCGTGCAGGCCCTGTACGACGTCGGCGCGCACTTGCACGGTGTGCCGCGCGCCTCGATGGCTCGGCGTGGCGGGACGCGGACGGTCCATGGGTAGCGCGAGCACCGGGCTGCCCTGCCCCAGGCGCTCGGTCCAGTAGGCCAGTTGCCGATCCCGCTCGCCCGCCTCCATCCAGTGCCGCTGCCAGAGGGCATAGTCGGCATACTGGATCGGCAAGGGCGCCAGGCTCGGCGCCACCCCGTGGCTGAATCCGGCATACAGGGCGATCAGTTCCTCGATCATCAGGCGCATCGACACGCCGTCGGAGACGATGTGGTGCTGGCTCAGCACCAGCACATGGTCCTGATCGGCCAGCGCCAGCAACCGAACCCGCCACAGCGGGCCGCTGGCCAGGTCGAACGGCCGGTGGGTTTCCTCGACGATCCTGGCCTGCAGCGCAGCCTCGTCCAGCGCACCCACCGCGTCGTGCGCGATCGTCACCGGGGCACTCGGCGCGATCATCTGCACCGGTCGGGTCTGTTCGAACACGAAGCGCGTGCGCAGCGTCTGGTGACGCTCGACCAGATGGTCGAAGGACCGCTGCAAGGCCGCCGTGTCCAGAGGCCCACGCAGGCGCAGCGCCATGGGGATGTGGTAGGCGCTGCTTTGTGGGTCCAGCTGCCAGAGCAGCCACTGGCGTTCCTGGGCGAACGACAGAGGCAGCGCGTCGAAGGCCGACTGCACCTCGGGAATGGGCAGGTTCGCGGGGGACACGCCCTCGGCCTGCATCTTCTCCAGGTAGAGCGTGCGCTTGTCCAGCGGCAGGGTGATGAAGCGGCGGGCGATGCGCGCGGCGACGGTGCTGTCCATCACAAGGCCTCCAGGTCGTCGAGCAGGCCTTCCAGGCGACTCAAGGTCGAGGGCTGCACGGGCGCTTCGCCGAGGCTCAGCTGGTCGGCCAGGGCGCCGAGCACCGGGTACTGGAACAGCAGTTGGGGCGACAGGGTCAGCCCCAGGTCGAGTTGAATGCGAGACACGGTATTGATCACCAGCAGGGAATGCCCGCCCAGTTCGAAGAAGTTGTCCGTCAGCCCGACCTGCTCCAGGCCCAACACCTGGGCCCAGATCGCGGCCAGGCGCTGCTCCAGTTCGCTGCACGGCGCGACATAGACCTGGCGCGCCTGCGCCGGATCCGGCGCGGGCAGGGCCTTGCGGTCGAGCTTGCCGTTGGGCGACAGCGGCAGGCGGTCCAGCGCCAGCCATTGGCTCGGCACCATGTAGTCCGGCAGGCCATGGCTCAGGTGCTGGGCCAGCTCGGCCTGCCAACCTTCGGCTTCCTGCTCAAGGACCACGTAGCCCACCAGTTGCTTGCC
>NZ_JAAMQJ010000077.1 GCF_013523125.1 Pseudomonas entomophila | reverse complement strand
GCAACTACGAGAACCTGGTTGCTGCGGGTACGCCAAGCACCACCGTGACTGATGGTCCAGGCACCAGCACCACCACGACCGTTACCCTGAGCGCGACGCCAACCGTGGCCGAAGGTGGCCAGATCGTCTACACCGCGACGTTGACCAACGCTGCACAGACCCCGGTCACCGTGACGCTGAGCAACGGCTCGGTGATCACCATCGCAGCCGGCCAGACTGCCGGCAGCATCACGGTTGCGGCGCCTGGCGACGATCCGTACATCGATGCCGGTTCGGTCAATGCCACTATCACGGCCACGACCGGTGGCAACTTCGAGAACCTGGCCGTCGATGGGACGCCTGCGGTCACCACGGTCACTGACACCATCGATACCTCGACGGTGACGCTGACTGCCACGCCTTCGGTTGCCGAAGGTGGTGTGATCACCTATACCGCTAGCGTGACTGCACCTGTCACTGGCTCGGCCTTGGTCGTGACCCTGGCCAACGGCCAGACCATCACCATTCCGGTCGGCCAGTCGTCCGGTACCGTCGATGCGACTGCACCGGACAACATCTACGCTACCAATCCGCCTGTGACCAACAGCATCACGGCCACCAGCGGGGGCAACTACGAGAACCTGGTGACTGCCGGCACACCGAGCACCACCGTGACTGACGGCCCAGGCACCAGCGCCACCACGACTGTAGCGTTGACTGCGACACCAACCGTGGCCGAGGGTGGTCAGATCGTCTACACCGCGACCCTGACCAACGCCGCGCAGACGCCAGTGACCGTCACCTTGAGCAACGGCTCGGTGATCATCATCGCGGCAGGTCAGACTTCCGGCTCGGTGAACGTTGCTGCTCCTGGCGACGATCCGTACATCGATGCTGGTTCAGTCAACGCGACCATCACCGGTGCTACTGGTGGCAACTTCGAAAACCTGGCAATCAATGGCACGCCAGCGGTGACATCGGTCACCGATACCATCGATACCAGTACCGTCACGCTGACGGCGACCCCGTCGGTTACCGAAGGTGGTGTGATTACCTACACCGCCAGCGTGACTGCTCCAGTCACCGGTTCGGCACTGGTCGTGACCTTGGCCAACGGCCAGACCATCACCATTCCAGTCGGCCAGTCGTCCGGTACCGTCGACGCGACCGCACCAGACAATATCTACGCTACCAATCCGCCTGTGACCAACAGCATCACTGGGGTTAGCGGCGGCAACTATGAAAACCTGGTCACTGCCGGCACGCCAAGCACCACCGTGACCGACGGTCCAGGTACCAGCGCCACCACGACTGTAGCGTTGATTGCGACGCCGACCGTGGCCGAGGGCGGTCAGATCGTCTACACCGCAACGCTGACCAATGCTGCGCAGACGCCAGTGACCGTCACCTTGAGCAACGGCTCGGTGATCACCATCGCCGCCGGCCAGACCGCCGGCAGCATCACTGTCGCGGCGCCTGGCGATGACCCGTACATCGATGCGGGTTCGGTCGATGCGACCATCACCGGTGCTACTGGTGGCAACTTCGAAAACCTGGCAATCAATGGCACGCCAGCGGTGACATCGGTCACCGATACCATCGATACCAGTACCGTCACGCTGACGGCGACCCCGTCGGTTACCGAAGGTGGTGTGATTACCTACACCGCCAGCGTGACTGCTCCAGTCACCGGTTCGGCACTGGTCGTGACCTTGGCCAACGGCCAGACCATCACCATTCCAGTCGGCCAGTCGTCCGGTACCGTCGACGCGACCGCACCAGACAATATCTACGCTACCAATCCGCCTGTGACCAACAGCATCACTGGGGTTAGCGGCGGCAACTATGAAAACCTGGTCACTGCCGGCACGCCAGGCACCACCGTGACCGATGGCCCAGGCACCAGCACCACCACGACCGTGGCCCTGAGCGCGACGCCGACGGTTGCTGAAGGTGGTCAGATCGTCTACACCGCGACGTTGACCAACGCTGCACAGACCCCGGTTAGCGTAACCCTGAGCAACGGCTCGGTAATCACTATCGCGGCAGGGCAGACTGCCGGCAGCATCACGGTTGCGGCACCTGGGGATGACCCGTACATCGACGCAGGTTCGATTAGCACGACTATCACCAGCGCTACTGGCGGTAACTTCGAGAACCTGGCTATCAGCGGCACGCCAGCAGTGACTGCCGTTACCGACACTATCGATACGTCGACGGTGACCCTGACTGCCACCCCGTCGGTCACCGAAGGCGGCGTCATTACCTACACCGCTAGCGTCACTGCGCCTGTCACTGGCTCGGCCTTGGTCGTGACCCTGGCCAACGGCCAGACCATCACCATTCCGGTCGGCCAGTCGTCCGGCACCGTCGATGCGACTGCACCGGATAACATCTACGCCACCAACCTGCCTGTGACCAATAGCATTACGGCCACCAGTGGCGGCAACTACGAGAACCTGGTTGCTGCGGGTACGCCAAGCACCACCGTGACTGATGGTCCAGGCACCAGCACCACCACGACCGTTGCCTTGAGCGCAACGCCGACCGTTGCCGAAGGCGGCCAGATCGTCTACACCGCAACGCTGACCAATGCTGCGCAGACGCCAGTGAGCGTGACCCTGAGCAATGGCTCGGTCATCACCATCGCAGCCGGCCAGACTGCCGGCAGCATCACGGTTGCGGCACCTGGCGATGATCCATACATCGATGCCGGTTCGGTCAATGCGACCATCACCAGCGCCACCGGTGGCAACTTCGAAAACCTGGCCGTCAGCGGTACGCCGGCGGTTACGTCGGTTACCGATACCATCGATACCAGCACCGCAACGCTGACGGCGACTCCGTCGGTCACTGAAGGCGGGATGATTACCTACACCGCCAGCGTGACTGCTCCGGTTACCGAGACGCCGCTGATCGTAACTCTGGCCAATGGCCAGACCATCACGATCCCAGTCGGCGCCAGTTCGGGCTCGGTGAATTTCACCGCCCCAGACAACGTGTACGCCACCAATCCGCCTGTGACCAACAGCATCACGGCCACCAGCGGCGGCAACTACGAGAACCTGGTCACTGCCGGTACGCCGAGCACTACCGTGACTGATGGCCCTGGCACCAGCGCCACGACAACCGTGGCGTTGACTGCGACGCCGACCGTGGCTGAAGGCGGCCAGATCGTTTACACCGCGACGTTGACCAACGCTGCACAGACCCCGGTTAGCGTGACCTTGAGCAACGGCTCGGTGATCACTATCGCCGCAGGCCAGACTTCTGGCTCGGTGAACGTCGCAGCACCTAGTGACGACCCATACATTGATGCCGGCTCGATTAGCACGACTATCACCGGCGCTACCGGCGGTAACTTCGAGAACCTGGCCGTCAGCGATACGCCAGCAGTCACTGCCGTTACCGATACCATCGATACTTCGACGGTGACCCTGACTGCCACCCCGTCGGTCATCGAAGGCGGTGTCATTACCTACACCGCCAGCGTAACTGCGCCTGTCACCGGCTCGGCCTTGGTCGTGACCTTGGCCAACGGCCAGACCATCACCATTCCGGTCGGCCAGTCGTCCGGTACCGTCGATGCGACTGCACCGGACAACATCTATGCCACCAACCCGCCTGTGACCAACAGCATCACGGCCACCAGCGGCGGCAACTACGAGAACCTGGTTGCTGCGGGTACGCCAAGCACCACCGTGACTGATGGTCCAGGCACCAGCACCACCACGACCGTTACCCTGAGCGCGACGCCAACCGTGGCCGAAGGTGGCCAGATCGTTTACACCGCGACGCTGACCAATGCTGCGCAAACACCAGTGAGCGTGACCTTGAGCAACGGCTCGGTGATCACCATCGCAACCGGCCAGACTGCCGGCAGCATCACGGTTGCAGCACCTGGCGATGACCCGTACATCGATGCCGGCTCGATTAGCACGACTATCACCGGTGCCACTGGCGGTAACTTCGAGAACCTGGCTGTCAGCGGTACGCCAGCAGTCACTGCCGTTACCGACACCATCGATACTTCGACTGTCACGCTGACTGCCACTCCGTCGGTTACTGAAGGTGGTGTGATCACCTATACCGCGAGCGTTACTGCTCCGGTTACCGAGGCCCCGCTGGTTGTGACCTTGGCCAACGGCCAGACCATCACCATTCCAGTCGGCGCCAGTTCGGGCTCGGTGAACTTCACCGCGCCGGACAACGTGTACGCCACCAATCCGCCCGTGATCAACAGCATCACTGACGTCAGCGGTGGTAACTACGAGAAGCTGGTCGCTGCCGGCACGCCAAGCACTACCGTGACCGATGGTCCAGGTACCAACGACACCACGACCGTAGCGCTGAGCGCCACGCCAACCGTTGCCGAGGGTGGCCAGATCGTCTACACCGCAACGTTGACCAACGCCGCGCAAACGCCAGTGACCGTGACCCTGAGCAACGGCTCGGTGATCACCATCGCAGCCGGCCAGACCGCAGGCAGCATCACGGTTGCAGCACCTGGCGATGACCCGTACATCGACGCGGGTTCGGTCAATGCGACCATCACCGGTGCTACTGGTGGCAACTTCGAGAACCTAGTAGTCAACGGCACCCCTGCGGTGACATCGGTTACCGATACCATCGATACCAGCACCGTAACGCTGACGGCGACCCCATCGGTCACCGAAGGTGGCGTGATCACCTACACCGCGAGCGTGACTGCACCC
>NZ_JAAMQJ010000076.1 GCF_013523125.1 Pseudomonas entomophila | reverse complement strand
CGGCGCTTGGGTGAAGGGAGGAGGGGCGAAATCTCCCACGGTCTGTACTGCGCGAACAGTCAGAAGCGGATCTAGTCCCTCCTCCTCCCTTCAAGTCCTACCATACAAGCGGCCCCAGTGCCGCGATTGGGCCCGCAGGGCCCACATACCAGCCCATGTGGTCGGGCATGTACCGAGTAGAAAAAGACAGTTGCTCCCACACCTCGCAGTGCTGAAGTGAGCCAGCACCACTGCTGGCCAAGGGCCGCTTGCAGTCGCCCTCCCCCTTGCAGCCTTTCAGTGCACAGTCGTACACTGCGCCGCGAACCTCCGGTTGCGAGCCTTTCGATGCTTTCTCTCCTGCGCATGCTACTTCTCGGTCTGCACGTCGTCCTGGCCAGCCTGGCGGGCCTGGTGATCGGTGTATGCCGCCCGTTCAACCCCGACAACAGCCGTCTCTTCGCCCGCCTTTACGGCATCCCCGCCACGCGTCTCATGGGCCTGCGCCTGAAGGACGACACTGGCCCTCTGGTTGACCAACCCCCTGGCTGCGTGATCATCGCCAACCACCAGTCCAACTACGACCTGTTCATCCTGGGCCAGGTGATACCGCGCTGCACGGTCGCAGTGGGCAAGAAGAGCCTGGGGCTGATCCCGCTGTTCGGTCAACTGCTGTGGCTGGGCGGCAACGTGCTGGTCGACCGTGGCAACGCCTACCAGGCGCGCAAGGCCATGCACCTGACCACGCGCAAGCTGCAGAACGGTGCATCGATCTTCATCTTCCCCGAAGGCACGCGCAACCGCAGCGAGCACCTGTTGGACTTCAAGAAGGGCGCCTTCCACATGGCCATCGAGGCTGGGGTACCGATCGTGCCGGTGTGCGTCAGCCGCTACGCCCACGACCTGAACCTCAACGCCTGGCGTCGGCGCACGGTGGTCGTGCGTTCGCTGCCACCGATCGCCACCACCGGCTTGAGCAAGCAGGACATCCCGGCACTGATCGACCAGTGCCGCACCCAGATGCAACAGTGCCTCGACCGCCTGGAGCAGGAACGCCTGGACGACGACCGCCACCGCTGACATGCCTCTTGCCCGCCAGCGCGGCCGGCCCCAAGCTAGGCCGCAATCGGGTCGAGAGAGCAGGTCATCATGGGACGTGTCGTGGCGGCAGCGGTCTACAGCGATGGGCGCAAGGTCACCAACATCGGTATCGACCAGGGCCGCGAGTGGGCTGCCAAGCCTGGGCACTTCGTCTGGATCGGTCTGGAGGAGCCGTGCGCGCAGGAGCTGGAGACCTTGCAGCGCCAGTTCGACCTGCACGAGCTGTCCATCGAGGATGCCCTGGAAAAGCACAGCCGCTCCAAGCTCGAGACCTTCGGCGACGCGCTGTTCATCGTCACCTACTCGCCCGTGCGCCAGAACGGACAGCTGCAGTTCATCGAAACGCACATCTTCGCCGGCAAGGGCTACGTGGTCACCTGCCGCAACGGCCACTCCACCTCCTACGCCCAGGTGCGCCAACGCTGCGAGGCGCGGCCCCTGCTGCTCGAGCATGGCGAGGACTTCGTGCTGTACGCGCTGCTGGACTTCGTCACCGAGAACTACCAGCCGGTCAGCGAGGCGATCCACGAAGAGATCCAGTCGCTGGAGCAGCGCGTGCTGGCCGGCACCTTGGTCGAGGAAGACATCAAGCACCTGCACCGCCTGCGCCGCGACGTGCTGCGCATGAAGCGCTACGTGGCGCCGATGGTGGAGATCAGCGAGGAACTGCAGCGGCTGAAGTTTCCCTTCATCGACAAGAACATGCGCCCGTACTTTCGCGACGTGCAGATCCATGTCAAACGGCAGATGGAGGACCTCTCGACCATCCACGAGATCGCCAGCCAGACCATCGAGGTCGGCCTGTTGCTGGACACGGCGCGCCAGAGCGCGGTGCAGCGCAAGTTCGCGGCCTGGGCGGCGATCCTGGCGTTTCCGACCGCCATCGCCGGGATCTACGGGATGAATTTCCAGAACATGCCCGAGCTGAGCTGGCATTACGGCTACTTCATGGTGCTGGGGGTGATCGCGACGGGGTGTACGGGGCTGTATGCCAGCTTCAAGCGGTCGGGGTGGTTGTAGGCGCAGGGGGCTGGGTTGCCAGCGACGGGGTTCGATTGGTCATTGCCTGAGGTGTGGGCCCTTTGGGCCCACCAAACCAGCCACTCGCCGCATCAGGCAAATAGACGCCCTCACAGCGTCGGGCGCCCTGCCCTGCCATCACTCCGCCGCCGGCGCCCGCTTCTTCAACGGCGCCATGCCATCAGCGCTGGCCAGCGGCTTGGCCTTCGGCCGGGCGGCCGGCTTGCGCTTGGCGGCGGTCTTCTTGTCGGTCTTCTTCTCGACCTTTTTCTTCTTGCTGCCCGCCGCCTTGCCCGAGGCCTTGACCTTCTTCGGCCCGTTGTAGGTGCCCTTGATCTCCTTGATCACGCGGCGCTCGAACTGCTGCTTGAGGTAGCGCTCGATGCTCGACATCAGGTTCCAGTCGTTATGGCACACCAGCGAGATCGCCAGGCCTTCGGCACCGGCACGCCCGGTACGACCGACGCGGTGCACGTACTCGTCGCCACTGCGCGGCATGTCGAAGTTGATCACCAGGTCCAGGCCCTCGATGTCCAGGCCACGCGCGGCCACGTCGGTGGCCACCAGCACCTTGGAGCTGCCCTGCTTGAAGCGCTCGATCGCCAGCTTGCGGTCCTTGGCGTCCTTCTCACCGTGCAGCACGAACGCCTTCACGTCCTGCGCCACCAGGTGCCCGTACAGGCGGTCGGCCCAGGCGCGGGTGTTGGTGAAGATGATCGCCTTCTGGTAGGTCTCGTTCTGCAGCAGCCACTGGATGATCTTTTCCTTGTGCTGGTCATGATCGGCGGTGATGACCTGCTGACGGGTGCCTTCGGCCAGCTGCGAGACGCTGTTGAGCATCAGGTGCTCCGGGTCCTTGAGCACGTTGCCGATCACGTCGCGCAACGCCGCACCGCCCGTAGTGGCGGAGAACAGCAGCGTCTGCTCGCGGTTGGCGCACTCCTGGCACAGGCGCTCCATGTCTTCGGCGAAGCCCATGTCCAGCATGCGGTCGGCTTCGTCGAGAATCAGCACCTGCACGTGGGACAGGTCCAGGTTGCCGGCATTGAGCTGCTCGAGCAGGCGACCCGGCGTGCCGATCAGCACGTCCGGCACCTTGCGCAGCATGGCGGCCTGTTCCTTGAAGTCCGCACCGCCCGTGACCAGGCCGGACTTGATGTAGGTGAACTGCGAGAACAGCTGCACCTGCTTGAGGGTCTGCTGCGCCAGCTCGCGGGTCGGCAGCAGGATCAGTGCACGGATCTCCACGCGACGCTCGCGCAGGTCGACCAGGCGGTTGAGCAGCGGCAGCACGAACGCCGCGGTCTTGCCGCTGCCGGTTTGCGCCGTGACCCGCAGGTCTCGCCCTTGCAAGGCCAGGGGAATGGCCGCTGCCTGTACCGGGGTCGGCTCGACAAAGTTCAGCTCGGCCACGGCTTTGAGCAGGCGTTCATGCAGGGCGAATTGGGAAAACACGGGATGTAACCTCGGGCATGTGCGGAAATTCAGTTGCATAGGGTAACGTTTTCCGTGCCCATAGCCGAGTTTCTTTTCTCCAACTGCCGGTCGTTCCGCGGTCTAATGGCGCCTGATTTCGCAACGATGGCCGCACGCTCACTCCATGGATATCCGACAACTCTGGCTTGACGCCCTCGACCTCTGGGGCACCCTCGATCAACACCCGCTGCTGCACGCCAGCCTCGGCCTGGCCGTGCTCTTCGGCGTCTCGCTGGTCCTGGGCCGCCTGGCCCGCTTCCTGGTCCTGCACGGCAGCCGCCTGCTGGCCCGCCAACCGGCCCTGCGCTGGCTCGACGACCTGCGCCACAACAAGGTCTTCCACCGCCTGGCCCAGACCACGCCGTCGCTGGTGATCCAGTTCGGCCTCAAGCTGGTGCCGGGCCTGAGCGCGGTCACCCTGCACTTTCTCGACAATCTGGCGCTGGCCTTCACCCTGCTGTTCATGACCCTGGCCCTGGCCAGCCTGCTCGACGCGCTGCTCGACATCTACGCCCGCACCGAACACGCCCGCACCCGCTCGATCAAGGGCTACGTGCAGCTAGCGAAGATGGTCCTGTGGGTGTTCAGCGCCATCGTCATCGTCGCCACCCTGATCGACCGCTCGCCGCTGCTGCTGCTCTCGGGTCTGGGCGCCATGTCGGCGGTGCTGCTGTTGGTCTACAAGGACACCCTGCTGTCGTTCGTCGCCAGCGTGCAGCTCACCAGCAACGACATGCTCCACGTCGGCGACTGGATCGAGATGCCCCAGGTCGGCGCGGATGGCGATGTGGTGGACATCACGCTGCACACGGTCAAGGTGCAGAACTTCGACAAGACCATCGTCTCCATCCCCACCTGGCGGTTGATGAGCGAGTCCTTCCGCAACTACCGCGGCATGCAGCAGGCAGGTGGGCGGCGAATCAAGCGCAGCCTGTTCATCGACGCGACCGGCATTCGCTTCCTCACCCCGGCGGAAGAACGCACCCTGGGCCAGGTGCGACTGCTGGGCGATTACCTGGTCGGCAAGCAGCATGAATTGACTGCCTGGAACGAGGCCTTGGGCCCGGCTGGTGAGGTGACGGCGAACCGGCGGCAACTGACCAATATCGGTACCTTCCGCGCCTTCGCGCTGGCCTACCTGCGGCATCACCCCGAGATCCGCCAGGACATGACCTGCATGGTCCGGCAGATGGAACCGACCGCCCAAGGGGTGCCGCTGGAGATCTACTGCTTCACCTCGACCACGGTGTGGGCGGAGTACGAGCGGATTCAGGGAGATATCTTCGATTATCTGCTGGCGGTGCTGCCGGAGTTTGGGCTGGGGGTGTATCAGCAGCCCAGTGGGGCGG
>NZ_JAAMQJ010000075.1 GCF_013523125.1 Pseudomonas entomophila | reverse complement strand
CGTACAAACAGATCGTCTGCGCGGCCATGCGCAAGCTGCTGCACCTGGTGTATGGCGTGGTGAAATCCGACAAACCATTCGACCCTCAGATCGCGCTTGCGAAGTGAGGATCAAGACGGTATCTACAGTTGGACCGCGTCGCTGATCTGCCAGCCCGGCGCGATCCCTCTGTAGGAGCGGCCCCTGCCGGGGCGCCGGACCGGCCGCGATGGGCCGCAGAGCGGCCCTAGAATCGTAAAATCGATACGAAGCTCGAAACTTTCAGAATCGCCTTATCTAACGCCACTTGCCACTTGCCACTTGCCACTTGCCACTTGCCACTTGCCACTTGCCTCAATAATCGTCCTGATCGAACCGCCGCGCCTCGCGCTGCAGCTGGTACACGAAACTCTCGACGCGCCGCTGCAACTGACCATTGAGGTTGTGGAAGCGCACCCCGGCGAAGGTGGTATTGAACCGTTCTTCATAATGCAGGTGCCGCAGCTCCACCATCACCTGGGACATGCCCAAGGGCTTGCTGGCACTGAACCGGTCGTAGACCTGGCCCAGTTGCAGGTAATCTTCCACATTGCCGTCGAAGCGCAGCTTGCAACCGGTGGCCGAGATGTCCAATAGCTTGCCGCGCAGCAGGCCGCTGCCCTTGAGCCGATCGCCATCGAGCACGATGTCGACCAGTTGCGAGAGCTTGAGCGCAGCGCGGAAGGCGTTGCGACGTTGGTGGTA
The DNA here is from genome assembly GCF_013523125.1 of Pseudomonas entomophila. Lineage (GTDB taxonomy): Bacteria > Pseudomonadota > Gammaproteobacteria > Pseudomonadales > Pseudomonadaceae > Aquipseudomonas > Aquipseudomonas entomophila_B. The sequence goes on along the minus strand of NZ_JAAMQJ010000075.1, from coordinate 4,312 downwards.
GACGATCTGCGCCGGCAGGCTGCCTTTGTAGCCCCGGCCCTGGTCGCACTGGGTAATGGTCAGTGCCGTGGTGCATTCCCAGGCGATGCGCACGCCATCGTGGAAGCCTTCCACCCGGAACGCCTCGCCATTCTCGATGTATTTCTCACCGTCGCGTGGGATCAGCTCGTCCAGCACCAAGGTGCCGGTGTCCCGGTCCACGTCCACCACGTAGCTCTGGAAGCGCTGCGCACGGTCGTCGAAGGTGATGATCAGGGGGTCGTGGCTGTCTTGTAGGGCACGCAGGTTGGACGCGACCTCCAAGGGCGTGGTCAGCACCTGGGGCGGCTGAGGGGCATCGGCATCATCGAACACGGGTAATCAATCTCCAGGCAAAAACGACACGCGCAGGGCAGGCATTCTGCCAGCATGTATCGCGCCTTGACAGCAGTATTCACACTTGGCTGAGCGTGCGAGGACCGGCGAGTGGGGCGGTGGTGCCACGGCTGTTGTACAGCGAAGGGGATTCGCCACCCATGAGGATACGGACCTGCGTCGCGGTCGCCTGCTGCTGCATCTGGATGACCCGGCCATTGGTCTCGTTGACCTTCTGGCATGCCTCCATCAGACCGGTGAGCAGGTCGAGTTGCTGCAGCAGCACCTCGCCCAGGGAGGACTGCGCGGCGACGGCCTGCACACCTGCGCGATCGGCCGACAGGCCGAGGCTGTTCAGCAGATGGTTGCGGCGTCGGCCTTGCTGTTCGAGCAGTACGATCAGCGACTGCTTGCGTGCCAGGATGTTCTCCAGCACCACCATGTCCCGGCCGTGCAGGGCGACCGCCTCGTTCTGCAACAAGGTCAGCAGCTCCTGGGTCGGGGCGATGTCGTCTTCGATCAGTTGCAGCAAGCTGGTGTCGTGCATGGCGGACTCTTGGCGTAGGCGTACGGAACGTCAGTGCGACGAAGGGTCAGCGCTGCGCTTCGAAGTTGAGCATCTTGCTGGCGACGCGACCGGCATCGACCTGGTAGCTGCCATCGGCGATGGCTTGCTTCAGCGCGGCCACACGGCTCTTGTCCACGACCGGCTGATCGCGCAGGTTGTCGGTGATCTTCTGCAACTGCTGGGCCTCCTGGCTCAGATGCACGGCTTCGCCGCTGACGCTGGCACGGGGCGCGGTGGCGCTGGTATCGGCGGTTTTTTCGGTGCTGCCGGCTGAGCCTGCGGCACGCGTACCGCCGACGGACGGTGAATTGTTCAAACGACTGAAGTCGATGACCATGATCAGAAACCTCTGGGTTCAGGACGCTTGCCTTGTTTTCGGCCATCGGTGCAGAAACTTTAGGCACGAAAAGGCAACCGCTTGTAAGCAGGGTTCGGATAACCCTAGCGGCACAGTGTAGGAAAAGCCGGCCTGAACCGCCAGCCTGGCCTACATGGCCACCTCGACCTGCCCCGGCCCCACGACCATGGCCTTGACCACCCGGTTGGAATTGAGGTTGCGCACGCGAATCTGCTCGCTCAGGCCACCCTTGACCAGGGCCTCGCCCGGCATGCGCACGCTCAGGCTGCCGCTGCGCGCGGTGATCACCACGTGATCGCCCTTGCGGATCACCTCGGCCTGCTCCAGGTGCTGGGGCGTCAACACCTGGTCGAGCACGGTGGGGCGCACCAGCTTCATGCCGACGGCCTGGTCGAGCTGGCTGAGAAAACCCCGGTTCAGCGTGCCCACGTCGCGCTCGCGCAGGGCCACGTCACCGTCGCCGATGACGCTGTCGCGCTTGAGCGGCCGGCTCATCACCACCACCTCGCGGTACAGGTGCACCTGCGCCGGCACGAACACCGTCCAGGGCGCGGCGCCATTGCAACGAACCCGGACCGTCACCCGGCCCATCGGTTGCGCAGGGCTTTCCAGCGACGCATCGAGGTCGCGGTCGCACACCGGCATGCGCAGGCGTGGGTCGATCGCATTGACCTGCACCTCGTAGCGACCCTCGGTCTGGCTGGTCGCCAGATAATCCTCGACGGCGTACTCAAGAAACCCCTGGGCCACGCCGATAAGCTGTTCAGGCGCGGTGAACGTGTCGGCCAACAGGCGATGGCCAGGCGCAAGCAGGCACGTCGCGGCCACCAGGGCAGGCAACTGGCGCATCAATCGTCGGGATACTGTCGTTTTCTCAGGCATACCGCTCGAATAGCAAAGCTCGTGCCGATTTGCACGAAGCGCTCATCGAGGAAGGAGCAAGGCATGGCAGGTGTAATGGATTCGGTCAACCAGCGCACGCAGCTGGTCGGACAGAATCGGCTGGAGCTGCTGCTGTTTCGCCTCAATGGCGCACAGCTCTATGGAATCAACGTGTTCAAGGTCCGCGAAGTGCTGCAATGCCCTGACCTGACCCTGCTGCCGCGCTCCCACTCGGTAGTGCGCGGCGTGGCCAACATCCGCGGCGCGACCATCCCGATCATCGACCTGTCGCTGGCCACCGGCTTGCCGGCGCTGCGCGAAGAGACGCGCAACAGCTTCGTGATCATCACCGAGTACAACACCAAGACCCAGGGCTTCCTGGTGCACTCGGTCGAGCGCATCGTCAACATGAATTGGGAGGAGATCCATCCGCCACCCAAAGGCACCGGCCGCGACCACTACCTCACCGCCGTGACTCACCTGGACAATCGCATGGTCGAGATCATCGACGTGGAGAAGGTCCTGGCCGAAGTTGCGCCGACCTCGGAGTCCATCTCCGAGGGCGTGATCGATGCCGAGGTGCAGGACAAGGCGGTGATGCAGCGTGTGCTGATCGTCGACGACTCGTCGGTGGCACGCAAGCAGGTCAGCCGTTGTCTGCAGACAGTGGGGGTCGAGGTGGTGTCGCTCAACGACGGGCGTCAGGCGCTGGAATATCTGCGTACCCTGGCCGATGAGGGCAAGCGCCCGGAGGAGGAATTCCTGATGATGATCTCCGACATCGAGATGCCCGAAATGGACGGCTATACCTTGACGGCGGAGATTCGCAGCGATCCACGCATGCAGAAACTGCACATCCTGCTGCATACTTCACTTTCTGGCGTGTTCAACCATGCCATGGTCAAGAAGGTCGGCGCGGATGACTTCCTGGCTAAGTTCAGGCCGGATGACCTGGCACAACGCGTGGTCGATCGTATCAAGGCTGCGTATTAAATGGCCGAGCATGCTCTGGCGCGACATGAGATTCGAGGGACGGCCACTGTGTCTACGGGTAATTTGGATTTCGAACAGTTTCGGGTCTTCCTGGAGAAAGCCTGTGGGATTCTGTTGGGTGAGAACAAGCAGTACCTGGTCTCCAGCCGTCTCAACAAGCTGATGGAGCAGCAGGGCATCAAGTCGCTCGGCGAGCTGGTGCAGCGACTGCAGACCCAGCCACGTGGCGGGCTGCGCGAGCAGGTGGTGGATGCCATGACCACCAACGAAACCTTGTGGTTCAGGGATACCTACCCGTTCGAGGTGTTCAAGAACAAGGTGATCCCCGAGTTCGTTCGCAAGAATCCGGGCCAGCGCCTGCGCATCTGGTCGGCGGCGTGCTCGTCGGGGCAGGAGCCGTATTCGCTGTCGATGTCCATCGACGAGTTCGAGCGGACCAACCTGGGACAGCTCAAGGCCGGCGCGCAGATCGTCGCTACCGACCTGTCCGGTGCCATGCTCGCCAACTGCAAGACCGGCGAGTACGACAGCCTGGCGATCGCCCGGGGCTTGTCGCAGGAGCGCCTGCAGCGCTACTTCGACAGCCGGGGGGCAGGGCGTTGGGCGATCAAGGCGCCGATCCGCAGCCGCGTCGAGTTCCGCCCGTTCAACCTGCTCGACAGCTATGCCAGCCTGGGCAAGTTCGACGTGGTGTTCTGCCGCAACGTGCTGATCTACTTCTCGGCGCAGGTGAAGAAGGACATCCTGATGCGCATCCACGGCACCCTCAAGCCGGGGGGATACCTGTTCCTCGGGGCGTCCGAGGCGCTCAACGGGCTGCCGGATCATTTCCAGATGGTGCAGTGCAGCCCGGGGATCATCTACCAGGCCAAGTGAAGAAGGGCGGCCATCGGGTGCCGCCTGCTTCATGGCTGTAGAAGCGTCGTTCCAGCCGTGGACGGCGTGGCTGATCTTGCGGGCCCTGCGGGCCCGATCGCGGCACTGGGGCCGCTCCCACAGGAACCGCGGTGGCCTGCCACGCCGCGGTGGGGCTACGGGTGTAGATACCGTCTTGATCCTCACTTCGCAAGCGCGATCTGAGGGTCGAATGGTTTGTCGGATTTCACCACGCCATACACCAGGTGCAGCAGCTTGCGCATGGCCGCGCAGACGATCTG
>NZ_JAAMQJ010000074.1 GCF_013523125.1 Pseudomonas entomophila | reverse complement strand
TGTGGGGGTGGGTGGCGATGCGTACGGCGATGGGGGCGTACCGGGGGGCGTTGTTTCATTCGCCGTGTCTGGTGGGGCTGTAAGGGTGTGGTCTGGAGTTGGAGCGGCGAGGCTGAGTTTGCGGGACTGGACAACCCTGGCACCAGACGCTAGAAAGAGCCACCTCAACCGCCCTGCCCCCCCCTGGAGCCTTGCCGTGAACTCGAAACCCTTCTGGTCCCTGGCCATGATCGCCATCACCGCCGTCTGGGGCTGGAGCTTCGTGGCCAAGCAGCAGAGCCTGCACGGCATGACGGCTTCTGCGCTGAACACCTGGATCTTCACCATCGCCACGCTGTTTCTCGCGCCGATGGCCTATGCCTCGCTGAAACGGCTGACACGCCGGGACGTGCTGTCGGGGATCGCTGCCGGCATCATGCTGTTCATCGCCTTCGCCTTCCAGACCAGTGGCATCGGCCTGACGACGCCGTCCAACGCCGGCTTCATCACCGGGCTGTCGGTGGTGTTCACGCCCATCCTGCTATTCGTCCTCTACCGCGACCGGCTGACCGGGCCACAGTGGCTGGGCGCGGCAGTGGCGCTGGTGGGGTTGGGGCTGCTCAGCCTGACGGATTTCGCCCTGCACTTGGGCGATGCGCTGATCCTCTGCTGCGCGCTGTTCTTCGCCGGGCACATCGTGATGCTGGCCAAGCTGCCGTTTTCCAGCACGCCCCTGGCATTCGCCTGCCTGCAGATGGTGACCGTGGCGGTGCTGTCCGGTCTGTGGAGCACGGCGTCGGGCGAACTCAGCGTACCGAACGATGGCGACACCTGGCTCATCCTCGTGCTGCTCGGCATCCTCGGCACGGGGCTGGCCTACTTCGTGCAAACCCAGGCGCAGTCGCTCATGCATCCCCAGGCCGTGGCCTTGATCCTGCTGTTCGAGCCGGTGTTCAGTGGGCTGTTCGGCTACTGGCTGGCCGGGGACCGGTTGACGGACCTGAACCTCCTGGGTGCGGTGCTGATCCTGGGCGGCATGCTGGTCAGCGAGTTCGGCGCCTTCGCGCACGGCAAGCTCAAACGCCCGGCCCGCAGCTGAGGTGCACGCAAAAGGCTGTCGTAGCAGCCTTTTGCGACAAAGCCTTCACGCCGATTGCGGCGCGCCCCGTGTGCCCAGTCGGCTGAGCCACACCGAGGCCAGGATGATGGCCCCGCCCAGGAGCAACCGGCCCAGCGGCTGGGCCTGGTTCCAGATCAGCAGGTTGAGCACCAGCCCGATGGGCACGTGCAGGTTGTTCATCACCGCCAGGGTCGCGCCCGGCACCAGGCAGGCGCCCTTGTTCCACCAGTACAGCCCCAGCGCCGTCGGGCACAGGCCCAGGAACAGCAGCACCAGCCACTGGCTGTCGGTGCTGGGCAGGTGCTGGGCGTTGCCGAAGGCGAGAAACGCCGGCAACACCACCAGCAACGCGCCGAGGTGGAAGTAGCCGAAGCGCCGGTAATGCGGCTCGTCGCTGGGGTGGCGGGCGATCAGGTGACGGTAGAACACCTGGCCGGCCGCGTAGGTGAAGTTGGCCAGTTGCAGCAACAGGAAGCCGACGAAGAAATCCCCGCTCAAGGTATCGAAACGGATCACCGCCGCACCCGCCACGGCCACGACGGCCGCCACCAGGGCCCAGGCATTGAAGCGCTGGTTGAGGGCATCCTCGATCAAGGTCACGTGCAAGGGCGTGAGGATGGTGAACAGCAGCACTTCCGGCACGCTGAGCACACGGAAGCTCAAGTACAGGCACACGTAGGTGATGCCGTACTGCAAGGCACCGATGAGCAGCATGGCGCGCAGGAAGCGAGGTTCGACCTGACGCCAGCGGGTCAGTGGCAGGAACACCAGGCCGGCCAGGAGCACCCGGGCCAGCACGGCGAAGTAGCTGTCCACCTGGCCGGCCAGGTACTCGCCGATGAGGTTGAAGGAAAACGCCTGAATCAGCGCGACGACGAATAGATAGACCATGGTTGCCTCTGTGCGATCGAGGCGGCGACCTTAGCGGCTGACGCTCGAACGGGCAACGACTAACGACCTGCGGCGATCATCGCCACAGGTACGCAAGCCGACACGGGGATCTACCCAGCACGCTTCTCAGGCCAGCAGTCGCTCGTGCCTGACGCCCCAGCCTTCGACCTCGCCGCCCAGGGGCGACACCGCTGACTCGAACACCTGCTCGAACGCCCCGATGCCTCTGTAGGTGGCGTACATGACCTTGCTCAACTGCAGGTGCCAGGCACCGTCGTCGAGCTCGGAGACTTGCGCGTTGAGGGATTCACCGCGGAACTGCCCTGCCGCTTCACGGGCACAGGCTTCGTCGGGGAACGTGGCGTAGAACTCGATGGGATGAATGCGGGTGAAATCGAACCCCCCGTCCTTCATCTGCCGCAGGACACTGCTGCTGACATCTTCGTTATGGCTGCTCATGAAACGTCCTCCTGGAGTGCATGGATAGACTTTCAGTGCGTAGGCACCTGCCAGGCGCCGGAACGCCAGGTAATGCGAGCTGCTTGCTTCGATGTGGAGCGGTGTTGAAGGGGCGGCCTGGAGAAGACGGCCGCCAGGTGACACGTTAGCGCCCCGGAAGGGCGCTTGCCAAGGGCCGGTCAAGCTTTTTCCTCGACGCCCAGGATGATGACGCTGTTCTGTTCCTTGAGCACACGCTCGGTGGGCGACTCTACCCGCCCTTGCAGGTCGTTCAGGTCAGCCTGGGCCATGACCGGAAACAGCTTGGCCCGGATCCACTGTGCGGCCTCTTCCTTGCTGGGGCGTTCTTCGGCGCTGTAGGCCAGGGAACTCTGCACACCGTTCTGATCCAGAAAAGTGATTTCCCATTCTTTCATCACATTAGACCTCGCCATGAACACGTTGAATGACGCCCGTTCTAGCCTGACCGTCAAGCTCGGGTTTTTGTTCAGCCGAACATCGGCCTCGCTGCAGGACTGTCCGACGAACTGGGCCCGCGCGACCGTGCGGCAAGGGAATCACGCGATCAGGCGATGATCCCCTGCCGGGCGTCTTACTCAGGCACGCCGTGCACCACGCCTGCCGTGTTGTCCAGCAGGCTCTTGGTGGCCGTCTGGATGTAGGACTCGAGCTTCTTCACCAGCTCCGGTTCATCCTGGCCGTCGATCCGTTCGGCCTTGAACTCGCTGCCCAGCTGGTAACGGTACAGACGCGGCGACATGTCCTTGGACTCGATCAGGATACGGTCGCCCTGGACCAGACCGACGATCTGCTCGCTGCCAGACGGCTTGATGATACCGATGCCCGGATCGCCCGCCGGCAGGTTGAGCAGGTCGCGGCCCCAGCACTGGTGACGGGTTTCGCCGCCCAAGCGGCCCATGATGGTCGGGACGATGTCGACCTGGGTGCCCACGGTATGGTTGACCGCGCCGAAGGCGTCCTGGATGCCCGGCGCGATCAGCAGCAGCGGCACGTTGAAGCGGCCCAGGTCCAGTTCGGTGACCTGCTGGTGGTTGCCGAAGCCATGGTCGCCGACGATCACGAACAAGGTGTCCTTGTAGTACGGCTGCTTGCTGGCCTTCTCAAAGAACTGGCCCAGCGCCCAGTCGGAGTAGCGCATGGCGGTCAAGTGCTCGTCCAGGCGGCCCTGGCCGGTGACGGGTTTGACCGGCAGGTCCTTGGGCAAGGCGTACGGCGTGTGGTTGGACAACGTCTGCAGCAGGGCATAGAACGGCTTCTTGCCGTAATTATGCGCCAGCTCCTCGTTGGCCCGGTCGAACATGTCCTGGTCGGACACGCCCCAGGTCGGGTCGGAGAACACCGGATTGACGAAGTCGTTACGGCCGATGAAGGTGGTCATGCCCTGGTTGCCGAAGAAACCGGACTGGTTGTCCCAGGCGAAGTCGCCGTTGTAGACGTAGACGTCGTCGTAGTCACGCGCGCTGAGCAGCGCTGGCAGGCCGGACAGCTTGTGCCCACCCTCGGGCGTCTGCATCAGGTACTCGAACCCCGGCAGGTTGGGGAAGCAGGCCATGGTGGCGAACATGCCCTGGTGGGTGTGGGTGCCGTTGGAGAAGAAGCGGTCGAACAGCAGCCCCTGCTTGGCCAGGCGGTCGAAGTTCGGGGTGATGTCGTTGCGGCTGCCCAGCGCGCCCACCGAGTGGCCGGCGAAGCTTTCCATCAGGATCACCACCACGTTGCGGATCGGCAGCGTGCGCTCGGCCGGCGGGTTGAAATCGCGGCGCACGGCGGCGCTGTCGGCGTCCACCAGGGTGTCATGGGGGGTCAGCAAGAGATCGCGTACGGTCTGCTGGGCCTGCTGAGGGTCCAGCGTGGCTTTCCAGATGTTGGCGCGGTCTTCACCGAAGCGGCTCTTGGCGGCGTCGATCAGGGTCAGGGTGCCATTGAGGCCCAACTGATTGACGAAGTTCGAGTCGGTGGTGAAGGCATCGCCCCAGCGCATCGGCGGGCCCTGACGCAAGGTGCCACGGGCCGCGACCACCGCCACCAGCAGGATCACCATGAACACCGCCAGGCGGTTGTACCAGGGCGCGACGGTGCGGGTGGCAACCTGGCCAGAGGGACGCGCCGGGCCACGGGTCAGGCGGTCGATACCCTTGAACAGCAGGCTGATCAGCCAGGTGCCGAAGGCCCAGGCGAGCAGGTAGCGCACCACTGGGAAGCCGTACCAGAGCATGCTCATCACGGTCTTGGGGTCTTCCTTGATGTACTGGAAGACCAGGCCGTTGAGGCGCTGATGAAACTCCCGATAGAAGTCCATTTCCACCAGCCCAAGGAACAACACGGCGCTGGACGCCAGGGTCAGCCACAGGCGGAACACGCCGCGCCGTGCCATGGCCCAGGGGCTGAGGATGGCCAGCAGCAGCGGGATACTAATGTACACCACCACGCGCAGGTCGAAGCGCAGGCCGTTGAGGAAGCCCTCGGCCACGGTCGAATAGGGCGTCTCGCCGATCATGTCGCTGTTGTAGATCAGCAGGCCGAGACGCACCAGGCTGAGCATCAGCATGATGGTCAGGCCGCTGAGCAGCGTGTAGGCCAGGTGGGACGTGAGCGTGGGAGAGAACGTGCGCGACGGCGCGGGTTGCTTCAGGGCATCCGGATTAGCCATGAACGAGGGTCCTGGACAGGCGGTTTTCGAAGAGGCGCAGGTGCCTGCCACCGAGGGGTGGGCAGTGTTTTGCGCAACGGCCATTGGGCCAAGGCCGTATTGTGCGGCGCGGAGTGTGGGCACTCCAGTGTGAAAATTGTGTCGGGGGCGTGATGGGGGGCAAGTGGCAAGTCAGGGTTGGTCGTGGGAGGGTGCTGTTTGTACAGTTTTTACCTGAGCCACGGAATGGCTGGCTTTATGGGCCCGTTGGGCCCAATCGCGGCACAGGGGCCGCTCCTATGTATGGACTCGCCTACATTGTCTACCCGCTTTTCCTGCTGTTTTGAACAAAGGGACCCGGTTGCATCTATGTATTAGGCCTATTCGAGGAGGCGG
>NZ_JAAMQJ010000073.1 GCF_013523125.1 Pseudomonas entomophila | reverse complement strand
CAGCGAGGCGCCTTGCATACGCATGATCATTAGCGTTACGCGCTCTTCGATGGTCAAGTGGGTGTAGTGAGTAGTCATGCAGCACCTTACCTCGGGTGTTGCACTTGGTCACTGAGACCGCCATGTGCGCAGGGTTGTTGCCCTTGATCATCATGTCCGATTTGCAGATGGCATAGGTCTCGTCGTTGATCTCCTTGCCGTACAAGTGGATGTCGCGCTGAGTGGTCGAGTCCGGATATTTCTCCTCAATAAAATTCTGCGACTCAGTGAGCATGCCGCCACTACCGCAGGCCGGGTCGTAGATGGTCATCACGGTGGGCAGACGGTCCTTGATCGGGTCGAAGACCAAGTGCGTCATCAGCTCTATCACCTCGCGCGGGGTGAAGTGTTCGCCGGCTTCCTCGTTGTTCTCTTCGTTAAACTTGCGGATCAGCTCTTCGAACACATAGCCCATGCCTAGGTTGCTTAGGGCTGGCAGGCGGTTACCTTGTGGGTCCTCGCTGTCGTGCGGGGTGAGGTTGATGGTCGGCGATGTGAATTTTTCCAGTACGTCGAGTAGCACGTCTTTGCTGGCCATATGGCGCATCTGCGACTTGAGGTTGAAGCGACAGATGATGTCTTTGACGTTGTCGCTAAATCCGTCTAGGTATTCCTCAACGTTGCTCAGGAGGATCTGCTGGTTATTGGTGGCGGTCTTCTGCAGTTGGCTTAACGTCCACTTGCTAGTGTTGTAAAACACGTAGCCGGAAGCGGCACGCAGTGCGCTGCAGTCCAGTTCGGTCTGGCTCATTACACGTTGCTGAAAGGCAAGCTCTTCCATCACCTTGGCCTTGCTGGTCTCTAGCAAGGCATCGAGTCGGCGCAGCACCACCATGGGCAAGATGACGTCCCGGTATTTTCCGCGCACATAGACGTCGCGCAGGCAGTCGTCGGCAATCGACCAGATAAAGGAAACCAGTTTGTTGTGGACCGCGTGGTTCAACTGCAAATACTCCAAATCAAAGCGCCGGATGGCAGCGCTGCTAGGGCGGTTGTACCGCACCCATGTGTAAGCTAAGGAGCGCATCTTAACCAATGCTGAGGAGCTTTTGGCGGTAAAGGTGCCAGCGGAAGGGAAACCAGTTTGGTAGACTGGGATGGCGCTGATGTTCGTAACGGGGTGTTGGAGAGCATAGAGAAGCGGTCCGACGATCAGTGATCCTAAGCTTAAGCATCCCGCCCAACTCACTCTGGATCGCAGACTAAAGGTGAAATACCCATGATTTCTCTAGTCGGCGAGCGAGCAGTTGCACCGTCAGCAAGTAGTAGTACCCTGTCGCCCGAGTGCGCTCGGCTAGGTGATGATCGAGAAACCAAGCAACGTGCTTTCTCTGCCAACCCCAGGGCGTTTTTTGCTGCCAGCGCTCTGCAATCTCAGCCTGGATGACTTTCGCCTGTCGCACATGGCGCTGCCGGGTTGCGTGCGAGCCGGTCAGAACGCCAGCCAAGAACAAATCCATGTCGAATGGCATACTCATGCGTGTCCTGCAATGTAGGCAGCAACCACGTCGATCCGACCGTGCCCCAGCTCATAGCTAATTTGTCGTCGAGCATCTCGATCAAGGTTCCTGTCTACCTGGCAACATTGGTCGCCATTGATTGGCGCGAGGTATTGGGTTATGTGCTCGTAGCGCTCACATGCGTAAGCCGCTCGTAGCTCATGGAAGCCTTTGAGGCTGTGTGTGTGCAGGATGTCCCGCGCAGGCCGGACGACTTCCTTCACAACGTTCAGGTAATTTTCGTTTGGGGCAATCAGGTTGCGGCTATCCGTAGGCGACACCTGCCGTGCAAACCCAAGCGCACCTCGAATATGGTCGTCCACCGCAATCCATCGTGGCGCCGAGGCGCCGGCGCGGCCGCCTTTGGTGCCATCTTGGATATTGATCTTGTCGAAGGCTTCAGCCTCACGACTTAGCCGTGGCAAGTCAGCCAAGATGGCTTCACGCAAGCGCATGCCGGTGGCTCGCGCCAACAGAACGATTGCGGCGGCCCGGAGCAGATTTTGGCTGCAAAGCGCATCGACGATCTGCTTCACCTGTTCGCGGTCTTGGCCTTGTGGCACCGACTGGCGAACCCCAGTGCGCTGCATACCCAACGCCTTGCTCGGACTTGGCAACTTCACGTACTGATCACCGCGAAGCGCCGCCATGGTCCTGTTAACGCTGGATAGTCGGTTTTGTGCGGTGCTTACGGCGAGGTCACCGCGCCTAACCATGTCGCGCAGATACGCTGCGTAGTCGGCCAACACCTTTCAATCAATCTGATGCGCGTCATTGATACCTGGCCGCTGCTCAGAGCGGCACCATTTCAAGAGTGCTAGCCACCGATCACAGTGCGCCTTGACCGTGCCGTAATGGCCACCGCCGAACATGTCTTTCAGCGCCTGCGGTCCTGCGTAGCTCAGCTGCCTGCCGTAACCGAAATTGCGGCCATTGCGTCTACCCACCAATGCTATGTCAGTCACCTCATCTACCGTTCTCCGATCCTCGCCCCACGTCATCCCGCCAAAAATGCTGAGTGTTATCAGTGATCAAGGCTCCTGCGACCTGTGGGGGGGCGTCCTCTAACGCGGGAATGGCGACTCCTTACGACCGGGGGCAAGGGCATCTCATGATCTGGCCTCCTGAGCAGCGTTGCCGGTGGGCGGGTGGAGGCTGCATTGGCTGACGAGACCAGTGCCGCGAGAACCTGAGCCGGGTGAGCGCAGCGGTGCGATGACCGGGGCATGCCTGACTGTCAGTCAGGTGCAGTCCATTCCTTGGTCTGCGGCACCATCATCTGCAGTGCTGTTGTTGGTGACATCGACGTTTGTCTCGCTGATTGTCACAAGTGAATTTGCCGCAAAGCCAAGTGAGATGAGGGCTGCAGCAGGGTTAGAAGCGCCCGTCTCTTTCCAAGAGAAAGAGACGGGCGCAGGTTGGCGCAAGATTCGGCCAAGCGGATAGGTTGTTGCAGGGCTGCGAAATAGGAGGCGTTGTCTGGCGCACGAGGGCCATGATCTGAAGGAGGCATCCATCACCGGTGAGGTGACCGGGCGAGCTGCCAGATGCAAATCGCCATTTGCGGGAAGGACTACCGCGAGAGCGGCGTGATCTTTAAGATTTGGGTCACCCGGGGTGCTGTCGTCTACAGCGCTTGCGCGGTCAGTTTTATGCCTGTGGATAAATCCGGTCAAGGTTCGAAATTCGGGGCCACTTTGGATTTGAAGGTCGATTGTCCACCGGTGGAGTTCCGTGGCAAACCCCGGACAACGTGGTTGCTTTTCGATCTTCAAAGTAAGGTTCATCTAAACAGAACGGCTTTGCAGCCCTGTTTGGATGGACCCGCGCTGAGAAGCGGATAAGCGAGGCTGCTTGCACTGAATCTTGAACGCTCAGTTGCTGCCGTTGCTGCGGCTGCATAGCGCTAGCGTATCGGCACCACGTTCTTGTCTCTGACTTGGTCGTACGCTGAGGCGAGCAAGCTGCCGGTGGCAGCTTTCTGAATGTACTCACTCCACTAGGCCATCATCGGTCGTCGGCGTTCGATGTAGTAGGCTCGGTTGTAGGCGCTGCGCACCTCATTCTTGTCTACGTGGACTAGTGCGACTTCGATGAGCTCCGGGTACCACCCATACTCATTCAAGATGGTGCTGGCCATAGAGCGCAGGCCGTGGCTGACCAGGCGATCCTGGAACCCAATGCGTTTCAACGCCATGTTGGCAGTCTGACTATTGGCGTGGGTACGCGGATTTCTGTCTGACGGGAAGACGTATTCGCGATGGCTGCTGTGAGTTTTTATAGATTCCAGCAGCGCGACTGCTTGATCACTCAGCGGGATACTATGAGGACGGCGCTTTTTCATCCGCTCCGGTGGGATGGTCCAGACCCGCCTTTTTCAAGGTCGATGTCTACCCAGCGAGTAGTCACTGCTTCGGCAGGCCGATTCATGATGTGCAACTGCCATTCGATCAGGCAGCGGGTGGTGCGTTTGATGCTGGTATTCGCTCCCGAATTGACCCTGTAGGTCATGATCTCGTTGAGGCGCTGGCTTAGCCGCTTCACGGTTTCCAAGCTGCCTTTCGCTTCAATGGGGCGAAGGATTTTGATCACCATCAGTTTGCTCACTTCCGAGATCGGAGTCGATTTCATGCTCGGGAAAACGCGCAGAGTGAGTGAGCGCCAGATGTCCTCAGCGTAGGCCGGCGTGACCGAGTCCTTTTCAGTTCGAGCCAGGCGATTGCCACTTTCTCAAACGTATGTTCTATCTCGGCTAGCTTGGTCTGCGCGAGATCATCTCGATGAGCTTTGGGGTCGATCTCCTACGCAAGTAATTCCCTAGCCTCAACCGCCTTCCGTCGAGCTTGCGCCAGAGAGACCTCTGGGTAGGGATTCAATTCTTGGTGAGCAGACGCCTGTAGTTGAAATTCCACTGCATCGAGCGATTGACCCGGACTCGGAGCTGGAGGCCGTCGCCATCCGTGAGGACATAGTCCTTGTCTTTGGGCTTGACCGTCTTGAGCTGGCGGTCGGAGAGGCGAGCTGTTTGAGCGCACATGGGAGAAGCTTCATGACACCTTTTGGTATTCCCAAGATTAGCCCCAGGTAGGCTGGAATACCACTGGGAATATTGGGATGGCTGGAACTCAAAAAACCGTGTGGCCCTCAAAAGAGCAGTAAATCCTTGATTTCACTGACTTCCAGGCACAAAAAAAGACGTCCATGGACGTCTTTGATTGATCATTTGGTGGAGCCGGGGGGATTTGAACCCCCGTCCGCCAGTGCTCCGCTGTCGGTCCTACATGCTTAGCCGTGTCTATTCAGTTAACCCGCAGCCGCCCGACGGGCAGGGTGCTTTGGGCGAGTTGTGTAAGTTTTAGCCACTTCGTCCACAACGTACTACGCGGCGATCCTGTTCTGTATGACAATCAGGTCGGGTTTACAGGCATCCCCTAGTGATTGCTGGAGCCGAAGCTACCAGAAGGGAGGGCTCGGCTGCTTACGCAGCGAGAGCGTATTCCCCGTAGGTTTCGTCATTGGCAACTATAGAAGTTGCAACAGTGGATTTACGAGTTCTGTTACCAACTCGGCATGCACCTAAAGTTTCACTACCGGCGTCGAATCCTAATCGGCCCCAGGGTCAAGCTCAGGTTGCCGTACCTCGCGGTACGTGAAACGGACTATACCGCATCTGGCGGGCGGCGTCGACTCCTGGTCTGGCCGCCTGCCGGGAGCGGCTTAGCGGCCGTTGCTGCTCTTCTCGAGGTTCTCGAGGTCGGTCACGACCTTGCTGGTGATCGCGATGCATTTCTTGGTGTCGCCAGCGGCCTGGGCGTCCTTGGCCTGCTTGACCTGCTCGTCGATGTCGGCGGCTGGGCCGCCGGTTTCCACGGTGCCGACGTTGGCGGCGGTGTTGGTGGCCTGCATGTCGTTGATCTTCTGCAGGTTGATGGCGCACAGGTCGTCGGCGGCGAACGCCGGAGAGGCCAGCAGGGTGGCGGCTGCGAACAGGGCCGAAAGCGCGGTACCTTTCATAGATGTCTCCTCGGACAAATGGCCTCTCACAGGTGGGCCTGTTCCATGGACTGTGCGCGCTCGCGCAGGGTTCAATCGGCGCCATGTCGCGATCTCCCGCAAACGGCCGGGTTGACGGAGCTTGGCAACATTTCGAATCGATATCGAACGCGGCAGGCCCGTCAGCATGGGTGGCTTCAAGCCATCAGGCGGGTTCCGGCATGGGCACGGTCTTGCTCAGCGGCCGGGTGACGCGGTCCACCAGGTAGACCAGGCCGTGGTAGTCGATGCCGCTGTGGTCGGAGAGGCCGATCTCGCAGGTGCGGCTGGTGGAAATGCCCTCGCCACAGTACTGCACCGCGTCCTTGAGGCTGCGCAGGGCGTGGGCGTTCAGCTCGGGGGTGGTGAAGCCCTTGTCGCCGGCGAACCCGCAGCAGTGGATGCCTTCGGGGATGACCACCTGCTTGCTGCAGCGTCGGGCCAGGTCGATCAGGGCCTGGCTTTCGCCCAGGTGCTGGGTGCTGCAGGTCACGTGCACGGCGACGGGTTCGTCCTGGGGGGTGAACTCGAGCTTGTCGAGCAGGTAGGTGCGGATGAAGCGCACCGGGTCGTGCAGTTCCAGGCGGGTGTCGGCCAGGTCCTGGACCAGGCGCAGGGTGCAGGGGCTGGTGTCGCAGTAGATCGGGTCGAGGCCGCCGCGGCTGGCCTGGAGCAGGGCGTTGATCAGCTCCTGGCGCTTGAACTCGGCCTGTTCGGCATAGCCCTTGGAGGCGAAGGGCTGGCCGCAGCAGAGGCTGTCGGCATTGTCGGGGAAGACCACCTGGTAGCCGGCCTTTTCCAGCAGGGCGCGGGTCTTGTCCAGCAGGGAGGTCTGCTCGCGGTCGCTGGCGGCGGGGCCCATGACGCGGGAGACGCAGGCGGCGAGGTAGACCACCCGTGGGCGCGGGTCCTGCTG
>NZ_JAAMQJ010000072.1 GCF_013523125.1 Pseudomonas entomophila | reverse complement strand
GACTCAAGTCCTGGTCATGCTGGCCCGCAAGCTGGCTCGGGTGGTCTTTGCCCTGATCAGAAGCGGAGAGGAATATCGTCCAAAAGCCGCTTGAGCGCTTGGCAATTACCATAGAATCTCCCACAGGCCCTTTGCACGAGCCGTGCATGAGCTCGACAGGACAATTGATCGCATCGCCAACGATCAGGAACCTGTCGTTTTCTCAGTGAGAGCGACTGCCTTGGATCGTAGCGTTGATCTGCCAGGCTGGCGCAACGCCTCTGTGCGAGCGGGCTTGCCCGCGATGGCGTCAGGTCCGCCACCGCCTGCATCGCCGACCCCCGTTCCTACCGAGAAATCGATTCGGCCTGCCAGATCACCCATGCGGCCCAAACGGCGGGAGTCGCGTACACTCCCGGGCCGACGCCCACCAGGCGCTTCTTTCTGCCGGAGTTTCGTGTGCCCCCGATCGCCCTTGCCCGTTTGCTGACCCTCGCCGCCGTCTGGGGCGCCAGTTTCCTCTTCATGCGGATCATCGCATCGGTGCTGGGCACCGTGCCCACGGCGTTCTTCCGCGTGGCGATCGCTTGCCTGGGCCTGCTGCTGATCCTGGGCCTGGCCGGGGTCAAATGGCGTTTCGAGGGCAAGCTGACGGTCTGCATCGTGCTGGGCATGATCAACTCGGGCATCCCCGCGACCCTGTATTCCGTCGCCGCGCAGGTACTGCCTGCCGGTTACTCGGCCATCTTCAACGCCACCACGCCGCTGATGGGCGTGCTGATCGGCGTGCTGTGCTTCAAGGAACCCATGACGCTGGCCAAGCTCGGTGGCATCTTCCTGGGTCTGCTGGGCGTCGGCATCCTCAGCGGCGCCGGGCCGGTGGCGCTCGATGCCCGCCTGCTGCAAGGTGCGCTGGCCTGCCTGGGCGCGACCACCTGCTATGGCTTCGCCGGTTACCTGGCGCGCCGCTGGGTCGGCGGGCTGGACAGCCGGCTGGCGGCCCTGGGCAGCATGCTGGGTGCCACGCTGCTGCTGACGCCGCTGTTCGCCTGGAGCGTCTTCACCCAACCGCCGGCGCACTGGGGCGGCTGGGCCGTATGGCTGTCGCTGCTCGGCCTGGGACTGATCTGCACGGCGTTCGCCTACATCCTGTACTTCCGCCTGCTGGCCGAGATCGGTCCGGTCAAGGCCAGCACCGTGACCTTCCTGATCCCGGTGTTCGGTGTGCTGTGGGGGGCTTGGTTGCTGGACGAGCCGCTGTCCTGGGCCCATGCCTACGGTGGCGCGTTGATCGCAGCGGCGCTGTGGTTGGTGCTCAAGCCGGCGCGCGTGCGTTAGGCCCGGTATGAAAAGTCTTGGGACGAAGGTCAGGCAAGGTGAGAGCAGACGAGGAGCGGCCGATGTCGCGCTCGACTTTACGGGTTGTAACTGAGCATTCCGAGGCTTTTTCAACGCAGCGTCGCCACGTATCACAGCTTTTCGAACAGCGCCTGAACATTGCGTGCGAGGCCGCCTGTACGGCCTCGCACAGGCTCAACCGAGGGTGTCTCGGTTCAAGGGTCGCACTTGCGGCTCAGGCCTCGGAGATGCAGGTGGAGTGGTCGGCAGCAGTTCCAATCCGTCCAGGACCTTGTGCACCAAGGCCTCCGCCATCTCCAATGACGTCTGCGAACCCCATAGCAGCCGCCGTGCATCGCCTTGCGCATCCTCACGAGCGAGCGTGACGGATTGATAGGCGCCTTGCAGGAGATGAAGGGTGTGGATCAACGCCTCCTCGGCCAGAACACCTGGGCGAACGGTGAAGATCGGCTCATGATGGCCGTTGCAGGTGCCGAAGGTGAGGCGTTCGAGCGAATGCTCTGCGGGCGGGTCGGGTAGTCCCTTGGTCATGCGTCGTCTCCTTGATCGGTGGAGCCGCCACGCATCGCTGCTAAACGAAAGGGTGGCGGCTGTACACGGGTTAGCAGACCAGGGATCAAGGAACCCGGCGCGCACGAAGGCGCCCCGCGCACAACCGCCATAAAACGAGCCAGCCTGTGATTCAGGCATCACAAGTGGACGAGAAAGGGGCGCTGTGTGCACCTTGATCATTGAGTCGGGCTGCTAAACCCGGTCGCTGGATGGACAGCGACCAAAGAAGGGTAGCGGGGTTGGCTAGGAGATTCAAGCCGCTCGGCCACATGGCCTGGTGACAACGACACGTTGCCATTTTCTGTTCCCAGGAACGTCTGGCGTGGGGTTTCAACCCTATCGCTGAACGTCATTTGCCTAGTGCACACCCGCGCGAGCGGCTGAGACGAGAATGGCCTGAGCCTTCTTATGCCATCGAGCGCAGTGCCTCGTTCACCGCACCAGGCGCCTTTCGTCGAGACACGCTTTTTATGACTCAGGTCTGATACACAGCCGCACGATTGCGGCTACCCTGTGGGTGCGACTCCCGGCACCGCCTCTGGCGCCATCTCTTAGTGACATTGAATCGACAGGGATACTGACCATGGGCACTTGGGCACTACACGCATTCGGCAACGATGAAGCAGCGGACTTTCTCGACGACCTGACCGCCAAGGGCGACCTCGAACTGGTCACCCAGGCCGTGCAGGACGCGGTCGAGCAGGAAGACTACCTGGAGGCACCTTCGGCCGAACTGGCGCTGGCAGCGATCGAGGTGCTCTGCGCACTGCGCGGCAGCCCGTCACCGCTGTTCCTGGCGCAGAAAGACTTGCCTCAGTGGCTCGATGAGCAGGCCGGGCACGACGCCCAGGTGTCGAACGACACCGCCCTGCAGGCCATCGACCGGCTGCTGGGCGGGTCATCGGAACTGGCAGAGCTGTATGAAGAATCCGACGAGAACGACGCCTGGCGCGACGGTGTGCTGACGCTGCGCGAGCGCGTGGCAGCCCTGGCCGTCGAACCTCGGCGCCGGGCCCAGGCGGGTCGCTGACCGACGCTGACCTCGGGGCCGCTTCCCGGTAGCGGTTCGACACGTACGTCGAACCGCTACCGGGAAGCCGCCCTGGAGGCGCTGGACTCAGAACAGCCAGCGGAACAACAGGTACGCCACCACCACCGCCAGCACCGGCCGCAGCACGCGGTAGGCCTTCGGGTTGGCGCGCTTGAACGTCTTGACGCGGCCACTGATGCGGTTGCTGAAGCGCTTGCTCCAGGCATAGGCCTGGTTGATGCCGCCCACACGCTCGTCGTCGGTGTTCTGAGGTGCCGTGGCGCGACCGAGGAAAGCACTGACCTTGCGGTTGATGCGGGTCATCAGCGGGCTGGTGAGCGGCCGTTCCACATCGCAGAACAGAATCACGCGGGTCATGTCGGTCTCGTTCTTGACCCAGTGCACGAAGGTCTCGTCGAACATCACGTCCTGCCCGTCGCGCCAGGCATAGGGCTCGCCATCGACATAGATCCGGCAGTTGTCGGAGTTCGGCGTGGACAGCCCCAGGTGGTAGCGCAGCGAACCGGCGAACGGATCACGGTGCGGGTTGAGGTGGCTGCCACCGGGCAGCAGCGCGAACATCGCACCCTTGACGTTGGGGATGCGGTTGACCAGCTCCACGGTGCGCGGGCACAGCGCTTCGGCCGACGGCAGTGGCTTGTCGTACCACTTCAGGTAGAACCGCTTCCAGCCTTTCTTGAAGAACGAACCAAACCCAGCATCGTTGTCCTTCTCGGCGGCACGGATGTAGCCCTCGTCGAACAGACGCATGGCCTCTTCGCGGATTTCCTGCCAGTTGTCCTTGAGGATATCCAGCTCGGGGAAACGGCTGCGATCCAGATACGGCTTGGAGGGCACGCCGGAAAAGAGATACATCAGGCTGTTGTACGGCGCGAACAGCGCCGAATGGTTGACGAACTGGCGCAGCACCGGCAGGCGCGCCTTGCCGCGCAGGTGCACGAACAGGACGCTGCCGAAGAACACCAGCAGCACAGCCGCCTTCACGGCGAATGAAAAGGTCATGCGACACTCCTTCGGGGGCAAGCAGGCAGTGGCGGCCTACCTGGGAAATCAGCCGTGCATCATAAACCCATCCGGCGCCGGTAAGAACAGTCCGGGCCATCGGGCGGACGGGCGATGATGCACCGTCGCTGGCGCCCGTGCCTTGCGCCAGCTCAACGACAGCGTGCCTGCCGCTAACGACGACAGGCCTGTCGCCCCTGCGTTACGGCTGGGTTTCCTGCTCGGTGAACAGGTCGCTGAACAGCATGCTCGACAGGTAGCGCTCGCCGGAATCGGGCAGGATCACCACGATCGTCTTGCCCTGCATTTCCGGTTTCTCGGCCAGGCGCGCCGCCGCGGCCATCGCCGCGCCACAGGAAATACCACAGAGAATGCCCTCCTCCTGCATCAGGCGGCGGGCCATGGCCTTGGCTTCGTCGTCGCCGACGGTCTCGACCTGATCGACCAGCGACAGGTCCAGGTTGCCCGGCACGAAGCCGGCACCGATGCCCTGGATCTTGTGCGGGCTGGGGGTGAGTGGCTCACCGGCCAGGGCCTGGGTGATCAGCGGCGAGCTGATCGGCTCCACCGCCACCGACAGGATCGGCTTGCCCTGGGTGTGCTTGATGTAGCGGGAAATGCCGGTCAGCGTACCGCCAGTGCCGACCCCGGCGACCAGCACGTCCACTGCGCCGTCGGTGTCGTTCCAGATCTCGGGGCCGGTGGTTTTTTCATGGATGGCCGGGTTGGCCGGGTTGTCGAACTGGCCCGGCATGAAGTACTGGTCCGGGTTGCTGGCGAGCAGTTCTTCGGCTTTCTCGATGGCCCCTTTCATGCCCTTGGCCGGTTCGGTCAGCACCAGCTCGGCACCGAGGGCCTTGAGCACCTTGCGCCGTTCCAGGCTCATCGAGGCCGGCATGGTCAGCATCAGCTTGTAGCCGCGGGCGGCGGCGACGAAGGCCAGACCGATGCCGGTGTTGCCCGAGGTCGGCTCGACGATGGTCATGCCCGGCTTGAGCTTGCCGCTGGTCTCGGCCTCCCAGATCATGTTCGCGCCGATCCGGCACTTGACCGAGTAGCCCGGGTTGCGCCCTTCGATCTTGGCCAGCAGGGTCACCCCGCGCGGGCCGATGCGGTTGATCTGCACCAGGGGCGTGTTGCCGATGGAGTGGGCGTTGTCAGCGTAGATACGGCTCATGGCAGGTCCTTGTAACCGTGCAGGGAAAACCCGAAGGGTAAGCCTGCCTCACCAGAGCGTAAACCCCACCAGAACTCATTCCCGCCCTCCAGGGTCCATCGCATACCTGTCCTGGAGAGCCTTCGATGAAAGGTCGATACCGCTGGCCATTGATCGGCCTGCTGAGCCTCGCGGTGCTGCTGCTGATCGTGCACCTGGCCCTGCCTTCGCTGGTGCGCAATTACCTCAACGACAAGCTGGCCGACATGGGCGAGTACCGCGGCCAGGTGCAGGACGTCGACCTGGCCTGGTGGCGGGGTGCCTATCAGATCGAGGGCCTGAAGATCGTCAAGACCACCGGCAAGGTCCCGGTACCGCTGCTGGAGGCGCCACTGATCGACCTGTCGGTGAGCTGGCAGGCGCTGTGGGAAGACCAGGCCGTGGTGGCCGAGGTGACGTTCGAGCAGCCGGTGCTCAACTTCGTCGACGGCGGCAGTCGGCAGAACTCGCAGACCGGGCGGGGCACCGACTGGCGCCAGCAACTGGAGAAACTGCTGCCCATCACCTTGAACGAGGTGCGCATCCACCAAGGGACGCTGAGCTTTCGCAACTTCAACTCCAAACCCCAGGTGAACCTCAAGGCCACCCAGCTGGAGGCCAGCGTCCGCAACCTGACCAACGTGCGCGACCGGCAGGGCCGGCGTGACGCCAGCTTCGAGGCGAAGGCCCGGCTGTTCGGTGACGCGCGGGTCGAGAGCAGCGCGACGTTCGACCCGTTCAGCGATTTCGACGACTTCGAATTCCGCCTGCGCGCCACGGACATCCAGCTGCGCAAGGTCAACGACTTCGCCAGCGCCTATGGCAAGTTCGACTTCAATGCCGGGCATGGCGATCTGGTGATCGAGGCCCAGGCCGAGAAAGGTCGCCTGAACGGTTACATCAAGCCGCTGTTGCGCGATGTGGACGTGTTCAATTGGCAGCAGGACGTCGAGGACAAGGACAAAGGCTTCTTCCGCTCGATCTGGGAAGCCGTGGTCGGCGGTACCGAGAGCGTGTTGAAGAACCAGCCCAAGAACCAGTTCGCCACGCGCGTGGAATTGAGCGGCAATGTGCATCAGCAGGACATCAGTGCGCTGGAGGCCTTTCTGCAGATTCTGCGCAATGGGTTCGTGAAGGCCTTCAATGCCCGGTATGAGCAGCCCAAGCCGGAGGCGTCGTGAAAGAGCAGATAGGCAGACGGTGTGCATGGGCACGTGAATAGGCAGAGCTGCCTGGCGAAACCACAGCAAGGTGTCTGAGAGCGTAGCCATGACGTGGAAAGCGGAGTCGTTTGGCTTTTTGGGCCCGTAGGGCCAGGCCTTTCAACGTATTTACCTAACACGATGTGGACCACATTGCTGATCTGGCAAAACGGTTCACCCCTGTGTGGGAGATTCTATGGTAATTGCCAAGCGCTCAAGCGGCTTTTGGACGATATTCCTCTCCGCTTCTGATCAGGGCAAAGACCACCCGAGCCAGCTTGCGGGCCAGCATGACCAGGACTTGAGTCTT
>NZ_JAAMQJ010000071.1 GCF_013523125.1 Pseudomonas entomophila | reverse complement strand
TTTCCCTGGTGTGCGCCGACGAGGTGCAGCTGCTGTCGGCCATCGAAGTGCTGATCCGGCAGACCCTGCCGCGTCACGACGAGCCGGACTTCATCCCGGACCACCGCGTGCCGCTGACCGATGCCAGCGGGCAGGTGATCAAGAAGCCGAAGAAACCCAAGAAGCCCAAGGAGAACAGCGCCAAGCGCGGCCTGGGGCGCTGGATGGACAGCGACGAGACGCCGGCCAAGGCGCCGGCGGTGAAGGCAGTGCGCAAGGTGCCGAGCTTCAATGGCGGTGCGCGCAAGCGCAAGCCGTAAGCGTTTTAGGCTTTTGTGGGCCCTGCGGGCCCAATCGCGGCACGGGGGCCGCTCTCACACCGACCGTGATTGCCTGCGTCACCGCGACGGGTGGAGCGGCCCCTGTGCCGCGATGGGCCGCAAAGCGGCCCTGAAACCGATCAGCAATGAAGCCTCGGATCCTGCCAGTTACTGCCATGTTCTCTACGCGACAGCACGGCGCCAAGGCGGCAGGCAGACTCCTATCCGGCCCGTGACAGCCGGTCATGCCGCGCCGACGGCCCGTGTTGCCCATGCCGCAGCCGCCTGGCCGGCCCTCAGCCCGCTGGCGAAGCAGGCGGTCAGCAGGTAGCCGCCGGTGGGCGCTTCCCAGTCCAGCATCTCGCCTGCGCAGAACACGCCGGGCAGGGCTTTGAGCATCAATCCCTCATCCAATGCCTCGAAGCGCACACCACCAGCACTGCTGATCGCTTCGTCGAGCGGACGGGTGCGCACCAGCTCGATGGGCACGGCCTTGATCGCCTGCGCCAGCCTGACCGGATCGGCGAACACGGTAGGCTCGGTCACCTCGCGCAGCAGGGCAGCCTTGACGCCGTCCAATCCCACCTGGCCTTGCAAGTGCTTGGCCATCGAGCGCGAGCCACGGGGCTTGCTCAAGGCGCGCACCAGGGTATCCAGTGGCCGGTCGGGCAGCAGGTCGAGCAGCACCGTGGCGCGACCGGTCTCTTCGATACACTGGCGAATCGGCGCCGACAGGGCATACACCAGGCTGCCTTCCAGGCCGTGCGCGGTGAGGATGCACTCACCCTTGCGCGGCACCTCGCCAGGCAGCGCCATGGCCACGTTCTTCAGCGGCGCCCCGGCGAACTTGCCCTTGAGCAGGTCGCTCCAGGCCTCGACCTCGAACCCGCAGTTGCTCGGTCGCAGCGCGGCGACCTCCACGCCGCGTGCGGCCAACAGCGGCAGCCAGGCCCCGTCCGAGCCCAGGCGCGCCCAGCTGCCACCGCCCAGGGCCAGGACCACCGCCGCCGCCTCGATGACGCGCTCGCCCTGGGGGCCGGCCACGCGCAGGCGGCCGTCGGCCTGCCAGCCGAGCCAGCGGTGACGGGTGTGGAGGACCACACCGTCGTCGCGCAGACGCTTGAGCCAGGCGCGCAGCAGCGGGGCGGCCTTCATGTCGGTCGGAAACACGCGGCCCGAGGTGCCGACGAAGGTGCTGACGTCCAGGCCATGGATCCATGCGCGCAAGGCCGTGGCATCAAAGCCCTGCAACAGGCGGTCGATCTCGTCACGGCGCTCGGCGTAGCGGCCGACGAACGCCGAGTAAGGCTCGGAATGGGTGATGTTCATGCCGCCCACGCCGGCTAGCAGGAACTTGCGGCCCACCGAGGGCATGGCGTCGAACAGCTCCACGGCCAGGCCGGCCTGGGCCAGCGCTTCGGCGGCCATCAGGCCGGCAGGGCCGCCGCCGATGACGGCGACCAGGGGGCGAGGGGAGGGGGCGGAATCGGTCATGGCAACCCGGGCTGTGGAAAAACCGGCATTCTACCGCACCTGCACTGCCGCGGGCGCTGTACGAAAAATGATCAGTTCTCTGCAGGGCTCGTGGCACAAGGGCTGGCGAGGGTTTCGCTCAGGTTATCCACAGGCGGTTCCACACTCAGTGTGCACAACCCAGCACCCTGGCCGCCGTGTGGTGCAGGATGCCGTGCCGCCTGGCCAAGGCCTCACGGTCTTTGCTGTAGCCGCCGCCGATCACGCCTGCCACCGGGATGTCCCGGCCCAGGCAGTGGCGCAGCACCCGCGCATCGCGCTCGGCCAGGCCCTGATCGGTCAGTTGCAGGTAGCCCAGCGCGTCGTCCCGGTGCACGTCGACTCCGGCGTCGTACAGCACCAGGTCGGGCTGGTACAGCGGCAGCAGGTAGTTGAGCGCATCGTCCACCACGTCCAGGTAGGCCGCATCGCCCATGCCACGTGGCAGTGGGATGTCCCAGTCGCTGTGGGCCTTGCGCGCCGGAAAATTCTGCTGGCAGTGCAGCGACACGGTGATCGCCTCCGGGGTGTCTTCGAGCATGCGCGCGGTGCCGTCGCCCTGGTGCACGTCGCAGTCGAAGATCAGCACCCGCTGCACGCGCCCGGCCGCCAGCAGGTAGCGACTGATCACCGCCAGGTCGTTGAAGATGCAGAACCCTGCTGGATAGTCATGGTGGGCGTGGTGGGTGCCGCCGGCCAGGTGGCAGGCCAGCCCGTGCTCCAGGGCCAGCTCGGCGGTGAGCAGCGAGCCGCCGACGGCCCGCACGGTGCGGCGCGCCAGGGCTTCGCTCCAGGGCAGGCCGAGGCGGCGCTGGTCCTCGCGGGACAGCTCGCCGCTCAGGTAGCGTTCGATGTAGCCCCGGTCGTGGGCCAGGGCGAGGATGTCGTGGGAACACACCTCGGGCCGGATCAGGGCCGCGTCGGTGGTCAGCCCGGTGTCCACCAGGTGATCGCGCAGCAGGCGGAACTTGTCCATCGGAAAGCGGTGTTCCGGTGGAAACGTCGGGCTGTAGTCGTCGTGGTAGATCAGCGGCAGGGCCATGGCAGGGTCGCAAAGGGGCGTGCCTCGATCTTGCCAGCCGCCAGGGCCTGGGGCAACGTCGAGGCGCCCAAGGGGGCGTGGTATTCCCGCAGCGACGGTGGCGTGCCTATCATGCGGTTCCCTTGCCTGTGGAGTGCGCCATGACCCCTGTCCTGCGCCTGGAAAGCCCCCGGTTGGCCCTGCGCCAGTGGCGCGACGAGGACCTGGCCCCCTTCGCCGACCTGTGCGCCGACCCCCAGGTGATGCGCTACTTCCCCGCGCCCCTGACGCGGCTCGAGACCGCGGCGCTGATCGGGCGCATCCGTGGGCATTTCAGCGAGCACGGCTTCGGCCTGTGGGCGCTGGAGCGACTGGACACCGGGGCGTTCATCGGCCTGACCGGTCTGCTGCGCGTGAACTTCGAGGCGCCGTTCGCCCCGGCAGTCGAGATCGGCTGGCGTCTGGCCCGTCGCCACTGGGGGCAGGGCTACGCCAGCGAAGCGGCCTGGACCTGCCTGCACTGCGCGTTCGCCCAGTTGCACCTGGACGAGGTGGTGTCGTTCACCAGCGTCTCCAACCTGCCGTCGCAGAGGGTCATGCAGGCCATCGGCATGGTCGAGGACGTGCAGGGTCGCTTCGAGCATCCGCGCCTGCCAGCCGGTCATCCGCTGCGTCCCCATGTCCTCTACCGCATCGACCGCGCAAGCTGGCAACGCACCTTGCACGGCTGAGCGCGGCCTGACGGTCAAAACTTGTATCATCTGCCGGCCTCTATAATGCCGTGATGCCTTGCCGGGAGATTTCAATGAGCCATGTGCTGGACGACCTCGTCGACCTGTTGAGCCTAGAACCGATCGAAGAAAACCTGTTCCGCGGGCGCAGCCAGGACCTGGGCTTTCGCCAGCTGTACGGCGGCCAGGTGCTCGGCCAGTCGCTGTCGGCCGCCTGCCAGACGGTCGAGGACGCACGCCACGTGCATTCGCTGCACGGCTACTTCCTGCGTCCGGGCGACGCCAGCCTGCCGGTGGTCTACTCGGTCGACCGGGTCCGCGACGGCGGCAGCTTCAGCACGCGCCGGGTGACCGCGATCCAGAAGGGCCAGCCGATCTTCACCTGCAGCGCCTCGTTCCAGTACGACGAGCAAGGCTTCGAGCACCAGGCGCCGATGCCGGACGTGCCGGGGCCGGAAAACCTGCCCAGCGAAGTGGAGCTGGCGCGCGCGCATGCCGACCGTCTGCCGGAGCGCCTGCGCGACAAGATCCTCTGCGCCAAGCCGATCGAGATCCGTCCGGTCACCGAGCGCGACCCGTTCAACCCGCGCCCGGGCGATCCGGTCAAGTACACCTGGTTCCGCGCCGACGGCCAGTTGCCGGACGCACCGGCCCTGCACAAGTACCTGCTGGCCTACGCCTCGGACTTCGGCCTGCTGACCACCTCGCTGCTGCCCCATGGCAAGTCGGTGTGGCAGCGCGACATGCAGATCGCCAGCCTGGATCACGCGCTGTGGTTCCATGGCAACCTGCGTGCCGACGAGTGGCTGCTGTACGCCAACGACAGCCCCTGGGCGGGCAACGCCCGTGGCTTCAACCGGGGCAGCATCTACAACCGCGCAGGTCAACTGGTCGCCTCGTCGTGCCAGGAAGGCCTGATCCGCCACCGCAAGGACTGGGCATGACACTTTCCGAGATCCGCCACTGGGTGTTCGACATGGACGGCACGCTGACCGTGGCCGTGCACGACTTCGTCGGCATCCGCCGCGCGCTGGAGATCCCGCTCGACGAAGACATCCTCACCCACCTGGCCGGCCTGCCCGCCGAGGTCGCCCAGGCCAAGCACGCCTGGCTGCTGGAGCACGAGCGCGAACTGGCCCTCGGCTCGCAGGCGGCAGAGGGCGCGGTGGAGCTGGTGCGCGAGCTGGCCGAGCGGGGATGTCAGCTGGGCATCCTGACGCGCAATGCCCGTGAGCTGGCCCACGTCACCCTGCAGGCCATCGGCCTGGCCGACTGCTTCCCGGTCGCGCAGATCCTCGGGCGTGACGAGGCGGCGCCCAAGCCTAGCCCGGACGGGTTGCTGCGGATCGCCCAGGACTGGAACGTCGCGCCCTCGCAGCTGGTGATGGTCGGCGATTACCGGTTCGACCTCGATTGCGGCCGCGCGGCCGGGGCGCACACGGTGCTGGTCAACGTACCGGACAACCCCTGGCCGGAACTGGCCGACTGGCATGCCCGCGACTGTCATGCCCTGCGCCGTCTGCTGGGCTGACCGGCGTCGTTCGACGGCGGGAGACGAGCGTTGCAGAGCTGTCTTCTTGCCATTATCGCGGGTTGCGTCACCGGTCATGACGCGGATGGATACGTCATCCGCGACATCTGGCGCATCCAGGTATTGCCTGTCGTGATCGAACAGTTACGGGACGTTTTCGAATAATTTCCACACGCGGTGCCCGGCTTACAGTGAGGCCGCACTTCACTGACGCGCCGCGGTCCTGCATCGCCCGACAATAACAACGCGCCGGTGAGCCACATTCCCCCTCGTCCCACAGGAGACGCTTTCGCCTACGCCTGCCTTCCTTCCTTGTGTCAGCAAAAAGAGAACAAGATCAATGAACACCGTGGGATCTGATGGGAGCGCCCTTGCACAAGGGTTCAAACCACGTCATGTAACGATGCTGTCGATTGCCGGCATCATCGGTGCAGGGCTGTTCGTCGGTTCGGGGCACGCCATCGCGGCGGCCGGTCCGGCAACCATAATCGCTTACCTGGTGGCCGGTACCTTGGTGGTGCTGGTCATGCGCATGCTCGGCGAAATGGCCGTCGCTCACCCTGACACCGGGTCATTTTCCACCTACGCCGACCAGGCTATCGGGCCATGGGCCGGCTACACCATCGGCTGGTTGTACTGGTGGTTCTGGGTGCTGGTGATCCCCATCGAGGCCCTGGCGGCCGGGCATGTGCTGAACCTGTGGTTCCCGGAGGTGGACAGTTGGTTGTTCGCACTGGCCTCGATCGTGCTGCTGGCGGCGACCAACCTGTTCAGCGTGGCCAAGTACGGTGAGTTCGAGTTCTGGTTCGCGGTGCTCAAGGTCACGGCGATCATCGGCTTCATCGGCCTGGGCTTCGCCGCGCTGATGGGCTGGTTGCCGGAACGCGAGGTCAGCGGCCTGGGGTCGCTGATGGCGCAGCACGGCGGCTTCGCCCCGAATGGCGCCTCGGCGGTGGTGGGGGCGTTCATCACGGTGATGTTCAGCTTCATCGGCACCGAGGCGGTGACCATCGCCGCAGCCGAGTCCAGCGACCCTTCGCGCAACATCGCCAAGGCCACCCGCTCGGTGATCTGGCGGATCAGTACCTTCTACCTGCTGTCGATCCTGGTGATCATCTCGATCGTGCCGTGGAACGACCCGCAACTGGCGGTGGTGGGGTCCTACCAGCGTGCGCTGGAGCTGATGAACATCCCCTATGCGTCGTTCATGGTCGACTTCGTGGTGCTGGTGGCGGTCGCCAGCTGCATGAACTCGTCGATCTACATCGCCTCGCGGATGATGTATTCGCTGGCCAAGCGCGGCGACGCGCCGGCCATGCTGAAGAAGACCTCCAGCGTCGGTGTGCCGCGCGCAGCGGTGTTCGGCAGCACGCTGATCGGCGTGGCCATCACGGTGCTCAACTACTTCGCGCCCAAGGGCGTGTTCGAGTTCCTGCTGGCCAGCTCCGGGGCCATCGCCTTGCTGGTCTACCTGGTGATCGCCATTTCCCAGCTGCGCATGCGCGGTCGACTGGAGCGCGAGAACGCCCAGCTGAAGTTCCGCATGTGGCTGTTCCCCTGGCTGACCTGGGCGGTGATCGTGTTCATCGTCTGCGCGTTGGGCGTGATGATGTTCACCGAGGAGCATCGCGCAGAGATCAGCGCGACCCTGGGGCTGGCGATCGTGATCTCGTTCCTGGGGATCATCAGCTCGCGGGGGCATGCGCGGACGGCGCAGGGGCGGGTGTTGGGGGAGGTGAGGTCCTGAGGTTCGGGGCTGGGCGTTGGCTTATTGCCGGAAAGACGGAGGGGCTGGTTTTACGGCCCCTGCGGGACCGATCGCGGCGCAGGGGCCGCTCCTTGTATCTCGACTTTTGCCTCCTTGCAGGCCAAAGTTCTCGACTGATCATCGAGGGAAGGCCATGAAGCAGAGCCGCTCCTAGGGCATCGAGCCCGCATTGTAGATATGCTCG
>NZ_JAAMQJ010000070.1 GCF_013523125.1 Pseudomonas entomophila | reverse complement strand
TCCTTTCCCGAGAAGGCTCATCCGGCTTTTCATACCACCAGATAAAGACCTGGCCCGCCCAAGCCCCTTCGCCCAGCGCCAGGTAATCTCCAGCACCACTCGAGAAAAAACTCACCATGTCCGGAAGATCAGGATAATCGTCATCGCACAGATCCTTTATGGAACAAAATCCTCGAGGTGCGAAGGCCCCATGGCACATCCGATATAAAATCCGAAGCCATCATGCAGGTCACGGTAAAAACGTTTCAAATTTTCCGGGACAGGAGGAAGCTCATCCAGTTGTGCACTCTCCGCCCCCAGTGGCGCTCCGCCCATGTAAAAATTCAGCCGCCCCTCCTCCCTGTATACGTACATGAGATAAGGCTTGTCTTTTACCGCCACCACGGTCCCTAGCACGCATTGCTCGATCCAGGCACACACCCAAGGCAGCTGCTCGGCATAATTGGCCCACTCGGCAGGTGCACAGGATTTCTCGCCATCCGCAGGACCAAAGTCACACCACTGCCCAGGCAGCTCAAGTCCAGAAGGCAGGTCGGCAGGCGTGAAATAAACCTCGTACTCCTTCAACTCGTCGAGCATCTCCAACTTCTGCGATTCAGTCCATTCCATGCAGCAGTGTCCATCAATGCGCGCTCCGGGTATCGGAATCGCTCCTGAACAGTTCATTCATTTCCGAGTCCTCCAGGAAGATCGACATCCATGTATCCATTATTCCCCACAGGTCCTCTTTCTGCCTCGGTGTATTGGGCTCTTCATGAAACCACATGAAGAATACGCCCGCCCAGGCCCCTTCGCCCAATGCCAGGTAATCCCCCGCGCCGCTTGAGAAGAAACTCACCATATCAGGAAAGTCTGGATAATCTTCATCACATAGGTCTTTTATAGGGACAAAATCTTCGACATGAGAAGGCCCCATCGTGCAACCGATATAAAATCCAAAGCCATCATGGAGATCGCGATAAAATTCCCTCAACTGCTGTGGAAGATGGGCACACTTACCAAGTTCCGTATTGCCTGCCCCTAGCGGCGCCCCACCTATATAAAAGCTCAGCTCTTCTTCCTTGCTATAAACGTACATGAGATAAGGCTTGTCTTTTACCGCCACCACGGTCCCTAGCACGCACTGCTCGATCCAGGCGCACACCCAGGGCAGTTGCTCGGCATAATTGGCCCACTCGGCAGGCACACAGGAATTCTCGCTATCCGCAGGACCGAAATCACGCCACTGCCAGGGCAGTTCAAATCCAGAAGGCAGGTCGGCAGGCGTGAAATAGACCTCGTACCCCTTCAACTCGTGGAGCATCTCCGACTTCTGCGACTCAGTCCACGTCATGCTGCATTCCTTACAAGGTTACGTTCTGCAAGCCTGGGGTCATGCACCTTGACCTGCTTCATGGATACACGCAAACCATCGTGCATCGCCCCATCGACACATCTCAAGCGACATCTCCACGCCAACGCATCTGCGCCCTCGCCTGCCCGTCGAAAACGAAGCGGTTCACGGCGTCCTTCAACTGTGGCAATGACACTGCCGTCTCCTCGCGGCGATGGCGAATCAGGATGAACTGGTCCTGCCCAGGGAACAGCACTTCGATGACCTCGCCCGCGTAGTTCGTGATCTCGATGAAGCCGCTGACGACCCCGTTCAGGTTGTCGATTTTCCGACAGCACGGTGGAGTACGTCATCAACGCACCTTCTTCATCCGTACCTGCACCCGTTGCCGGATTGTCGAAGTACACCCTGATCTTGGGAGATACGGGCCTGTTCCAGCGAAAGGGGTATACAGTGCGTCCGAGCATGGCCTTGAACTCATTCGCCGATTCGTCGCCCGAGAATTCGCAGCGGTGGATGGGCACGCAGAGGTACAGGCGTTCGCGTTTGGCGTCGAACCGACCTTTGAAGGCGCCGTGATAGGTGTTGGGCAGCACCAACGCCTGCGTGAATCCATAGGGGTTTGCCGTCAGGTCAAACCTCGACACCCTGTCCTGGCTGAAATCGCCCGACGCCTGGCGGATCACGTCCATGGCGAACGCTCTGTCGACGATCGCTTCGGAGATCACCAGCAGGTCCACGTCTGCGGTGCTCTTCAAACAATACTCATAAAAAGTTTTAGCCAAATGCAGCTGAAAAAAGTAGTGACCCGTGTGCGTCTCCACATCATCTGAATATGACTGCCGTATGTCCGCTTCATCGAACATGGTTCACCTTGCCTCCTTGCTCATATGCAGTTAAAAAACTACCGGCAAGTGATTGCGAGTGAGCGTGTTCACGTGCTGGGCAGAAATTTGTCCGAGGGAGTGATATCCTAACCGGACACAGAGACTCAGCGCCGCAGACCGCCACCGAAATAATTTCACAGCCTTTGAAAAACCTCAAAAGCCAAAAATCATTCACCAACAATATCATTGACATCCGAATTTTCTAAAACAATCGCCATCCAATAATCCATATGCTCCCATAAATTGAGATTTCGCTCGGGCTGATCTGGCTCTTCATGCCACCATATAAATACCTCGCCACTGGCGTCTCCTTCACCTAAAGCCATATAATCCCCAGCACCATTTGAAAAAATCGCCATCATGTCAGGCAGGCCTGGATACTCGTCATCACACAAATCTTTAATTGAAATAAAGTCTTCAACCCGTGACGGCCCCATGGTGCAGCCTATATAAAAACCAAAGCCATTGTGCAGTTCACAGTAAAATTTCTTCAAACTTTCAGAAAAGCCACTATATTTATCAAGTCTTACATCACCTGCACCCAGGGGCTCTCCGCCCATATAGTAATAAAATTCCCCATCCTTCCTGTATACATACATCAAATAGGGTCTATCGCTGATCGCCAAGACCGTACCTAGCACACAGTTATCGACCCACCAGGAGACCCACGGCAGACAATTCATATAATTGTCCCATTCTGCAGGAACAGGAGATTTGCCAGTTCTTGCCGGGCCAAAATTGCGCCACTGCTCGGGAAATTTAATATCAGGGGGGACCTCATCCGCCGAGAAATATATATCATATTCCTTCAGCTTGCTCATCGTAGTCCGCTTCATTTCCTCAGACCATTGCACTCTAACCGTCCTTGATAACTTGAAAGTAAATCGCCTTGTGAAATATCCGTTTCATCGCATCAAACTGTGCTCGGCTTGGAGTAAGGCGCTGTGCCGCGACATGAAAGCGCATGCAGATGGAGGTGTCAATTTATTGGATCCCATCTGGCCTGCCAATGTGCGGGCTCAGACCGTGTCGTGTTGTCGATCATGTATGCCCTCATGACAGCTTCACGACGGTCTCGCTTCGCAGCGCCGTGTTGTCCAGAAAGATTGCCATCCATGCATGCATAACCTCGAACATATCGATCTCCACTTCTGGCGCCCTAGGTCATCAGGGGGGGCGAAGTAGGTCTATTGAAATTTCGTACAGCGCCTAGAAAGTTCGTAACACCTTGCCATATAGTCTTCCGACTAGTCATGGCAGCAATTTTAGCCACAGCGATTTTTATTAAAAATTTTACTAATTCTTCTTATATACAAATAAAGATCCAATTAAGAAAAGAGGCATGATTAGTAAAGCCCCTACAAAATCATACCACTTAAAATTATCTTAAATCATACCAAGAATTAAATTAAAAACGCCATCGTCATTCTATCATTCATCTAACAGGAACCGCTCTAGTGCCTCCGTGATCATCGATAAATCCATGTCTTCTTCATCCTTTCGATTGCGAATTAAAGTAAAAACATCTCTTTGCGGCGAAAGAATTTCAATTACGCCCCCCTTATAATTTGTAAGCTCAATAAATCCACTAGATACACCATTAAGGTTTTCTATTTCTGACAGCAAGGTTGGATACTTAATTAAAGCACCTGCCTCATCGGTTCCAGACTCAGTTTCTGGATTGTCGAAATAGATTTTGATCTTAGGGCAAACCTTTCGATCCCACCGAAAAACAGGAATCATCCGCTGGATCATATTCTTAAATTCTTCGGCTGACTCATTACCTGAAAACTCACATCGGTAAATGGGAACGCAAAGATATAGATTATCTCGCTTATGCTCTAACTTACCCTTAAATACCCCATGGTAAGTATTCGGCAGAACTAGAGAATGTGTAAATCCATACTTATTATTAGATATGTTAAATATTGAAACTTTTCCCTGGCTGAATTCCCCAGAAGCTTGACTTATTACACTTTTAGCAAACTCTCTGTCAGTAATATTTTCAGAGACGACTAACAAATCTAAATCGTCTGTGCTTTTTAGACAATACTCATCAAAAGCATCCGATAACTCAAGTTGAAAAAAATAATAACCGGCATCTTTTTCTACCCCTGTATAAGAACGCAACAAGTCATCTTTAGTGAACATATCAACCTCATTCATAGTTAGGTCCAACATCTTGCCTATACCTGATGCCTTCTGCGGCCATTCGCCCTCCGTCAGCACTGTTAGCTGAGCGCAGACGAATACTCATGTTGTCAACATTATTATAAAACTCAACACGAGCTGCACGCGTAGAATTATACCCTTCCCTATTCCAATGTTCAACTACTGCCATTTCATGTTCAATAGTTATTCTTGGATCGTCTCGATCAACTATTTCCCTATCTGCCGTACGCACTTTACCTATGTCTTCCCCGCTCCTAATAGTGTGCTTATCCAAAACCTTATCTTTAACCCCAGCACGATACCCACTTGGATACTCAGACTTTCTAGTATACCTAGCTCTTTCTCCAACTTTAATAAAGCGGCCATCTGCACCACGTGCAGGCTTGGTATTCTTAGAAGCACCCGTTTGTTTCGACACGATTTTGACATTACCGATATTGGAGCCAAAACCTTGTGTCTTAATCTCATAGCGCGCATCAAAAGCTTTTCCACCTTTAGCGCCAATCCCTCCACCCAACAAAGCACCACCGAAGGCCATCAGCTTCTGGCCATCAGACTCCTCACCAAAAATTTCGCCCCCAGCCCACTGGCCCGCCATCCCCCCTGCGATACCGCCAGCAATACCTGCAATGACTAGAATAGGACTCGCCAAAACAAAAGCACTAGCAAGCCCCAGCCCCATCACGGCTCGTTCAAGTAATACAGAAACCTCTGGATCAATCGCGTCGGTGGTTGCTGTTTCACCGCCTATATAGACGTTTGATGAACCCGAGCTAATTTTTGCATCACAAACGGTAAGGTCGCCTACGCGTACTGCCGGTTGGCCATTGATATGGACAGAGCGACTACCCTGCGCTAACGTCTTCGGTGCTCCTGAATGATCCGAGCATTCGGCATGGTCGAGATGGGCTCTGGCTGCTGGCTTACCGTTTATATAAACGTTGCTGGATCCTGACATTATCTTTCCGGTTTCCCGGCGGGCGAAAGACAGACTTCCAATCAATTGTCCAATCTCAGCGCCTGTAGCAGCGCCCGCGCCTACCATTGCAGTCAATGCAATGGCACCCAGGCCACCGGTTCCGACAACAGCGATTCCAACAAGGACTGCGCCAGCCCCAATAGCCAGACCCGCCAGCAGCCCGCCGAGCGCACTGGAGTGCTCGATGGCATCGTCCATACGCGCAGCAGGTGAACTCATGCCCGTACAGCTCGGCTGGGATTCTCCTCGGACCCTGGTGGATAGCGTAGTTCTAGACTCTCAACAATTGCATCGAAAGCACTGCGCTCCTCCGCCGTCATTCCCTTAGGATTATTGCTCGTTCCAGTAAGCTGCATCAGCAAAGGCCGCTTGTGTTCGTCCTGATGCAAGAAAATCAGCTGCACCTGGTGTACAGGTTGTCCTTGCTGGCGCCAGCGGAACTCCACACGCCTGGCGTCCAACCCTGCCACGATCACAGGGGAAAGCGGTTCGATCCACTGAACATGAGAGAGTGTTTTTTTCAGCTCGCCAAGCAATTGCTGCGCGAGCGTTTCCAGATCCGCATCTGGCTCTGCGGGCGAACGCCCTACCACGAATGAAAACGGGCTTGGTCCAATGTCCGTTAGCGTAAAGACATTGAACGTCTTGTCTTTCAGATTTTCAGGCCGAGCGAAACTGAGCTCATTAGTCAGATAGGGCGGCGGCGGGACGACGAGTGCAGCAAGCGCTTCCTGTTCCAAACGCTCACGCTCGAGGCGTTCTGCTAGCGCACGTTTTTGATGGATTCGATCAAATATATTGCCACGCATAAGACGTTCCTTGTCGCCACTCAGGACTTGTTCAAGTTGATAATCGTGCTACCCGCCACGTCTACGGTCACCCCGGTGAGTGTGATGGTGCCGTCTGACTTCATTTCCAGCTTGCTCTTTCCTACCTCTAGCACAATCGATGTGGCCGCCTTTACATTCACGCATCCTTGGTCCACCGTTACGAAATAAGAACCTTCTTCGACTGCGATGCTGGTTTCCAACTTGATCGTTTCGGAGTGTTTGCCTTCGACCTTGATAGATCTATCACCCCCACCTTCAAACTGTCATCAGCCTCCACCTCGGTGTCCATGTTGCGCTCGGCGTGCATGATGATCTGCTCGGCACCCGCCTTGTCCTCGAAGCGAAAGAAGTTGGCCGTCGCACCATCCCCCTTCATCGAACGCGTCAGGAACCCGCTCTGGGTCTTGTTCGCCGGCAACGACCATGGTGGGGTGTTGTAGCTGTTGTATAGGCTGCCCATGATCAGCGGCCGGTCTGGGTTGCCGTCAAGGAACACCACCACGACCTCGTCGCCAACGCGTGGGATCAGGATGCTGCCAAAACCTCCGCTGGCCCCAGACTGCGCCACCCGCACCCAGCACGAACTCTGGTCGTTGAACTCACCATTGCGGTCCCAGTGGAACTGCAGCTTCACCCGGCCCAACGCGTCGGTGTAGATCTCCTCACCCGGCGGGCCGACGACGATGGCGGTCTGGGGGCCGCTAATCACGCCGCGAGGGGTTTGCTGGACAGGACGGAAAATGATCTTTCGGCGGATGCACGTGAAGCTATTGCGGTAGCCTGCCTCGCCTTCGTTCGAATAATTGTTGCGCCCCCAATGGTTGACCGACAGCAACATGAACTCGCGATCTTCGGGTACATCGTTGTCGTGATCGTAGTGCTGGGTGAGTTTGAAATGATGGCCCGGCTCCATGGCCCGGCAGTTGCTTTCGCCACTGAAGGTTTTGCCGTGTACTTCCATCGCTTCGAGACGGTGGCGTGCTTTGCGT
>NZ_JAAMQJ010000006.1 GCF_013523125.1 Pseudomonas entomophila | reverse complement strand
GGAAGAGCGCGATGAATCAATTTGCGATTCTGTACGGAGATCGATTTATCAGGCCGACCTGGTAAAAGCACGGCCTGCCTCACGGCAGGCCGTTATCGGCCCGAACACAAAAAATCTGACAGTCTCCAGCGGAAAACCAGAATCCTTCGTCACTTTTACCCACCACCTCGTCACAACGCTAAAAACCCACACAATCCGCCACCACCTTTCGTCTTACTTCCCACGCCATCCCCCTCTAACCTGTCATCCAGCCCTACCTATACTCATTCCATCCCGCTACCCCGCCCAAGGCCACGACATGAACAAGAAGAACCGTCACCCCGCCGATGGCAAACCCCCGGTCACCCTGTTCGGCCCGGACTTTCCCTTCGCCTTCGACGACTGGCTCGAACACCCCGCCGGTCTGGGCAGCGTGCCGGCGGACCGCTACGGCGAGGAAGTCGCCATCGTCGGCGCGGGCATCGCCGGGCTGGTGGCGGCCTACGAGCTGATGAAGCTGGGCCTCAAGCCGGTGGTCTACGAGGCCTCCAAGTTGGGGGGACGGCTGCGTTCGCAGGCCTTCAACGGCACCGACGGCATCGTCGCCGAGCTGGGCGGGATGCGCTTTCCGGTGTCGTCCACGGCGTTCTATCACTACGTCGACAAGCTGGGCCTGGAGACCAAGCCCTTTCCCAATCCCCTGAGCGCGGCCTCCAGCAGCACGGTGATCGACCTGGAGGGGCAGACCTTCTACGCCGAGTCGCCAGCGGATTTGCCACGGCTGTTCCACGAAGTGGCCGAAGCCTGGGCCGATGCCCTGGAAGACCGGGCGCAGTTCAGCGACATCCAGCAGGCCATCCGCGAGCGCGACGTGCCGCGACTCAAGCAGCTGTGGAACACCCTGGTGCCGCTGTGGGACGACCGTACCTTCTACGACTTCGTCGCCACCTCGCAGGCCTTCGCCAAGCTGAGCTTCCTGCACCGCGAGGTGTTCGGCCAGGTCGGTTTCGGCACCGGTGGCTGGGACTCTGACTTCCCCAACTCGATGCTGGAGATCTTCCGGGTGGTGATGACCAACTGCGACGAGCACCAGCACCTGGTGGTCGGGGGCGTGGAGCAGGTGCCCCAGGGCATCTGGCGGCACGTGCCGGAGCGCTGCGTGCACTGGCCGGTCGGCACCAGCCTGCGCTCGCTGCATGGGGGGGCGCCGCGCAGTGGCGTACGGCGTATCGCCCGCAGTGCCGATGAGCGCCTGGCGGTGACCGACAGCTGGGGCGACACGCGCGAATACGCCGCCGTGCTGGTGACCTGTCAGAGCTGGCTGCTGACCACCCAGATCGACTGTGAGGAGTCGTTGTTCTCGCAGAAGCTGTGGATGGCGCTGGACCGCACCCGCTACATGCAGTCGTCCAAGACCTTCGTCATGGTCGACCGGCCGTTCTGGAAGGACAAGGACCCGGAGACTGGTCGCGACCTGCTGAGCATGACCCTCACCGACCGGCTGACCCGGGGCACCTACCTGTTCGACAACGGCGACGACCGGCCAGGGGTGATCTGCCTGTCCTACGCCTGGATGAGCGATGCGCTGAAGATGCTGCCGCACCCGGTGGAGCGGCGCGTGCAGCTGGCGCTCGACGCGCTGAAGAAGATCTACCCCAAAACCGACATCGCCGGGCACATCATCGGCGATCCAATCACCATTTCCTGGGAGGCCGACCCGTATTTCCTCGGTGCCTTCAAGGGCGCGCTGCCTGGCCACTATCGCTACAACCAGCGCATGTACGCTCACTTCATGCAGCAGGACATGCCGGCCGAGCACCGCGGCATCTTCCTGGCGGGCGACGACGTGTCGTGGACGCCGGCCTGGGTCGAGGGCGCCGTGCAGACGTCGCTCAACGCGGTGTGGGGTATCATGACCCACTTCGGTGGCCGGACCCACCCGAACAACCCAGGCCCTGGCGATGTGTTCGACGAGATCGGCCCGATCGCCCTGCCCGACTGATACCCGGAGACCTTCGATGCGCATCGCCCTGTACCAAGGCCACCCTGGCCCACACGACGTCGCCGGCAACCTCGAACGCCTGCGCCAGCAGGCCGAGCAGGCGGCGAGCCAGGGCGCGCGTCTGCTGGTGTGCCCGGAGATGTT
Organism: Pseudomonas entomophila; assembly: GCF_013523125.1. Taxonomy (GTDB): domain Bacteria; phylum Pseudomonadota; class Gammaproteobacteria; order Pseudomonadales; family Pseudomonadaceae; genus Aquipseudomonas; species Aquipseudomonas entomophila_B. The sequence goes on along the minus strand of NZ_JAAMQJ010000006.1, from coordinate 151,255 downwards.
CCTGACCGGCTACGACATCGGCCGCGATGCCGTGAGCCGCCTGGCCGAGCCGGCCGACGGCGACTCGGCGCAGGCGGTGGCGGCCATCGCGCGGCAGCAGGGCCTGGCGATCGTCTATGGCTACCCCGAACAGGGCGAAGACGGCGCGTGCTACAACAGCGTGCAACTGATCGATGCCCAGGGAAGCCGCCTGGGCAACTACCGCAAGACGCACTTGTTCGGCGCATTGGACCGCAGCCTGTTCAGCCCTGGCGGCGATCATTTCCCGGTGGTCGAGCTGGAGGGCTGGAAGCTCGGGCTGCTGATCTGCTACGACGTCGAGTTCCCGGAGAATACCCGGCGCCTGGCGCTGGCCGGCGCCGAGCTGATCGTGGTGCCCACCGCCAACATGGTGCCCTATGACTTCGTCTGTCAGTTCACCGTGCGTGTGCGGGCCCAGGAGAACCAGTGCTACCTGGTCTACGCCAACTACTGTGGCGCCGAAGCGTCGCTGGTCTATTGCGGGCAGAGCAGCATCGTCGCGCCGGACGGCAGCCTGCTGGCGATAGCCGGGCAGGAAGCGAGCCTGTTGCTGGCGGACCTGGACCGCGACCGCCTGGCTGCGAGCCGCGCCGGCTTTCCCTACCTGAGCGATGTGCGCCACGACCTGCATGGCCCTGCGCCTCGCACCTGATATCCGCTAGCATGGGGCTCGTTTCGCTGGAGCCCCTATGCCTGATCTCACCCGCCACCTCGTGCTGGACAACGGCCTGCAGCTGACCCTGCGCCATGCACCGCACCTCAAGCGCAGCGCGGCGGCCCTGCGCGTCCACGCTGGCAGCCATGACGCACCGACGGCCTGGCCAGGGCTGGCGCACCTGCTCGAGCACCTGCTGTTCCTCGGCACCGCGCGGTTTCCGCTCGAGGACGGGCTGATGCGGCACGTGCAGCGTCAGGGTGGTCAGGTCAACGCCAGTACCCGTGAGCGCACCACCGACTTCTTCTTCGAGGTGCCGCCCTCGGCCCTGGCGGGCAGCCTGGAGCGCCTGTGCCAGATGCTCGTCGAGCCAGACTTGAGCCTGGCCAGGCAGCGCCGCGAACGCGAGGTGATCCACGCCGAGTTCATCGCCTGGTCGCGGGATGCGCAGGCGCAGCAGGCCTTCATGCGCCTGCAACGGGTATCGCCACGGCATCCGCTGAGCGGGTTCCATGCCGGCAACCGCTATACCCTGCCGGTGCACGACCCGGCGTTTCAGCAGGCCTTGCACGGGTTTCATCAACGTTTCTACCAGGGCGCGCACATCACCATGAGCCTCTGTGGGCCGCAGCCGCTGGAGGCACTGCAGGCTCTGGGCGAGACCTACGGCCGTTCGTTGCGTGCCGACACACCCGTACCCCGTCGGCCCCCGCCACCGTTGACCGAGAGCTCCCTCTTACCCTGCCAGGAAGGCCCGCGCCTGGACCTGCTGTTCGCCCACGAAGCCCTGCCCGAGGGTGCCGACGCGGCGCTGGAAGCCCTGCTGGACTGGCTGACCGATGACCGGGAAGGCACCTGGCGAGGTGTGCTCGAGCGACGCGGCTGGGTGCAGGAGGTAAATGCCGAGGTGCTGTACAGCCATGCCGGCCAGGCCTTGTGGCACGTGCAGCTGCACCTCGACGATCCGACGCGTGCCGCCGAAGTGCAACGGCTGCTGCAGGGCTGGCTGGGCTTTCTCGTCACCCAGGACCTGACGCCGCTCCACGACGACTTCGACCGCGTGCAACGGGCTCAGGGTGAGCGGGCGAGCGCGCTCGACCTGGCCCGTCGCGACAGCAGGGAGCGGCCTTTCCAGGCGCTGGATGCGCAGGCCCGACACGCCCTGCAGGCGTTGCTCGCTCAGGTACCCACGGCTGAACACGGGGCCTGGCATCTGCCTCCGGCCGACCCCTGGCTCGACCCTGCCCTGCCGACGCGCTCCGATCGGCCACTGCCGCCGCAGATGGTCATCTGCGACGCCCTGCCTGCTAGACAACGCCTGGCCATCCTCTACCTGCGCTGGCAGTTCGTCCAGCCACTTACGGCCCTCGAGGTCACCCGCCTGGCCCATCGCCTGAGCGCCTTGCAGACACGTGCCTGCCGTGCCGCGATCACCCTTCACGGTGAGGCCTTGGGCGCGGACTGGCAATTGCGCTGCACAGGTCGTCCGGCGGCCGTGCTCCAGGCGCTGCCCGACGTGCTCGCCGCGCTTCAGGCGCCTCTGACAGACGACGCGTGCGACGCCCTCGATGCTGAGCCACCCTTGATGCCGATCCGGGCCTTGCTCAAGCACTTGCCCGAATGCCTGGCCCCTGACGCAACGCCTGAGCCGCGGGCCGACGGACAGGCTGCACTTGGCACGCAGTGGCAAGACGCCCGCTGGCACGGCATGGCCCTGGGCTTCGACCCGCAGGCGCTGGCGATACTGGGCGCGGTCCTGCACTCGCTTCCAGGCCAGGCAGCGCGGCCTGCGCCACGCCCGCTCCCCGAAGGCCCTCGTTGGCACACCGTCGCCACCGCCAGCCGTGAGCACGCCTTGCTGCTGTTCTGCCCTGTGCCGGCGACCCGCGAAGCGGAAGGCCGCCTGCTCGCCCAGGCGCTGCAAGGCCCGTTCTACCAGCGCCTGCGGGTGGAGCTGCAACTGGGCTATGCGGTCTTCAGCGGGTTTCGCACGGTCGAAGGCCGACACGGCCTGCTGTTCGGCGTGCAGTCGCCTGGCACCGACCCGCACCGCCTGCTGGCCCATGTGCGGGAGGTGCTGGACGCCGGTGTGGCGCTGACCCCGGCATTGCGTCACGCGCTGCTCGATCAGTTCGCACCGTCGACCCTGGACGATCAAGAAACGGCGACCTGGTACTGGCAGGCCCACCTGGCCGGTTGGACGGGCTGCCTGGACGGTCTTCGTCAGCGGCTCGAAACGGTGACCCAGGCCGACCTGGACCAGGTCTTGTCCCGCCTGCGCGGCGCCGAACACGGCTGGCAGTGCCTGGCCAACGGCCCGGCTCCGCTGGATGGTCACCCTTGGGGATCGCGCTCGGTTCATTAGCACGCTATCATTCCACCCGAACCGCGCCGCCCTGCTCCATGGCGGGGCACCCCAGGGCACGGTGATGCCTTCATAGCATCTTGTAATACGTAGGTTCCCGGCCCAACGGAACCTCGACCCTGAAACGACGCCCAATACCTGGCATCCCCTGATTCCCATCCGGAAGGAGTTTTCCCATGTGGACCAAACCTGCTTACACCGACCTGCGCATCGGCTTCGAAGTGACCATGTACTTCGCTAGCCGTTGAGGCCTCACGCGTCAGGGCGCCTCGGCTTTGCCGGGGCGTTTTCATTTTCGGTCACGGAGCGTTCATGTACATCCAGATCCTAGGCTCCGCCGCCGGCGGCGGCTTTCCGCAGTGGAACTGCAACTGCGTCAACTGCAAGGGCTTTCGCGACGGCACGCTGCGCGCCAGCGCGCGCACCCAGTCGTCGATCGCGCTGTCCGACGACGGCGAGCACTGGATCCTCTGCAACGCCTCGCCGGACATCCGCGCGCAGCTTCAGGCCTTCGCGCCGATGCAGCCGGCGCGTGCCTTGCGCGACACCGGCATCGACGCCATCGTGCTGCTCGACAGCCAGATCGACCACACCACCGGCCTGCTCAGCCTGCGCGAAGGCTGCCCGCATCAGGTCTGGTGTACCGACATGGTGCACCAGGACCTGAGCACGGGCTTCCCATTGTTCACCATGCTCGGCCACTGGAACGGCGGTCTGCAGTGGAACCGCATCGAGCTGCAGGGCAGCTTCGTCATCCCGGCCTGCCCGAACCTGCGCTTCACGCCGTTCCCCCTGCGCAGCGCCGCGCCGCCTTATTCGCCACACCGCTTCGACCCGCACCCCGGCGACAACCTCGGCCTGCTGGTCGAAGACCTGCGCACCGGCGGCACGTTGTTCTACGCACCCGGCCTGGGTCAGGTCGATGACGCGCTGCTGCGCATGATGCATGGTGCCGACTGCCTGCTGGTCGACGGCACGCTGTGGGAGGACGATGAGATGCAGCGCCGCGGCGTCGGCACCCGCACGGGCCGCGAGATGGGCCACCTGGCCCAGAACGGCCCCGGCGGCATGCTCGAGGTGCTCGACGGGTTCGAGCGCCAGCGCAAGGTGCTGATCCACATCAACAACACCAACCCGATCCTCGACGAAGCGTCGCCGGAGCGGGCCGAAGTCCAGCGTCGGGGCGTCGAAGTCGCCTACGACGGCATGAGCATCGAGCTGTAGGAGGCCCCATGAGCGACGCCACACCGATGTCCCCGGCCGAATTCGAGCAGGCGCTGCGCGCCAAGGGCGACTACTACCATATCCACCACCCCTACCACGTGGCGATGTACGAAGGCCGTGCCAGCCGCGAGCAGATCCAGGGCTGGGTGGCCAACCGGTTCTATTACCAGGTGAACATTCCCCTCAAGGACGCCGCGATCCTGGCCAACTGCCCGGACCGCGAGGTGCGTCGCGAGTGGATCCAGCGCCTGCTCGACCATGACGGTGCGCCGGGCGAGGACGGCGGTATCGAAGCCTGGCTGCGCCTGGGTCAGGCGGTGGGCCTGGACCCAGACCAGCTACGCTCCCAGGAGCTGGTGCTGCCCGGGGTGCGCTTCGCCGTGGACGCCTACGTCAACTTCGCCCGCCGTGCCAGCTGGCAGGAGGCCGCCAGCAGCTCGCTGACCGAGCTGTTCGCGCCGCAGATCCACCAGTCGCGCCTGGACAGCTGGCCGCAACACTACCCGTGGATCGACCCGGCCGGCTACGCCTACTTCCGCACACGCCTGGGCCAGGCCCGCCGCGATGTCGAGCACGGCCTGTCGATCACCCTGCAGCATTACACCACGCGTGAGAGCCAGACGCGCATGCTGGAGATCCTGCAGTTCAAGCTGGACATCCTCTGGAGCATGCTCGACGCCATGAGCATGGCCTACGAACTGGACCGTCCGCCCTACCACAGCGTCACCCGCGAACGGGTCTGGCACAAGGGGATCGCCTTATGAGTTTCGACCGTCAACGGGTGCCACGCTGGCGCCCCGGCTACCGGTTCCAGTACGAGCCGGCGCAACAAGGCCATGTGCTGCTCTACCCCGAGGGCATGATCAAGCTCAACGACAGCGCCGCGCTGATCGGCGGGCTGATCGACGGCCAGCGCTCGGTGGCGTCGATCATCGCGACGCTGACCGAACAGTTCGCCGACGTGCCCGAGGTCGCCGACGACATCGAACAGTTCATGGAGGTGGCCCATGCCGAACACTGGATCGTCTACGCCTGACCTGCCCGTCGCGCCGCCGGTGGGCCTGCCGCTGTGGCTGCTGGCCGAGCTGACCTACCGCTGCCCGCTGCAATGCCCGTACTGTTCCAACCCGCTGGACTTCGCCCAGCAGGGTCAGGAGCTGAGCACCGAGCAGTGGTTCCGGGTGATGGCCGAGGCCCGTGAGCTGGGCGCTGCGCAGCTGGGCTTTTCCGGTGGCGAGCCGCTGGTGCGCCAGGACCTGCCCGAGCTGATCGGCGAGGCGCGCCGGCTGGGCTACTACACCAACCTGATCACCTCGGGCATCGGCCTGACCGAGGACAAGATCGCCCGCTTCCGCGAGGCCGGGCTCGACCACATCCAGATCAGCTTCCAGGCCAGCGACGAGACGGTCAACAACCTGCTCGCCGGTTCGCGCAAGGCGTTCGCCCAGAAACTGGAGATGGCCCGTGCGGTGAAGGCTCATGGATACCCGATGGTGCTCAACTTCGTCACCCATCGGCACAACATCGACCGGATCGACCGGATCATCGAGCTGTGCATCGCCCTGGAGGCAGACTTCGTCGAGCTGGCCACTTGTCAGTTCTACGGCTGGGCGCACCTCAATCGCCTGGGTCTGCTGCCGACCCGCGAGCAGCTGGAGCGTGCCGAGCGCATCACCAACGAGTACCGTGAGCGACTCAAGGCCGCTGGCAGCCCGTGCAAGCTGATCTTCGTCACCCCCGACTACTACGAAGAGCGTCCCAAGGCCTGCATGAACGGCTGGGGCAGCCTGTTCCTCACGATCACACCCGATGGCACGGCGCTGCCCTGTCACGGCGCCCGTCAGTTGCCGGTACAGTTCCCCAACGTGCGCGACCATGACCTGCGGCACATCTGGTACGACTCCTTCGGCTTCAATCGCTTCCGGGGCTATGAGTGGATGCCCGAGCCCTGCCGCTCCTGCGACGAAAAGGAAAAGGACTTCGGCGGCTGTCGCTGCCAGGCCTTCATGCTCACCGGCGACGCCAGCAACGCCGACCCGGTGTGCGCCAAGTCGGCCGACCACGGCATCATTCTCAAGGCGCGAGAGGAGGCAGACCATGCCCAGCTGGCCATCGAACAACTCACCTTCCGCAACGAACGCAACGCACGGCTCATCGCCCGGGGCTGAACGCTTCAGCGCTGCCCAGGCGGTGGCAGCCGGCACCGACTACGCCGACCTCAAGGTCGGCCCGGCCGGGGTGTTCTGGAACGAATTTCGCCCGGCCGACGGCGCCTGCCGGCTCTGGCACTGGCGTGACGGTCAGCCGGTGTGCCTGACGCCGGACGGGTTCAGCGTCCGCAGCCGCGTCTACGAGTACGGCGGAGGCAGTTTCGCGGTGGGCGAGACGCACCTGTATTTCGTCAACGAGGCGGATCAGCAGGTCTACGCCCAACCGGTGGGCGGCGGCACGCCCCAGGCGCTGACCGCAGTTGACGAGCGCCGCTATGGCGATCTGCAGGTGCACGGCCGGCACGTGCTGGCGGTCGAGGAAACCCACGGCGAATCCGTCGAGCACCGTCTGGTCGCCCTCGACGCACACGGGCGTCAGGTGCTGGCCGAGGGGGCTGACTTCTATGCGGCGCCCACGCTGAGCGACGACGGCCAGCGCCTGGCCTGGATCGAATGGGACCGCCCTGCCCAGCCCTGGACCGCCACGCGATTGATGACCCGGCATCGGGTACAGGACGGCGCCTGGAGCCCGCCCCAGTGCATCGCCGGGGCAGACGAGGAAACATCGCTGCAACAACCGCGCTTCGATGCCCAGGGCCGGCTGTACGCCCTGTCCGACCACCACGGCTACTGGCAACCCTGGGGTGAGTGCGACGGCCATTGGCAGGCCCTGCCCGCCGCCGTCGCCGATCACGCCGCCGCACCTTGGCAGCTGGGTGCCAGCACCTGGCTGCCCCTGGGCCCCGACGCCTACGTGGCCAGCTGGTTCGAGGACGGCTTCGGCGTGCTGGGCCACTGCCGTGTCGACCAGGCCTGCCAGCGCCTGGCGACCGACTACAGCCGCTTTCGCAGCCTGGCGCTGAGCGACACGCACCTGTACGCCATCGCCGCCTCACCGACGCGCCCTGCCGGTATCATCGCCATCGACCGCCCGACCGGCGCCGTCGAGGTGCTGAGCGGTGGCGTCGCGCCCTTGCCCGAGGCAGAGATCGCTCGGCCGCAATCGCTGCGCTACGCCAGCGGCGACGCCCAGGCCCATGGGTTCTTCTACCCTGCCCAGGGCGCACAGGGCCCATCGCCCCTGGTGATTTTCATCCACGGTGGACCGACCTCGGCGTGCTACCCGGTCTTCGACCCCCGTATCCAGTACTGGAGCCAACGCGGCTTCGCGGTCGCCGACCTCAACTACCGAGGGAGCACCGGCTACGGGCGAGCCTATCGCCAGGCGCTGCACCTGCGCTGGGGCGAGGCCGATGTCGAAGACGCCTGCGCGGTGGTGACGCACCTGGCCGACCAAGGGTTGATCGACCCGACCCAGGCATTCATCCGCGGCGGCAGTGCCGGGGGCTACACCACGCTCTGTGCCTTGGCCTTCCATGACGTGTTCAGGGCCGGGGCCAGCCTGTACGGCGTCAGTGATCCGGTGGCGCTCGCCCGCGCTACCCACAAGTTCGAAGCGGATTACCTGGACTGGTTGATCGGCGACCCGGACCGCGACGCCGAACGCTATGCACGGCGCACACCCTTGCTGCACGCCGCACGTATCACGGTGCCGGTGATTTTCTTCCAGGGCGAGCAGGACGCGGTGGTGGTGCCTGAACAGACGCGGAGCATGCTGGCAGCGTTGCAGGCCAATGGCGTGCAGGCCGAAGGGCACTTCTATGCCGGGGAACGCCACGGTTTTCGCCAGGCGGTCAACCTGGCCCATGCACTGGAGCAGGAATGGGCGTTCTACTGCCAGGTCCTGGACCGTTGAGGCCACGCCCAAGTCGCGACTGCGGCTCGGGCTGTGCGGTCAGCGCTTGGCGATGATGTACACCGCATGGATGATGCCGGGAATGTAACCCAGCATCGTCAGCAAGATGTTCAGCCAGAACGCACCGCCGAAACCGACCTGCAGGAAGACGCCCACGGGTGGAAGAATGATGGCGATCAGAATGCGGATCAGGTCCATGTCGTAGCTCCTCGATTGGTTACCTCAACAGACTGTCGCTTTCAAACAGAGGTTCAAGCCGACCTCTTGCGCGCAAAAAAACGCCCCGGGCCAAAGGTGCGGGCCAGGGGCGGTGCGCAGGAACGCAGACGGTTCGGCAAAGGCTCGTCAGGCAGACGCGCGACGGGCCTCGAAGGCGTGAGTACGGATCAGGATGAACGCGCGCGCCAGGCGCTTGAGCATTTCGTCGATGTTACCCTTGCTGACGGTCAGCGACGGCGTGAAGCGCAGCACATCGGCCTGGGGTGCCGTGAGCAGCAGACCTTCCTGCAGGGCCGCGTCGACCAGGGTCTGGGCGAAGGCTTCGCGCAAGTGCAGCCCCCAGAGCAGTCCCTGGCCGCGCACCTCGCCTTGACCGAAGCGCGCCGCCAGTCGGCTCAACCCATCGCGCAGGTGGCGCCCGGCGTCCTCGACGTGGTCGAGAAAGCCGGGGGCCAGCACCGTCTCCAGGACCGCCAGGCCGGCCGCGCTCATCAACGTGTTGCCATGGTGGCTGCCGCCCAGCTCGCCCGGCACTGCGCAGCAGGCCGTGCCGCGCGCCAGCAGTGCGGCCAGCGGCACGCCACCGCCCAGCCCCTTGCCCATGGCCACCAGGTCGGCACGTACGCCGTGACGCTGCTCGGCCAGCAAGGTGCCGCAGCGACCCAGGCCGGTCTGCACTTCGTCGAGAATCAGCAGGATGCCCAGTTCGCGGCACAGGGTTTCGGCGCCCTTGAGGTACTCGCGTGACGCCGGGATCACGCCGGCGTCGCCCTGGACCGGTTCGAGCAGGATGGCCACGGTGTCCGAATTCACGGCGGCATGCAGAGCGGCCAAGTCGTTGAACGGGACCTGGCTGAACCCTGGCACGTCAGCTTGGGCACGGCAGGCCGACAGCGCCCCCAGGCCTCGCCCATGACACCCTAGGCGAGCGACGATGACGTGGTCGGCTCCATGGCGATGGCGCTGTCCCCAAGCGCGGGCCAGGCGGATGGCCGCTTCGCAGGCTTCGCTACCGCTGTTGAGCAGGTAGGCCTGATCGCTTCCAGTGCTCTGACACAACCGCTGGGCCAGCGTGAGCAGGCCTTGCCCTTGGAACCCGGCACCGGCATTGATCAACGAGCGCGCCTGGTCGGCCAGGGCCTTGGTCAGCACGTCCGGGCTGTGCCCCAGGCTGTTCACCGCACCGCCCTGGTGAAAGTCCAGGTAGGCATGCCCGCGATCGTCCCATAGCCACGACCCCTGCCCGCGCACGAACACCGGGTCAGCCTGGCGAGCGGCAGGCATCAGGAAGCGTCGCGACGCCTGGGACGTCAGGGATTCGAAGCGCGGCGCAGGCGGCACCTCGGTGGCAGATGCCATACGGCGCAAGTTGAACAGGTTCATCGAGGCTCCAGCCGATCACGGTCAAGGCTGCCAGGGCTCGGTCATGCGCCGAACGGTGTACCGTTGAACGGGTATTTTGCCTGGCCTATCCAAACGTCATTCGCATCCACGGCGCATTGGCCCCTAAAAGACCTGCCAAGCGCCATGACGCGGCGTAGACTAGGCGCCTTCCCGGCCATGGGCCATTTGGTTTTTCGAGCTTTTCCGATAAGTAGCGCTTATGGATTTCCGTCAACTGCGATATTTCGTCGCGGTCTATGAAGAAGGCCACGTCGGCCGCGCCGCCGAGCGCCTGTCGCTGTCCCAGCCGGCCCTGTCGCAACAGATCCGCCAGCTCGAGCAGGCGCTCGAGGTCAGCCTGTTCGAGCGCAGCAACAGACGCCTGTTGCCGACCCTGGCTGCCCACACGCTGTACAACCACGCGCTGCCCCTGCTAGACGGGCTGCGACAGGCCCGCGAGGCCATGCGCGGCTTCAAGGGCCAGGCGCTGCGCACGTTGGCCATCGGTGTGCTGCAGACCGTACGACCCAGCCTGGTGCCGCGCCTGCTGGAGCGCGTCCGCAAGGCCCAGCCGCACCTGATCGTGCAGCTCTACGAATTGTCCGGCCTGGACATCGAGCGGCGTCTGCTCAACGGCAGCCTGGACATCGGCATCAGCTACCTGGCGCCACGCCAGCCGGGGCTGCATGGGTTGCCGTTGTACGAGGACGAACTGCAACTGGTGATTCCGAACGATCACCCGTTGAAGGACTTCAAGAAGGTCTCGCTCAGCCAGGCGGCGGAGTTGCCGATGCTGATGCTGGGGGAGGAGTTTCAGATCCGCCAGATCTGGCAGACCGAGTTGGCCAATCTGGGCAGGCGCCCGCAGGTCCAGGCGGAAATGAACAACATGGGCGGCATCCTGGACAGTCTGGCGTATACCTCGCTGGTGACCATCCTGCCGGGGCGTGCCAAGGAAGCGGCCGAAGACGATCAGGCCCTGCTGTGGAAGCCCTTGAGCGAACCGCGGGTACCGCTTCAGGTCGGCCTGGTGTTTCGCGATGCGCAACGCCAACAGGCGGCGGTCGAGCTGTTGCGAACGCTGCTCGAAGAAGAAACTGCGGGGGGTGCCGTGGCCGGTGTGCGCCTCGACGCCTCAGGCTGACGGGCACACAAAAAAGGAAACCCCGCCGAGGCGGGGTATTCCAGACTGTTTCTCTGACATCCGTTTCGTCGACTTCCGTATCGTCCCGCCACCCTGGCAGGTCATCCTTAGCAGATCCGTGTGCTGTCCTCTGCGCTCCCAGCGCGTCGTCCATGTGAGAAAGATTAACAGTGGATCCAATCCCCGGGAAGTGGAGAAAAGTCACCAGGCCGTGTAAGAAAATGCTTACAAATCTGTCTCGTTTCCAGATACGCGCTGTTTCAGAACTGTTCGGGTCGTAAAAAGTTCAGGCTCGCACTGCCTGCCTTGACGCTGGCGATCAACGAATGCACCCGCGGCAACAGGCGTGCGAAGTAGAAGCGGGCCGTGCCCAGCTTGCTCGCGTAGAAGTCATCCTCCTCGGCACCGTCCATCGCCGCCTGGGCCATGCGCGCCCACAGGTAGGCGTAAGCAACGTAACCAAAGGTGTGCAGGTACTCGACCGACGCGGCGCCGATTTCCTCGGCGTCGTGCTGCGCGCGCTCGAGCACCCACCCGGTCAGGTCGTCCAACTGGCCCAGCGCCGCCCTCAAGGGTTCGGTGAACTCGCCCAGCCCAGCGCCGGCCTGGTCGGCGAACGCACGCACCTCGTCGCTGAACAACCGATAGAACGCCCCACCGCTGCCCGCCACCTTGCGGCCCATCAGGTCCAGGGCCTGGATGCCATTGGTGCCTTCGTAGATCTGCGTGATGCGCACGTCGCGCACCAGTTGCTCCTGGCCCCACTCACGGATGTAGCCATGGCCGCCGAACACCTGCTGGCCGTGTACGGTGCACTCCAGCCCCAGGTCGGTCAGGAAGGCCTTGGCCACCGGGGTCAGCAGGGCCACCAGGTCGGCGCTGCGCTGGCGCGTGACCGGGTCGTCGCTGAACTTGGCGTTGTCCAGGTGCAGCGCCACGTAGGTGGAGAACGCCCGCCCACCCTCGTTCAGCGCCTTCATGGTCAACAGCATGCGCCGCACGTCGGGGTGCACGATGATCGGGTCGGCGGCCTTGTCCGGTGCCTGTGCACCGCCCACGGCACGCCCCTGGACACGCTCGCGGGCGTAGTCGATGGCGTTCTGGTAGGAGCGCTCGGCCGACGCCAGGCCCTGGATACCGACGCCCAGTCGCTCGTAGTTCATCATGGTGAACATGGCCGCCAGGCCCTTGTTCGGCTCGCCGACCAGGTAGCCGACTGCGTCGTCGAAGTTCATCACGCAGGTGGCCGAGGCCTGGATGCCCATCTTGTGCTCGATCGAGCCACAGTGGACCGTATTGCGCTCGCCTACCGCACCTTGCGCGTCGACATGGAACTTGGGCACCAGGAACAGCGAGATGCCCTTGGCCCCGGCCGGTGCATCGGGCAGCTTGGCCAGCACCAGGTGGATGATGTTCTCGGTCAGGTCGTGCTCGCCGCCGGTGATGAAGATCTTGGTGCCGGTCACCCGATAGCTGCCGTCGGCCTGGGGCTGGGCGCGGGTGCGGATGAGGCCCAGGTCGGTCCCGGCATGGGGCTCGGTCAGGCACATCGAACCGGCCCAGGTGCCGGCGTACAGGTTCGGCAGGTAACGCTGCCTGAGCGCTTCGCTGGCATGGGCGTGGATCGACAGGCAGGCTCCGGCCGTCAGCATCGGGTACAGGCCGAACGACAGACTGGCCGCGTTGACCATCTCTTCGACCTGCGCCGAAATCGCCTTGGGCATGCCCATGCCGCCGTACGCAGGATCACCACCGACACCGACCCAGCCGCCCTCGGCGTAGGTCCGGTAGGCGTCGATGAAGCCCGTTGGCGTGCTGACGGCACCGGCCTGCCACTGGCAGCCTTCCTCGTCGCCGGAACGGCTCAACGGCGCGATGCGTTCGGCCGTCACCTTGCCGGCTTCCTCCAGCACGGCCATGGCCGTCTCGGCGTCGATCAGCTCGCGCAGGGCCGGCATCCGTGCCCACAGCGTGGCGACGTCGAAGACTTCTTCAAGAACGAACCGCATGTCGCGCAGGGGCGCTTTGTAGTCAGCCATGGCTACCTCTCGTTGAACGATCGAAGCGGCCCTCGAGCCGCCTTGCAGAAGACGACGGGCCGCCTGTGCGAGGCGGCCCGTGAGGGGGGAGGATCAGATGGCCAGGCCGAAGTGCTCTTCGTGCATGTCCATCAGGTTGCCGGCACCGGAGAGAATGGCCGCCACATGGGCGCGGGTACGTGGCAGCAGGCGCTGGTAGTAGAAGCGCGCGGTCTGCAGCTTGGCGGTGTAGAAGGCCTCCTCGGAGGTGCCCTCGGCCAGCTTCTCGGCGGCGACCCGGGCGATGTCGGCCCAGAAGTAGGCCAGGCACGCGTAGCCGGAGTACATGAGGTAGTCCACCGACGCGGCGCCGACTTCCTCGCGGTCCTTCATCGCGGCCATGCCGATCTTCAGGGTCAGCTCGCCCCATTCCTTGTTCAGCTGGGCCAGCGGCTCGACGAATTCCTTGACCACGTCGTTGCCGGCCTGCGCCTGGCAGAACTTGTGCACGATCTTGGTGAAGCCCTTGAGCGCCTCGCCCTGGGTCATCAGCACCTTGCGGCCGAGCAGGTCGAGGGCCTGGATGCCGGTGGTGCCCTCGTAGAGCATGGCGATGCGGCTGTCGCGCACGTTCTGCTCCATGCCCCACTCGGCGATGAAGCCATGCCCGCCGAACACCTGCACGCCATGGTTGGCAGCCTCGAAGCCGACCTCGGTCATGAAGGCCTTGGCGATCGGGGTCATGAAGGCCAGCAGGGCGTCGGCCTTGGCGCGGGCCTCTTCATCCTGGCTGTACTTGAGGATGTCCACCTGCTGCGCGGTGAAGTAGACCATGGCGCGGTTGCCTTCGGCGAACGCCTTCATGGTCAGCAGCATGCGGCGCACGTCCGGGTGCACGATGATCGGGTCGGCGGCCTTGTCCGGTGCCTTGGGGCCGCTCAGCGAACGCATCTGCACACGCTCGCGGGCGTACTTCAGCGCACCCTGGAACGCCACCTCGGCGTGGGCCAGCCCTTGCAGCGCCGTGCCCAGGCGCGCCGTGTTCATGAAGGTGAACATGCAGTTCAGGCCCTTGTTGGCCTGGCCGACCAGGTAGCCGGTGGCGGCGTCGAAGTTCATCACGCAGGTGGCGTTGCCGTGGATGCCCATCTTGTGCTCGATCGAACCACAGGTCACGGCATTGCGCTCGCCCACCCCGCCGTCTGCGCTTGGCAGGAACTTGGGCACGATGAACAGCGAGATGCCCTTGGTGCCGGCCGGTGCATCCGGCAGACGGGCCAGCACGATGTGGACGATGTTCTCGGCCATGTCGTGCTCACCGGCGGAAATGAAGATCTTGGTGCCGGATACCTTGTACGAGCCATCGGCCTGAGGCTCGGCACGGGTGCGCAGCATGCCCAGGTCGGTGCCGCAGTGCGGTTCGGTCAGGCACATGGTGCCGGTCCACTCGCCGGTCACCAGCTTGCTCAGGTAGGCGTGCTGCTGCTCGGCGGTGCCGTGGGCCGACAAGGTGTTCATGGCGCCATGGGACAGGCCGGGGTACATGCCCCAGGACCAGTTCGCCTCGCCGACCATTTCGCTGATCGCCAGGCCCAGCGACTCGGGCAGCCCCTGGCCGCCATGCGCCACGTCATGGGCCAGGCTCGGCCAGCCACCTTCGACGAACTGCTGGTAGGCCTGTTTGAAGCCGGTCGGGGTCTTCACGCCCTGCTCGCTCCAGGTGCAGCCTTCCAGGTCGCCGACCCGGTTCAGCGGGGCCAAGACCTGCTCACAGAACTTGGCGCCTTCCTCGAGGATCGCATCGACCATGTCCGGCGTGGCGTCCTCGCAGCCTGGCAAGCTCTGGTAATGCGCCTGATAGCCGAGCAGTTCGTCACGAACGAAACGGATATCGCGCAAGGGGGCTTTGTAATCAGGCATGGCGAGGAACCTCAACTGATGAATCCGATGGGGGATGACCAGAGTGCGCATCACAAGGCAGTGACGATTTTTTGGTCAAACAGGTGTTTGAAACTTACGTTTAGCACTGCAGGTTGTCAAGGAGGGGCAGGCAGGTCTTTTCTGCCGCTAAAAGTGACGATCGTGCCATGTCGCGTGACCGGTGAGTCAGTGACCACGCCTGTGTCGACAGAGCCATGTCGATGGGAAAGAAAGGACTGACAGAGGGCGCCTGAGCCCACGTCTACATGGCAGACGGCCATACGAAAAACGGCGCTCCGAAGAGCGCCGTTTCAAGGAGGACGAGCAGGCCTGGCCGGACTCAGGCCTTGATGTCGATGAGTCGTCCCAGCATCTCGTCGGAGGCCTTTTCGACCTTGAGGCCGCCCTGGACCTGATACAGGCCCAGGTCCAGTTGGACGGTCTGGGTGGCCAGGTCCAGCTGCTGGCTGCGGTCCACCGAACGCAGGCGTTCGGCTTGGTAATCACTCGATTGGCTGGTGGCCGTACGCTCGACGGCGGTGCTGGCGATCTGGCCTGCCGTTTCGTCGAGGCGCCGCTGCCCTGCCTGGATGGCGCCCAGCCCAGGCTGGTACGCCGACGTGCCGCTGATGTTCATGGAAAACTCCTGTCAGAGCGATGACGGGTCATGTCATTAGAACAGCCTTGCCACCCGAATATCCACGCCCAGCAGAGATGGCCCCGTGCCATCCGACCATCGGTCACTCGCCGAGCAGCGTCAGGTTCAGGTGCTCGGCGACCGTCTCGGCGCGGGCGTCGTTCAACCGCGGCACTCTGCCCAGGCACGGTGCGGACATGCGCTCGGCCAGGGTGGCCAGGTTCTCCTCCAGCCGTGCCGTGCGAGGCTCGATCAGGTTGGCGACCCAGCCGGCCAGCGGCAAGCCATCGCGCAGGATGGCTTCGGCGCTGAGCACTGCGTGGTTGATGCAACCCAGGCGCACGCCGACCACCAGGATCACCGGCAGCTCGAGGGCGATCGCCAAGTCCGACAGCGCGGCCTGGTCGGACAACGGCACGCGCCAGCCGCCGGCGCCTTCGATCAGGGTGAAGTCCGCGTGCTGCTGCAGCACGTGCTGCATGGCCGTGCGCAGCGAGGGCACGTGCAGCGCCACACCCGCTTCCCGCGCCGCGATGTGCGGAGCGATGGCCGGCTCGAAGGCGTAGGGGTTGACCCGCTCGTAGGGCAGCACGAGGCTGCTCTGGGCGATCAGTGCCAGGGCATCGGCATTGCGCAATCCGTTCGGGGTGACGGTGCAGCCGGAGGCGACCGGCTTGGCCCCCAGGGTGCTCAGCCCGGCTGCCCGTGCGGCGCACAGCAGCCCGGCGGCGACGGTGGTCTTGCCGACATCGGTGTCGGTGCCGGCGATGAAGTAGGCGTGGGTCATCTCATGCTCCTGTGTCCGAGGGCTTGCGCAGCACGCCATAGACCACCTGGTAGGTCACCGGCAGCCCCTCGGGCTCGCGCAGGCGTTCATAGGCCTGCCTCAACGCGGCGACACGCGCCCGCCCGGTCAGCCCCGACGGTCGTCCGGGGTTGAGGTTGTGGGCGCCCAAGGCCTTGAGTTCGTCGGTCAAACTGCGCAGGTCCGGGTAGTGCAGGCCATGGGCGCGGCGCTGCACCTGAACGACCTCCAGGCCACTGCCGAGGCATTGCCGTTCGTAGTCCCGAAGGTCTCGGAACCGGTTGACGTGCACGTGCCCGTCCACGGCCTGCCAACTGGCACGCAACTCGGCCAGGGTCCCGACACACAGGCTGCTGAACGCTAACACCCCGCCGGGGCGCAGGACCCGTGCGGCTTCGGCCAGGACGCGGTCCAGGCGGGCGCACCACTGGATGGCCAGGCTGGAGAACACCAGGTCCATGCTGGCGTCGCGCAGCGGCAGGGATTCTGCATCGCCGGCCACATAGCCAGCAGCGCCGCCATGGGTCCGGGCGTGGCGTAGCATGCCCTCGGCCAGGTCCAGGGCCAGGCCCTGCGCGCCGTCGAAGCGCGCGTGCAGCGCACGGCTGAAATGCCCAGTCCCGCAACCCAGGTCGAGCCACCTCGACGGCGCCAGCGCGGGGGGGAGCGACGCGAGCAGGCGCTCGCCGACGTCGCGTTGAAAGGCCGCGACACTGTCGTAGGTCGACGCAGCGCGGGAAAACGAAGCAGCCACCTGGCGCTTGTCGGGAAGACAGCTGGCCAGCGGCGGCCGTGAAAGGTCAGTCATCGCCACTCTCGTGCAGGAAATGCTTGATGCTGGTCGCCAGGTCGTCCGGCCATTCGAGGACGAACCCATGGCCACAGCCCTCCATCAGCCCGACCTCGACGTCTGGCAGGACATCGCTCAAGGCCTTGGCGGCCTCGGCCGGTACCAGGGCATCGGCGCCGGCGAACAGGTGCAACTGCGGACCGTTGTACGCCTCTAGCGCGGACCGCGTATCCAGCTGACGCAGGACCTCCAGGCCGTTGGCCAGGTACAGCGGATCGGTGTCGGGCAGCCCGATTTCCAACTGCCGGGCCATCAGCCGCAGGTCGCTTGCACCTTTGCCGCACAGCCCACGGAAGCGCTTGAGCGTGACCTGGGTGTGGCTGCGGCAACCGTCGAGAAAAGTGTCGAAGGTGTCGGGCGCCATGCCGTAGGGCCAGTCGGCCCGTCGGACGAAGCTGGGGTTGCTGGCCAGCGTGACCAGGCCGCAGCAATGATCGCCACGGCGGCGGGCCAACTGGCTGGCCAGTATGCCGCCCAGCGACCAGCCGCCCAGCCAGGTGTCGGTCGGCAAGAGACGGTCGAGCCGTTCGACCCAGGCCTGGGGGTCGGCATCCGCCAGTTCCGGAAGTGCCACCAGGTCCACCTGCAGGCGGGGATCCTGGGCGCGCAAGCTGGCAGCCAGCGGTTGCAGAGGCGCAGTGCCCAGCCCCCAGCCGGCCAGAAGTATCAGTCGATTTCGCATTGGCGCATCCCCGTCAGGCATGACATTCATCCAATGCATTCAACAATAGCTGGACCTGCGCCGCGCTGTGAGCCGCGCTCAAGGTCACGCGCAACCGCGCGCTGCCTGCGGCCACGGTGGGCGGGCGAATCGCCGTCACCAGCAGGCCGCGCTCGCGCAGGCGTTGCGACAGGCGCAAGGCCTGTGCGCTGTCGCCCACCAGGATCGGCTGGATCGCCGTCGGGCTGTCCATCAGGCGCAGGCCGATCCGCCGGGCGCCTTCGCGAAACTGCGCGATCAGTGCGTCGAGGTGCTCGCGTCGCCAGCGCTCGCGGCGCAGCAGCTCCAGGCTCTTGAGCGTGGCGCAGGCCAGACCGGGCGGCTGACTGGTGGTGTAGATGTAGGGCCGGGCGAACTGGATCAGCGTCTCGATCAAGGCCTCGCTGCCAGCCACGAAGGCACCGGCCGTGCCACAGGCTTTGCCGAGGGTGCCGACCAGCACGGGCACTTCGTCGATGCCCAGGCCGAAGTGCTCGACGATGCCGCCCCCCTGCTCACCGAGCGTGCCCAGCCCGTGAGCATCGTCGACCATCAGCCAGGCGTCGCGCGCGCGCGCCGCTTTGGCCAGGGCAGGCAGGTCGGCCAGGTCGCCGTCCATGCTGAACACCCCGTCGGTGACCACCAGGGTGTTGCCGGTGGCGCGCGCCAGGCGACTGGCCAGGCTGTCGGCGTCGTTGTGCAGGTAGCGGTTGAAGCGGGCCTTGCTGAGCAGCCCGCCGTCGAGCAGCGAGGCATGGTTGAGGCGATCCTGCAGCACCGTGTCGCCCTGCCCGACCAGCGCAGTGATCGCCCCCAGGTTGGCCATGTAGCCCGTGGAGAACAGCAGGGCACGGGGCCGTCCGGTCAGCTCGGCCAGGGCTTCTTCGACCGCGTGGTGAGGCGTCGAATGACCGACCACCAAGTGCGAGGCGCCACCCCCCACGCCCCAGGTCCGAGCGCCGCTGCACCAGGCCTCGATGACCTCGGGATGATTGGCCAGGCCCAGGTAGTCGTTGCTGCAGAAGGCCGTCAACGGCTGGCCGTCGACGACCACCTCGGGCCCTTGCGGGCTCTGCAGCATCGGGCGCTGGCGGTACAGGTCCTCGGCACGGCGCTGCGCCAGGCGCGCTTCCAGGTCGAAGGCCATGCTCACGCCGAGACGGCGTCGTAGAACAGCTCGCCATTGCGCTGTTCGATCACGGCCTGCTCGATCGCCGCCTGGTGGACTTCGTCGGCATGTTCCTCGCCGGCCTCGGGCTGGATGCCCAGGCGTGCGAACAGTTGCATGTCGCGGTCGGCCTGTGGGTTGCCGGTGGTCAGCAGCTTCTCGCCGTAGAAGATCGAGTTGGCGCCGGCCAGGAAGGCCAGGGCCTGCATCTGCTCGTTCATCTGTTCGCGGCCGGCCGACAGGCGGACATGGGACTGTGGCATGAGGATCCGTGCCACGGCCAGCATACGGATGAAGTCGAACGGATCGACGTCCGCTTCGTCGGCCAGCGGCGTGCCGGCCACCTTGACCAGCATGTTGATCGGCACCGACTCGGGGTGCTCGGGCAGGTTGGCCAGCTGGATCAGCAGGTTGGCCCGGTCGTCGAGCGACTCGCCCAGGCCGAGGATGCCGCCGGAGCAGATCTTCATGCCCGCCTCGCGCACGTAGGCCAAGGTCTGCAGGCGCTCGGCGTAGGTGCGGGTGGTGATGATGCTGCCGTAGAACTCCGGCGAGGTATCGAGGTTGTGGTTGTAGTAGTCCAGGCCGGCGTCGGCCAGGGCGGCGGTTTGTTCGCGGTCCAGGCGGCCCAGGGTCATGCAGGTTTCCAGGCCCATGGCCTTGACCCCCTGGACCATCTGCAGGACGTAGGGCATGTCCTTGGCCGACGGGTGCTTCCAGGCCGCGCCCATGCAGAAACGGGTCGAACCGATGGCCTTGGCGCGGGCGGCTTCCTCGAGCACCTTCTGCACTTCCATCAGCTTCTGCTTTTCCAGGCCGGTGTTGTAATGGCCGGACTGCGGGCAGTACTTGCAGTCTTCCGGGCAGGCACCGGTCTTGATCGACAGCAGGGTCGAGACCTGCACCCGGTTGGCGTCGAAGTGCGCGCGGTGCACGCTTTGCGCCTGGAACAGCAGATCGTTGAACGGCTGCTGGAACAGGGCGCGAACCTCGGCCAAGGTCCAATCGTGACGGGTGGTTGCAATTGTGCTGGCGCTCATCGGCGTTTCCCCAGGTAGGCTCTGACGCGCGCCGGAACCCCAGCGCATCACGGATGAGGCGAATAGTCGAGGAAGCATCATGGACTGTCAACCTAGGTTCAAGTCAAAGGTTTACAAGTGGTTAAATAGTGATCATTTCTGTGCGCTGTGTGCCGCCCCCGCACGGCAGGCCTACCCTGTGTGTGTCGACTGCGAAGCCGACCTGCCCTGGCTGGACGGTGGATGCCGTGTTTGTGCACTGCCCCTGGCGCTCGACGGCCTGACTTGCGGCGCCTGTCATCGACGACGGCCTGCGTTCCAGCGAGTCGAAGCGCTCTGGTACTACGGCTTTCCCATCGACAGCCTGATCACACGGTTCAAGCACCAGGCACACTGGCCCCTGGGCCGGCTGATGGCGGAGTTGCTGGGGATGGCCTTGCAGCACCGCTTCGCCGAGGGGCTGTCGCGACCGGACCGGTTGATTCCGGTGCCTTTGGCACGGCGACGCCTGCGCCAGCGTGGCTTCAACCAGGCGGCGATGCTGGCGCAGTGGTTATCGAAGGCCCTCGGGATCGATTGCGATCCGGACTGCGTCGCGCGCACCCGCGACACCCCGGCCCAGCAGCAGCTCCAGGCCACGGCGCGTCGGCGCAACCTGCGCCAGGCGTTCCAGGTGCGCGACCCTGGCGCCGTGGAAGGCCTGCACCTGGCCATCGTCGACGACGTGCTCACCACCGGCGCCACGACCCAGGCCCTGGCCCGCCTGCTACGTCAGGCCGGGGCGCGTCGGGTGGACGTGTACTGCCTGGCGCGCACGGCCAAGCCGGGGCATGCGTGAGGGCTGGGGCTGCGCAGGTAGCGGCGGCGCCTGCATCGCTGGCAAGCCAGCTCCCACAAGGCCTGCAGCGCTGCGCTTGCTGGCTGAATGGAAGGTTGGAAGGTTGGAAGGTTGGAAGGTTGGAAGGTTGGAAGGTTGGAAGGTTGGAAGGTTGGAAGAGTGTCGTCGATGAAGCTGTGGCGGCAAGCGAGCAACGCGTGGATACCCCGCTACCTCTTGCCGCTGAGACACACCTAGTCAGGAGCCACGGACATGGAACGTCCACGGAGTGAACGCTTGAGAGCAGGTCGCTTCTCGCAAAGAAACGGCATCTACCTGCTGACCACGACCACCCTCGCCAGACAGCCACTGCTGGCTGATTGGTCTGCGGTTCGCACGGTGATCGCACAATTTCGCCAGGTCCAAGCCGAAGGTCGAGCGTGCTCGTTGGCGTGGGTCGTCATGCCTGACCACCTCCATTGGCTGGTGCAGTTGGGGCCGGTTTCGCTTGCGACGCTGATGCGGCAGGTCAAGTCTCGCAGCGCCTTGCAGATCAACAGGTGCCTGGGACGAACCGGCGCGGTCTGGCAAACGGGTTTTCATGACCGCGCCCTACGCCGTGAAGAAGACCTCAAGGCCGTTGCGCGCTATATCGTCATGAATCCCATCAGGGCTGGGCTGGTCCGACGAGTGGGCGACTATCCGCGTTGGGATGCGGTCTGGCTCTGAACCCTGCCTCTTACAGCCTGACCGCCCGCGGTACCTGCATCGCTGGCAAGCCAGCTCCCACAAGGCCTGCAGCGCTTCGCTGGCAGGCTATGGCGGCGGGCCCAGGGACTCTGTCTTCCAAGCCCTTGCAGGCTCACGACACCGCACTGCCAAGCCGGAAACCGAACCTGTGGGGCTTGCCCGCGATGAGGCCGCTGCCGCTTTCACGGCGAAAGACTTACGTCTTGCCAAAGCGGTTTCGACCGCTGAAAGCGTCATGCCCTCGATCCAGGTGGATTGACTTGACCCCCCGGCCCGCGGCAACGTCTGTATTCCACTTCACGCCGTCGACGACCGTCATGTCCCTGCCCGCTCTGCTCACCCAGCACATCGCCCGCCGGCCCCACCGGGTCGCGTTGTTGCAGCACATCGCCGAGCAAGGCTCGATCACGCAGGCGGCCAAGGCGGCGGGCATGAGCTACAAGGCCGCCTGGGATGCCATCGACGAGCTCAACAACCTGGCCATGCAGCCACTGGTCGAGCGCAGCACCGGGGGGCGTGGCGGTGGCGGTGCACGACTGTCTGGCGAAGGCGAACGTGTCCTGCGCCTGTACCTGCGCCTGCAGGCGTTGCAAGCGCAGGTGCTGGAGGCGGCCGAGCACCTGGACGACCTGGCCCTGTTAGGGCGGCTGACGCTGCACACCAGCGCGCGCAACCAGTGGCAAGGTCAGGTCAGCGCCATCACGCCCGCCGGGCGGCATGACCTGCTCAGCCTGACCCTGGCCGACGGGCTGGTGATCGTCGCGTCCATCACCCGCGGCAGCACCCAGCGGCTGGCCTTGGAGGCAGGCGCCACGGTCATTGCGCTGCTCAAGGCCGGCGCAGTCACCTTGAGCCACGCGCCTGGCGAAATCGACGCTGCCTGCAACCGTCTGCGTGCCCGCGTAGAGAGCGTGGAGCCCGACCCTGACGGCCCCAGCGAACTGAGCCTGCAGCTGGACAATGGCCAGACGCTGTGCGCCTTCGCCGAGGCCGCGTGGCTCGAGGCCCATGCGGTACAGCGTGGCGACGTACTCTGGGCACGCTTCGAGGCGTCGCAGGTCCTGCTCGGCGTGCCGGCCTGAGGCGGCGGCACCTGCGTCCGGCACGCGCACGTCCATGCCGGTCGACTGCACGCGATGCGCTACCATGAGCCTTACGTCGCCCCTTCGGAGTCAGCATGTCTCATCCTTTCGATACCCTCACCCCCGATCTCGTCCTGGACGCGGTGGAGAGCCTGGGCTTTCTCAGCGACGCCCGCGTGCTGGCGTTGAACAGTTACGAGAACCGCGTCTACCAGGTCGGGCTGGAGGACGATGCCCCGGTGATCGCCAAGTTCTACCGGCCTGGTCGCTGGAGCGATGCGGCCATTCTCGAAGAGCATGCCTTCAGCGCCGAGCTGGCCGCCTGCGACGTGCCCCTGGTCGCGCCGCTCGTGCACGACGGCAAGACCCTGTTCGAGCACCGCGACTTTCGCTTCGCCCTGTTCCCGCGTCGGGGTGGCCATGCGCCGGAACCTGGCAACCTGGACCAGCTCTACCGGCTGGGCCAACTGCTGGGACGGCTTCATGGCGTAGGGGCGACCCGCCCGTTCGCGCACCGTGAGGCCCTGACCGTGGCCAGCTTCGGCCACGCGTCGCTCGACACCCTGCTGCGCAACGATGTCGTGCCCAAGGAGCTGCTGCCTGCCTTCGAGTCGGTGGCCCGTGATCTGCTCAAGCAGGTCGAGGCCGTTTATGCCGCCACCCCGCACCAGGTGATCCGCCTGCACGGCGACTGCCATCCGGGCAACCTGATGTACCGCGACGAGCGCTTCAACGTCGTCGACCTCGATGACTGCCGCACCGGGCCTGCGGTCCAGGACCTGTGGATGATGCTCGCCGGCAGCCGTGAGGAGCGCCTCGGGCAGTTGGCCGAGCTGATCGACGGCTACAACGAGTTCCACGACTTCGACCCACGCGAACTGGCCCTGATCGAGCCGCTGCGGGCCCTGCGCCAGTTGCACTACAGCGCATGGCTGGCCCGCCGCTGGGACGACCCGGCCTTCCCGCGCAGCTTTCCGTGGTTCGGTCAGCCGCGCTATTGGGGCGATCAGATCCTGGCCCTGCGCGAACAGCGGGCAGCCCTGGACGAGGCGCCATTGAAGCTGTTTTGAGCACGCCTCCGTCATCCGCACCGGGGCGGCCCTGCCCCGTCATTCACGCAAGGAATCTGCAATGCACGCTGCAAACCCGCGCCGCGGGTATCTCCTGGGTCTCACGGCCTACATCATCTGGGGGCTGTTCCCGCTTTACTTCAAGGCCATCCAGAACGTCCCCGCCGCCGAAATCATCGTTCACCGGGTGCTCTGGTCAGCCGTGATCGGCGCGTTGCTGCTGGGGGTCTGGAAGCATCCCGGTTGGTGGCAGGCCCTGCGCGACCACCCGCGCCGTCTGGCGATCCTGGCCCTGAGTGGTACGTTGATCGCCGGCAATTGGCTGACCTACGTCTGGGCGGTGAACAACGGCCGCATGCTCGAGGCCAGCCTGGGCTACTACATCAATCCGCTGGTGAACGTGCTGCTGGGCATGCTTCTGCTCGGCGAGCGGCTACGGCGCTTGCAGTGGGTTGCCGTGCTGCTGGCCACGCTCGGGGTGGCCCAGCAGGTGTGGCAGGTCGGCAGCCTGCCCTGGGTCTCGCTGGCCCTGGCGCTGAGCTTCGGTTTCTATGGCCTGATTCGCAAGAGGCCCCAGTGGCGGCGCTGCCTGGCCTGGTGGTAGAAACCTGGATGCTGGTCCCGCTGGCCCTTGGCTGGCTGCTGCTGAACCCGACCGCCAGTACCGCACAGCCAGCGTTCTACGCCAGCAGCGAAGCGCTCTGGTTGATCGCGGCAGGGCCGGTCACCCTGGTGCCGTTGGTGTGTTTCAACGCCGCCGCCCGGCACTTGCCCTACACCACCTTGGGCTTCCTGCAGTACCTGGCGCCTACGTTGGTGCTGCTGCAAGCGGTGCTGCTGTTCGACGAACACCTGTCCTCGTCCACCTTGCTGGCATTCATGTTCATCTGGGCAGGCCTGGCCGTGTACACCCTGGATATTGTCGTCCACCTGCGCAAACGCAGCTGATCAATAAATGACCAAACCGCTGCAGCGCCCAGAAGCCATGGCCTGCAGCGTTCCTCCCAGAGGTTATCCACAGGCCCATCCCCGTGCCGTGTGCACAAGCATCATCGGTCTGTACATTTTTTGTACAAATCTTTCCAGGCCATGCGCTGCCTGCCCTGTAGCCGTACACCCCCAGGTTATCCACAAGCAGGCGCACGAAAATTCTGGATAACCGGCAGCGCTTTCAAAACGCCGTATACGCCGTCATTGCGCCAAGCCCGCGCCTGATTCATCTCCGATGTTCACGTTCGTCCCGCTTCATGTAGTATCCGCCAGGACGGACTACAAGATTGCACGACGCACCCTGCAACGAGCGGTCTGACCGGTATCACGCGCCCCCTTACGAACAAGACAGCCCAGCAGAGTGAGGCACACCATGACTGAACGGATCAACGTCGGCGGCCTTCAGGTCGCCAAGGTCCTGCACGATTTCATCGTCGACGAAGCCTTGCCAGGCACGGGCCTGGAGGCCGACCGGTTCTGGTCGGACGCCGCAGCACTCATCGAGGCGCTCGCGCCGCGCAACCAGGCCTTGCTCGCCCACCGTGACGCGCTGCAGGCGCTGATCGACGGCTGGCATCGGCAACAGCGGGGCCAGCCACACGATGCGGCAGGCTACAAGGCGTTTCTCCAGGAGATCGGCTACCTGCTGCCGCCCGTGGGCGACGTCCAGATCACCACCGAGAACGTCGACGAGGAAATCGCTCGACTGGCCGGGCCGCAACTGGTCGTGCCCGTGAGCAATGCGCGCTTTGCCCTCAATGCCGCCAATGCACGCTGGGGCTCGTTGTACGACGCGCTGTACGGCACCGATGCCATCGGTGAGGACGGCGGCGCGCAACGCGGTGCGGGCTACAACCCGGTACGGGGTGCGCGCGTCGTCGCCTTCGCCCGCGCCTTCCTCGACCAGGCGATGCCGCTGGCCAGGGGATCGCACGTGGGCACCACGCGCTACCAGATCGAGCACGGCACGCTGCGGGTGACCCTGGCCGATGGACAGGCCAGTGGCCTGCGCGATCCGTCCCAACTGGCCGGCTACCGGGGCCAGCCCGAGGCACCGACCGCCCTCTTGTTGCGCCACCATGGCCTGCACGTCGAACTCCAGATCGACGCCGAGACGCCCATCGGACGCATGGACAGCGCCGGCATCAAGGACCTGCTCATGGAAGCGGCCCTGACCACGATCATGGACTGCGAAGACTCCGTCGCCGCCGTGGACGCCGAGGACAAGACGCTCGTCTACCGCAACTGGCTGGGGCTGATGAAGGGCGACCTCAGCGAGCGCGTCACCAAGTCAGGAACGACGTTCACCCGCACGCTCGAACCGGACCGTGAATACACCCGCGTCGACGGCGGTCGACTGACCCTGCCAGGCCGCTCGTTGCTGTTCGTGCGCAACGTCGGCCACCTGATGACGACCCCCGCCGTGCTCGACGCTCACGGCAACGAAGTGCCGGAAGGGATGCTCGACGCCCTGGTCACCGGCCTGGCCGCACTGCATGACCTCAATGGTGCCGGCCCCTGGCGCAACAGCCGTCGCGGCAGCGTGTACATCGTCAAGCCGAAGATGCACGGCCCTGACGAGGTCGCTTTCGCCGTCGATCTGTTCAGCCGTGTGGAAACGGTGCTGGGCCTGGCACGCCATACGCTGAAGATCGGCATCATGGACGAAGAGCGGCGCACCACGGTCAACCTCAAGGCCTGCATCCAGGCCGCCGCCGAGCGCGTGGTGTTCATCAACACCGGTTTCCTCGACCGCACTGGCGACGAGATTCACACGTCCATGGAAGCCGGGGTGATGGTACGCAAGGGCGCGATGAAGCAGCAGGCCTGGATCGGCGCCTATGAGAACAACAACGTCGACGTGGGCCTGGCAGCCGGCTTGCCGGGCCGGGCCCAGATCGGCAAAGGCATGTGGGCCATGCCCGACCTGATGGCGGCGATGCTCGAGCAGAAGGTCGCGCACCCGCTGGCCGGTGCCAACACCGCCTGGGTCCCCTCGCCGACCGCTGCCGTGCTGCATGCCCTGCACTACCACACGGTCGACGTCCGCGCCCGCCAGGCCGAGCTGGCCACGCGCGCGCCGGCCGCACTGGACGATATCCTCACGCTGCCCCTGGCCGAAGGTGCGCCAGGGTCCGCCGAGGCGATCCGTACCGAAGTGGACAACAATGCCCAGAGCATCCTGGGGTACGTGGTGCGCTGGATCGACCAGGGCATCGGCTGTTCCAAGGTGCCGGACATCGACGACGTCGGCCTGATGGAAGACCGCGCCACTTTGCGCATTTCCAGTCAGCTGCTGGCCAACTGGCTGCGCCATGGCGTGATCGATGAAGCCCAGGTGATGGAAAGCCTGACGCGCATGGCGGCCGTGGTGGACCGGCAGAATGCCGATGACCCGCACTACCGCCCGATGACGCCGCACGTCGCCGACAACATCGCGTTCCAGGCGGCGCGCGAGTTGATCGTCGAAGGCGCCCGACAGCCCAACGGCTACACCGAACCGGTGCTGCACCGTCAGCGGCGTGTCTTCAAGGCGCGGGCGCAGGAACGTCGGGACGTGTGAGGTGCAGGGCGGTCAGCCGGGCGACGATGCGAGGCCACGGCGGCCGCCCTTGCGGGGAGGATTGCGCAGGTGTGAGGGTGGTGCAGGTTGGCCCGATGTACGGCGTGGCTGATCGTACGGCCCCATGGCACGGCCAACCCGTTGAAACCTGCATCAGCTCGTGCCCTGCCGAAGCCCCAGTTCCTCCCTGACCAGACGCAGCAACTTGTCGAGGTCCACTGGCTTGAGCAGAAAATCCACGACGCCCAGGTGCATGACGTCCACCGCTTCGCTCACGTCGGTGTCACCTGATACCACGATGATCGACAGCGCCGCCCATCGCGACTGGCGGATCAGCCGAATCAGCTCGAGGCCATCCTGTGGTTCGCTGGGGTCGGCCGTGGTCATGCGCAGATCGGTGATCATCACGCCGACCTCCGGCTCACGCGCCAGGATCTCCAATGCCTGAACGGCGCTGGCTGCGCCCAGGCAGTCGATGCCTTTGGTGCCCAGATAGATGCACAGCGCCTGGCGATTGACCTCGTTGTCATCCACGACCAGTACCTGCTGTGGCGGCGTGGCAGGCGTGCCTAGGTGCGCCAGCAGCTCACGCTCGGCGTCGCTCAAGATGTCGTCGTGCTCACCCATGGCCCACTCGTCGAAAGTCCGTTCCTCCAGTTCAGACCGCAAACCTCTGGCGTGCAAGCTGCCTTTCGTCGGGGTTTTCCAGAAACAGCCCCCCGATCACTCCTAGACTTACGTCCAATGGGCAGGCAACGGCCTTCGTTCGACCATGCCTGCACAACAACAGGCCGCGCGTACTCGGCGCCGGCACGACGATGCGGTAGTTCGATGAGCAGACAGGACGCCTTCGACAAGGCTGGCAAGACCGCCGTGTTGCAGAACATCCAGGGCACCGTGCAGTTCCTGCAGCGCTTTGCGCCCTTCAACCAGATGGAACAGGCGCACCTGGCGTACCTGGTCGAACAGTGCCAATTGCGGTTCCATGCCGCCGGCGAAAGCATCCTCAAGCCCAGCGACGGTCCCGTGGAACATTTCTACATCGTCAAGCAGGGGCGCGTGGTCGGCGAACGACAGCAGGCGACCCGTCCGGGCATGGAGACCACCTTCGAAATCAGCACCGGCGAGTGCTTTCCCCTGGCGGCGTTGCTGGGCGAGCGTGCCACACGCACCGAACACCTGGCCGGCGACGACACCTTCTGCCTGCAACTGAACAAGGCCGCGTTCATCCGTGTGTTCTCCCTGTCCGAACCCTTCCGCGATTTCGCCCTGCGCGGGGTGAGCAGCCTGCTGGACCAGGTCAATCGGCAGGTGCGGCGCCAGGCGGTGGAAACGTTGGGCACACAGTATTCGCTGAACACGCCGCTGGGTGAGCTGGCCCTGCGTCACCCAGTGACCTGCGCACCGCACACGCCGATGCGCGAAGCCGTACGGCTGATGCACGAACAGCAAGTCGGCAGCATCGTGATCGTCGACCCACGCCGCTTTCCGGTCGGCATCTTCACCCTGCGCGACCTGCGCCAGGCCGTGGCCCATGCCAGCGCCGAGCTGGATGCGCCAATTCACCAGCACATGACGACCGCGCCGTTCTTTCTCGACCCCAAGGCCAGTGCCTTCGATGCCGCCATGGCGATGACCGAACGCCACATCGCCCACGTCTGCCTGGTCGACGAAGGACGCGTGTGTGGCGTGGTATCGGAACGCGACCTGTTTTCCTTGCAGCGAGTGGACCTGGTGCACCTGGCCCGGACCATTCGTCACGCCTCGCGACTGGAGCACCTGATAACGCTGCGCAAGGACATCGGCGTGCTGGTCGAGCGCATGCTGGCCCATGGTGCTTCGTCGACCCAGATCACGCAGATCATCACGCTGCTCAACGACCACACCGTCTGCCGGGTCATCGAACTGGCCATCGCCGAACAGGGCGACCCTGGCGTCGCCTTCAGCTGGTTGTGCTTCGGCAGCGAAGGCCGTCGCGAGCAGACGCTGTACACCGACCAGGACAACGGCATCGTCTTCGAGGCGCGTGACGACGCCGAGGCCAACGTCTGCCGTGAGCGCTTGCTCCCGCTGGCACAGCACATCAACCAATGCCTGGCGCGGTGCGGCTTCAGCCTCTGTACAGGCAACGTCATGGCCGGCCATCCGGACCTGTGCCTGTCACGCGCCGAATGGGCACGGCGTTTCGCCGGGTTCATCCGTGAGGCCAGCCCCGAGAACCTGTTGAGTTCGAGCATCTATTTCGACCTGCGGGTGGTCTGGGGCGAGGAATCTGCCTGCGCGTCGCTGCGCCAGGGGATCCTCGAGCAGGTGGCCGACAACCGCCTGTTCCAGCGCATGCTGGCCGAAAATGCCCTGCGTCAACGTCCGCCGGTGGGACGCTTTCGGGATTTCGTGCTGACCCGTCAGGACGGTGAGCGCACCGCCACGCTCGATCTCAAGGTGCAGGGCCTGACGCCCTTCGTCGATGGGGCTCGTCTGCTGGCGCTGGCCCATGGCATCGACGCCACCAATACCTTGGAGCGCTTGCGCCGGTTGATCGCCCATGGCGTGGTCGACGCGCTCGACGGGGCGGCGTTCGAAGAGGCGTATCACTTCATCCAGCAGACACGCCTGCAACACCACCAGCATCAGAGCCGTGAACACCGGCCCTACTCCAACCGGATCGACCCCGACAGCCTGAACCACCTCGACCGGCGCATCCTGCGCGAGGCGCTGCGCCAGGCCCAGCGCCTCCAGGCCAGCCTGGCGCTGCGGTACCAGCTGTGAGCCTGGACCTGCTGCGCTGGCTGCGCCCCAGCGCGCCACGCCTTGCAGAGCCGTGGCGACGGCGTCTGGCCGCCCTGCCGGTTGCCAGGCCACGGGACACACTCAGCCTGCGTGCCCAGCGCTGGGTGGTTCTGGACCTGGAAACCAGTGGCCTGAATACCCAGCGTGACCAGGTCCTGTCCATCGGCGCAGTGGTGATCGAGGACGGCGCCATCGACCTGGCTCAGCAATTCGAGCGCACCCTGTGCCGCCCGAGCCAGAAGACCACCTCCAGTGTGCTCATCCACGGGCTTGGCCCCAGCGCCTTGGCGGCGGGCAGCGAGCCTGCCGAAGCGCTGCTCGATCTGCTCGAGTTCATCGGTGACAGCCCGGTGTTGGCCTTCCATGCGCCATTCGATCAACGCATGCTCGCGCGCGCTCTGAAAGACAGCCTGGGCTACCGTCTCGAACAGTCGTTCCTGGACGTTGCCGAGCTGGCGCCGATGCTCAACCCGGATACCGTCCTGCGCGAAGCCGGCCTGGACGACTGGGTCGCGCGGTTCGGCTTGCAGGTTCAGGAGCGGCACCATGCCAGCGCCGATGCGCAGGTGACCGCCGAACTGGTGCTGATCCTGTTCAGTCAGGCACGCAGGCAACAGCTCGACAGCCTTG
The DNA here is from genome assembly GCF_013523125.1 of Pseudomonas entomophila. GTDB lineage: Bacteria > Pseudomonadota > Gammaproteobacteria > Pseudomonadales > Pseudomonadaceae > Aquipseudomonas > Aquipseudomonas entomophila_B. Next base: position 120,469 of record NZ_JAAMQJ010000006.1, on the reverse strand, counting down.
CGCAGCTCGAGCAACGTCTGGCGCAGTGGCGCCGTCGCTTGGCCGTCAGCCCTTCGTTGTAGCCCGTCGAAAGACGGTGGTACATGCCTGTCGCCGGAACGTCCAGGGGTTCGGCCAGGATCGTCGCTCCCTTCAAGGAGCCTGATCATGACGCCTCTGCAACAGTTCGAAGCACTGGATCGCCAGCTCAAGCGGCTGCTGGCCCTGCCCGCCGGGATCGAACGCAGCCTCAACCAACAGCTCGCCGCCTGGCTGGACGACCCCGACCTACGCGCCCACCGCTTGCGCCTGGACGGCCGCACGCTGCTCGATCGTGTCGGGCAACGCCTGCTCGAGGGCACGCGATTCACGGCGCCTTCCGTCGGCCATGTCGGCAACGCTACCCTCACGCTGCCGGCAGACTTCGCCGAGCGTATCGAGGCGTTCTGCCAACAGGTGCGGCAGGCCTGGTACCTTCGTTCCCTGGATTTCTGGCTGGAGCGCGATGCGCGCGGCCTGACGCGCCACGCGCGTTTGGCGTCCCTGCGACGCGACCAACTGGACACCGAGCTGCGTCTGCGCTGGACCGACGCGACGCTCGACGCCACCCATGAGCGTCTGCTGCGCACGTGCATGGAGTATCCGCAGGCCTGGCAACGCCAGCGCCTGCCTGTCCAGGAACGTCCGCAGGTCTACAAACCGCTGCTCGAAGGCACCGACCCCAACTGGCGTCAGCACCTGCCCGGCACCCTGGTGTTGCTGCAGCAGGGCCCCGAAGGCCGTTTGCTCGAACATGACGAGCCTGCGGGCGTGGCCCTGCTGTGCAGCCTGTCCCACGGCCTCGAGGCGTTCACGAGCCTGGCCGAGCTGCACCAGGAGCTGTGCGAACGGCTCGAAGATCCGATCCAGAGCGCACCGTTGCTGGACTTGCTGGTGACGCCCGACAGACGACAACGTGCCCGCCAGGCCTCACGCCTGCGCTACGACTGGTACCCCGAGGACATGGTGGACGCCCAGGTGGACGCCGTGCGTGAAGCCCAGCGTCGTCGCTTCATGCTGGCCTGGCAGGACGCCTGGCGCAGCGGGCTGCAGCGTGACGTACGCGCCTTCGATACCGCGCTCAAGGGTGCGCTGCGCGTGGTAGGCGACGTCGACAGCCGTGGCGCATTGGCCACCCGCTATGCCCTGTTGCTTGAAAAGCACATGCCTGCCTGGTTGCGCCAGGCCCCTCAGAGGGCGCTGACGCACATCATGCAGACGTTGCAAGAGCTGGTGACCGCGATCGAGTACGCGAGCGCGCCTGGCCTGCCGACACTGGAGCAGTTCACCGCACGCCATTCCTTGCTGGCCTGGACGCGCGAGCGCCTGGTCGAGCGCCTGTACCGCGTCACCGGGCTGAACGTGACGCTGGACGACCTGCGCCTGACCGTGACCATGGCGCGACAGACCGGTCCGCTGTTCAATCCGTTGTCGCCGAACAGCTATATTCCTGCCGCCAGTCGACCGCGGGTAGGCGACAGCGTCGAGCTGGTCTCGATCACCTACACGCTGGACGAACTGGCCCTGCTCAACGTCAGCTGGTTCGACATCGATTACTGGTTGACGGCACGGCTGCACCGCGCCGATGGCAGTGCCGCGCCAGCGGGGCTGGACGCCTCGCTGATCAAGCGGCTGGTCCAGGGGCTCAACGCCGGCGCACGCTATGACGCGTTCCTGCGCAAACACCTGATCGAATCCGAAGCAGGCATGTGGCGACAACGGGCGCACGGGCGCATCAACCAAGCCCGCATGCGCGCCGAGGCGGTCAAGGCCCTCTACGCCGGCCACTACCTTGCGATCTGGCCAAACCAAGGCTACGCCTGGGTCAGCTGCGTACTGGACCATCCCGACAGTCGGCGGCGCCCCTGCCTCCAGGAGGGCCACATCAACGTCCATCAAGTGCTGATCAGGCAACACACGATGCAAGGTGTGCTGCTGATCGCCGCCGAGCGTACCCGCCTGACCGGCTTCCTGCTCTACGCGCCCGATGCGCCCGACCGGCGCCCCTGGCGGCACTATCGCAATGCCCGTCACCTGCTGCGCGATGTGCGCGACCATCCTGCACTGCGCGACTACATCAAGGAGCGCTTGCCCCTGCTCTCCTCGGACACCGTCGAAACACTGCTGCTCAAGGGTCGGTTGGGGCCGAACCTCGAGCGCCCGGTCATCCAGGGTCACCTGTTCGACGCCTGCTACCAGGCAGACGTTCGCGCACTGCTGGAAAGGGTCGATGCCAGCAGCGCCACCCGGCAGGAGCTGCTGGGCGAGACGGTGTTGAATACGTTCTGGCTATTGCTGGACCTGATCAGCCTGGTGCTGCCGCACCGTATCATGGCGCCCCTGGCATTCGGCCGCACGGCAGTTTCGTCGCTCGAAAGCCTGGAATCCTTGCACGAAAACGATCGCCACGGTGCGTTCATCCAGCTGTTCGAAGCGCTTTCCCACCTGGCCGACGGCCTCAGCAGCATCGCTGGCTCGTCGGTCACGCGTCGAGCGGTTCGCCAGATCCCTGCCAACCCCACCGCCACCCTGCCCACCCACTACCAGGTGACGCCCAACGTCGACCAGCTACGCTATCGGCTGGATGGCATCTACGGTGAAGGGGTCTACGAGAAGCCGTCAGCTCATCGCGGCGTGACGCAATACTTCGTTCAGGATGACGCCGGGCGGTTCTACAACGTGATCTTCGACGGACGCCGCTGGCGTGCAGTCGACCCGCAATTGCCAGAGGCCTATACCAAGCTACCGATCAAACGCCTGGCCAACGGCAATTGGGTGATCGATTCGCCCATTCTCTGGCATGACGGTCTGCCAGACCTGGCCACGCTCTTCGACGCCTGTGCGGTCGACAGACCGCCAGAGGCCGAGCCACGGTCAGAGGAAGTCGGTCTCTATCAAACAGTCCAGACGTGGTACCTGCAAGCAGGGCCACGCTCGCTGCCCCTGCGCCGGCACCTGCTGCCCCACCACTACCACCTGCTGATCCCGGCTGAACTCAAGAACACCATGGAAGCCTGGGCCGTGTTGCGCTGGCAGGACGGGGTCTGGCAGATCCGTGCCCACCAGGCCGGGCGCAGCAGCGGGTGGCTGGGCCTGCCGGCAGGCTACGAGCCGACGCGCGGCAGCACCTGATCCAGGCGCTGGTGCAACGCGCTGTCGGCCGGCCAGTTGCGCAGCAGGCGAGCGCGGTCGCGGGCCTGGGCGGCAGCGAAGCTGCGTTGCGTCGTGTGCTGGCACATGGCGTCCAGGTCGATCAGCGACCAGCGGCCGTCCTGCCAGAACAGATTGTGGCCCTTCAAGTCGCCATGACTGATCCGTTCCTGAATCAACCGCTGCATCAGCGCGACCAGTGCCTGGACTTGCGCCTCTGGGGCCTGACCGCTGTCGACGTAGGGCGCGAAGCAGGCGATCAGGTCGGGACCGTCGGCATACTCGGTCACCAGGTAGGCGCGCTGGCGCAAGCCCAGCACGCGGTGCTCGAGCACGGCCAGCGGACGAGGGGTCGCGATCTCGAGGAAGGTCAGACGCTGCCCTTCGATCCAGGAATGCCAGGCGCGGCTCGGGCGCCAGAAGCGCTTGAGCCAGTGCGCCACGTCCTTGATGTTGTAGCGCTTGAGCACCAGGGTGAGCCCACCGCTTTCGACCCGTGCCACGCTGGCGGCGCCGCCGGTCTTGTACAGGTGCCCTCGCTCGATCAGCGCGTCGGCCTGTTCCAGCACTGGCCGCAGGACGGGCGCGCGATCACGTTGCACGGCCTGCAGACCGGACAGGCTGCGCTCGACGCTGAACAGCGTGCAGTCACGTCCGGCCTTGTCCAGATAGTCTTTCAGACGCCAGGCACGCACCTTGTCCACCTGCTTCTGCAAGGCCTCCAGCGGCAGCGCATGCTCGGCGTTGGCCAGCAGGTAGTGCACCAGCAGCTCCTCGGTGTAGGGCTCCAGGCGTTGGGGCAACTGGGCGAAGAACACCCCGAGGTTTTCCAGCACGCGCTGGCGCGACAGGGGCTGCCCAGGGGTTTCGGCCTTGATGCCGGCGCCGTCGATGAGGTACAGCGTGTCGCCCTGGCGCAGCAGGTTGTCCAGGTGCAGGTCCTCCTGCCAGAGCCCTTTGGCGTGCAGCGTGGCCACGGCGCCCAGGGCTTGCCCCAGTACGTCCTGCTGCGCGTCGTCCAGAGGTGCTCGTGCCTCGACGTCGGCCCAGGCATCACCCAGGCTGCGGGCCTGCTCCAGGTACTCGAACAGCAGCCAGCCGCCCTCGCCTTCGGTCAACCCGTCGGCCAGCAATTGCGGCGTGCTCAAGCCTTGAGCCGCCAGCAGCCGCACGCCCTCCAGCTCGCGCTGGAAATGCCGTGCCGCGCTCGAGCCGACCAGCAGCTTGGCCAGCACCGTGCGACCGCGCCAGATGCCAGCCCCGACATAGCGCTGCCCAGGCAACACCCGCAGCAGACTCAGCAGTTGCAGTTCGGCGCTGCCTGCCGCATCGGCCAGGGTGATCGACAGCGGTACCTCGGGGGTACGGCCAGCCTGTTTCAGTTCAGACAACCGCATCAACGCGTCTCCTTGTGGCGTCGTCGCTGTGCCAGGCGTGCCTGCCACGTCTCGACCAGCGCGCTGTCGGGCGCCTGTTCGAGATAGCTCGACAAGAATACCTGCCGGTCCAGTTCGGTCCAGATCGGTGCTCGACGCAGCAACGGCTCCAGGTCCTTGAGCCGGTCACGCAGGCCGAACAGCAACGGACGGGTCTTTTCCAGGTCGATCAGCTGAGCCTGCCAGCCCTCGCTGCGCGCGCGCAGAAAAATATGCTTGGGGTAGAAGCAGCCATGCACCTGGCCTGCCGCGTGCAGCGTGCGCGCCAACCGTCCGCAGGCCTGCAGGATGCCGTGGCGCTGCGGGGCGTCCAGCTGTGGCCATTGCGCCAGCAGGTGATCCAGGTCGGTCCACGCGTCCAGCGCACGGGTCATCAGCAGGGCGCGGTGTTCGCCCTTCACCTTGCGCTGGCCGTAGAACACCGCCTGCAAGGCCGGGATGCCGAGTGCCTGGTAACGCGCGATGTTGCGGAACTCGCGGGCGAAGGTCGGCTCGCCCCACGGACGGTGCAGGGTGTGCGTCAAGTAATTGCTCTGGCGCTTGAGGTAGTAGCCCTTGCCCTCCAGCTCCAGGCGATAGACGCTGCTCCAGCCACCGCGCCCGGTGTTGGGCTCGTCGACGGCCTCCAGTTGCAGCGACCAGAGCGCGTCGAAATCGTCCAGGCCATGGCGCTGCAACAAGGCGCGCTCGGCATCGGCCAGGTAGTCGGTCATTCCCGTCCCTCGAAGAAAGCCACGACCTGGCGCACCCGGCGCTTGTCCGCCGCCGTGAGGCGGGCGTGCCCGCGGTAGTGCAGGTAGAAGCGCAGTCGCTGCGTGGCTGAAAGATGGTATTTGGCGACCTTGTCCAGGCACGCCAGGTCCTTGATGAGCCGGTGGCGCAGCATGAAGCCGCGCCAGAAGTCGCCGGTCGGGCAATCGATGAAGTACACCGAGGCCTGGTCGTCGACCAACAGGTTGCGCCACTTCAAGTCATTGTGCGTGAAGTGGTGCTGGTGCATGACCCGGGTGTGCCGCGCCAGCTGCTCGCTGATGTGCGCCACCCAGGCGCGGTCGCTCAGGCGTGGGTCGTTGCGCTCGGCCAGCACCGAGAGGTCTTCGGTGCGCGGCAGCTCGCGGGTGATCATCGCCCCGCGGCCGAAAGCCAGGCCGTTGCGCTCCAAGCCCCAGGCGACCACCTCGGCGGTCGGTATGCCCCACTTGGCGAACTGCTTGAGGTTCTGCCATTCGGCCTTGATCCGTGGGCGGCCCAGGTAGCGGCGCAGGCCCTTGCCCGCGCCGGTGTAACGCTTGACGTAGTAGTTGACGCCGTCGCGCTGGACGCGGATCACCTCGCTCAGCGGATCGCGGGTCAGGCGCTCGCCCTGCAAGGCGAACACCGCATCGAGGCTGCCGAAGTCGTGCGCCAGGTGCGGGTAGTCCGGCGCCAGTGTCCAGCCGGCCATCAGAGCGCGTCCCCGTAGCGTTGCTTGCGGGCGTAGAGCTTGTCCGCCTTGCCGCGCAGGGCAGCGAGCAACGCGGCCTCTTCGGTCAGGATCGTGCGCAGCGGCTTGCAAAAGTAGCCCTTGAGAAAGCGCAGCAGGTCACGGCGGGTCAGGCCGATGTCCAGGGCCGAGAAGTACAGGCCCGCCAGGTCCTTGTCGCGCCAGCGCCGTGGCGTGGCGGTGCGGGTCTGGGCCCGGTGCAGGTCGATGAGCGACAGCTTCAGGCCGTCGGCGGTCACCGGGCGATCGGTGTGCAGCAGGAAATGGCAGATGTAGCAGTCGCGATGGTTGACCCCGGCACGGTGCATGGTGCCGGTCATGCGCGCGACTTCGGCGATCAGGGCGCGCTTGAGCCGAGGCTCAGGCGGTTGGCGCCGCCAGTCGAGGCTGTAGTCCTCGAGGCTGACGGTGGGCGCCAGTTCTTCGGTGACGATGAACGAGTGCTGGGTCGCCGGGTTGTCGCCACGCTCACCATACGCCACGGCGGTCATGGTCGGCACGCCGGCCTGATGCAGGCGTTCGAGCGCGCGCCATTCCTGGCCGGCACCGAGCACCGGCAGCTTGGCCGTGAGCAGGTTCTTGGCGATCTCGCCCCAGCCGATACCGCGATGGATCTTGACGAAATAGCCCTTGCCGTCGACCTCGGTGCGCAGCGTGCGGCGCGCTTCCAGCTCCCGGTAGACCACGCCCTGCAAGCCCTCGACCGCCTCGAAGGGGTCGCGTCCGGCCCACAGCCGCGCGAAGGGTTCGGCCAGTATCAGTTTCATGGGGTCTCCTGCCCGAGGATCACGTCGGCGGCGCGCTGCGGCATGCTGTAGAGGTCGGCGCGGTCGGCGAAGGCCACGCCATTGCGCGACCACTGGGCACGCGCGGCATCGTCCTCGAGCAGGCGGCGCAGGCAGTCGTCGAGCTGCCCTTGCGCGAACGGCTCGTCCAGCACCAGACCGCTGTCGGCTTCGGCGATGTAGTGGGCGTAACCGCAGACCTTGGAGACCAGCACCGGCAGGCCGGCGACCAGGGCTTCGAGCAGGACCGTGCCGGTGTTCTCGTTGTAGGCCGGGTGGATCAGCAGGTCGGCGCCCAGCAGGAAACGCGGGATGTCGCTGCGCCCCTTGAGGAACTGCACGTGCTCGCCCAGCCCCAGCGCGGTGCTCTGCAACTGGAAGACCTTGGGGTCGTCCTGGCCGATCACCATCAGCCGGGTACGCTTGCGCAAGGCTGGCGGCAGCGCGGCGAGTGCCTTGAGGCTGCGGTCGACGCCCTTGGTCTTGAAGCCCGAGCCGATCTGCACCAGCAGCAGGTCATCGTCGGCCAGCTTGAACTCGCGGCGAAACTGCGCGCGAATGGCGTCGGCATCGGCCGGGCGGCGGCGGTCCGGCGAGATGCCGGGCGGCAACAGGTGAAAGCGCTCGGCCGGCGTACCGTAGTGTTTGACGAACAGCGGCTGCTGCACCTCGGAGATCATCAGGATCTCGGTGTGCGCCTCGCGCCCGAACACCGCGCGCTCGTACTCGGCGAAATGCCGGTAGCGGCCCCAGCGGCGATACAGCCCGCCGCGCAGGGTCTGGGCCTTGTCCTCGAAACAGCCGTCGGCGGCGTAGTAGACGTCCAGGCCCGGCATCTTGTTGAAGCCGATCAGGCGATCGACCGGCCGACGCGCGAGGTCCGCGGCCATCCACGCACTGAGCTTCTCGTTGCGGCGGTGGTTGAACAACGCCTTGACCGGGGCCACGTTCACCTCGAAGCCTGGGGGCACGTCGCCCTCCCAGATCAGGGTGTACACGCGGATCTGGTGACCGCGTGCCTGGCACTCCAGGGCGATGCGCATGAAGTCACGCTGCAGTCCGCCGAAGGGGAAGTATTTGTAGAGTACGAAAGCCAGTTGCATCAACGAACAGCCTCGGTCAGCAGCAGCGCGCTCAGGCGGCGCGCCACGTGCTCGGGATTCAGGCGAGTGAAGCACAGCGGCCACTCGCGTTGGATGTCGAACCGGCGCAGGTCCTCGGCGCTCGGCTTATAGGTACAGGTCTTCTGCAGGCAGGGCGCGCAGGGCCAGTCGCTGCCCAGGTGCACCTGGGCACGCCCGTAGGCGCCGGTCAGGCCAGGGTCGGTCGGGCCGAACAGCGACACGGTCGGCACGTCCAACGCCGCAGCCAGGTGGCCGAGGCCGGTGTCCACCGCCACGCACGCCCTGGCAGCGGCCAGGATACGGGCAACGCCGGCCAGATTCAGCTTGGGCAGCACCTGACAGTGCGCCAGGCCTTGGGCGATGCGCTCGGCGCGGGCCTTCTCGGTCGGGTTGCCCCAGGGCAGGCAGACCTTCAGGCGGTGCTGGTCCATGCGCTCGGCCAGGGCGCGCCAATAGGCTTCCGGCCAGTGCTTGGTGTCCCAAGTGGTGCCGTGCAGGAACACCACGTACGGCGCGGTCGGCGGCAGGTCCAGGCGGCTCAGGTCCAGGCCGTAGTCGCCCAGCCCGTCGGGCAGGTCGTAGGCCAGCGCCAGGGCGAACAGTTGGCGCACGCGCTCGACGGCATGCTGGCCGAGGGCGACCGACAGGCGCCGGTCGTAGAAGCGGCTCGACCAGCCTTCGCGCGCCGAGTAGCGATCCAGCCCGGCGACCGGTGCCTTGACGTAACGGGTCAGCCACGCCGACTTGAGCAGGCCCTGGGCATCGATGACCAGGTCATAGGAACGCTCGCGCACGCGTGCCTTGAACTGGCGCCACTCGCCGTTCCTGAACGTCTGCCAGAGCTGTTTGCGCCACCGGCGGATGTTCACCGGAATGACCTGGTCCACGGCCGGGTGCCAGCTGGGGATCTCGGCGAAGCCCTCCTCCACCACCCAGTCGAAGCGGATACCGGGGATGGCACGGGCCGCATCGGTCAGCGCCGGCAGCGTGTGGATCACGTCGCCCAGGGACGAGGTCTTGACGATCAGGACGCGCACGTCAGTCGACCTCGGCCAGGACATCGATCAGCGCCGCGCCAGGCAATCGTCGCAGGGCGGCGATGACCGCAGGCGGCTCGAGCAGGCGCAGGCAGTTGTAGTGGCCGAAGCGGCAGGTGCGCTCGAAGCACGGGCTGCACTCGATACCCAGGCGCACCACTTCGACCTGCTCGGCCAGCGGCGGGGTGAAGCCTGGCGAGGTCGAGCCGTACACGGCCACCAGGGGGCGTGCCAACGCGGCGGCCACGTGCATGAGGCCCGAATCGTTGGACACCGCCGCCGTGGCGCAGGACAACAGGTCGATGGCCTCGGCCAGCGAGGTCTCGCCGGAGAGGTTCACCGACTCTTCCCTGAAGCCTGGGATCAACCGCTCGCGAATCGACTCGCCCACCGGATGGTCCTTCTTCGAGCCGAACAGCCAGACCTGCCAGCCCAGGCGAATCAGGGCCTCGGCCACCTCGGCGTAATGCTCGGCCGGCCAACGTTTGGACTCGCCGAACTCGGCCCCGGGACACAATGCCAGGACCGGCCGGTCCAGCTCCAGCCCGAACTTGGCCAGGGCCGCGTCGCGGCTGGCCGGCTCGATGCGCAGCGCGGGTCGTGGGTAGGGCTGGGTCAGCTCGGTGCCGGATGGATAGGCCAGCGCCATGAAGCGCTCGATCATCAGCGGGTAGCGGGCCTTGTCCAGCCGACGCACGTCGTTGAGCAGACCGAAACGCCATTCGCCACGCCAGCCGGTCCGTTTGGGGATCCCGGCGAAGAAGGGCACCAGCGCCGATTTCAGCGAGTTGGGCAGCAGGATCGCCTGGTCGTACTGACCGGCCAGGGACTTGCCGATGCGCCGCCGGGTGCCGAGCTCGAGCGCGCCGTGGCCGAGCGGGAAGCTCAAGGCCTGGCGGACTTCGGGCATGCGCTCGAGGATCGGCCGGCTCCACTCGGGGGCCAGTACATCGATCACGCACTCGGGGTGCTGCAGTTTCAGGCACTGGAACAAGGTCTGCGCCATCACCATGTCGCCGACCCAGCTGGGCCCAATGATCAGAATGTTCATGCGTCTTCCAGTATCGCTCCGGCAGGCCTGGGGCCTCGATCGGGCTTGAGGGCGACGGGCGGTCGAGGGGCGCTGCAGGGCACTCAAGGCATCGAAGCCGCTCCCACGGACCGAGGCGCGCCGTCGCCTCTGTGGGAGCGGCCCCAGTGCCGCGATGGACCGCAACGCGATCCCCTACCCCTTCGAACCTTACCCTGCCACGCCCGAGGCACCGTATGCGCTTCAGGCTAAATGCCGGCCAGTGTACCACCGTGGACCCGCTCCCGGTCACGACAACCCCAGCGCTGCCCAGATGCGCCGTACCTGACGACGCTCGTCGGCGAACTGCGAGGCATCGATCACGCCCGGGTGCTTCTGCAGGGCCTGCCGGTGGGAGGCCGAACGGTAGGCCTTGTAGACTTCACGCAACAGCCCGGCATCGCTGGCCGGCAGCAGCCCGGCCTGCTCGAGTTCTTCGAGCAGGCGCACGTTGTCAGTCCAGCGCAGTAGCGCCGGGTGCGTATGGGACCAGGCAAGCGTGGCGTACTGCACCATGAACTCGATGTCGACGATGCCACCGGCGTCCTGCTTGATGTCGAACGGCTGACCGGGGTCGAACGCGTTGGCTGCCGTACCGGCAGCGGTGGCGCGGCTGCCGAGGTTGTCGCGCATCTTGGCGCGCATCTCGCTGACTTGCGTGCGCAGCGTCTCCAGCGCCCGTGGCTGACCCAGCACCTGCGCCCTCACGGCCTCGAACGCTTGGCCGACCTGGCTGCAGCCGACCAGCACGCGGGCCCGCACCAGGGCCTGGTGCTCCCAGGTCCAGGCCTCCTTCTGCTGGTAGCGCTCGAACGCCCCCAGCGAACTGACCAGCAGGCCAGACGCGCCCGACGGGCGCAGGCGCATGTCGACGTCGTAGAGCTGGCCGGAGGCGGTGTGGGTGGTCAGCAGGTGGATGATGCGCTGCCCGAGCCGGGTGAAGAACTGCGCGCCATCGATCGGCTTGGCACCGTCGGTTTCGGCCTGCGGGTCGCCGTCGTGGATGAACACCAGGTCCAGGTCCGAGCCGTGCCCTAGTTCGATTCCCCCGACCTTGCCGTAGCCCACGATGATGAACCCTGGGTCGCACAGGCTGCCGTCGAGACGCTTGGGCTGTCCGTGGCGAGCCACGGTCTGGCGCCAGGCCAGGGCCAGCACCTGGTCGAGGATCGCTTCGGCCAGCCAGGTCAGGTAGTCGCTGACCTTCATCAGCGGCAGGTGACCGGTGATTTCCGAGGCGGCCACGCGCAGGTTGTGGGCCAGCTTGAAATGCCGCAGGGCTTCCATCTGCTGCTCCAGGTCGTCCTCGGGAATGCGCGTCAACCGCTCGCGCAGCTCCGAGGCCAGTTCGGGCGCCAGGGGCGGGCTGAACAGCCGTCCTTCGTTGAGCAGCTCGTCGAGCAACAGCGGGTAACGAGCGATCTGCTCGGCGATCCACGGGCTGGCCGCGCACAGGGTCAGCAGGCGGCGCAGGGCCCCAGGGTTTTCCGTCAGTAGCACCAGATAGGCCGAGCGTCGCGCCACGGCCTCCACCAGCGGCAGTACACGCTCAAGCACCAGGTCCGGGTCGGCGTGCTCCACGGCCTGGGCCAGCAGGCGCGGGATGAAGGCGTCGAGGCGTTCGCGACCGATGCGCTGCATCGAGCGCAACGAAGGGCTGGCGCGCAAGCCGGCCAGGCGCCGCAGGGCCTCATCGGGACGGCCGAAGCCGGCTTCGTGCAGCTGGCGACTGGCCGCCTCTTCATCCTGGACCTGCTCCCACAGCGGCGACCACTCGCCCCCGACCACCAGCTCGCCCTCGGCCTCGTCCTCGTCGGGGTCGGCGATCACCTGGCGGAAGTGCCAGTCGATGCGGCCGCGCCAGTGCATGAGCTGCGCATGGAACGCTTCCCAGTCGTCGAAACCGAGCATATAGGCGACCCGAGCGCGCCCCGTTTCATCCTCCGGCAGCATCTGGGTCTGGCGGTCGGCGATGGCCTGGATGGCGTGCTCGGTATAGCGCAGGAAGGCGTACCCGTCACGCAGCTCGGCCACGACCGCCGGCGGCAGGTAGCCTTGGTCTTCGAGCGTGGCCAGCACCTTGAGCAGCGGTCGCTGCTGCAGGCTCAGGTCGCGGCCGCCATGGATCAACTGGAAGGCCTGGGCGATGAACTCCACCTCGCGGATGCCACCGGCCCCCAGCTTGATATTGTCGGCCATGCCCTTGCGCCGCACCTCCTGCTGGATCAGCTGCTTCATGGTGCGCAGCGCCTCGATGGCCGAGAAGTCCAGGTAGCGGCGGTAGACGAACGGCCGCAGCATCGCCTGCAGTTGCGCGCCGCTGTCCTGGTCGCCCGCCACCACGCGGGCCTTGATCATGGCGTAGCGTTCCCAGTCGCGGCCCTGGTCCTGATAGTAGTGTTCCAGGGCATTGAAGCTCAGGACCAGGGCACCTGCCGAACCATAGGGCCGCAGGCGCATGTCGACGCGGAACACGAAGCCGTCGACGGTGACCGGGTCGAGTGCCTTGATCAGGCGCTGCCCCAGGCGAGTGAAGAATTCCTGGTTGTCCAGCGGGCGCTTGACGCCCTCGGTCTCCCCGCCTTCGGGGAAGGCGAAGATCAGGTCGATGTCGGAGGACAGGTTCAGCTCCACGGCGCCGAGCTTGCCCATCCCCAGCACGACCATGTGCTGGGGCGCGCCGCTGCGGCCGATCGGGGTGCCGAACTGCTGACAGTGACGCGGGTACAACCAGTGGTAGGCCTGGTCGATCGAGGCATCGGCCAGGTCGGACAGGTCGCGGCAGGTCTGCGCCAGATCGGCTTGGCGGGTGATGTCGCGCCAGATGATGCGCACCTGCTGGCGATTACGCTCGCGGCGTAGCTGGCGCGCCAGGGCATCTTCACTGTCCGCTGCCGCCACCGCGGCGGCAATGCGCGCGCGCAGCTCGCCAGGGGCCAGGGCGCGTTCCAGTTCGCCGCTGGCGAGCAGTTCGCAAACCATGCCCGGCTCACGCAGGCTCTGGTCGAGCACGAACTCGCTGGCGGCCGCGACCTGGTCGAACTGGCGACGTCGTTCCTCGCTGAAGGCGTGGTCTGACGCCTCGGGATGGGCGGCCAGCGCGTCATCCCATGCCTGTCGATTGCGAACGACCAAAGGCTGGAGGATGGCAGGGAGGTGAGGCGGCAAAGGCAGGCGCATGGGCTATCCTTGATCGGCGTGTGAAAACACGTAGCGGCAGATGCGGCCGTCCGACCGATGATCGGACTGTCGTACAAAAGCATCAAATAGCTTCGCCAAAGACTTTACGGCAATAAGAGCGAAGTATTTTTTGGTATTCGGCTATTTTTTCTTAGCGGTATCGTTTTAGTTCACAACGCGTGAAGTGGCCAGAAGCCACGCGTTTGTCGCGCCACTGCCCCTCCTTCGGCGCAAAAGCATGAAATACATGGCCGTTTGTAGTAAAACTACACGACGCCGGCGCACTGCACGGCGCCCCAAGAATTCACGACGTCTGCCCAAAAGGCCAGTCGCAAACTCAGGCAATCGATTCTGGTTGCCTTTCCGCCCTGGAGCAAGCCATGCAAGACCTCGATCCCGTCGAAACCCAGGAATGGCTGGATGCCTTGGAGTCGGTCATCGACAAAGAAGGCGAAGACCGCGCTCACTACCTGATGACCCGCATGGGCGAGCTGGCCACCCGTAGTGGTTCGCAGCTGCCGTATGCCATCACCACGCCATACCGCAACACCATCCCTGTCACTCACGAAGCGCGCATGCCTGGCGACCTGTTCATGGAACGCCGCATCCGCTCGATGGTACGTTGGAACGCCCTGGCCATGGTCATGCGCACCAACCTGAAAGATTCGGACCTGGGTGGTCACATTTCGAGCTTCGCCTCCAGCGCGACGCTGTACGACATCGGCTTCAACTACTTCTTCCAGGCCCCGACCGAAGAACATGGCGGCGACCTGATCTTCTATCAAGGTCACGCCTCGCCGGGCATCTACGCCCGTGCCTTCCTCGAAGGCCGCATCAGCGAAGACCAGATGAACAACTTCCGCCAGGAAGTGGACGGCAACGGCCTGTCGTCGTACCCGCACCCGTGGCTGATGCCGGACTTCTGGCAGTTCCCGACTGTGTCCATGGGTCTGGGCCCGATCCAGGCGATCTACCAGGCCCGCTTCATGAAGTACCTGGAAGCACGCGGCTTCATCCCGGCCGGCAAACAGAAGGTCTGGTGCTTCATGGGCGACGGCGAGTGCGACGAGCCGGAATCCCTGGGCGCCATTTCCCTGGCCGGCCGCGAGAAGCTGGACAACCTGATCTTCGTGATCAACTGCAACCTGCAGCGTCTGGACGGCCCGGTGCGCGGCAACGGCAAGATCATCCAGGAACTCGAAGGCGTGTTCCGTGGCGGTGGCTGGAACGTCAACAAGGTCGTCTGGGGCCGTTTCTGGGACCCCCTGCTGGCCAAGGACACCAACGGTGCCCTGCAGCGTCGCATGGACGAAGTCATCGACGGCGAGTACCAGAACTACAAGGCCAAGGACGGCGCGTTCGTCCGTGAGCACTTCTTCAACACGCCCGAACTCAAGGCCATGGTCGAAGACCTGTCCGACGAGGAAGTGTGGAAGCTCAACCGCGGTGGCCACGACCCGTACAAGGTCTATGCAGCCTATCACCAGGCGGTCAACCACAAGGAACAGCCCACCGTCATCCTGGCCAAGACCATCAAGGGGTACGGTACCGGTGCAGGCGAAGCCAAGAACACCGCGCACAACACCAAGAAGGTCGACGTCGACAGCCTGCGCAAATTCCGCGACCGCTTCGACATTCCGGTGAAGGATGCCGACCTCGAGAACCTGCCGTTCTTCCGTCCGGAAGCCGACAGCGCCGAGGCCAAGTACCTGGCCAAGCGTCGCGAAGCCCTGGGTGGCTTCGTGCCTCAGCGCCGCGCCAAGAGCTTCAGCATCCCGACGCCGCCGCTGGATACCCTCAAGGCCATCCTCGACGGCTCGGGCGACCGTGAAATCTCCACCACCATGGCCTTCGTGCGGATCCTCGCACAGCTGGTCAAGGACAAGGAGATCGGTCAGCGTATCGTGCCGATCATCCCTGACGAAGCGCGTACCTTCGGCATGGAAGGCATGTTCCGCCAGCTGGGCATCTACTCCTCCGTGGGCCAGCTGTACGATCCGGTCGACAAGGACCAGGTCATGTTCTACCGCGAGGACAAGAAGGGCCAGATCCTCGAGGAAGGCATCAACGAAGCCGGCGCCATGTCGTCGTTCATCGCCGCCGGTACCTCGTACAGCAGCCACAACCAGCCGATGCTGCCGTTCTACATCTTCTACTCGATGTTCGGCTTCCAGCGTATCGGCGACCTGGCCTGGGCCGCTGGCGACAGCCGTACCCGTGGCTTCCTGATCGGCGGCACCGCCGGCCGTACCACCCTCAACGGTGAAGGCCTGCAGCACGAAGACGGTCACAGCCACATGCTGGCCGCGACCATCCCGAACTGCCGCACCTATGATCCGACCTACGGCTACGAGCTGGCGGTGATCATCCAGGACGGCATGAAGAAGATGACCGAAGAGCAACAGGACGTCTTCTACTACATCACCGTGATGAACGAGTCCTACCAGCAGCCTGCCATTCCGGCCGGTGCCGAGGAAGGCATCGTCAAGGGCATGTACCTGCTCGAGGAAGACACCCGCGAAGCCGCGCACCACGTGCAGCTGCTGGGTTCGGGCACCATCCTGCGCGAAGTCCGCGAAGCGGCCAAGATCCTGCGCGAGGAGTACAACGTCGGTGCCGACGTCTGGAGCGTCACCAGCTTCAACGAACTGCGTCGTGACGGCCTGGCCGTGGAACGCGCCAACCGTCTCAAGCCGGGCCAGACCCCGCAGAAGACCTACGTCGAGCAGTGCCTGGGCGGCCGCAAGGGCCCGGTCATCGCCTCCACCGACTACATGAAGCTGTTCGCCGAACAGATTCGCCAGTGGGTACCGAGCCAGGAATTCAAGGTGCTGGGCACCGACGGCTTCGGTCGCAGCGACAGCCGCAAGAAGCTGCGTCACTTCTTCGAAGTCGACCGTCACTTCGTGGTGCTGGCCGCCCTGGAAGCCTTGGCCGATCGCGGCGAGATCGAACCGAGCGTGGTGGCCGAGGCCATCACCAAGTTCGGTATCGACCCGGACAAGCGCAACCCACTGGACTGCTGAGGAGATTTTTTGTGAGCGAACTCATTCGCGTACCTGACATCGGCAGCGGTGAAGGTGAAGTCATCGAGCTGTTCGTCAAGGTCGGCGATCGCATCGAGGCTGACCAGAGCCTGCTGACCCTGGAATCCGACAAGGCTTCCATGGAAATTCCGGCCCCCAAGGCCGGTGTGATCAAGTCCCTGAAGGTGAAGCTGGGCGACACCCTCAAGGAAGGCGACGAACTGCTGGAACTGGAAGCCGAGGGCGCCGACGCGGCGTCCGAGGCGCCGGCCGCCGAGGACAAGCCGGCCCCCGCGCCAGCTGCCGAAGAAAAGCCCGCCGCCCCGGCTCAGCCGGCTGCCGCTGAACCTGCGCCTGCCGCGGGTACCAGCGTGCAGGACATCCACGTGCCGGACATCGGCTCGTCGGGCAAGGCCAAGATCATCGAGATGCTGGTCAAGGCCGGCGACAGCGTCGAAGCCGACCAGTCGCTGATCACCCTGGAGTCCGACAAGGCCTCCATGGAGATCCCGTCTCCGGCCGCTGGCGTGGTCGAGGAAGTGATCGCCAAGCTCGACGACGAAGTCGGCACGGGCGATCTGATCCTCAAGCTCAAGATCGCTGGCGCCGCGCCAGCGCAGGCGGCCGAGAAGCCGGCCCCGGCCAAGGCCGAGGCACCTGCGCCAGCCGCCGCGCCTGAAAAGGCCGCCGCCCCTGCGCCGGCTGCCGAGAAACCGGCTGCTGCGCATGCCGCGCCCGCTGCTGGCAACAACGCCAAGGTCCATGCCGGCCCGGCAGTACGCCAGCTGGCCCGTGAATTCGGCGTCGAGCTGGGCGCCGTCAGCGCCTCGGGTCCGCACGGCCGCATCCTCAAGGAAGACGTACAGGCGTACGTCAAGTCCATGATGCAGAAGGCCAAGGAAGCGCCGGCTGCTGCGGGCGCGACCGGTGGTGCAGGCATTCCGCCGATCCCGGCCGTCGATTTCAGCCGCTTCGGCGAAGTCGAGGAAGTCGCTCTGACCCGCCTGATGCAGGTCGGTGCCGCCAACCTGCACCGCAGCTGGCTGAACGTGCCGCACGTGACCCAGTTCGACTCGGCCGACATCACCGAGCTCGAAGCCTTCCGCGTGGCGCAGAAGGCCGTGGCCGAGAAGGCCGGCGTCAAGCTCACCGTGCTGCCGCTGCTGCTCAAGGCCTGTGCCCACCTGCTCAAGGAACTGCCGGACTTCAACAGTTCCCTGGCCCCGAGCGGCAAGGCGATCATCCGCAAGAAGTACGTCAACATCGGCTTCGCCGTGGACACCCCGGATGGTCTGCTGGTCCCGGTGATCAAGAACGTCGACCAGAAGAGCCTGCTGCAACTGGCGGGCGAAGCGGCGGCACTGGCCGAAAAGGCCCGTACCAAGAAGCTGGCGGCCGACGACATGCAGGGTGCCTGCTTCACGATCTCCAGCCTCGGGCACATTGGCGGCACCGGCTTCACGCCGATCGTCAACGCGCCGGAAGTGGCGATCCTGGGGGTGTCCAAGGCCACCCTGCAGCCGGTCTGGGACGGCAAGGCCTTCCAGCCCAAGCTGATGCTGCCGCTGTCGCTGTCCTACGATCACCGTGTGATCAACGGCGCCGCCGCCGCACGCTTCACCAAGCGCCTGGGTGACCTGCTGGCGGACATCCGCACGCTGCTGCTGTAACCTGCCTCGCCGCTGCTCATGCCCTGGGCAGCGGCGTTGACGTTTCACACCGCTGCCCTGCCACGTACGGGGCTCGCGGAGGTGGACGGGTCCTCTGGACCGCACCTCCCCCCTCTCGGGCCGCGCTTGCCCGCCTGCCTCGCCTGCACCCTTCAGACTTCCCGTGTTCGACCGATAAACTGCCTATAGGCTCCTATGGCCGCTTGCCAGCCCATGGAGCATGATGCAACCTTGCTGAACGCGCCGTCGATGAACCGCATTCCGCGCCCATTGCCTTGTCCGAGCGAGTCTTCGATGAAAAGCCAACCCGATGCCATCAGCCGCGTGGTGGCCGAGGTCGTCACGCAATTGCCCGTGCCTTCCCGGCTCGGCATGCTGCGTTTCGAGCGGCTCAACGAAGCCAGTTGGGCGCTCCTGTACCTCGACCCAGCGTGCGAACGCACCCTGGGCCAGCCTGCCGCCGAATTGTGCGCGCTGGTCGGCTCGCCCTTCGCCAGCCTGATGGAGCCCGAAGCCCGTTACCGGCTGCACGACGAGATCCAGCTGCAACTGGCGCAGCGTCCTCATTACCAGGTGCGCTACACCCTGCATCTGGACGACAGGACGTTGCGCGTGCTGGAAGCGGGCGAAGCGTTCCGCCAGGCGACTCGGCAGATGCTGCGGGGCTACCTGACCCTGCTCGACGAAGGGCAGGTCGCCGACCCAGCCCTCGACGCGCTCGACCTGGAAAGCCGCAACACGCGCCTGGAACAAGCCTTGCTGGCCAACCAGAACGTGCAGCAAGAGCAGCTCGAGCACCTCGAACGGGTGCAGGCCCAGCAGAGTCTGATCCTGCGCCTGGCACGCCAGCGCTACAGCGCAGGCAATTCCTTGCTCGAAGCCGCCGAGCTGATCACGCGCAGTGCCTGCGAGATCTACCGGGTCGACCGCGCCAGCCTGTGGCATCTGGTGGATCAGCGGCTGGAACCGATTTCGTCCTGGCATCAGGCCGAGCAGCGACACCTGCTGCCGGAACCGCTCGATATCGCCGGCTTCCCCGACTACCTCGACGCCCTGCACGCCAGCCGTGCCATCGATGCGCACAATGCCAGCCACGACCCGCGCACGCGGGACCTGGTCGATGACTTGTACGCCACCGGCAACAACGCCTTGCTGGACGCCGGCATTCGCATCGACGGCCAGGTGGTGGGCGTGCTGTGCCTGGAGCAGACCCGCGGCCCGCGTACCTGGCAGGCCGACGAGATCGCCTTCGCCGGTGAGCTGGCCGACCAGGTCGCTCAGGTCATCACCAGTCAGAACCGGCGCACGGCGGCCAGTGCGCTGCAACTCTTCCAACGTGCGGTCGAGCAGAGCGCCAGCGCCTTTCTGCTGGTCAATCGCAAAGGCGTGGTCGAGTACGTGAACCCGAGCTTCACGGCCATCACGCAGTACAGCACCGAAGAAGTGCAAGGCCATCACCTGGCCGAGTTGCCGGCGCTGGAAAACCTCAGCGAGCTGCTGTTCGACTCCTCGTCCACCCTGGCCATCGGCAACAGCTGGCAGGGCGAGTTCAAAAGCCGGCGCAAGAGCCTGGAGCCCTACTGGGGTCAGTTGTCGATCTCCAAGGTCTATGGCGACAACCGCGAGCTGACCCACTACATCGGCATCTATGAAGACATCACCCAGGGCAAGCTGGCCCAGCAGCGCATCGAGCGTCTGGCCTACACCGACAACCTCACCAACCTGGGCAACCGCCCGGCCTTCATCCGCTGCCTCGACGAACGCTTCGCGCGCGATGGCGACAGCCTGATCTGCCTGCTGTTCGTGGACATCGACAACTTCAAGCGCATCAATGACAGCCTTGGCCATCATGCGGGTGACAAGTTGCTGGTCAGCCTGGCACGGCGCCTGCGCAACAGCCTGGACACCAGTGGTTGCCTGGCGCGCTTCGCCAGCAACGAGTTCGCCGTGCTGCTCGACGACACAGCCCTGGAAGACGGCCAGTACATCGCTCAGCGCCTGCTGCAGACCCTCGACAAGCCGATGTTCGTGGACAACCAGCTGATCAACGTCACCGCTTCGGTCGGCCTGGCCTGCGCGCCGCTGCATGGGCGCGACCCCCAGACCCTGATGAAGAACGCCGGCCTGGCCCTGCACAAGGCCAAGGCCAACGGCAAGCATCAGGTGCAGGTGTTCACCGAGGTACTCAACGCCGAGGCCAGCTACAAGCTGTTCGTCGAGAACAACCTGCGCCGCGCCCTGACCCAGGACGAACTGGACGTCTTCTACCAGCCCAAGCTGTGCCTGCGCAGCGGCCGCCTGCTGGGGCTGGAAGCCTTGCTGCGCTGGAACCACCCGGAGCGCGGCATGATTCGCCCGGACCAGTTCATCAGCGTGGCCGAGGAGACCGGCCTGATCATCCCCATCGGCAAATGGGTGGTGCGCGAGTCCTGCGCCATGAGCAAGCGCCTGAGCGCCGCTGGCCTGGGCGACCTGCACGTGGCCATCAACCTCTCGCCCAAGCAGTTTTCCGATCCCGAGCTGGTCAGCTCGATCGCGGGCATCCTCCAGGAGCAGGCCCTGCCGCCTCACCTGCTGGAGCTGGAACTGACCGAAGGCCTGCTGCTGGAGGCCACCGACGACACCCGACGCCAACTCGAACAGCTCAAGGAGCTGGGGCTGAGCCTGGCGATGGACGACTTCGGCACCGGGTATTCGTCGCTGAGCTACCTGAAGAAATTCCCGATCGACATCCTCAAGATCGACCGCAGCTTCATCAGCGAGATCCCGGACAATCAGGACGACATGGAAATCACCTCGGCGGTGATCGCCATGGCCCACAACCTCAAGCTCAAGGTCGTGGCCGAGGGTATCGAGACGGCGCAGCAACTGGCCTTCTTGCGCCGTCACCGCTGCGACGTCGGCCAGGGCTACCTGTTCGACAAGCCGATTCCGGGCCGCGAGCTGGTCGAGCGCCTCGCACGCTACCCGCGTGGCCCGGCGACCTGACAGCCGCGCGACTCTCGGGCACACTAGGGATCTTCCCTTTCGACCGACTCAAGAGGTACGGCCATGGTCCTGCGTTCTGAAATCCTGGTGAACAAAAACGTCCTGCCTACCGCGGAACAGGCGCTCCCTGGCCGCGAAACGCCGATGACCCTGCCTGAGTTCCATTACGTGTTCAAGGACACGCCCCTGCTCGGCCCGTTCTTCGAGGACGTCGACTTCGCCATCTTCGGCCTGGGCTGCTTCTGGGGTGCCGAGCGCCGCTTCTGGCAGCGTGACGGCGTGGTCAGTACGGTCGTGGGCTATGCGGGCGGCTTCACCCCGAACCCGACCTACGAAGAAGTCTGCTCGGGCCTGACCGGCCATACCGAAGTGGTGCTGGTGGTGTTCGACAAGGCCAAGGTCAGCTACCGCGAGTTGCTGGCGATGTTCTGGGAGCTGCACAACCCGACCCAGGGCATGCGCCAGGGCAATGATGTGGGCACCCAGTACCGCTCGGTGATCTACTGCACCAGCCCCGAACAGCTGGAACAGGCCCAGGCCAGCAAGGCCGAGTACCAGGCCGAGCTGGACAAGGCCGGCTTTGGCGACATCACCACCGAGATCGACCAGGCACCGACCGTGTACTTCGCCGAGGCCTACCACCAGCAGTACCTGGCCAAGAACCCCAATGGCTACTGCGGCATCGGCGGCACCGGCGTATGCCTGCCGCCCAGCCTGCAAGGCAACTGAGGGCTCGGCCATGAGCGACATGACCCTGTTCCACTCCCCGCTGTCACCGTTCGTGCGCAAGGTTAGGGTCCTGCTGCACGAGACCGGACAGCAGGACCGGGTCACCCTGCAAGGCGTGAACATCAGCCCGGTCAGTGGTGACGAAGCGCTCAATCAGGGCAACCCGCTCGGCAAGATCCCGGCCTTGCGCCTGGCCGACGGCATCGTGCTGCACGACAGCCGGGTGATCTGCGAATACCTGGACCAGCAGCATGTCGGCCACCCGCTGATCCCGCGCGAAGGCGCCGCCCGTTGGCGGCGGCTGACCCTGGCGTCCCAGGCCGATGGGATCCTGGATGCGGCGGTGTCGACCCGCTACGAGACCTTCCTGCGCCCGGAGGACAAGCGCTGGGACGGCTGGGTGGAGGCGCAGACGCAGAAGATCCAGCGCGCGTTGGCCGACCTCGAGCAGGCACATCTGGCGGAGCTGGCTTCGGTGTTCGACATCGCTGCCATTGGTGTGGCCTGTGCCCTGGGCTACCTGGATCTGCGCCAGCCTGGGTTCGGCTGGCGCGAGCGACAACCGGGGCTGGCGGCCTGGTATGCCGAGGTTGCGAAACGGCCGTCCATGCTTGCCACGATGCCGACGGTCTGAGGGCACTGTTCCGTCCTCAGCGTCTGCATCGCGGGCAAGCCCGCTCCCACAGGCCCTGTGCCAGGGCACGTTTCAGCTCGATGGGTCGGTCGCTCGCAACGCCCATTTGTCGGGCTGGCACAGCCCTCTGTGGAAGCGGGCTTGCCCGCGATGCAGGCGCCGCCGGACCGGACGCTTGTCGCGCAAGTCGCTAAGTCCCCTTGCGTGTAGCGTGTAGCTGCGGCGTCGTACCGAACAACTGCCCAACCCGCTGCGCCAGCCAACGCCCGATCGCTTTATCCTCCCTCATGCCGGCCGCCCTACCCGCGCCCAGTCGAGCCGGCGCGTGAGAACCATGAACACCCCCAGCAACCCGAAACATAGCAACGACCCCATCAGCAGGGCGTAATCCTCGGCACTGAGCAGCCCGTAAAGCAGGGCGTACAGCGTTGCCAACCCTGCCGCAAAGCCGACGCCGCGGGCCGCGCTGTGCAACACATGGCTCAGGTAGAACCCGATCAACGCCACGCAGGCCGTCGCCGACAGGCCGTACGCCAGCCCGAACCCCAGGTGTTCGGACAGCGACAACAGCAGCAGGTAGAAGAAGGCCAGGGCCGTGCCGACCAGGATGTACTGCACCGGGTGCACGCTGAGATTCCTGAGCACCTCGAACAGGAAGAAGCCGGCGAAGGTCAGGGCGATGAACAGCAGGGCGTACTTGATGGCGCGTTCGCTCTTCAGGTACTGGTCGACCGGGTCGACGAAGCTCACGCCGAAGGTACGCTCGCCGAAGGCCTCGCACTGCCCGCCCGTGGCACACTGCTGCAAGGCGTCTTCGAGGTTGGTGGCGAAGAACGACGTCTGCCAATGCGCGGTGAAGCCTTGATCGTCGATCGTATGCCGATTGGGCAGGTAGCTGCCGATGAAGCTTGGGTGCGGCCAACTGGCCTGCAGGTCGACACGACTGGTGCGCCCTACCGGCAAGAGCTGTAACTGCCCCGTGCCCTGCAACGCCAGGTCGAAACCGTACTCGAACTCACGGGCGACCGGATCCTCGAACTGGGGCAAGGCCACTTGCACACCGTCACGCAGCCAGTCCAACCCGGTGCCGGCTTCGAACGTCCGGGACGTGCCGTCGACGGTGAGTTGCAGGGCGTTCTCGATCCCGCGAATGTCGCTGATGCCGACCACCAGACGCGGGGTGTCGAAGTGGTAGTCCTCGTAGTCCTTGTCGATGCCCCAGCGCGTTGGCAACCGGAAGCTGCCGCCCAAGTGCCCTTTGGCATGGAACAGTCGCGCCTGGTAGATACCACGGGCTCGCTGTTCCGTGTCCACGTTCAGGTCGGCGGCGAAGGTCTCGGGCAGAAAGTAGAGCTGCCCGGCGACCGTGCTGACGTCCTGCACACGCTGACCGTCCTTCTCGATCCAGCGGCGTTGGAGCTTGCGGTACGGCACGACCAGCAACGGGCCGCTGATGCGTTGGTCGAAGCTGGCGCTCTGGGCGATGTTCTGCACCACGTCGTCGCGCAGGCGCTGACGTTCGCCGATCAGGCCATCGATCATGAGCAGCGGGATCAGCAACAGCAGCGTCAGCAGGGCAATGGTGCCGAGCTTGAAAGCAAGGGTCTTGTTCATGGGGCCTCCTGGGTCAGTGGAGGCAGTCTGCGCAGGCCGTGTGGACGCTTCGAGGAGGCTGTGTGGAGAGTGTGTGAAGTTGCAGGGCGCGTCAGCCTTCGAAGGCCCGGCCGAAGCGTCGTGCTGGCAACCACAGCTGAACACGTACCCCGCCCTCGACATTGTCCACGGCCAGGGCACCGCCATGCAGGTGCATCACCTCGGCCACGAAGTTCAGCCCCAGGCCCGTGCTCTTGCGTCCGGTCCCAGGACGGGGCAGCGAGTAGAAGCGCTCGGCGACCCGGTCGATGGCGTAGTCAGGGATTGCCTCTCCCTGATTGAACACACTCAGCGCCACCTGCTCGCCCTGCTGCGTCAGGTCGAACGTCAGGGCGCCACCGGAGGGCGTGAAATCCAGGGCGTTGTCCAGCAAGTTGGCCAGGGCCTGACGCATCAGGAAGGGATCGCACAGTAACCGGCACGCCGGTATATGCTGGTGCACCTGGAGGTCTCCAGCCGCCAAGCGGGCCGCCTGGGCCATCAGCAGCTCATCGACCAGTGCCGCGATGTCCACGTGCTGCTCGTCGTCCAACGCCTGCATCTGCTCGACCTTGGCCAGGTCGAGCAGGCGCTCGATCATCTGCTGCACGCGCTCGCTCTCGCGCTCGACGTTGGCAGCGAACTTCGCCCGCTGCTCGGCCGGCATCTCCCCCTGCAACAGCTCCGCCGCACCGCGGATCGCGGCCAGCGGGCTTTTCAGCTCATGGGTCAGGGTGTGGACGTAACGCTCGACGTACGCCTTGCCTTCGAGCTGCGTGCGCATACGCTCGACGGCACCGGCCAGGTGCGCCAGCTCACCCCCCTTGTAGAATGGCAGCGCGGCCCGTTCGCCTTCGCTGACCGCCTGGGCGTAACGGGCCAGCTTGCGCAGGGAACGCGCCAGCCACCAGGACAAGGCCGCCCCGACCAGCAGGCCCATGACGATCACGCCCAGCCCAAGGGTCAGCAGCCGCCGTTCGGAACGATCGATGTACGGTTGCAGGGAGCTGTTGGGCTTGGCCACGGTGACCACACCGATGATGTGGCCTTGATCCAGGATCGGCGCCGCCACGTGCATCACCGAGGTGCTCTCGTCCGCCTCGACGCTGCGCGTGGAACGCGCACCGTACTGCCCGCGCAAGGTCAGGTAGACATCATTCCAGCGCGAGTAGTCCTGCCCGAGCGCCTGGCCGCTGGAGTCGAGCAGCACGATGCCCTGGGCATCGGTGACGTAGATCCGGTGGCTGACCTGATGTTTTTCCAGCCCCCAGATCCGCGCGCCGGGGCTGCGCAGGCCATAGGCCTTGAGCACCTCGGGCAGGCGACTCTGGCCCAGGGTGCCGGCCTTGACGTCATCGTGCAGGATTTCCGCCAGCAGGTTGGCGGTGTCCACCAGGGTTTCCTCGGAGGACTGGCGCACCACCGGACGGATCTGCTCGCGCACGGTATTGAGCAGGAAGTAGCCGGCCAGGCCGACGAACAGGAAGTACACCAGGAAAATCCGGATGCCTAAGCGCATCAGGCCTGATCCGGGCTGTAGCTGTAGCCCAGCCCGCGGTGGGTCTGGATCGGCTCGACGTGCACGGCGACCTGGCGCAGCTTGGCACGCAGGCTCTTGATATGGCTGTCGATGGTCCGTTCGTAGCCGACATCGGAGGCGACCCCGAGCGCGTCGAGCAGTTGCTCGCGGCTGAACACTCGCTGCGGTTGCGCCAGCAGAGTGTGCAGCAGGCGAAACTCATGGCGCGTCAGCGACAGCGGCTGGCCGCGGTAGTGGATCAGCATGCGCACGGTGTCCACCTGGAATGGGGTGGCCGCTTCCACAGGCTCGATCCGTGGCGCCATGCGCTTGAGAATCGCCCGTACCCGCGCCGTCACTTCACGCGGACTGAACGGCTTGACGACATAATCGTCGGCGCCGATCTCCAGCCCCACCACCCGATCGATCTCGCCATCGCGCGCGCTGAGGAACATCACCGGCACCTCGGAGAACCGACGCAACTGCCGACACGTCTCGAATCCGCTGATGTCGGGCAGCCCGATGTCGAGAATCACTAGGTCCGCCGGCTGCAGACGCAGCCGCTCGAGCGCCGCGCCACCCAGGGTGACCCAGTCGGTGCTGTGACCGTCGGCCTGCAGGGCGTAGACCAGCGTGTCGGCGATGGCGGCTTCGTCTTCGACGATGAGGATGTGGGGCATGGGGGTCTCGAGTGGCGGGCTGCAAGCTGCAAGCTGCAAGCTGCAAGCTGCAAGCTGCAAGCTGCAAGCAGGAGTGTGGCGCATGGATGTACGCTGAATCCTACTGGTTACGGCTTCTAGCTTCTAGCTTCTAGCTTCTAGCTTCTAGCTTCTAGCTTGTAGCTTGTAGCTTGTAGCTTGTAGCTTGTAGCTTGTAGCTTGTAGCTTGTAGCTTGTAACTTACGACTTGCAGCCCCTCGCCCTCAGCAGTCCGGCTTGTCCGCAGTGTAACGCTGTGCCGGGTCGATGGCCGCCTTGAACTCGCGCAGGGCCTTGGCGCCGATCAGCAATGGGTAGTCGAAGCTGCTGCGGTCGGTGAGATTCACCTCGACAGTGCGCTTGACGTTGCCCAGGCACAGGTCCAGGTCGATCACCGGCCGCTTGGCGAAGCCGGCCGCCTCGCCTTCGTCATCCTCGTCGGCCCGGCTCTTGATCTTGCTGATGCGCGCCAGCTTGTGCTCGTAGACCTTGTCGTCCGCGTCCGGGGTCGCCAGGCGGAAACGTACCCAGTCATCGCCATTACGGCTGAAACGCTCGATGTCCTTGGCCGACAGCGAGGCGGTCCAGGCACCGGTGTCCATCTTGGCCTTGAGGGTTTCGCCAAGTTCCGGCAGGCCGATGTGTTCGTAGCGCCCATACAGCATGGGGTCCGCCGCCATCACAGGCAGGGACAAGGTGCACAGCAAGGCAAGCATGGGTTTCACGGGCAAGGCTCCTGATTCGACGGTACCGGTTGGACGCCAAGCGCACGTCGATGTTTCAACGATCCCTGGCAACGGCCTGCGACTCTAGCCAACACAATGTGAAACATTTGTTCGCACCGCCCGGCCCGACGCATTTGGCGGGGCGCAGCGGCATGCTTATCATGGCTCCCTGCTCAGACCACAAGAGTTTCCCTATGCGTCGCCTGTTCACCGGCATCCTCGTGGCCATCCTGCTGTTGCTCAACACACTAATACTGATTTGCCCCTTGCTGTGCTTCGCCGTGCTCAAGCTGGTGCTGCCGGCTCGCGGCCGCGACTGGGCCTCGCGCGCGGTCATGTGGGTGGCCGAGACCTGGGCCGAGATCGACAAGCGGATCTTCGCCGCGTGCATCCCGACTCGCTGGGACATCCGCGGCATCGACAACCTGCGCCCGGACACCTCCTATCTGTGCGTCAGCAACCACCAGAGCTGGGTGGATATCCCAGCGCTGATGGAAAGCCTCAACCGCCGTACGCCGTTCTTCAAGTTCTTCCTGAAGAAGGAGCTGATCTGGGTGCCCCTGCTGGGGCTGGCCTGGTGGGGCTTGGACTATCCGTTCATGAAGCGCTACAGCAAAGCCTTCCTGGAAAAGCACCCCGAGCTCAAGGGCAAGGACCTGGAAATCACCAAGGCCGCCTGCGAGCTGTTCAAGCGCCAGCCGGTGACCGTGGTCAACTACCTCGAAGGCACGCGCTTCACGCCGGCCAAACACCAGGCTCAGCAGTCGCCTTACCGTTACCTGCTCAAGCCCAAGGCGGGAGGCGTGGCATTCGTGTTGGCCGCGCTGGGCGAGCAGCTGGATGCGCTGTTAGACGTGACCATTGTATATCCCGGTGATCGGGCGCCTGGGTTCTGGGATCTGCTCAATGGCAGTATTAGGCGGGTAATCGTGGACATCCAGGTGCGGCCTTTGGATTCAGCACTGTGGGGTGGAGAATATGAGGGCGACCCTGCGTTTCGCCAACAGGTGCAGGGGTGGGTGAACCAGTTATGGAAGGAGAAGGACGCACGTATTGGTAAGTTGCGGGATGAGCTGAAGCGATCCACCATTGCGCCCACATGCAGACACTAAGCTCTGTACGAAAAAGAGGTCGCAAACACCGCATGGCACAAGCCAGTGAGACCATGGCCGCGTAGCTTTTTGCGAGCTTGTCGAAGTGCGTGACGATCCGGCGATTCTCTTTCAGCCAGCCAAACATACGCTCGATGGCGTTGCGTTTACGGTACTTGGGTCGGTCAAACAACCGGGGCAAGCCAGGCCTGGGTCTGCACGTCATCGAGCGCAGTGGAATGACCGACTTCATTCGATAATCGTCACAGTAGCGCCGCAGCGCTTGGCAGCCGTAGCCTTTTCAGCAAGCAGCCACCTGCATCGCTTGCGCGGACGACCGCGACCACTTGAAGGGATACTGACATCATCCAGAAGCGGCTGAGCATAAACGATGTCGCTGGCGTGGCCGCCGGAGAGCAGGAAGCGTAGCGGCACACCTTGGGCATCACACAGCATATGGATCTTGGTGGTCAGTCCGCCGCGATTGCGGCCTAAAGCGTAATCGGCGGGTTCTTCAGGCCCACGTTCTCTCCCGCGTCTGAGGAAGCTCAGGTGGCGCTTACAGTGGTCGAATCGATCATCCAGACCTGCACGTCTATGAGGCCTTGATCATTGAGTTTCAGATGCAAGCGTCTGAGCGTCTGGTCGAACGGGTCTTGATTACGCCACGTCCGGAATCGCTGCTACACCGTGGACCAGGGACCGAATCGCTCAGGCATGTCTCGCCAGGCGGCACCTGAGCACAGGATCCAAAGAACACCATCGAGCATCAAGCGATCGCTCAAGCGTGGCCGGCCTCGATTGCGCTTTCAGTGAATAGGTCAGCCACCATAGACCAGGCTTCGTCTGAGAGTTCGTAACGCTTTGCAACCACACAGAATCCATTGCTGCAGAAGGCTGAAAACCCCAAAACCTGTCATCAGGGAGCTAGACTAGGTTTTCTGAAGTTTCAGAAGTTTCCTTCAGGCTCATAACGGGCTACAAGAGTGCATCGCAGCGGTACTTCCCCTGACATTTCTGTCAGTAGCGCCACAAATCTTCTTCCGGAATACTGATGCTTGTTATCTTCCGCCTAGACTTTCACGGTGCCTTTCAATGAAAACGAACCTAACACGCAGCTACACAGCCTATGGCTATGCGATGCCTTACCCAAAAGGGCAACCCTTGCTGGCATTTAATGGTGAACGCCCCGATCCGCTTACAGGATTATACATGTTAGGTTTAGGGTACAGATCGTATAGCACAATCTCGATGCGTTATAGTGCACCAGACACCCTGTCACCATTTGGAATAGGCGGTCTAAACGCCTATACTTATAACAAGGGTGACCCTATCAATTACACTGACCCTACAGGTCATTCCAGAGTGAGCACTTTGATCGCAAAGCGCTTTAATCAAAGAGTTCAAACGCGCTTACAAATCCTGATGAACCTCGATAGCCCAGCTCATGTCATTACACCTTCTAAAAGGGATGCACCACCCTACTACCCTTCTGACCCCTATGCTTTTTCATCGCCTGGCTCGCCACCAAGTTATGATCCAGGCCTCCTTCCACACTACTCTAAACGGCTACCAAAAGGCCACATGTATGTGGTGGGCCCAAGCTATACCCCTTCTGGCGGCCATGTAAAACCACCTGTGCCTCCGAAATACGAAACGTTGCCTTCCAGGCCCCAAATAAAAACCAGCCTCCCTCCAGAGCAAGTTGCAGCCTATCGGACGGAGCTTGAGGAAGAAACCGCTCATTATCGAAATGTTAGACGCAACATTAGAACAATGGAAAGACGGAACCTTACTGTTCCTGAATCCTACTATCAAACCCTGCGGAACATTCAACAACGCCGCGACGTTATCCGAGATTTATTGGGGCCTTAACACACGGTATATCGCGCCTCTACCAAAGCTTTGAAATCAGTCGAAACATCGCTACGGGTGAAATCTTCGGCAAGGCTGGTTGAAGTCCTACATAGCGAAGCCACTGCTAGCCCCCACAGGTGTTGCCACAGGCGATGAACTGTCATTTCTGCCAGTATCAAAAATTTCAGGGTTGCTCAGAATAGGTTTCACGCAGCCTCCACCTATTCAGTACGGCAGGGACTCGACCCATGCGCAAAGCCTCGAACAACTCGCTTTTCTTCTATCAGGGCCACAAGCTGATCACCGTGAGTCAGAGCGATCAGCATCGCGCTATCTTTCGCGCTGCGGAACAACCGTTGGCTGAATTGAGTGCCGACGACGCCCGAACCAACGGTCTGCTGGCCACCGACGACAAAGGCTCGATCCTCGTCGTGCAAAGCCCGGACGAACAGCCATGAAAAAGCCCCTCGATGCGAGGGGCTCTTCGTGACGTCACCTCACGGCATCACGCCGCGCCCCACATCTTGTGCGGGTCGATCACGAATTTCTTCGGTACGCCGGCATCGAACTCGCCATACCCTTCAGGCGCCTGGTCCAGGTTGATCACCTGCACGCCCACCACCTCGGCGATGTTGATGCGGTCCCACATGATCGCCTGCATCAACTGGCGGTTGTACTTCATGGTCGGGGTCTGGCCGGTGTGGAAGCTGTGCGACTTGGCCCAGCCCAGGCCGAAGCGGATGCTCAGGGCGCCGATCTTGGCGGCGGCATCCGATGCGCCCGGGTCTTCGGCCACGTACAGGCCCGGGATACCGATGCTGCCGGCCACGCGGGTCACCTGCATCAGCGAGTTCAGCACGGTGGCCGGGGCTTCGTGCTTGGCGCCCTCATGGCCATGGCCACGGGCCTCGAAGCCGACGGCATCGACCGCGCAGTCCACTTCCGGCTCGCCGAGGATGTCGACGATCTGTTCGTGCAGCGGGGTGTCCTTGGACAGGTCGACCACTTCGAAGCCTTGCGACTTGGCGTGGGCCAGACGGGCCGGGTTGAGGTCGCCGACGATCACGCAGGCGGCGCCCAGCAGACGTGCCGAGGCGGCAGCGGCCAGGCCGACCGGACCGGCGCCGGCGACGTAGACGGTGCTGCCTGGGCCGACGCCCGCGGTCACGGCCCCGTGGTAGCCGGTGGGCAGGATGTCGGACAGGCAGGTCAGGTAACGGATCTTCTCCATGGCCTTGTCACGCTCGGGCAGTTTCAGCAGGTTGAAGTCGGCGTACGGTCCCAACAGTTTCCCTTGCGACTCATGCTGCAGTGCATACCATGCCGCGCCAGCAGGCTCTGGTAGGCAACGCCGTCGTGCTGGCTGCCGCGGTCGGAGTGGGTAATCAGGCCCGATGGCGGCTGCCATTGCGCAATCGCCAGTTGCAGGGCATTGCACACCAGGTCGACACACATGTGCGGCGCCATCGCCCAACCTACGATCTTGCGCGAGAACAGGTCCATGACCACGACCAGGTACAGCCAGCTGCTGCGGATACGGATGTACGTGATGTCAGCCACCCAGGACTGATTGACCCCTGCCGGCGTGAATTGGCGGTTGAGCAGGTTCAGGGCGACCGGGTAACTGTGCTTGCTGTTGGTAGTATGAACAAACGTGCGCTTCCAGACTGGGTGTAAGCCCTGTTGTTTCATGAGGCTCGGACCTTGAAGCGGCCGAGGACCATGCCCTCGTTGCGCAGTGCGCCGAGCAGGCGGCGGCTTGCGTAGCAGCGCTCCGTGGATTCGAAGATGGCCTTGAGCCGGGCAGTGATCGGACAGGCCGGACGCGGCCTGGCGTGTTGCTGACGGGCTTCGTAGAACCTCGAACGACTAATCCGCAGTACTCGGCAGACACGCACCACCGGGTAGGCCTTGCGTTGCAATTGGTGAACCCAGCTGGTGGATCACTTCAATTCGCGGGCAAAGAAAGCCGTAGCTTTTTTTAAGGTGTGGCGCTCAACCTGTGGGAGTGGGCGTCAGCCCGCAATGACGCTGGTGTGGGAGACATTAACCAGGCTGTATGCCATCGGCACCTGTCGCCTAGCATTTTTGACAGTAGTAACGCGCCCGTCACTGCACGATACTCCCAACCATCGTTGGAAACCGTTAGCGAGACCGCAACTTGTTTTGATGAGGGTTTACCTATGTCCCAGGGCGAAAATCGGGCCTACTCAGCATCCGGGTACGCCGCCAGTACATCATTAAGCGAAACGCTTTCTGGGTTTAACGGCGACTTCTATTTAGCTGTCCTCGGCAGTTATCTGCTGGGCAACGGACATCGCAATTACTCACCCAACGTGCTGCGATTCCTTTCGCCAGACTCACGCTCCCCCTTTGCTGAGGGGGCATCAACTATTACGCCTATTCCTCAGGCGACCCGATAAATCACGTCGATCCGTCTGGACAATTTTCTGTCTACGGCGAATAGAGCGTTCGGGCATCCATCCACTGCTCGGATTCCAATCAAGGTCCGTGTTGTGTCTCAACTCCCGTCCTATGCTGAGCACAAGAAAGATTTTGCTTACCCGCCCCGGGTCGCGTCCCCACAGAAATCCATGCGTGATCCTGACTGATCTTAGCTCGGAAAGCGGTGGCCAAGGTGCCCTGCCAGCACGCAACGCTTTGACGATGTCCAGAATGGGCTTGAGACAATTTTCATGAACGCCTTCATGTAAAGAGATTTGAATCATGAACAAAGCACAGAATAATTCGCTGTTCTTCTATCAAGGCGACAGGCTGGTTACCGTGAAACAAGGCGCCGTCAGTCGCATTATTCTCCGCACCCCAGACATGCCGTTGGCCGAGCAGCAAACGGCCGGCAGCACGTCGGCAGGCCTGCTCGCCATCGATGATAAAGGTTCGGTGCTGTCGGTGCAGGAAGCCGATGAAGACGAGCCGCGCAGGTACTCCGCCTATGGGCATGAACCCGGGTTGCCTTCGTCGCGCAGGCTACTGGGCTTCAATGGCGAACACTTCGAGCGTGCATCTGGCTGCTATCCGCTGGGCAGCGGCTATCGCTCCTACAGTCCGGGCTTGATGCGCTTTCAATCACCCGATGACTGGAGCCCCTTCGGGCAAGGCGGACTCAACCCCTACGCGTTCTGTGCAGGCGACCCGGTGAACAATCAGGACCCCAGTGGGCACATGCCGAGCTCCGCCCTGAGAGTCCCACCCTCGACACCCACGATCACCGCGCTGAGGGAACCGGATATCTTCGCGAACATCATCAAGCACAGCCGCTTGGCCGATGCCGCCGCGCTGTCTCGAGCCAGCAAACACCTGAAACAGATGACCCAACCCGCAATGACCAAGATCAAGCGTTCGCGGGAACAACCTGAACTGCTACTGGCCTCTGCACAGGAAGGCACCGTTGGCCCTGCGCTTGGGCATTCTTACGAAGTTCTAGTGAAAAGCCCTTCCATAGACCTCACCCCCTTCAAGGGCAAATCCCCGGTGCGGGATCAGCTGATACGCAATATCGAAGCCGACAGACAGTTTCGGGCAGCTCAGCGCGACAGGTCGCCGTCTTTTGACTCTGTATCTTCTGCATCAGATTCCGAAGACGAGATCGCCCGTATCAACGAGGGCATCCGCAGAGCTCTGAGAGGCCCGCAATTAGAGCCCTGGTAGGCCCGCAATTGTAGAACGATACCGGTGCGTCACTTTCAAGTCTGGAAAAAGAAAGCCCCTCATCACGAGGGACCTTCCTGACTCACGGCACCTTACGCCGCGCCCCACATTTTGTGCGGGTCGATCACAAACTTCTTCGGCACACCGGCATCGAACTCGCCATACCCTTCCGGCGCCTGGTCGAGGTTGATCACCTGCACGCCCACCACCTCGGCGATGTTGATCCGGTCCCACATGATCGCCTGCATCAGCTGGCGGTTGTACTTCATGGTCGGGGTCTGGCCGGTGTGGAAGCTGTGCGACTTGGCCCAGCCCAGGCCGAAGCGGATGCTCAGGGCGCCGATCTTGGCGGCGGCATCCGATGCGCCCGGGTCTTCGGTCACGTACAGGCCCGGGATACCGATGCTGCCGGCCACGCGGGTCACCTGCATCAGCGAGTTCAGCACGGTGGCCGGGGCTTCGTGCTTGGCGCCTTCATGGCCATGGCCACGGGCTTCGAAGCCGACGGCATCGACCGCGCAGTCCACTTCCGGCTCGCCGAGGATGTCGACGATCTGCTCGTGCAGCGGGGTGTCCTTGGACAGGTCGACCACTTCGAAGCCTTGCGACTTGGCGTGGGCCAGACGGGCCGGATTGAGGTCGCCGACGATCACGCAGGCGGCGCCCAGCAGACGTGCCGAGGCGGCAGCGGCCAGGCCGACCGGACCGGCACCGGCGACGTAGACGGTGCTACCTGGGCCGACGCCTGCGGTCACGGCGCCGTGGTAGCCGGTCGGCAGGATGTCGGACAGGCAGGTCAGGTCACGGATCTTTTCCATGGCCTTGTCACGCTCGGGCAGTTTCAGCAGGTTGAAGTCGGCATACGGCACCAGCACGTATTCGGCCTGGCCGCCGGTCCAGTCGCCCATGTCCACATAGCCGTAGGCACCCCCGGCGCGGGCCGGGTTGACGGTGAGGCAGACGCCGGTGTGCATTTCCTTGCAGGAGCGGCAACGGCCGCAGGCAACGTTGAAGGGCACCGAGACCAGATCGCCGATCTGCATGCGCTCGACGTCGCTGCCCTTCTCGACGATTTCACCGGTGATTTCGTGGCCCAGGACCAGGCCGACCTGGGCAGTGGTGCGGCCGCGGACCATGTGCTGGTCGGAGCCGCAGATGTTGGTGGAGACCACCTTGAGGATCACCCCGTGCTCGATCTTCTTGCCACGCGGGTCCTGCATTTTCGGGTAGTCGATCTTCTGCACCTCGACCTTGCCGGCGCCGAGATACACCACTCCACGATTGCCTGACATGCTCTTACCTCGCTTGAATTCTAGTTATGCAGCGGTGGTTGAAGCGCCGCCCTCCCAGGACGACAGATGTTGCGGATGCCGTGGAAGGAGGCCTGCCACGGCGCAAAGGCGTACAGGGCCGCGCATTTGGTGCGGTCCATTGTGGTCTTGTCGTGAGGGGGTACGGTGACTGGGAACGACAGTGGCTTGCTTTGGAGCGTCAGATTGGCAAACGGGACATGATCAACGGGCGAGCGCTCGGCGCATGTTGCAATGACCCTGACGAAGCCCTTCGATGCTATGGAATGTTATGCATGGCTGCCCGTGCCTCTGGATCCTGCCCCCGGTACGTTGACTGCTTTTACACACTTCACCATTCGTGAATGGATTCATTGTGCTCGCTTAAAACAAGGCTATTTCAACCGTCTGGCATGGGTGCACACCTGATATAAATGTCAGTTGTGTTGCGATGAAAAATCATTGAACGTACCAGCCCAGACCTGTGGATCTTCCTCTTATCAGGACCTTGCAAGCGCTTTGCCTTGGAGAAGCATATGAATACAGTGGCGCTTTGTTACACACCCTATGGCCATGAAAGACTTGGCGACAGATTATTGGGATTCAATGGATATGCCCGACTGTTAGAAAATACCTACTCGCTCGGTAACGGTCATCGCATGCTAGGCCCAGCCTTAATGCGCTTTCTGTCACCTGATGCGCTGAGCCCCTTTGATCAGGGCGGGCTAAATTGTTACGCGTATTGTGGTGGTGACCCCATCAACCGCAGCGATCCAACGGGCCAGTTTTTTAGTAGGTTTTCTAGACGCTCGAGTCAGCCCAAACCAGCCTATTTACCTAACCATTACCCAAAGATTTTGAAAAAAGAAATCGCTCTTGTCGAAAACTACAAAGCTTCTGCTGGAAAAGATCCTAGAAGGGTCGTCACCCGAGCGTCTGACGTTTCCGAGGCCGGCGTGGGCGTCGAACAAAAATATGTATTGACTAAAGACAACCAACTTATTGTTGCGTCGTCAGGAGCCAAAAATTCTCCGACCTATATATCACACCCCTCGCTGGCGGAGCGCGTCGCCAGCAAAAAAGTAATAAGCGCAGGCACCTTTAGAGTTGGCAGCCTTGGTGAAGTCTTTGTCTATAACCGATCAGGACATTATCGCCCCAAATTCGATTCTTTAGCGAGTGCCGTTGAGAAGTTTAGATCACTTGGATTTGAACCCATCGCTGTCAACTATACCCCTTGACTCCAATAGTCTGTGGGTGCACGTCACGCTTGCAAAATTTTTTAGATTCCACATAGGGCGAATGATGCAGCTACAACGCCTACCCAACTTCCTAGGCTTTGTACGCACCGTACCTGCGGGCGATCAGGCCGTGTCGGACACACGTTCGAAACTGCTCATTTGCTCTATGTAACCTGCGCTTTCTCACCTGTTTTCGCCTTGCCTGCTCGCCGTTCGGTGACTTTCCGTACAACGCCTAGGTCGTTCACTGATTTTAGAGCACCACCGTCCGATTGGCATTGAGGAACACGCGCTTCTCGATGTGGTACCCCACCGCGCGCGCCAGCGTCAGGCATTCGATGTCGCGGCCCTTGGCGATCAGGTCCTCGGGGTAGTCGCTGTGGTCCACGGTCTCGACGCCCTGGGCGATGATCGGGCCTTCGTCCAGATCGTTGTTGATGTAGTGCGCCGTGGCGCCAACCATCTTCACACCCTTGTTGTAGGCCTGGTGATAGGGCTTGGCGCCCTTGAAGCCTGGCAACAATGAGTGATGGATATTGATCGCCCAGCCATCGAGCCGACGGCACAGCTCGGGCGACAGCACCTGCATGTAGCGCGCCAGGATCACCAGCTCGGCGCCGGTCTCCTCGATCACGCGCAGCACCTGACGCTCCTGCCCGGGCTTGTCCTTGGGGTCGAGCGGAAAGTGGTGGTAGGGAATCTTGTGCCATTGGGCCAGGGGTTCGAGGTCGGGGTGATTGGAGATCACCGCGACCACGTCCATGCCCAGTTGACCAATGCGTTGCCGGTAGAGCAGGTCGTTCAGGCAGTGGTCGGCCTTGGACACCATGATCACCACCTTGGGGCGGTGATGAGGCGCGGTCAGCTCGAAGCCCATGCCAAAGCCCGCACTGCGCTCGCCCAGGCCCGCACGGAACGCGGCCTCATCGAAGTCGGCAGGCTGACGGAATTCCACGCGGATGAAGAAGCGGCCGGACAGCCGGTCGTCGAACGAGTGGTGTTCCGTGACATAGCACTGCTGTTCGTGCAGAAAACGCGTCACCACGTCGACGGTGCCGAGCGTGCTTGGGCAGTCGGCAGTCAGGATCCAGGTATCCGGTGCTCGGCTCATCGGTGTTCTCCTCAGGCCTCGATGGTCAGGCCGTACTCGGCCGACGCGTCCTGCAACCACAGCCACCAGTAATCGGCGAAGCTGCGACGGATCATCAGCTCCCAGGTGTCCTCAGCGGTGCGGCGGATCACCAGCTGCGACTTGGCGAACACGGTGCCGACGGCCTTGCCGACCGGGAAGTTGTTCGGGTGCACGTCATAGCTGGTGGACTTCATCAGCACCTCGCGCACGTTCGGGCCACGCAGCTCCAGCAGGGTCTGCCCGCCACTGACGTTGACCACCTGGATGTGCTGACCTTCGAGGGCCGCGCGCAGCTTCTGCTCGGCCTCGAGCTCCTGACCGCCCGGGACGATCAGCAGCCACTCGTCCGGGCCGACCCATTGCAGCGAGGTCTCGCCATCGGCCACCACGGTCAGGGCGACCGGCAGCTCCAGGCCCAGGGCCTTCTGCACACCTGCGGCGAACGCCGGGTTATGGCCATCGCCACGCAGGGTCAGGTGG
Organism: Pseudomonas entomophila; assembly: GCF_013523125.1. GTDB lineage: Bacteria > Pseudomonadota > Gammaproteobacteria > Pseudomonadales > Pseudomonadaceae > Aquipseudomonas > Aquipseudomonas entomophila_B. The sequence continues at coordinate 82,807 of NZ_JAAMQJ010000006.1, read as the reverse complement.
CCGAGGAATTTCTTTTCGCGCAGGGTGACGCCGGCGTTCTGGCGGCCCTTGCCGACCAGGCTGGCCAGGTCGGCATGGTGCAGCGGGGTCTGGGCCTTGACGTCGGCGCTGGGGTTTTGCTGGTAGACGTTGATCGCACTCATTTTTTACCTGCCTTGAATTCTGGATTCGACCGCGATGCCTGGGACGTCGATGCTTGCGTGGGAGCAGGCTTGCCCGCGAAAGAAGGCGGTGGATTGAACACCGTCTTCGCGGGCAAGCCCGCTCCCACAAGAAGCCTCTGTCGTGCGCCAGGCACCGATGGGTGCCGGGGGTCTCAGACGTTCTGACGTTCACCTTTCGGGTCGAAGAAGACCGACGACACGATCTCCGCTTCGCTCACGCTTCCGTCCGATTGCGAGACCCAGATGCGTTCGCCCATGCGCTTGAGGCCGCCCTTGACCACGCCCATCGCGAAGGAATACCCCAGCGAGTTGTGGGCATAGCTGGAGGTGATGTGGCCCACCATCTCCTGCGGCATCGGCTGCTGCGGATCGAGGATGATCTGGGCGCCTTCGGCCAGCCACTTGGTCGGGTCCAGCGGCTTGATACCGACCAGTTGCTTGCGGTCGTCGCGCAGGCAGTCTTCGCGGTTCATGCCGCGCAGGCCGATCCAGGAGAACGGCTTGTTACGACCGACGCACCAGCTCATGTTCAGGTCGTCCGGGTTCATCGAGCCATCGGTGTCCTGACCGACGATGATGAAGCCCTTCTCGGCGCGCAGCACGTGCATGGTCTCGGTGCCGTACGGTGTCAGGTTGTACTGCTTGCCGGCCTCGACGATCTTTTCCAGGACACCCATGGCGTAGTTGGCCTGGATGTTGACTTCGTACGACAGCTCGCCGGTGAACGAAATCCGGAAGACCCGCGCCGGCACGCCGCCGACCAGCCCTTCCTTCCAGGTCATGAACGGGAAGGCATCCTTGTCCAGGTCGATGTCGGTGACCTCGGCCAGCAGCTTGCGGCTGTTGGGGCCGGACAGGGTCAGCGTGGCCCAGTGGTCGGTGACCGAGGTGAAGTACACCTTCAGCTCCGGCCATTCGGTCTGGTGGTACAGCTCCAGCCATTGCAGCACGCGGGCCGCGCCACCGGTGGTGGTGGTCATCAGGAAGTGGTTGTCGGCCAGACAGGCGGTGACGCCGTCGTCGAAGACCATGCCGTCTTCCTTGCACATCAGGCCATAGCGGGCCTTGCCCACGTCGAGCTTGGTCCAGGCGTTGGTGTACACGCGGTTGAGGAATTCACGGGCGTCCGGGCCCTGGATGTCGATCTTGCCCAGGGTCGAGGCGTCGAGCAGGCCGACGCTGTCACGCACGGCCTTGCACTCACGGGCCACGGCGGCATGGATGTCTTCGCCCGCCTTGGGGAAGTACCACGGACGCTTCCACTGGCCGACGTCCTCGAACTCGGCGCCGTTCTTCAGGTGCCAGGCGTGCAGCGCGGTGAAGCGCACCGGCTCGAAGATGTGCCCACAGTGGCGACCGGCCACCGCGCCGAAGGTCACCGGCGTGTAGTTGGGGCGGAACATGGTGGTGCCCATCTGCGGGATGGTGATGCCCATCGAACGCGCGGCGATGGCCAGGCCGTTGATGTTGCCCAGCTTGCCTTGGTCGGTGCCGAAGCCCAGCGCGGTGTAGCGCTTGACGTGCTCGACCGACTCGAAGCCTTCGCGGGTCGCCAGTTCGATAGCCGCCGCGGTGACGTCGTTCTGCTGATCGACGAACTGCTTGGGCGCACGGGCGGTGCCCTTGTCGTGCGGGACCTGGAACAGCGCGACGGTGGCGTCTTCCTTGACTGCAACGGTTTTCGGCAAGGTGCCGACGACGGCCTTGAAGCCCGCTTCGTTGGCCGCGCGCACGCCGCCTTCGAAACCATCGGCCAGCACGTCGCCGAGCGCGTAGACGCCATTCACGCCGCCTACGCAGACGCGTTTTTGCGGTGCATCGCCCGGCACGAAGCCGAGGATGTCTTCACGCCACACCGGGCGACCGCCCAGGTGCGAGGCCAGGTGGACCACCGGGCTGTAGCCGCCGGAGGTGCCGACCAGGTCGCACTCGAGCCACTCGCCCGGGCTGGTGACCTGATGGCCCGGCACATCGATGGCCGCCACGCGGGCAGCGGTCACGTGCTTGCCGCCCCGGGTCTCGATCACGGCGCTGGAGGTGAGAATGCGGATACCCTTGGCACGTGCCGCCTCGACCAGCGAGCCACGCGGGTTGTGACGGGCATCGGCCACGGCCACGACCTGCAGGCCAGCGTCGTGCCAGTCCAGGGCCACGCGGTAGGCGTGGTCGTTGTTGGTCGACAGCACCAGCTTGCGGCCCGGCGCCACGCCATAGCGACGCACGTAGGTGGAGATCGAGCCGGCCACCATGTTGCCGGGCAGGTCGTTGTTGCCGTAGACCAGCGGACGCTCCTGAGCGCCTGCCGCCAGCACCACGCGCTTGGCGCGGACCCGGTGGACACGCTGACGCACCTGGCCGATCGGTGCGCGATCGCCGAGGTGGTCGGTCAGGCGCTCGTGGATGGTCAGGAAGTTGTGGTCGTGGTAGCCGTTGACCGTGGCTCGCGGCAGCAAGGTCACTTCCGGCAGCGATTCCAGCTCGGCCACCACGGCCGCGACCCAGTCGGCGGCCGGTTTGCCATCGAGGGTCTCACGGCTGTCGAGCAGGCAGCCGCCGAACTCTTCCTGCTCGTCGGCCAGGATCACCCGGGCGCCACTGCGCCCGGCGGCCAGGGCAGCAGCCAGCCCGGCAGGGCCACCGCCGACGATCAGCACGTCGCAGTGCTGGTTCATGTAGTCGTAGCTGTCCGGGTCGTTCTGCAGCGGCGAACGGCCCAGGCCAGCAGCCTTGCGGATGTACTTCTCGTACGTCATCCAGAAGGACTTGGGGTACATGAAGGTCTTGTAGTAGAACCCGGGCGGCATCATGTTGCCGCCGACCTTGCCGATGATGCCCATCACGTCGGTGTTGACGTTCGGCCAACCGTTGGTGCTGGTGGCGACCAGGCCCGAGTACAGCGCCTGCTGGGTGGCGCGCACGTTGGGGATCTGGGTGGCTTCGCTGGAGCCCAGTTGCAGGATCGCGTTCGGCTCTTCGGAACCGGCGGCGATGATCCCGCGCGGACGCGAGTACTTGAAGCTGCGACCGACGATGTCGACGCCGTTGGCCAGCAACGCGGCGGCCAGCGTGTCACCGGCGTAGCCCTGGTAGCTCTTGCCGTTGAAGGTGAAGTTCAGCACCTTGCTACGGTCGACGCGGCCACCGCTGGAGAGGCGATAGGTCTGGCTCATACGTTTTCTCCCCGTGCGTTGACGGCCGCCGACTGAGCGGGTGTGTGTTCACGAGCGGCCATCTTCGGCTTCTCGCCAATCTTGTAGGATTCCAGGATCTCGTAGGTCTCGGTGTTACGCGTGACGTTGAAGTACTGGCGGCAGCCGGCGACGTGGTCCCACAGCTCGTGGTGGATGCCACGGGGGTTGTCACGGAAGAACACGTACTCGCCCCACTCCGCATCGGAGCAGGCCGCCGGGTCCAGGGGGCGCGCGATGTGCGCCTGACCGGAAGCGTGGAATTCTTCTTCGGAACGCAGCTCGCCGCAGTGGGGACAGAAAATATGCAACATGAACGTTGTCTCCGATTAGTGGGCGACGGCGGCGGCGCCGTGCTCGTCGATCAATGCGCCGGTGTAGAAGCGATCCATCGAGAAAGGCTTGGCGATCGGGTGCATCTCGCCCTTGGCCAGGCTGGCCGCGAAGATGTTGCCCGAGCCCGGGGTGGCCTTGAAGCCGCCGGTGCCCCAGCCGCAGTTGAAGAAGAGGTTCTTGACCGGGGTCTTGGTGATGATCGGGCACGCATCCGGGCAGGTGTCGACGATGCCGCCCCACTGGCGGTTCATGCGCACGCGCGAGAGGATCGGGAACATCTCGACGATGGCCTGGACGGTGTGCTCGATGACCGGGTACGACCCGCGCTGGCCGTAGCCCACGTAACCGTCGATACCGGCGCCGATGACCAGGTCACCCTTGTCGGACTGGCTGATGTAGCCGTGCACGGCGTTGGACATGATCACGCTGTCGATGATCGGCTTGATCGGCTCGGATACCAGGGCCTGCAGCGGGTGCGATTCCAGCGGCAGACGGAAGCCGGCCAGACGCGCCATGTGCCCGGAGTTGCCCGCGGTGACCACGCCGACGCGCTTGGCGCCGATGAAGCCTTTGTTGGTCTCGACCCCGATGACCGCGCCGTTCTCCTTGCGGAAGCCCGTGACCTCGGTCTGTTGAATCAGGTCCACGCCCAGGGCGTCGGCCGCACGGGCGAAGCCCCAGGCCACGGCATCGTGACGGGCCACGCCGCCGCGACGCTGCACGGTGGCGCCGAGAATCGGATAACGGGTGTTCTTCGAGCAGTCCAAGTGCGGGATCTCGGCCGCGACCTGTTCGGTGTTGAGCAGCTCACCGTCGATGCCGTTGAGGCGGTTGGCGCTGACCCGACGCTCGGAGTCACGGATGTCCTGCAGGGTGTGGCACAGGTTGTAGACGCCGCGCTGGGAGAACATGACGTTGTAGTTCAGGTCCTGGGACAGGCCCTCCCACAACTTCATGGCGTGCTCGTACAGGCGCGCCGACTCGTCCCACAGGTAATTGGAACGCACGATGGTGGTGTTGCGGGCGGTGTTGCCGCCACCCAGCCAGCCTTTTTCGATCACGGCCACGTTGGTGATGCCGTGTTCCTTGGCCAGGTAGTAGGCCGTGGCCAACCCGTGCCCGCCACCACCGACGATGACCACGTCGTAGACTTTCTTCGGCGTCGGCGTGCGCCACATGCGCTGCCAGTTCTCGTGGTGGCTGAGGGAATGTTTGAGAAGGCCGAAGCCTGAAAAGCGTTTCATGATCAAAGCTCCCACTCAGCGGTAAACGGGGAAGTCCGCGCACAAGGCGGCGACGTTCCGGGCGACGTCGGCCTCGACATCGGCATCGCCGAGGTTGTCGAGGATGTCGCAGATCCAGCCAGCCAGCGCCACGCATTGGGCGACCTTGAAGCCACGGGTGGTGACGGCCGGGGTGCCGATGCGCAGACCGGAGGTGACGAACGGCGACTGCGGATCGTTGGGCACGGCGTTCTTGTTGACGGTGACGTGAGCGCGGCCCAGGGCCGCATCAGCGTCCTTGCCGGTCAGGCCTTGACGGATCAGGCTGACCAGGAACAGGTGGTTGTCGGTGCCGCCGGAGACCACGTCGTAGCCACGGTCGACGAAGACTTGGGCCATCGCCTGGGCGTTCTCGATGACCTGCTTCTGGTAGGTCTTGAACTCAGGCTCCAGGGCCTCCTTGAAGCACACGGCCTTGGCGGCGATGACGTGCATCAGCGGGCCGCCCTGGGCGCCCGGGAAGACCGCGGCGTTGAGCTTCTTCTCGATGTCCGGGTTGGACTTGGCCAGGATCAGGCCGCCCCGTGGACCGCGCAGGGTCTTGTGGGTGGTGGTGGTGACCACGTCGGCGAACGGGATCGGGTTCGGGTACAGGCCGGCGGCGACCAGGCCCGCGACGTGGGCCATGTCGACGAACAGCAGCGCACCGACCTTGTCGGCGATCTCGCGGAAGCGGGCGAAGTCCAGGGTCTTGGAGTAGGCCGAGAAACCGGCGACGATCATCTTCGGCGTGTGCTCGATGGCCAGGCGCTCGACCTCGTCGTAGTCGATCAGGCCGGTGGCAGTGTCGATGCCGTACTGCACGGCGTTGTACAGCTTGCCGGACGACGAGACTTTGGCGCCGTGGGTCAGGTGACCGCCATGGGCCAGGCTCATGCCCAGCAGGGTGTCGCCCGGTTGCAGCAATGCCAGGTACACGGCGCTGTTGGCCGACGAGCCGGAGTGCGGCTGGACGTTGGCATAGTCGGCACCGAACAGTTGCTTGGCGCGGTCGATGGCCAGCTGCTCGACTTTGTCGACGTGCTCGCAACCCCCGTAGTAACGCTTGGCCGGATACCCTTCGGCGTACTTGTTGGTCAGGCCGCTGCCTTGAGCCTGCATCACGCGCTTGCTGGTGTAGTTTTCCGAGGCGATCAGCTCGATGTGGTCTTCCTGACGCTGCTCTTCGGCATTGATCGCCGCCAGCAGTGCATCGTCGTAACCCTGGATCTGGTCTTGCTTGCTGAACATCTTGATTCTCCCGGCAGCGATCATTCTTGTCATTGAGGGCACTTCGACCCTTTGCGGCGATGGTAGGGCCGCGACGGGGGGTGGCAGATGCCTGCGCACGCCTCGCAATGGCGCGTTTACGACATTGCTCGGTCGAGACGACGGAACCTGACGATGGGCTGTCTGTCGGGCCTTTGCAGACAAGACCCTGCAGGGGTACGGCGCTATGCCGTGAAGACGCCGGAAATGCCCTTGCCAGAGGGCTTGCGTACAGGCCATGCGATGGGGCGCGGCAGGCTGGGCAGCGTGCGTAGGCAGTGGGCCAGACAATGGTTTAGAGTGCGTTTTCACCGTTCCGGGACTGCCTCATGAACAACAACAATCAGCAATTCGCCAGCGACAACTATTCCGGCATCTGCCCCGAAGCCTGGGCGGCGATGGAGCAAGCCAACCTGGGTCACGAACGTGCCTATGGCGACGACCAGTGGACACAGCGCGCGGCCGATCACTTTCGCCAGCTGTTCGAAACCGACTGCGAAGTGTTCTTCGCCTTCAATGGCACCGCGGCCAACTCCCTTGCCCTGGCCTCGTTGTGCCAGAGCTACCACAGCGTCATCTGCTCGGAGACCGCGCACGTCGAGACCGACGAATGCGGCGCGCCCGAGTTCTTCTCCAACGGTTCCAAGCTGCTCACGGCAGGCAGCGTCAGCGGCAAGCTCACGCCCGAGTCGATTCGTGAAGTGGCCAGCAAACGTCAGGACATCCACTACCCCAAGCCGCGTGTGGTGACGCTTACCCAGGCCACCGAGGTGGGGACCGTCTACCGCCCCGACGAACTCAAGGCCATCAGCGCGACCTGCAAGGCGCTGGGCCTGAACCTGCACATGGACGGGGCACGGTTCAGCAACGCGTGCGCGTTCCTCGGCTGCACGCCGGCCGAGCTGACCTGGAAGTCGGGGGTCGATGTGCTGTGCTTCGGCGGGACCAAGAACGGCATGGCCGTGGGCGAGGCGATCCTGTTCTTCAACCATGACCTGGCTGCCGACTTCGACTATCGCTGCAAGCAGGCCGGGCAACTGGCCTCGAAGATGCGCTTCCTGTCGGCGCCCTGGGTCGGTCTGCTGGAGGATGGCGCCTGGCTGCGCCATGCCCAGCATGCCAACCAGTGCGCGCAGCTGCTGGGCAGCCTGGTGAGCGACATCCCCGGGGTGAGCCTGATGTTCCCGGTCGAGGCCAACGGGGTGTTCCTGCAGATGCCGGAGGCGGCCTTGCAGGTCTTGCGGGACAAGGGATGGCGCTTCTACACCTTCATCGGCAGCGGCGGTGCGCGGTTCATGTGCTCGTGGGACATTCAGGTGGCACGAGTGCAGGCGCTGGCGGCGGACATTCGGCAGGTCATGGGAGGTTGAGAGGCGCCAGGGGGCTGACAGGATCGAGTTGGCCAGAGAAAGCCACTGTGACGGGGCCGACGCCATCGCGGGCAAGCCCGCTCCCACAGGGTCCCTGCTTCAGGCACACAACACGGCCACTTCAGCCCGCCCCTGTTGGAGGTTGAAAGGCCCCAGGGGCTGGCGCTATCGCAGGCACGCCCGCAGGGTCTCTGCTTCAGGCGCACGGCACCGCCACTTCGGCCTAGCTCAGGTCCCTGTGGGAGCGGGCTTGCCCGCGATGGCGCTCGTGCCGACACCGACGCCATTGACCAGCGAATCGATCGGCCTCAGCCCTCACCCAACGTGCGGCTGAGGGTCTGCACGGTGGCGCTGACCTGCTCCTGGCAACGTTCGAGCGTCTGCTGATGCTCACGCTGCAGGTCGATCTGGCGCGAGCACAGGTTGAGCGCAGCCAGCACCAGCAGCTTGTCGCCGATCAGGGTCGGGTACAGACGCTTGGTCTCGCTCAACGCGCGCTGCAGCATCTGCACGGCCTGGTCCAGCGTCTGCTCCTGGCCTTCGGGCGCCTTGATGGAGTAGTCGCTGCCGAGGATCGACACGACATTGACCGAACTCATGCGCCGACGGTACCGGCGCTGGCGCGCTCGACCAGGGCCTGGATGCGCGCGGCGGCGGCACCGTGCTTCTCCTCATGCTCCATCAACGCCAGCTGCAGCGTGTCGTTCTCTTCCTTGGACTGGGTCAGCGCCTGGTTGAGCTGGGCGTTCTGCTCGGTCAGACGGGCGTTCTGTTGTACCAGATCGCCGACCAGTTGTTCGAGGGTGTTCAGGGATGCTTCCAACATTGCGCTATCTCGGTTGTTGCGGGGGCGCACACGATAAAGAAAAGCGCCCAGGCCTGCCATTAAATATCAGTAACATCGGTTACCAGCTGGGCACATGGACTCGAGCGAGCGCGCCGGGTTCCGGAAGCGGCTGTCCGCTCGTCCAGAACCCAGCGAGAAGAGCGCGCCGACCTCATCGGCCGACGCGTAGGGAACGGCTTCAGTATTCGATGCGCACATCGCCCTTCGGCACGCTGCAGCACGACAGGATGTAGCCTTCGGCTTCGTCTTCTTCGGTAATGCCGCCGTTGTGCTCCATGTCCACTTCGCCGCCGAGCTTGAGCACCTTGCAGGTTCCGCAGATGCCCATGCCGCAGGCCTTCGGAATCATCAGGCCGACCTTGGCCGCCGCCGCGTGTACGGTTTCGCCCGGCGCGATGCGGATGCTCTTGCCGCTGTCGACGAATTCCACCAGGTTCAGATCCGCCGTCGGCACGTCCGGTGCGTCGGCCGCCTGCTCGGCATGCTCCACGGCGTCGGCCTTGGCTTCCGGCGGCGTCGCGCCGAAGGACTCCTCGTGGTAGCGCTTCATGTCGAAGCCTGCGTCCTCGAGCAGGCGCTTGACGGCGGTCATGTAGGGCGTCGGGCCGCAGCAGAAGATCTCGCGGTCGAGGAAGTCCGGCGCCATCAGCTCCAGCAGGCGCTGGTTCAGGTAGCCCCGGTAGCCGGCCCAGGGTTCGCCCAGCCCGTGCTTCTCGCAGATGATGTGCAGGCCGAAGTTGGGCACCCGCGAGGCCATCTGCTCCAGCTCACGGTGGTAGATGATGTCCTTGGGGGAGCGGGCGCTGTGCACGAAGACCATGTCGACGTTGGCGTTGGTGTCGTAGAACCAGCGGGCCATCGACATCACCGGGGTGATGCCGACGCCACCGCTGAGGTAGAGCACCTTGGGCGACGGGAAGTCGATGGCATTGAACAGCCCCACCGGCCCGTGCACGGCCAGCTCCTGGCCCTCGTGCAGGGTGTCGTGCAGCCAGTTCGACACCTTGCCCCCCGGTACGCGCTTGATGGTCACCGAGAAGCTGTAGGGGACCGACGGCGCGCTGGAGATGGTGTAGGAGCGCATCACCTGCTGGCCTTCGATCTCCAGCTCGAGGGTCACGAACTGCCCGGGTTTGAAGAAGAACATGATCGGCTGGTCGGCCATGAAACAGAACGTACGCACGTCCCAGGTTTCCTGGATGACCTTGACGCAGCGCACGACGTGGCGGCCATTGGCCCAGGTCTGGGTGGTGACCGGATTGAGGAAAGGATTGGACATGTTCGTCTCCAACAGCCGACAACGGCATTTTTTATGCGTCGATGATGCGCAAGCCCGACAGGCCGCACTTGCCTATCTACGACGTCGGCGTGCTTATCGCGACCAGCCTTGTGGGGCAAGGGCTGGCGCGTCGGGAACGGATTCGGCCATGTCGCCCATGGATACGGATCGGGACGGCGGCGAACGCACACTCCACCGCAAATGAACACGCTGTTTCTCGCAAACAGCCCTGCGGCACTACAAGAACGATTAGCCACTTTTCGTTGGCCGCCTGCGGCCAAGAGGACCGATACGATGGACGTCACCGCAACCCTGAGCCTGGGCGATCCACTGGAACCTGCACGCAAGGCCACCGCCGAGATGCTGCAGACCCGCGAGCGCACCTACTCGCTGCCTCAGCCGTTCTACACCGACGAGCGTCTGTTCCAGATCGACATGGAGGAAATCTTCCATAAAGAGTGGCTGATCGCGGGCATGACGTGCGAGATTCCGGCCAAGGGCAACTACATCACCTTGCAGATCGGCAAGAACCCGATCCTGGTGGTGCGCGGCACCGAGGGCAAGGTGCACGCCTTCCACAACGTCTGCCGTCACCGCGGCTCGCGCCTGTGCGTCAGCGACAAGGGCAAGGTGGCCAAGCTGGTCTGCCCGTATCACCAGTGGACCTACGAACTCGACGGCCGCCTGCTGTTCGCCGGCACCGAGATGGGCGCCGACTTCGACATGAAGCAGTATGGTCTCAAGCCGGTCAACGTGAAGGTCGCCGGCGGCTACATCTTCATCAGCCTGGCGGAAAACCCGCCGGCCATCGACGAGTTCCTGGCCACCTTGGACCATTACATGGAACCGTACGACATGGAGAACACCAAGGTCGCGGTGCAGACCCAGCTGTTCGAAAAGGCCAACTGGAAGCTGGTGCTGGAAAACAACCGCGAGTGCTACCACTGCAACGGCTCGCACCCCGAGCTGCTGCAGACCCTGCTGGAGTTCGACGACACCAACGATCCGCGCGCCAGCCAGGAATTCAAGGACCAGGTCGCGGCCTGCTCCGCCGCCTGGGAAGCCGAGAAGATTCCGTACCTGCACAAGAGCCATGGCCTGCGTAACCGTATCGTGCGCATGCCGCTGCTCAAGGGCACCGTGTCGATGACCATGGACGGCAAGCCGGCGTGCAAGAAGTTGATGGGCCGCATCCAGAACCCGGACCTGGGTTCGATGCGCATCCTGCACCTGCCCCATGCCTGGAACCACTGCATGGGCGACCACATGATCGTCTTCACCGTGTGGCCGATCAGCGCCCAGGAGTCGATGGTCACCACCAAGTGGCTGGTGCACAAAGATGCCGTCGAAGGCGTCGACTACGATCCGGCGAACATGCGCAAGGTCTGGGACGCCACCAACGACCAGGACCGTCGTCTGGCCGAGGAGAACCAGCGCGGGATCAACTCCACGGCGTACCAGCCGGGGCCGTACTCCAAGACCTACGAGTTCGGTGTGGTGAACTTCATCGACTGGTACAGCGAGCGGGTATTGAACAACCTGGGGGCTGAGCCTGCGCCTTACTTGAAAGAAGTCAAAACACAATAAGGCAATGAGTGCCGGAAAAAAGCGGAGGGCGATCAAAATCGTGATCCGCTTTTTTCGCTCAGCTGTGATTGAGGTGACTGCTATCCTTTTCGTATGTTGGATGCGGCCCCAGTCATGATTGCGCTGTCGCTTCGGGGCCGCGATGTCGAGCGGCGTGTACTGTCAGACGGTATGGCAGGCTCCACGCCCGGACTCCTGCTCCGGCTCAGGTCTTGAAGCGCGACTGTAACCACCTCAGGTTTCCAAGGTCGTCGCTTGCTCATTGCCCACGCCTCGAAACCTGTCGTGACCAATGAGATGCCTGTCAGCCCAGCCAGTACCCATGTCTGCCATTTATTGTCAGGCTCGACGGTCCTGGCGACCCCGATGGCCAACCCTGCGCTAGCCGATAGCGCACTGATGCTCGAAAGCACCCAATCTCTACGGTCCGGCATGACGATGCTTGAAGCAGAGCCAATGACGTCCCCCCCCGTACGCGCGGCGATCGACTGTTTGTAGAAGGATCTGAACCTCAAGCCACTGACGAACAATCCAAGCACGTTGGTCATGATGCTGAGCACGGGAAGCACGTACTTCTCGGCTTCACGCCCCGTCGGATCACAGTGATTGACAGGGTCACCCAGGCAATAAGCATAAGCGTTGAGCCCGCCAGCGCCGAACGGACTCAACCGATCAGCCGAGAGAAAACGCCCGAGTGTGGGGTTGTAGATTCGATGGCCATTGCCCAGATGATAAAACCCGGCAACCGGGTCACGCCGTTCACCACAGAATGCCAGCATGGGTAAAGGCGAGCTGACGCTGCCATAGGGCGTGTAGGCAGGAGAAGCGCTCAGCCGAAAGCGGGCAAATGATCGTGTCATCATGTCGACAGGCTCTGAGAGTTTGGGCCACCTTAGTACACAGCCCCCCGTCGCGGTACTGGCAAAACTGGCAGGTGGGTGCAGCCCTGCGTCTGCACCCGCGAGTCAGCGCAACACACCCTCTTCCACCAGCAGTTTGACGATCGCCTGGGCGGCCTCCTGCGGCGACGCATCCTTGAGCACCTTGCCACCTCCTCCACTGGCCTTGGCCGTCGCCGCCTTCATCCGGTCGGCGCCGCTCTTGGCCTTGATCACCTTGAGGCGTTTGGGTCGCGGCTTGGCCGGTTGCAGCTCGGCCTCGGCCAGCAGCTCGTCTTCCACGATGGCTGCACTACGGGCGGCCAGCACACCCCGGCGTGCCGGACCGAACGCGCTTTGGCGGGGCTTGGGTGCGGCGGTGTCGACGGTGGCGAGTACGGGCAGACGCACCTTGAGACGACGTCGCTGGCCGCGAGGCAAGGCCTGAAGGACCTGGGCGGTGCCGTTCTCGATCGACTCCACCTCGGCCAGGCCGACCACCAGCGGCCAGCCGAGACGCTCGGCCAGCAGGAACGGCAACATGCCCGACCCCTCGCCGGTTTCGGCCTGGCTGCCGGTCAGCACCAGTTGCGCGCCAGCCTCTCGCAGATACTCGGTGAGGACGTTGAGCACATCTGCCCCCACCGGTTGCTCGAGCACGTCCAGGTGGTCCAGGCCCATGCCCAGGTAGCCACGCAGGGCCTCTTCGCGAGGATCCCCCGCATGCACCACCTGCAACGCGTCCCCGGCCAATTGCAAACCCAGTTCCACGGCGCGCGCGTCCTGCTCGGCGCGTCGGGCACGGCCCGACCCAGGGTGCGAGCCGATCGACACCAGGCTGATGACTTTGGTCTTCATGCTTGCCTCCTCAGGCCGCGTCGCGCTGTTCGCCACCGCGTAGCTGTTCGACGGCCTCGATCAGTGCCTGTAGCACCGCCGTGCTGTCACCGATGATCGAAAGGTCCGCGCGCTTGATCATGTCGCAACCCGGGTCCATGTTGATCGCCACCACTTTCTCGCAGGCACCGATGCCTTGCAGGTGCTGGACAGCGCCGGAGATGCCCACCGCTACGTAGACCCGTGCCGTGACCCAGGTACCGGTCGCGCCGACCTGACGGTGGCGCGGCATGAAGCCATCGTCGACCGCCACCCGCGAAGCGCCCTCGGTCGCGCCCAGCGCGGCCGTGGCCCGGTGGAACAGGTCCCAGTCCTTGATACCGTTGCCCCCGGAGACGATGAACTCCGATTCGGCCATGGCGATCGAGGCAGGGTCGACCGCGACCGAGCCCAGGTCTTCGATGCGCGACAGACTGCGCGCCACCTGTACCGAAAGCACCACCGGCAGTGCCTCGTGACGCGTCTCGCTGACGGGCTCGGCGCATTCGGGCGCTGCCAGGATCACCCGTGGCAGGCTGCGTTGCAGGTCCTGTTGTCCAGCCCCGGCACGGCCGATGCACTGGCCATCCTTGACCTGCCAGACGCGCGTGGCCGGCCGCTCGCCCAAGGCCGCCGAGAGACGACGCCCCAGCTCACCGCCACTGCCACGGCTGTCCGGCAGCAGCCAGTGCTGCGGCGCGAACTGGTTGTCCACCGCACGCAGGCCCTGGACCAACTGCTCCGGTGCGTACCCTTTGTACTGATCGCCTTCGAGCACCAGCAGGCGATCGACGCCCGCGGTGTCGAAGTGGTCCTCCTTGTGCTCACCGAACACGATCGCCAGGACCGCGCCGTCGCTGCCTGCCAGGCTGCGCGCCAGGCCGAGCACGTCACGGTCGTAGGCGCCCAGGCGACCGCCGATCATGTCGGGCACCACCGCCACGTAGAAGGCCGGATTCACGACCTGGTGCAGTGGCAGCTGGACCTCGGCAGCGGCGCCACGTCGCGCACCCGTCGCGGTGCCCTGTTGGGCGCCGCTGCGATCGATGCGCTTGAGGCCATGGGGGCCAATGAAGCCGGCCGCCATCGCGTGGACGTTCTTGCGCATCACCCCATTGGGGCCCATCCACTGGGTCTGTTGCGTCTGCATCGCCGCATGCAGCGGGTGCAGGCGGTTACGGGCAATCCACTCGACCCGTGGGTCGCGACGAATGATCTCGCTCATCAGTGCACCTCCGCGAGTTCAGGTTTGGCAGGCGCTGCCTTTCGCGTGGTGGCAGGCGCTTCGTCCTCGATCAGCACCTCGGCCACCAGTTCGGCCAGGTCCTTGATCTGCGGCCGTGGCTCGACCACGCCTTCGAGCATGGCCGTGCATTGCGGACAGCCCACCGCGACCACCTCGGCCTCGGTTTCACGGATGTCGTCCATGCGCATGTCCGGGATCCGCTGCTTGCCCGGGATGTCGGTGATCGGCGCACCGCCGCCACCGCCGCAGCAACGTGAGCGGAAGCCCGAGCGTTCCATCTCGCGCACTTCGATCCCGAGCGCGCGCAACACCTCGCGCGGGGCTTCGTATTCGCCGTTGTAGCGGCCCAGGTAGCACGGGTCGTGGTAGGTCACGCTACCGCCCTTGTGCTGCCCCAGGTTGAGCTTGCCGGCCGCGATCAGTTCGGCGATGTAGGTGCTGTGGTGCTGCACCTGGTACTCGCCGCCCAGCGCGCCGTATTCGTTCTTGAGCACGTGGAAGCTGTGCGGATCGCAGGTCACGATGCGCTGGAAGCTGTACTGGCTCAGGGTCTGGATGTTGCGCTTGGCCAGTTGCTGGAAGGTCGCCTCGTCGCCCAGTCGGCGCGCCACGTCGCCGCTGTCACGCTCCTCCAGGCCCAGCACGGCGAAGTCCACGCCGGAGGCCTTGAGCACTTTGACGAAGGCGCGCAGGGTACGCTGGTTGCGCATGTCGAACGCGCCGTCACCGACCCAGAACAGCACTTCGGTGCGCTTGACCTCACCGAGCACCTGCATGTTCAGGTCGGCGGCCCAGTTCATCCGCCCGCCCGGGTTGAAGCCGCCGGGGTTGTCGGTGGCGATCAGGTTTTCCAGCACTTCGGCGCCCTTGTTCGGCGTGGCGCCTTTCTCCAGCGTCAGGTGCCGACGCATGTCGACGATGGCATCGACGTGTTCGATCATCATCGGGCACTCTTCGACGCAGGCGCGGCAGGTGGTGCACGACCACAGCGTCTCGGCATCGACCAGGCCATTGACGATCGGCTGGTGCGGACTACCGCCATGTTCGCCGATCGGCTTGCCAGGGTACGGACTGCCGGCAAAGCGGGCATCGGTGCCGCCGGCCAGGCCGACGACCATGTCCTGGATCAGCTTCTTCGGGTTGAGCGGCTGGCCGGCGGCGAATGCCGGGCACATCGCTTCACAGCGGCCGCACTGGACGCAGGCATCGAAGCCCAGCAGCTGGTTCCAGGTGAAGTCGGCCGGCTTTTCCACACCCAGCAGTGCGTTCGGGTCTTCCAGGTCGATCGGCTTGAGCCCGCTGGAGCGGCCACCGCCGAAGCGCTCGGGGCGACGGTGCCAGGCCAGGTGCAGGGCACCGGCGAAGGCATGCTTCATCGGCCCGCCCCAGGTCATGCCGAAGAACATCTCGGACACGCCCCAGAACACACCCAGGCACAGCAGGCCGACCAGGATCCAGCCACCGGTGCCGGCCGGCAGGATACCCGCCACCGGCAGGGTGGCGACGAAGAAGGTCGCGGCGAACACCAGCAGGCTCTTGGGCAGACGCATCCAGGGGCCTTTGGACAGGCGCGCAGGCGGGTTCACCCGGCGCTTGTAGACGAAGAGAGCACCCGTGAACATGACGGCCGTGGCCACCAGCAGCGCGTAGCCGAGGATCTGGCTCTGCAGGCCGAAGCCGTAGACCGCGATGGCCAGCAGCGCCGACAGCACGAAGCCGCCCGCGGTGGCCACGTGGGTATTGGAGATGTACTTGTCGCGCCCGACCACATGGTGCAGGTCGACCAGATAACGGCGCGGCACGGCCAGCAGGCCGCCGAGCAGGTTCACCTTGGACGGCCGCCCACGGCGCCACATGCGCACGCGGCGTACGGCACCCAGCACGGCCAGGCCCAGTGCGGCGAACAGGAGGATGGGTATCAGGGTGTTCAACATGGGTTTAGCTCCCATTGAGTCGCGGGCGGCGCGGTTTGGGCGGCAAGAGACAAGCTTCAAGCTGCAAGCAAAGGCAGCTGCGTCGACTCATGTTTCGGTATGCAGGGATCAAGGCGTGCCACGGCAAGTAAAAGCACTAGGAAGTGCTCTTGCTTGCCGCTTGCAGCTTGTCACTCGCCACTGCTTCTAGAAGTCCTTGCACAACCGCAGACCATCGTAGATCGCCGCATGCACGTTACGCTGGGCCACGCAGTCACCGATGCGGTACAGCAGGTAGCCTTCGCCCGGCTGCGACAGGATCGGCTGTGGCTGGATGGCGAACAGCGCCTCGACGTCGATCTGGCCCTTGTTGCGCGAACCGTCCTTGAGGGCGTAGTACAACGCCTCGTCGGGACGCACGCCGTTCTCGATCACCACCTGGTCGACCACACGCTCTTCGCGGCCTCCGGTGTATTCGTTCTCGAGCACGGCCACCAGCTTGTCCCCCTCGCGGTAGACCTTTTCCAGCATCATGTCGCCGGTCATGATCACTTCCTTGGGGTACATGCTGCGGTAGTAGGTCGGGAACGTCGTCCCGCCCATGGCCACGCCCGGCTTGATGTCGTCGGTGACGATCTCGACCTGGCTGCCCTTGTCGGCGATGAAGTCGGCGGTGGACATGCCGGTGAACTCGCAGATGGTGTCGTAGACCAGCACGTTCTTGCCCGGCGCGACCTTGCCGTCGAGCACGTCCCAACTGCTCACCACCAGGCCTTCTTCAGCGCCCCAGTGTGGGTTCTGTTCGACGAACGGGTGACCGCCGACGGCCAGCACGATGATGTCCGGACGCAGGTCCTTGATCGTGTCGACGTCCGCGGCGGTGCCCAGGCGCAGGTCGATCTTCAGGCGGGCGAACTCCAGCTGGTACCAGCGGGTGATGCCGGCGATCTGGTCGCGCTGCGGCGCCTTGGCGGCGATGGTGATCTGCCCGCCGATCTGCTCCTTCTTCTCGAACACGGTCACGTCGTGGCCACGCTCGGCCGCGACCCGTGCAGCCTCCATCCCGGCAGGGCCGGCACCGACGACGACGACCTTGCGCTTGGGCCCAGTGGACTTCTCGATGATGTGCGGCACGCCCATGTATTCACGGGAAGTCGCGGCGTTCTGGATGCACAGCACGTCCAGACCCTGGTACTGACGGTCGATGCAATAGTTGGCGCCGACGCACTGCTTGATCTGGTCGACCTGGCCCATCTTGATCTTGGCGATCAGGTGCGGGTCGGCCATGTGCGCACGGGTCATGCCGACCATGTCGACGTAGCCACCCTCGAGGATGCGCTGGGCCTGGTTCGGGTCCTTGATGTTCTGCGCGTGCAGGACCGGGACCTTGACCACTTCCTTGATGCCGGCCGCCAGGTGCAGGAACGGCTCTGGCGGGTAGCTCATGTTGGGGATGACGTTGGCCAGGGTGTTGTGCGTGTCGCACCCCGAGCCGATCACGCCGAAGAAATCGACCATGCCGGTGGCATCGTAGTACTGGGCGATTTCCTTCATGTCTTCGTGGCTGAGGCCGTCCGGGTGGAACTCGTCGCCACAGATGCGCATGCCGACGCAGAAGTCGTCACCCACCTCGGCGCGCACGGCCTTGAGTACTTCCAGACCGAACTTCATGCGGCCTTCGAAGCTGCCGCCCCATTCGTCGGTCCGCTTGTTGACGCGCGGGCTCCAGAACTGGTCGATCATGTGCTGGTGCACGGCCGACAGTTCGACGCCGTCCAGGCCACCTTCCTTGGCCCGGCGCGCGGCCTGGGCGTAGTTGCCGATCACCCGCCAGATTTCCTCGGGCTCGATGGTCTTGCAGGTGGCCCGGTGAACGGGTTCACGGATGCCGGACGGCGACATCAGGGTCGGCCAGTTGAAGCCGTCCCAGCGCGAGCGCCGCCCCATGTGGGTGATCTGGATCATGATCTTGGCGCCATGCTTGTGCATGGCATCGGCCAGGTTCTGGAAATGCGGGATGATCCGGTCGGTCGACAGGTTCACCGACGCCCACCATTCCTGGGGGCTGTCGATGGCCACCACGGACGATCCACCGCAGATCGCCATGCCAATGCCGCCCTTGGCCTTCTCTTCGTAGTACTTGACGTAACGGTCGGTGGTCATCCCGCCGTCGGTGGCGTACACCTCGGCGTGGGCGGTACTGAGCACACGGTTACGGATGGTCAGTTTGCCGATCTGGATCGGCTGGAACATTGCTTCGAAGGCCATGACGCGTTCTCCGGCTTTACAACGGCTTCGTTACGAACAGGCCATCTTCGTGACCTTCTTCAGAGCCACCGTAGACCTGCTCGGCCACGGTGCGAATCGAGCTGCCACGGGCAGCGAGGATCTGGTCCATGGCACCGGCGAACCAGCCGGTGAACATGTAGTCGACCTTGCGGCCGACCTTGCCGTACACGTACACGAACGCCGAGTGCTTGAGCTTGACGCTGCAGGTGCCCTTGTCCAGGTCGATGTCCTGGATCTCGAACAGGCCCCAGCCGCGCTGGGACAGGCGCTTCATGTAGTGTTCGAACACCGCCACGCCTTCCAGGCCATGGCATTCGGCTTCTTTCTCGCACCAGTGCCAGGCGGACTTGTAGCCGGCCTTGTAGAGGATCTCGGCGTACTTGTCGGCGCCCAGGACTTCTTCGATGCCCATGTGGTTGTTGACGAAGAAATGACGCGGCACGTACAGCATCGGCAAGGCATCGGAGGTCCAGACGCCAGTCTCGCTGTCGACTTCGATGGGCAATTGCGGGGCGATCTTGGCCATGGAAACCTAACTCCAGAATTAGTGTTGGATAAGAGCGCCCTGGCGCAGCGGCCAGGGCTGAAACAGGTAGGCGGGGGCTTACTCGCCCCAGACGTCGCGCAGCACGTTGACCCAGTTCTCGCCCATGATCTTGCGCACCACCCGCTCCGAGTGACCGCGCTTGAGCAGCGTCTCGGTGAGGTTGGGGAACTCGCCGACGGTACGGATACCCAGCGGGTTGATGATCTTGCCGAAGTTGGTCAGGCGGCGGGCGTAGCCCTTGTCGTGGGTCAGGTACTCGAAGAAGTCCTTGCCATGGCCCTGGGTGAAGTCGGTCCCGATGCCGATGGCGTCCTCACCGACGATGTTCATCACGTACTCGATGGCTTCGGCATAATCGTCGATGGTCGAATCGATGCCCTTGGCCAGGAACGGCGCGAACATGGTCACGCCGACGAACCCGCCATGATCGGCGATGAACTTCAGCTCTTCGTCGGACTTGTTGCGCGGGTGATCCTTCAGGCCCAGGGGCAGGCAGTGGGAATAGCAGACCGGCTTCTTCGACTCGAGGATGACTTCCTCGGAGGTCTTGGAGCCGACGTGGGACAGGTCGCACATGATGCCGACCCGGTTCATCTCGGCGACGATCTCGCGACCGAAGCCCGACAGGCCGCCGTCACGCTCGTAGCAGCCGGTGCCGACCAGGTTCTGGGTGTTGTAGCACATCTGCACGATGCCCACGCCCAGCTGCTTGAAAATCTCCACGTAGGCGATCTGGTCTTCGAAGGCATGGGCGTTCTGGAACCCGAAGAGGATGCCGGTCTTGCCCTGCTCCTTGGCCTTGCGGATGTCGGCGGTGGTGCGTACCGGCATGACCAGGTCGCTGTTCTCGCGGATCAGCTTCTGGCTGGCGGCGATGTTGTCCACGGTCGCCTTGAACCCTTCCCACACCGACACCGTGCAGTTGGCGGCGGTCAGGCCACCCTTGCGCATGTCCTCGAACAGTTCACGGTTCCACTTGGCGATGATCAGACCGTCGATGACGATGCTGTCGGCGTGTAATTCGGCTGGGCTCATCAGGCTGTCCCCTTCTTGTCATCTTGGTCGCGCCGCCAGTGCATGGGCGCTTTGGAGGCCAGCATATGCCTGCGCGCCCGACGAGCAGGATGTAAAAACGACAGGGGGTTTGCCGAAAGCGTCAATCGTCGATTCGGGGCGTCGCCGAACGTCTGGCTCGCGCTGAAACGCCTCCCTCTGGGGTGTCTGGCGCTGCCGCTGCATGCTGATCGGGCCGTATACGAACGGTTCACTCACAAGGAGACTTCCCATGCTGCAATCCGAAGCCATCGACTTCTTCTCGAAGATCGAATTGTCGCCAGCCCTCCGTCCCGTGCCTTTCAATACGCTTCTGTCGGCACCCAGCTCCTCTCTGCCAGGTGACTTGGTCGAGGCAGGCAAGGCGAATGGCGCCGTCATCGGCGATGCGGTCGTCGGCCTGACCGACCGACTGTCGGAGCAGAACGCCAAGGACGTCATGAATTGCATCTCTCTGGCACAGCAGTACGCCAACCAGAAAGCCAACAAGGAAGCTCAGCTCGGCCAATGGTTCGACGCCTATTTCGAAGTGCTCCGTTACGCCGGCTGGAACACCCGCAACTATGCACGCCAGCAATATTCGCCGTCGGCACGCAGTTTCTCCATGGACCAGATCGCGCTGGAGATCATCCAAGCGGCCAGTCAAGGCCAGTTTGTCTTCGTCGAAATGGCGCGTCAGGCGTTCGGCGCGTTGCAGAACAATGAAAAGGCCCTGAGCATCCTGGAAAACAACAACGCGTCCGAGACCTTTGCCACGTTCCAGACCCTGCCTTGTACGGAAACCACCTCGGGCGTGCCGGCGATGATCATGACGTGCATCGATTTCAAGAAGAAGGTCAGCCAGCGCAAGGTACTGTTCTTCCGCTTCAACCGCAGTGACGTCGACATCTACCGCGCAGCGACGCAGATCGAGCTGAACACCTACCACTACGGCAAGATCCGCAACCAGATCGAGGACAAGCTCCACAAGACTGCCAACGACTTCTTCGAAGGTATCAACTTGTGATGCGTCGAATGTGCCGATTCGTTCGGCGCGTCTGCTTCCGAGGACGACCCAATGCCTGACGCCACTACTCGCTACATCAATGCCGCGCAGATCGTGGCCTTTGCGCCATCAATCGCCACCACGCTCAAATCCGACATCCTGTACGTCTCCCTGCTGGCTCAATTGCTGGCCGACAAGGCACGGTTCACCACCTTGAGCAATTGGCATCACGGTTACACCAGTGCCCTGACACGCATGCACTGGGTGCGCACGAGCGATAGCGTGCATTCGATCACGCCGGACTCGCCGACCGCGACACTGACGGACCTGATCGACACTGCCGCGATGCCGATGCACGCGAAGATCCTGCTGATGGACACCTTGCGTGCATTGCGTCAGCCGACCAACACGCATGCGCTGACCATCTTCCGCCAGGCGGTCTGCAAGCCTCATGGTCATCTGCGGCCCAGTAACCTGTGGTTCGGGCTGGTACAGGTGACAGATGCCTCTGACATCAAGACCTTCGCCCTGACCGTGGAAGCACCTGAGCCCACGCTGTCGCTCGACTGGTCGGGCAGTGCATTCGATACGGTACCTGAAGGCTCCATCTTCAAGCTGCGCTATGCCCAGTGCGAACTCGCGCCTGCCTACGATGAGATCAGAGCCAAGGTCGTCAAGGCACTGGGCGACAAGCCGGGCCAGTACCTGAGTGTGATCGAGAACGCTCAAGACATGCCGGATCCAGCACCGCCCCTGGGCGTGACGCCTGGCGACATCAAGATGAAATGACCTGCGCCTGCTTGCCGTAGCGCTGACCATGCGCGCGGCAAGTCTACCGATGAACACCCTGACGCCTGCTGTTCAACGGGCCGGGTGTTGCGCGAGAATCGCGCTTCTTTCATGACGACCCGGAGAGCGATGGATGAAACGTATGGCAGGCCTGGCCCTGATGGGTTGTCTGTTGAGTGCCCATGCGGCACAGGACGAAAGCACCCCATGCGACACGGTCGAGAACGACCAGCAGGCTTACGCCTGCGCCGCCTTCAATCAGCAGACCGCAGAGCGTGAACTCAAGGCAGCGTTCGACGATCTGCTGCAGCGCGTGAACGATCAATACCCAGGGGCCCAGGCCCAGGCGCTGGTACATCGCCTGAACGCGGCCGACGCCCTGTGGCGCCAAGTGCGCGAGGCTGACTGCGAAGCCGAAACGGGCAGCGTGCAACCTGGCAGTCAAGCCCATCAAGCGGCATGGAACAACTGCATGGCCCAACACAGCGACGACCGCTCCGAATACCTGCAATCGATCTTGCAGCCGTGAGCGCCAGACGTGTCGGCGTCTTCCTTCGAGAATCCTCATCACAGGCTGACCCTTTGCGATGCGGCCGCATCGTGTCGTCAAGCGCCTGGCATCGCTCAGGTGCAGGCGCCATCACGCAAGACGCCATAAAAAAATAGCCCCGGAAAGCCGTGAGCCTCCGGGGCCAAGCGCGAGCACTGTCCACGATGCACGAACGTGGGTGACCAAACCCTTCGTTGCGTCGATGCAGCGAGTGTGCGCACTTGCCACCTTGCCGGTTTAGCCGGAAACGACCTGTTCTTAGCCAAAGCGGCCATGCACGCACGCCAGGGTTGCGGGCCTGTCGTCCTCGTCACAGAATCGGTCGCAAACAACAGCAGCACACGCTCAGCGATCGACGAGGGAAACAGCCATGATGCATGCGGATTTGATTGACCAGGACGATTTGGCAGGCCACCTGCGCTCGCGCGGGTTCGACATTCCAGCCGGCGCCAGTGCCGAGCAGGCCTGCGAAACGGTGGTGCGTGGGCTGACGCACGCCAATGCGCGGGCGCTCAAGGATGTGGTCGAGGCCATGTACACCGGTAGCGCGACCATTCTGCCGGCGGTACGCCAGGCAATCGACAAGCAGTTGCTGCCGGCGCTAGCACAGTTCAAGACCCGCGGCTGAAACAGCGACCTGGCCTTGGCGGATGCTTCTGCCAAGGCCAGGGTTTTCAGGCGGCGCTCGCCGTCCCTCTCCCCAACCTTTCTGATGCCGATGCATCAGCTGCACCGGCCTCATCGCGGGCAAGCCCGCTCCCACACCCGTCAGTGCCCACAGACTGTCGCGGGCCTGTGGGAGCGGGCTTGCCCGCGATGCAGACGTCGCGGTCTCAGAGCCTCACACTGGCGAAGGTCGACTCGTTGCGCGCCTGGCTCAGCGCCGCCATCGGCCCGCTGTGCGGCGACAGCACCATGGCCTGCGGGATCGGCATCATCGCCACCTGCTGGGTGGTGTTCGAGCCGACACGCTCGTCGCGCGGCGGAATGCCGAAGTATTCGCGGTAGCACTTGGAGAAGTGCGGCGTGGACACGAAGCCGCAGACCGACGCCACCTCGATGATCGACATCGGCGTCTGCTTGAGCAGCTGCCGTGCGCGGATCAGGCGCAGCTTGAGGTAATAGCGCGATGGCGAGCAGTGCAGGTACTTCTGGAACAGCCGCTCCAGCTGTCGGCGCGAGACCGACACGTACACCGCCAGCTCGTCGAGGTCGATCGGCTCTTCCAGGTTGGCCTCCATCAGCGCGACGATCTCCTGCAGCTTCGGCTGGTTGGTGCCCAGCATGTGCTTGAGCGGCACGCGCTGATGGTCCTGCTCGTTACGAATCCGCTCGTAGACGAACATCTCGGAGATCGCCGCCGACAGTTCGCGGCCGTGATCACGGCTGATCAGGTGCAGCATCATGTCCAGGGGCGCCGTGCCGCCGGAGCTGGTGAAGCGGTTACGGTCGAGGGTGAACAGCCGGGTGCTCATGTTGACCCGCGGGAAGGCTTCCTGCATCGCGGCCAGGCATTCCCAGTGCACGCTGCAATCGAAGCCGTCGAGCAGGCCGGCACAGGCCAGGGCCCAGCTGCCGGTGCAGACCGCACCGAGGCGGCGCGACTGGCGGGCCTGGGTCTGCAGCCAGCTCACGTGCTCGCGGGTCACGGCACGCTGGATGCCGACGCCCCCACAGACGATGATCGTGTCCATCGGCGGCGCGCTGTGCATGGAGGCGTCCGGGGTGATCTGCAAGCCGTCGCTGGCCCAGACCTGCCCACCGTCCAGGGTCAGGGTGTGCCAGCGATACAGCTCGCGCCCGGACAGCTGGTTGGCCATGCGCAGCGGCTCGACGGCCGAGGCCAGGGAGATGAGCGTGAAGTTGTCCAGCAGCAGGAAGCCGATGGACTGAGGGGCTGTGCGGTTCTGGTGCTGGCTTCCGGAGGTGTACGACGTCATCGCGAGTTCTCCACACAATGCAGGGTGTGCCTCAGGCGGGCACTGTTTCTTGTCAGGGCCCCGATTCGTCTGCGGGGCTTTGTACAACACAACGCAAATGTCGTGCCTGAGATTGAACGGTCGTCCAAAAAATCCTGAAAACGACCATGCAGTCAGTTTGTAGGCGGTTTCGACAGCGTCTGTAATCCTTTGCTAACCCTCGTCCCAGTGCGTTTCCTTGCCTTCAGTGAGCATTTAAGTAGCACTGGCAGGAAACATACCTGCACGCGACAGCACACCTCTGTCACCGTTGGTGATCGCGTCGTCTTTGGACAAGAGGAGAATCAGGGCGCTGCGGCGCACCGCAACGCGGCACGCCGAGGGTGTCATGGTGCAGAAGGGTGCAGGCGACTCAGCACTCGATGACGCTGACGGCCAGGCCGCCGCGCGAGGTTTCCTTGTACTTGTCGTGCATGTCGGCACCGGTGTCGCGCATGGTGCGAATGACCTGGTCGAGGGAGATGAAATGCTCGCCATCCCCGCGCAACGCCATCTGCACGGCGTTGATCGCTTTCACTGCCGCGATCGCGTTGCGCTCGATGCAAGGCACCTGCACCAGTCCGCCGACCGGATCGCAGGTCAGCCCCAGGTTGTGCTCCAGGGCGATCTCGGCGGCGTTTTCCAGCTGCCGGGGCGTGGCGCCCAATACCTGAGCCAGCCCGGCAGCGGCCATGGCGCAGGCAGATCCCACTTCACCCTGGCAGCCGACCTCGGCACCGGAGATCGACGCGTTCTTCTTGCACAGGATGCCGACCGCTGCAGCGGCGAGGAAGAAATCCACGACGTCGGCTTCGCCCACCGCGCTGCTGAAGCGCATGAAATAGTGCAGTACCGCTGGAATGATGCCCGCCGCGCCATTGGTCGGCGCCGTGACCATCCGCCCGCCGGCGGCGTTTTCCTCGTTGACCGCCAGGGCGAACAGGTTGACCCACTCCATGGCGCTCAAGGTCGAGCCGATGACGTTCGGCTTGCCCAGCTCCTGCAGGCTGCGGTGCAGCTTGGCAGCCCGACGGCGGACGTTGAGCCCACCGGGCAGGATGCCTTCGTACTTCAGACCGTTGTTCACACACGCCTGCATGGCGTCCCAGAGCGTGAGCAGGCCTGCGCGGATCTCTGTTTCGCTGCGCCAGACCCGTTCGTTGGCCATCATCAATTGCGCCACGCTCAGGTCGTTTTCCTCGCACAGGCGCAGCAGCTGCGCGGCGCTGTCGAAATCGTAGGGCAACACGGTGGTATCGGCGTCCAGCACGCCACTGGCCGCCTGCGCGGCATCGACCACGAAGCCACCACCCACCGAGTAGTAGGTGTCGCTGTGCAAGGGGCTGCCACCTGGGCCTTCGGCGATCAGCGTCATGGCGTTAGGGTGGTAGGGCAGGTTCTCGTCGAGCAGCTGCATGTCCCGCGCCCAGACGAACGGGATGGGACGGCGGTTATCCAGCAGCAGAGTGTCGGTTTCGCGCAGGTCGGCGATGCGCGGGACGATCTGGGTCGGGTCGATGGCGTCCGGCCATTCTCCCATCAGCCCCATGATCGTGGCGGTGTCCGTGCCATGGCCGACGCCGGTGGCCGACAGCGAACCGTAGAGACGGACCTCGACTCGCTCGACCTGGTCCAGTTCGCCACGCTCACGCAGCCCTTGAACGAACAGGGCCGCGGCGCGCATCGGGCCGACGGTATGGGAACTGGAAGGCCCGATGCCTATCTTGAACAGGTCGAACACGCTGATGGCCATTGTCGAATCACCTCTTGATGGGCTTGTCTTCCCGCGACATGACGCGGGTGGCGGGCCTGACAGGCTCAGGCAAGGGACCGCCGCACAGGCACGCATCATCGGGCTTTTGCGGGGCCGCACGCGGTCTGCAACCGACGTACTTTTGTCCGCCTACGCCCCGTTCTGGAAGGCGTGAGAAGGCGCTTTCAGGGTGGCTAATGACGCAAACCCGTTCCCATCCCCCGGGAAATCTCCATATGCGACACCCTCCTCTCTGGATACGACCCACCCTGTACTGGTTACGACCCTGGCAGTAGTCGATCGCCCGACGCTGGTGGATGATCGAACGCGACTCATCACTGCACGGCCCCGACCGCTGCCGCCCGGCAGCCATTGGCCGACCGCTGCCACAGAAGCACGGCGACCCGGGACACCCGAAGAAAAGAACACAGGAGTCCACCCCATGAGAGGCCCGCTTTCGCTGTTGCCGGTCGCATTGCTCGGAACCACGCTGATGGCTTCGGCCGCCGAGCCGGAACAATGCCGGACCGTTCGTTTCTCCGATGTCGGCTGGACCGACATCACCGCGACCACCGCGGTGACCAGCACGGTGCTCCAGGCACTGGGCTACACGACGAAAACCACCCTGATCTCGGTACCGGTGACCTACAAGTCCCTGGCGGCCGGCAAGGACCTGGACGTGTTTCTCGGCAACTGGATGCCGACCATGGAAAACGACATCAAGCCCTACCGCGACGCCGGCACGGTGGACACCGTGCGCGCCAACCTGGAGAACGCCAAGTACACCCTGGCCGTCCCCCAGGCGCTGTACGACAAGGGCCTGAAGGATTTCGCCGACATCCCCCGCTTCAAGGAGCAGTTGGGCGGCAAGCTCTACGGCATCGAGCCGGGCAACGACGGCAACCGCACGATCCAGAGCATGATCGACAAGAACGCCTTCGGCCTGAAGGACGCCGGCTTCAAGCTGGTGCAGTCCAGCGAGGCCGGCATGCTGTCCCAGGTCGCCCGCGCCCAGCAGCGCGACGAGGACATCGTGTTCCTTGGCTGGGAACCCCACCCGATGAACACGCGCTTCGCCCTCAAGTACCTCTCCGGCGGCGATGACTTCTTCGGCCCCGACTATGGCAAGGCCACCGTGTTCACGAACACCCGCAAGGGCTACGTCGAGCAGTGCGGCAACGTCGGGCGCCTGTTGCAGAACCTGTCGTTCACCCTGGACATGGAAAGCACACTGATGGGTGCCATTCTGGACGACAAGGTCAAACCCGAGGCCGCTGCCAAGGCCTGGCTGAAGGCCAACCCCCAGGTGCTCGAGACCTGGCTGGCCGGGGTGACGACCGTGGAGGGCCAACCGGGGCTGGAAGCCGCGAAAGCCAAGCTGGCGCAGTAGCCGCACGTATGCCCCTGCGCCGCCACCGTGACGGCGCAGGTCGACCTCAATCCTCGCAGGTGGACGTTCGCTATCATGCTTATCGATCAGAAATTACCGCTAGGGCAGTACATGGCCTCATTTGTCGAATGGTTGACCCAGCATGGCGCCAACTACTTCGACGCTATCGCTCAAGGCCTGGAACTGATGATCCATGGTGTCACCAGTGCCTTGACCTGGTTCAACCCCTTCGTTTTGATTGCACTGCTTGCCGCACTGGCGCACCTGATTCAGCGCAAGTGGTCACTGACCCTGTTCTGCGCCCTCTCCTTTCTGTTGATCCTCAACCTGGGCTACTGGCAAGAAACCATGGAGACCCTGGCCCAGGTCACCTTCGCCACGGTGGTGTGCGTGGCCATCGGCGTGCCGCTGGGTATCGTCGCGGCGCACAAGCCGATGTTCTACACCGGCCTGCGCCCGGTGCTGGACCTGATGCAGACCGTGCCGACCTTCGTCTACCTGATCCCCACGCTGACCCTGTTCGGCCTCGGCGTGGTCCCTGGGCTGATCTCGACCGTGGTGTTCGCCATCGCCGCGCCGATCCGCCTGACCTACCTGGGCATCTGCGACGTGCCCCAGGAACTGCTCGACGCTGGCAAGGCGTTCGGCTGCTCGCGCCGCCAGCTGCTGACCCGCATCGAGCTGCCCCACGCCATGCCGAGCATCGCCGCAGGCGTCACGCAGTGCATCATGCTGTCGCTGTCGATGGTGGTGATCGCCGCCCTGGTTGGCGCCGACGGGCTGGGCAAGCCAGTGGTCAACGCCTTGAACACCGCTGACATCTCACTGGGCTTCGAAGCGGGTCTTGCCATCGTGCTGCTGGCGATCATGCTCGACCGTATCTGCAAGCAACCCGAGCTGCCGGCCAGGAGCGAAGCATGAGTATCATTCGATTCGAAGACGTCGACGTGGTGTTCTCCAGCAAGCCACGCGAAGCCCTGGCCCTGCTCGACCAAGGCCTGAACCGCGAGCAGATCCTCAAGCGCACCGGCCTGGTTCTGGGGGTGGAAAAGGCCAACCTGGACATCCAGAAAGGCGAGATCTGCGTGCTGATGGGGCTCTCCGGCTCCGGCAAATCGAGCCTGCTGCGCTGCATCAACGGGCTGAACACCGTCAGCCGCGGCAAGCTGTTCGTCGAGCACGAGGGCAGCCAGATCGACATCGCCCACTGCACGCCCGCCGAGCTGAAGATGATGCGCACCCAGCGCATCGCCATGGTGTTCCAGAAGTTCGCCCTGATGCCCTGGCTCACCGTGCGCGAGAACATCAGCTTCGGTCTGGAGATGCAGGGCCGCCCCGAGAAGGAGCGGCGCAAGTTGGTGGACGAGAAGCTCGAACTGGTCGGCCTGACACAGTGGCGCAACAAGAAACCCGATGAGCTGTCCGGCGGCATGCAGCAGCGTGTGGGGCTGGCCCGGGCCTTGGCCATGGACGCCGACATCCTGCTGATGGACGAGCCGTTCTCCGCGCTCGACCCGCTGATTCGTCAAGGGCTACAGGACGAGTTGCTGGAACTGCAACGCAAGCTGAACAAGACCATCGTCTTCGTCAGCCACGACCTGGACGAAGCGCTCAAGCTGGGTAGCCGCATCGCCATCATGAAGGACGGCCGCATCATCCAGTACAGCCGTCCCGAGGAAATCGTCCTCAACCCGGCCGACGATTACGTGCGCACCTTCGTCGCCCACACCAACCCGCTCAACGTGCTCTGCGGCCGCAGCCTGATGCGCACGCTGGACAACTGCAAGCGCCTCAACGGCTCGGTGTGCCTGGACCCAAGCAATGACTCCTGGCTCGACCTGGCCGAGGGCAACACCCTCAAGGGCGCCCGCCAGGGCGTCAACGGCATGACCCTGCAGAACTGGGTGCCGGGGCAGTCGGTGGACGACCTGGCCCGCCAGCCGACACTGGTGCACGCCGACATCGGCATGCGCGAGGCCTTGCAGATTCGTTACCAGACGGGCAACAAGCTGGTGCTGCAGGAGGGCAATTCGGTGGTGGGAATCCTGGGCGACAGCGAGCTGTACCATGCGCTGCTGGGGCGTAGCCATGGGTAGGTAGGCGTGGGAGGTGCAGGTATCCCGTGGGGGTAACTGCGGTTTGATCCATGCTTTACGGTGCCGATGATTTCGTGGGGCCTGCCCGCGATAGCGATAGCAGACCGACCTATGGCCGGCAGGCTGAATACTGGCCTGTCAGTCCTGGGGTGAATGCACAGGCCCCATCGCTGGCAAGCCAGCTCCTACAGGTACCCATCTCAAGCAGGCAGCAGCACGATAGCGACGCCACCTGTGGGAGCGAGCTTGCCCGCGATAGCGGTGGTAAACCCGCCGCATGGCCGACAGATCGAACGCTGGCCTGGCAGCCCTGAGGTGAATGCACAGACTCTATCGCTGGCAAGCCAGCTCCCACAGATACTCATTTCAAGCAGGCAGCAGCACGATGGCGCCGCCACCTGTGGGAGCGGGCTTGCCCGCGATAGCGGTGGCAAACCCGACACGTGACCGACAGCTTGAACATTGGCCTGCCAGCCCTGGGGTGAATGCACAGACCCTATCGCTGGCAAGCCAGCTCCCACAGGTACTCATTCCAAGCAGATATCGGCACGATGGCGACGTCACCTGTGGAAGCGGGCTTGCCCGCGCTACAGGCAACCCGCAACCACGCGTCGCACGGTTTTCAGCGCACCACGATCCCGCGCTGCGCCAGGTAGGCCTTGGCTTCCGGCACGGTGTACTCGCCGAAGTGGAAGATGCTCGCCGCCAGTACCGCGCTGGCGTGCCCTTCCAGGATGCCGTCGGCCAGGTGCTGCAGGTTGCCGACGCCGCCCGAGGCAATCACCGGGATACCGACCGCATCGCTGATGGCCCGGGTCACGCCCAGGTCGAAACCGTTCTTCATGCCGTCCTGGTCCATGCTGGTCAGCAGGATCTCGCCCGCGCCCAGCCCTTCCATCTTGCGCGCCCAGGCCACGGCATCCAGGCCGGTCGGCTTGCGACCGCCATGGGTGAAGATCTCCCAGCGCGGTGGCTCACCAGGCGCGGAGACCTGTTTGGCATCGATGGCCACGACGATGCACTGGGAACCGAACCGATCGGCCGCCTCGCCCACGAACTCGGGGGTGAACACGGCCGCCGTGTTGATCGAGACCTTGTCGGCCCCCGCGTTGAGCAGGTTGCGAATGTCCTGCACGGTCCGCACGCCGCCGCCCACGGTCAGCGGAATGAACACCTGGCTGGCCATGCGCTCGACGGTGTGCAATGTCGTGTCACGGCCATCGACGCTGGCGGTGATGTCGAGGAAGGTGATCTCGTCGGCACCCTGCTCATCGTAGCGCCGGGCGATTTCCACCGGATCGCCCGCGTCACGGATGTTCTCGAACTTGACGCCCTTGACCACCCGGCCGTTGTCCACGTCCAGGCAAGGGATGATGCGTTTCGCTAAAGCCATGAACTTTCTCCTTTAAGCTGCAAGCTGCAGGCCAGAGCACGTCAGCGCCGCCTAGGCGCCTCGTCAACACATGACGTCACGCACTACCGTCCGCTTGTAGCTCGTGGCTTGCCGCTTGCTCCCCATTCAACGGTCGCAGAGCGCCTGGGCTTCGGCGACGTCGAGGGTGCCTTCGTAGATGGCACGGCCGGTGATCGCGCCGATGATGCCTGGGGTCTTGGCGTCCAGCAGGGCCTGGATGTCGCCCAGGTTGTGGATGCCGCCGGAGGCGATCACCGGGATCGAAGTGGCTTCGGCCAGGGCCTTGGTGAAGGGCACGTTGCAGCCCTGCATCATGCCGTCCTTGGCGATGTCGGTGTAGACGATCGCCGAGACGCCATCGGCCTCGAAGCGACGGGCCAGGTCGATGACCTGCACCGAGCTGACTTCGGCCCAGCCGTCGGTGGCGACGAAGCCGTCCTTGGCGTCCAGGCCGACGATCACCTTGCCAGGGAAGGCCTTGCAGGCTTCGGCGACGAACTCGGGCTGCTTGACCGCCTTGGTGCCGATGATCACGTAGCTGACGCCGGCCTTGACGTAGTGCTCGATGGTCTCCAGCGAACGGATGCCGCCGCCGATCTGGATCGGCAGGTGCGGGTAGCGCTTGGCGATCGCGGTCACCACTTCACCGTTGACCGGCTGGCCTTCGAAGGCGCCGTTCAGGTCGACCAGGTGCAGGCGGCGGCAACCGCCCTCCACCCACTTGGCGGCCATGCTCACCGGGTCATCGGAAAACACCGTGGAGTCTTCCATGCGGCCCTGGCGCAGACGCACGCAGGCGCCGTCCTTCAGATCGATAGCGGGGATAATCAGCATGCTGTGTCCTTCGTCGGTTCAGGCGGCATGCTGCGCGTCGATGGCCGCACGCATGCGCGTCAATGGTTCGTCTGGCGATCATGCCGGGCAGGCGGCGATCGTCGGGTCAGTCGCCTTTCTCGAGCGCCCACAGGTCGCTTTCGATGCTCTCGAAGCGGTCCTTGAGGTGCACCTGCACATCGGCGATGGCCCGGTTGTAGTAGTGGGGCGCGATGTCCCGGCTGAACAGCTCGAGCACCTCGGCCACTTCGAACGACCCCAGCTGCAGCTCGAAGCGGTCTTCGAGAAACCGCTTCAAGGTCTCCAGCGCTTCGCGCTCCTGCTCGGGCGCCAGGGTGATGCGCGGTGGTGTGGCGCGCGCACGGCTCATTACCAGCGGCCGTCCCAGCTGATGAAGTTCTGCAGCAGCTGGAGGCCGTGGGTGTGGCTCTTCTCCGGGTGGAACTGCACGGCGAAGCGCGAGCCTTCGGCCAGCGCGGCGGCGAAGTCGACGCCGTAGTGACCGCGACCGACCACCTGGCTCGGCTTGCCGGCCTCGATGTAGTAGCTGTGCACGAAATAGAAGCGCGCCCGGTCGGGGATGTCGTGCCACAGCGGGTGATCGACACCCTGGGTCACCTCGTTCCAGCCCATGTGTGGCACCTTCAGGTGCTGGCCGTCTTCATGCAGGTCCTTGCCGAAGAACCGTACCTTGCCCGGGAACAGGCCGATGCAGTCGACGCCGTCGTTCTCCTCGCTGTGCTCGAGCAGCGCCTGCATGCCGACGCAGATGCCGAGGAACGGACGGTCCTGGCTGACCTCGCGCACCAGGCCGTCGAAGCCCAGGCGGCGGATCTCGGCCATGCAGTCGCGGATCGCGCCGACGCCTGGGAACACCACCCGGTCCGCCTCGCGGATCACGGCCGCGTCACTGGTGACCAGCACCTTGCCGGCACCCACGTGCTCCAGGGCCTTGGCCACCGAGTGCAGGTTGCCCATGCCATAGTCGATCACGGCTACTGTCTGCATCAGAGGCAACCCTTGGTGGAGGGCATCTGCCCGGCCATGCGGTCGTCCAGTTCCACCGCCATGCGCAGCGCGCGGCCGAAGGCCTTGAACACGGTCTCGATCTGGTGGTGGGTGTTGTGCCCACGCAGGTTGTCGATGTGCAGCGTCACCAGGGCATGGTTGACGAAGCCCTGGAAAAATTCCTGGAACAGGTCGACATCGAAGCCACCGACCGACGCGCGGGTGTAGGGCACGTGCATCTGCAGGCCGGGGCGACCGGAGAAGTCGATCACCACCCGCGACAGCGCTTCGTCCAGCGGCACATAGGCATGCCCGTAGCGACGGATGCCCTTCTTGTCGCCGATGGCCTGGGCGAAGGCCTGGCCCAGGGTGATGCCGACGTCCTCGACCGTGTGGTGGTCGTCGATGTGCAGGTCGCCGTGGCACTCGATGTCCAGGTCGATCAGCCCATGACGGGCGATCTGGTCGAGCATGTGTTCAAGGAAGGGCACACCGATGGCGAAGCGCGCTTTGCCACTGCCATCGAGGTTGATCGAGGCCTTCACCTGGGTTTCCAGGGTATTGCGCTCGACGGAAGCCTTACGTTCGACCATCACCAGCTCCGCAAGAATCGTTGGGCGAAAAGGGCCACATTATAGGCGCAGAAATGCCCGGCTTGAAACGCGGATGAGGTGTGATCGGGGAAATTTGCCGGTCCCAGGCATGGGCCTGTCGAGGACGGCCTGCCTTGCACAGGCCGTCTTCCTGCCAGGGGGGCAGCGCAGGGCGCCCTCCCCGGCTCGTTTCGGGGTCAGTTGAACAGCACGGCGGTCTTCTGCAGGGTGATCCAGATCCCCCAGGCCAGCGGGATGCCCACCACCAGCCAGGCCACCACCACCAGCGGCTTGCTGGCCGGGGCTGCGCTCCACTCCAGGACCTGGCTGCCGTCGGCACCCTTGTCATGGCTCAGCGCGCGCTCGGCGGCCAGCTCGGACTCGGTCATGAAGTACTTGTCGGCCACCGGACGCACCAGGGCGTTGCAGATGAAGCCCAGCACCAGCAGGCCGGCCAGGATGTACAGGGTGATGTCGTAGGCAGCCGAACGCTCGACGCCCAGCGCCAGCTGGTACTCGCGCAGGTAGGTGATCAGCACCGGGCCAAGCACGCCCGCCGCGGCCCAGGCGGTCAGCAGACGACCGTGAATCGCGCCGACCATCTGGGTGCCGAACAGGTCGGCCAGGTAGGCCGGCACGGTGGAGAAACCACCGCCGTACATCGACAGGATGATGCAGAACGCTGCCACGAACAGCGCGACGTTGCCGATGTGGCCCATGTTCGGGATCAGCGCGTACAGCGCCACGCCCAGGGCAAAGAAGGCGAAGTAGGTGTTCTTGCGCCCGATGTAGTCGGAGAACGAGGCCCAGAAGAACCGTCCGCCGATGTTGAACAGGCTCAGCAGGCCGGTGAAGCCGGCGGCGATGGCGGCGATCTGTGCCAGCTGGCCGGCATTGAGTTCGCTGAAGCTCAGCTCATTGCCCAGCAGCTTGCCGCCGAACACTTCCTGCAGCAGTGGCGAGGCCATGCCGAGGATGCCGATGCCGGCCGAGACGTTCAGGCACAGCACCAGCCAGATCAGCGCGAACTGCGGCGTCTTCCAGGCCACGCTGACGTGCACGTGGCGGTCGGTGATCATGCCGCTGCCGGCCTTTTTCTGTGGCGCGATCCAACCGGCCGGCTTCCAGCCGGTCGGTGGCACGCGGTAGGCGAGCGCGCCGGCGGTCATGAACACGAAGTAGATCGCGGCCATGACCATGAAGCTCTGCCAGACGCCGACGTCCTGGCCCGTGGCGAAATGCCCCATCAGCGTGGTGGCCAGGGGCGCGCCGACCATCGCGCCGCCACCGAAGCCCATGATCGCCATGCCGGTGGCCATGCCGCGCTTGTCCGGAAACCACTTGATCAGCGTCGACACCGGCGAGATGTAGCCCAGGCCCAGGCCGATCCCCCCGATCACCCCCGACCCCAGCCACATCAGCCACAGCTGGTGGGTCTTCACGCCGATGGCCGAGATCAGCAGGCCGCCGCACCAGCACAAGGCCGAGACCAGGCCGGCCTTGCGTGGGCCGGCGTGTTCGAGCCAGCCACCGAGGACCGCGGCCGAGCAGCCCAGGAACACGAAGAACAAGGTGTAGATCCAGCTCAGCATCGAGATCGGCCAGTCGCATTCGGCGCTGAACAGGCGAGCGATGAAGCCCATGTCCGGCGAGCAGGCGACGGGAGCGCTGATGCCGATGGCTTGCGACAGCGGCAGCCAGAACACCGAGAAACCGTAGGCCATGCCGATGCACAGGTGGATGGCCAACGCTGCCGGCGGGACCAGCCAGCGGTTGAAGCCGGGGCGAGCGATGATGCGCTCCTTGGACAGGAAGCCCGGGGCGCTGGCCCTGGCTCCGGTCTCGATACTCTTGTTCATTGTTGTTCCTCAAGTGTCGGATTCGCGAGGCGGATCGATGCGCGGTGCCGTCCTGACTGCACGCAGGCGATGGCCAGCCGGTGCTGATGACGCCGCGACAACCGGTCGCAGGCGTTTTGCAGGCGCGCAAGAGTACCAGCGACGAGACGGTCGCGCGCGCCTTTAGAGACGAAATGCCATCATTGACGCATGCGCCGCTTTGCGTCACGTCGACCGCACGTTCCTGCATGAAAGGACGACGATGGACCTGGCTGTCGCCAAAGCCGACAAAAAGTGCATGAAATACCCCATATGTCTTGTCGGACACTCAGGTCTGGGAGCGGCGGCGTTATACTCGGCGGTCGCCCTATTCAGAAATTGGACTACAAAGGACTCGCCCATGAAAGCCTTTGGCAAAATCCTGGGGCTGGTGCTCCTCGGGTTGCTGCTGATCATCGTGGCTCTGGGATTCGCCCTGACCCACCTCTTCGATCCCAACGACTACAAAGACGAGATTCGCCAGCTGGCCCGCGACAAGGCCCACGTCGAACTGACCCTCGACGGCGACATCGGCTGGAGCCTGTTCCCCTGGCTGGGCCTGGAATTGCATCAGGCCAGCGTCGCCACCCTGCAGAACCCGAAGACGCCCTTTGCCGACCTGCAGATGCTCGGCCTGTCGGTCCGCGTGCTGCCGCTGCTGCGCCGCGAGGTGCAGATGAGCGACGTGCGCATCGAAGGCCTGAACCTGACGCTGGCGCGTGACGTCCAGGGTCATGGCAACTGGGAAGACATCGGCAAACCGGTGGCCGACGCCACGGCCCCGGCCTCGCCTGGTGCCACGCCCCCGGCTGACGATAAGGACGCACCTGCCGCCCGCGAGGGCAACGAGCGCGCACTCAAGCTCGACATCGACAGCCTGACCGTCAACAACGCACGGGTGCACTACTCCGACGCCACCACCGGGCAGACCTTCGAGGCCGAAAGCATTCAGGTCAGCACCGATGCCGTGCACGAAGGTATCAACATCCCGCTCAAGGCGTCGGGCTTCCTCAGCGTCGGCCAGCCGAACCTCAAGGTGCGTGCCGAGCTGACCGGGCAGGCACGCTTCGACCGCACGCGCCAGCGCTACACCCTCGAAGACATGCGCTTGTCCGGCGAAACCGCCGGTGAACCGCTGGCCGGCAAGACCCTGACGTTCGCCGCCCAGGGACAACTGCTGGTCGACATGGCCGCCCACACGGCGGCCTGGAGCAGCCTGAAGGTGTCGGCCAACCAGCTGCGCGCCCTGGGCGAGCTGGACGTCAGTGGCCTGGACACGGCGCCCCACGTCACCGGCACGCTGTCCATCGCCCAGTTCAACCTGCGCACCTTCCTCGACGGCATCGGCCATCCGCTGCCGGCCACGGGCGACCCGGCCGCGTTCGGCAAGCTCGAACTGGTCGGGCGCCTGGACGCCACCCCCAACAGCCTGGCCCTCGAAGGCCTCAACCTGAAGCTCGACGACAGCACCTTCACCGGCCGCCTGGCGGTCGAGGACTTCGCGCGTCAGGCCCTGCGCGTGCAGTTGAACGCCGATGCACTCGACGCCGATCGCTACCTGCCGGCCAAGAGTGAAGCGGCCAAGGGCGCCAAGGCTGCCCGCCAAGCCGAGGTCAACCAGCAGGAAGCTTCCGCCGTGGCCGGTGCCGGCACCACGACATTGCCGGACAAGCCCACCCAGCAGGCCTGGAGCACCGATCCGCTGCTGCCCCTGGAGCGCGTGCGCATCCTGGACCTGCAAGCCGACCTGGCCTTCGGGAAACTGACCCTGGACACGCTGCCGATCGACGACGCCAGCCTCAAGGCCAGCGGCCAGGGCGGCCTGATCACGTTGCAAGGCCTGCGCGGCAACCTGTACAACGGCCGCTTCGCCGTCACCGGCACCCTCGACGCGCGCCCGGCCGTGCCGCAGCTCGGCATCAACACCCGCATCGACAACGTGCCGGTGGAGCACTTCATCAAGACCGACGATCCGCAGAAGGCGCCGCCGGTCAAGGGTCAGCTGACCCTGGCCAGCGACCTGACCGCCAGCGGCAACAGCCAGAAGGCGCTGATCGACACGCTCAACGGCAAGGCCAACTTCAGCATCGCCAACGGCGTACTGGTCGAGGCCAACCTCGAACAGCAGCTGTGCCAGGCCATCGCCACCCTCAACCGCAAGTCGCTCAGCGGCGAACCACGCGGCAAGGACACACCGTTCCAGGAGCTGCGCGGCAGCCTGGCGATCCGCAACGGCGTGGCCAGCAACCCCGACCTCAAGGCGCGCATTCCGGGCCTGACCGTGAACGGTCATGGCGACCTGGACCTGCGCGTGCTGGGCATGGACTACCGTATCGGCGTCATCGTCGAAGGCGACCAGCGCGCCATGCCCGACCCGGCCTGCCAGGTCAACGAACGCTACGTGGGTGTCGAGCTGCCCCTGCGCTGCCGTGGCCCGCTGGAGCTGGGCGCCAAGGCCTGTCGCCTGGACAAGGACGGCCTGGGCCAGGTCGCCGCCAAACTGGCGGGTAACCGCCTCAACGACACACTCAACGAGAAGATCGACGAAAAGCTGGGTGACAAGGTCAGTCCCGAGCTCAAAGACGCGCTCAAGGGCCTGTTCAAACGATGAATTCCCAGCAGTTCTCCAGCGCCGTGCTGACCTGGTTCGACCGGCACGGCCGCCACAACCTGCCCTGGCAGCAGGACATCAACCCGTACCGGGTGTGGGTGTCGGAAATCATGTTGCAGCAGACCCAGGTCAGCACCGTGCTCAACTACTTCGACCGCTTCATGGCGGCGCTGCCGACCGTGCGCGACCTGGCCGAGGCACCGGAAGACGAGGTGCTGCACCTGTGGACGGGGCTGGGTTACTACACCCGCGCCCGCAACCTGCAGAAGGCCGCGAAGATCGTCGTCGAGCAGCACGGCGGCGAATTCCCCCGCAGCGTGGCCGAGCTGACCGAGCTGCCCGGCATCGGCCGCTCCACCGCCGGCGCCATCGCCAGCATCAGCATGGGCCTACGCGCGCCGATCCTGGACGGCAACGTCAAGCGCGTGCTGGCCCGCTTCATCGCGCAACAGGGCTACCCCGGCGAGCCGAAGGTGGCCAATGCGCTGTGGAACGCTGCCGAGCTGTACACCCCGCTCACCCGGGTCAATCACTACACCCAGGCGATGATGGACCTGGGCGCGACGGTGTGCACCCGCAGCAAGCCGACCTGCCTGATCTGCCCGTTGCAGGCCGGCTGCGAAGCGCACTTGCTGGGCCTGGAAACCCGCTTCCCCGAACCCAAGCCGCGCAAGACCCTGCCGCAACGCCAAGCGGTGATGCCGCTGCTGACCAACGAGGCCGGCGAGATCCTGCTCTACCGGCGCCCCTCGAGCGGTCTGTGGGGCGGCCTGTGGAGCCTGCCGGAACTGGAGCAGGTCGAGCAGATCGAGGACCTCGCCGCCCAGCATGGCCTGCACGTGCTCAGCCAGCGCGCGCTGCCCGGCCTGACCCACACCTTCAGCCATTTCCAGCTGGCCATCGCCCCCTGGCAGGTACGGGTCGACACCCGCGCCGCGCCCGTGGTCGAGGCCGACTGGCTCTGGTATAACCTCGCCACCCCGCCGCGCCTGGGCCTTGCCGCCCCGGTCAAGAAGCTCTTGCACCGCGCGGCCGATGAATTGAACGCAGGAGAGTCGCCATGACCCGCACCGTGCTGTGCCGCAAGTACAACGAGGAACTGCCAGGCCTGGAGCGTCCGCCCTACCCGGGGGCCAAGGGCCAGGACATCTTCGACCACATCTCGCAGAAGGCCTGGGCCGATTGGCAGAAAGAACAGACCATGCTGATCAACGAGAAGCGCCTGAACATGATGAACGCCGAGGACCGCAAGTACCTCCAGGGCGAGATGGACAAGTTCTTCTCGGGCGAGGACTACGCCAAGGCCGAAGGGTACGTTCCGCCCAGCGAATGAGCCGGAAAACCGTAAGCGACGGAATTAATTTAAAAAATTTTCAAAAGACGCTTGACCGAAACCTGAAAAAGCTTTTTAATGCGCCCCGTTGCCCAGATAGCTCAGTCGGTAGAGCAGAGGATTGAAAATCCTCGTGTCGGCGGTTCGACTCCGTCTCTGGGCACCAAACTCCGAAACCCCTGAATCGAAAGGTTCAGGGGTTTTTTGTTGGGCGGGTGGTAGTGCTTGAAGGATCGAGGCGGCTTCCAGAGGCGTAACGCAACGCCCTCTGCCAGATCGACGCCGCCTCCCCTGTAGCGGCCCCTGCCGGGGCGCCGGACCGGCCGCGATAGGCTGCCCAGCAGCCCCAGCCAGCCAACCCAGCCTGTCGCCCCTCCCCAACCCAAGGACCGCACCCATGGCCTCCAACACCAAACAACAGAAACGCGCCAAGCGCGCCGCCAGCAAAGCCAAGCAGAACCGCATGGTTCGCAGCGGCCAGTCGGTCAAGGCAAGCAGCGGCGAGAGCACCAGCGTCGAGCAGGTCTTCAACAAGGCCAAGGACTCGGGCAGCTACGACGACCTGTTCGCCCGCATGAAGCAGGCCCAGGAAGGCGGCCTGGTGCCGATGATCTCGGTGTTCCTGGTCGACCCGCTGCTGGCCCTGGTGCTCAAGGGCCACAAGGAAGAACACGCCACCGACTACATCGTGCTGGTCTTCACCGCCTACCGCGACTGGCTCGACGGCGCCGACGAAGACACCACCATGGCCTGGCTGGAGAGCGATGAATTCCAAGAGGCATACATCGCAGCCTCCGAGGCGGTCGCCAAGCAGCAGCAACAGCAGAAGCAGTTCGGCTGAGGGCATCAAAGCCCAACCATGAAAAAGGCCTCGCTCCAGTCAGGAGCGAGGCCTTTTTCGTTCAGGTCAAACGTCTGGCAGAAATACCGCTTAGACATCAGAACCGGGCCTGTGGGAGCGGGCTTGCCCGCGATGCAGGCGGTGATGGACCGGACGCCATCGCGGGCAAGCCCCACAAGGTACTGCGCCAACCTGTCAGACCAGATGCAGTCCAGACTGGGGTGACCCTTAGGCTGCGACTGGGCCCGCCCCCACCTCCTACTCAGTGATCCAGCGCCACGCGGCCATTGCCCAGACCCTGCGCCTTGCGACGACGCTGTACCAGCAGCCCCGCCGCCACCACGCCAATGCTCAGCAGCGCGGTCGCGACGATCTCGGCACGGTGGTCCGGACGGATCGCCATCACCCCCAGCACGCCGACGATGAAGACGATGGTCGCCCAGGTCAGGCCCGGGAACAGCCACATCTTGAAAGCGATCGCTTCACCGTTCGCTTCACGCTGACGACGCATGCGCAGCTGCGACACGGCGATCACCAGGTACACCAGCAGCGCGATCGCGCCCGAGCTGGCCAGCAGGAACTCGAACACTGC
Organism: Pseudomonas entomophila; assembly: GCF_013523125.1. Classification (GTDB taxonomy): domain Bacteria; phylum Pseudomonadota; class Gammaproteobacteria; order Pseudomonadales; family Pseudomonadaceae; genus Aquipseudomonas; species Aquipseudomonas entomophila_B. The sequence continues at coordinate 42,079 of NZ_JAAMQJ010000006.1, read as the reverse complement.
TGCCGGCGCGAGGAAGTTGGCGAACACGGTCAGGAAGGCGGCGGCGGTCGACATCAGCACGGCCCAGTGCGGTGTGCCGGCCTTGCTGGTGCGCTGGGCCACGGCTGGCGCGTCGCCGCGCTTGGCCAGGGAGAACAGCATGCGCGAGGAGGTGTATAGCGCCGAGTTCAGGCAGCTGGTCACCGCGATCAGCACGACGATGTCGACGATCAGCTTGGCATTCGGCACGCCGATCAGGTTCAGCACGGTCTGGTAGGAACCGGTGCTGGCCAGCTCTGGGCTGTTCCATGGCACCAGGGCCACGACCAGGAAGATCGACACCAGGTAGAACAGGCAGATCCGCCAGATCACCGAGTTGGTCGCCTTGGTGATCTGCTTGCCTGGATCCTTCGACTCGGCCGCTGCGATGGTGACGATCTCGGTGCCCATGAACGAGAACATGGTGGTCAGCATGGCCGCCAGCACGGCGCCCAGGCCATTGGGCATGAAGCCTTGGGTGTCGAACAGATGACTGACGCCGCTGACCTGGCTGCCCGGCACCAGGCCGAACATGGCCACGCAGCCGACCACGATGAAGGCGACGATGGCCAGCACCTTGAGCAGGGCGAACCAGAACTCGAACTCACCGTAGTTCTTCACGCTGAACAGGTTGGTGACGGTCAGCGCCAGGGTGATGATCAGGGAAAAGGCCCACAGGTCCACGGCCGGGAACCAGGCGTGCAGGATCGCGGCGGCGGCGTTGGCCTCCAGCGGGATCACCAGCACCCAGAACCACCAGTACAACCAGCCGATGGTGAACCCGGCCCAATGGCCGATGGCACGGTCGGCGTAGGTGGAGAATGAGCCGGTGTCGGGCGAGGCGATGGCCATTTCGGCCAGCATGCGCATCACCAGCACCACCAGGGTACCGGCGGCGGCATAGGCCAGCAGGACGGCAGGGCCTGCTTCGGCGATGGCGTGGCCCGAACCGACGAACAGGCCGGCACCGATGACGCCCGCGATGGACAGCATGGTCACATGCCGTTGTTTGAGCCCCTGAGCGAGGTCGTTGGAATTGTGGCTACCGCTCATGAAAGCACCTTTTGTGAAGGGTGAACGTCTGCGAATGCGGCGTACCTGTCGGTCCTTGAATCGGTGCCGCATTGCGCACCATGCCCATCGACTGGCAATAAGTGCGCCATGACAGCACACAGGGTGTCGGATATTTCGCACAACCCCGTAAAACAAGGCTTACAGGCCTTTTGGCCACGATGTGACCGAAAGCCCGCCAAATCCCCCGTCAAACCCGGTTTTACTGAAATACTCATTTACAACTGCACCAAAGGTGGGCCTAGGTAACACTCGTGCACCTTGACAGCGCAGCGCAGGCGCAACCTAGGTACAACCCGTTAGCCAGGGGCCGCTGAAAAGGTACTACCCCGTCGGGCGCGGCTTCCCTCATCGCCTCAAAACTGGCACCATCGCGCCTTTTTTTCATCAAAGGCTTCATCACGGACGAGCAGCCAGGCAGACATCCTCGCGACAGTCTTCTGTGACGATGCGACAACCTGACCTGGCGTCCCCTGAAGCAAACCGCGACCCGGTGGCTGTCATGAAGCCGCTATGCTAGCTTGGCGCTCGCCAGGAAGGCCGCCAATAAGCTGGGAACGCACTCGAAGACATGAGGACCGCACATGGCCCAGGCCACGCCCGCGCTTGAAATCCGCAACCTGCACAAACGCTACGGCGAGCAGGAGATTCTCAAGGGCATTTCGCTCACCGCACGCGATGGTGACGTGATCTCGATCCTCGGTTCGTCCGGCTCAGGCAAGTCCACGCTCCTGCGCTGCATCAACCTGCTGGAAAACCCTCACGCCGGGCAGATCCTCGTCGCCGGCGAAGAACTCAAGCTCAAGCCGGTCAAGAACGGCGAGCTGATCGCCGCCGACAACCGCCAGATCAATCGCCTGCGCAGCGAGATCGGCTTCGTCTTCCAGAACTTCAACCTCTGGCCGCACATGTCGATCCTCGACAACCTCATCGAGGCGCCACGCCGCGTGCTGGGCCAGAGCAAGGCCGAGGCCATCGAGCACGCCGAAGCGCTGCTGGCCAAGGTCGGCATTCACGACAAGCGTCACGCCTATCCGGCACAGCTCTCCGGGGGTCAGCAACAACGGGCGGCGATTGCCCGTACACTGGCCATGAAGCCCAAGGTCATCCTGTTCGACGAGCCGACCTCGGCCCTCGATCCGGAAATGGTCCAGGAAGTGCTTAGCGTCATCCGTGCCCTGGCCGAGGAAGGCCGTACCATGCTGCTGGTCACCCACGAGATGGGTTTTGCCCGTCAGGTGTCGAGCGAGGTGGTCTTCCTGCACCAGGGCCTGGTCGAAGAGCAAGGAACGCCGCAGCAGGTCTTCGAAAACCCGGCCTCGGCGCGCTGCAAGCAGTTCATGTCCAGTCACAGCTAACGGAGCAACACATGCAGACTTACAAGAAATTCCTCCTGGCCGCTGCCGCCACGCTGGTGTTCTCTGCCAATGCGATGGCCGCCGAAAAGCTGCGCATGGGGATCGAAGCCGCCTACCCACCCTTCAACAACAAGGACGCCAGCGGCAACGTGGTCGGTTTCGACCGGGACATCGGCGACGCCCTGTGCGCCAAGATGAAGGTCGAGTGCGACGTGGTCACCTCCGACTGGGACGGCATCATCCCGGCCTTGAACGCCAAGAAGTTCGACTTCCTGGTGTCGTCGCTGTCGATCACCGACGAGCGCAAGCAGGCGGTCGACTTCACCGACCCCTACTACTCCAACAAGCTGCAGTTCATCGCGCCGAAGAACGTCGACTTCAAGACCGACAAGGACTACCTGAAGGGCAAGTCCATCGGCACCCAGCGCGCGACCCTGGCCGGCACCTGGCTGGAAGACAACTACGGCAGCGACATCGACATCAAGCTGTACGACACCCAGGAAAACGCCTACCTGGACCTGGTGTCCGGCCGCATCGACGGCATCCTGGCCGACAAGTACGTCAACTACGAGTGGCTCAAGAGCAAGGACGGCCAGAACTACGAGTTCAAGGGCGAGCCCGTGGTCGAGAGCGACAAGATCGGCATCGCCGTGCGCAAGGGTGACGACGCGTTGCGCACTCAGCTGAACGCCGCCCTGAAAGAAATCGTCGCCGACGGCACGTACAAGAAGATCAACGACAAGTACTTCCCGTTCAGCATCTACTGAGTCACCCCGACCGGCGCCGCCCCTGCGCGGCGCCCGTCCCTTGAATGCACCTACCCATGACTATCGACCTGCACGGATTCGGTCCGGCCCTGGCGGCCGGCGCACTGATGACCGTAAAACTGGCGCTGTGCGCCCTGCTGCTGGGGCTGGTCCTCGGGCTGCTCGGCGCGCTGGCCAAGACCTCTCCGATCAAGCCACTGCAATGGCTGGGCGGCACCTATTCCACCCTGGTTCGCGGCATTCCCGAACTGCTCTGGGTCCTGCTGATCTACTTCGGCACCGTGAGCCTGATGAACCGCCTGGGCGAGGCCCTGAACCTGCCCGGCCTCGAGCTCGACGCCTTCGCCGCCGGGGTGATCGCCCTGGGCCTGTGCTTCGGCGCCTACGCCACCGAGGTGTTCCGCGGCGCGATCCTGGCCATCCCCAAGGGGCACCGTGAGGCCGGCCTGGCGCTGGGCCTGTCCCGTGGCCGCATCCTGTCGCGCATCGTCCTGCCGCAGATGTGGCGCGTGGCGCTGCCGGGCCTGGGCAACCTGTTCATGATCCTGATGAAGGACACCGCCCTGGTTTCGGTCATCGGCCTGGAAGAAATCATGCGCCACGCGCAGATCGCCGTGACCGTGAGCAAGGAGCCCTTCACCTTCTACATGGTCGCCGCCTTCATCTACCTGGGCCTGACCGTCATCGCCATGACCGGCATGCACCTGCTGGAAAAACGCGCCGCTCGCGGCTTCGCGAGGGACAACGCATGAACTGGGACGTCATCATCAAGTGGCTGCCACGCCTGGCCCAGGGTGCGACCCTGACCCTGGAGCTGGTGGCCATCGCGGTCATCGCCGGGCTGATCCTGGCCATCCCGCTGGGCATCGCCCGCTCTTCGCGCAGCTGGTACGTGCGCGCCCTGCCCTTCGGCTACATCTTCTTTTTCCGCGGCACCCCGCTGCTGGTACAGCTGTTCCTGGTCTACTACGGCCTGGCGCAGTTCGATGCAGTGCGCAGCAGCTCGCTGTGGCCCTACCTGCGCGATCCGTTCTGGTGCACGGTGCTGACCATGACCCTGCACACCGCCGCCTACATCGCCGAGATCCTGCGCGGTGCCCTGCAGGCCATCCCCCGGGGCGAGATCGAAGCGGCCCGCGCCCTGGGCATGTCCCGTGGCAAGGCGCTGTTCTACATCATGCTGCCGCGTGCCGCACGCATCGGCCTGCCGGCCTACAGCAACGAAGTGATCCTGATGCTCAAGGCCAGCGCCCTGGCCAGCACCGTGACCCTGCTCGAACTGACCGGCATGGCCCGGACCATCATCGCCCGCACCTACCTGCCGGTGGAGATCTTCTTCGCCGCCGGCGTGTTCTACCTGCTGATCTCCTTCCTGCTGGTGCAGTGCTTCAAGCTGCTCGAGCGCTGGCTGCGCGTCGACGCCAGCCAGGGCCGCTGAGCCACCGAGCACGGGGCTGGCAACGGCCCCGCGTCCTGCGATCATCATGACCCCGACCTCCTACCTGCACGGCGACCTGCTCGACGAGCGCTTCCAGGCGCTCGATCGTTTCCTGATCACCCATCGAGGCCTTTGGCGCCCTCGGCCCTTCACCGAGCCGGTGTTGGCCTGGGAGCATGAGCACCCGGCCCTGGCGGCCTGGCTGCGCGAGCGCTCGCTGGACGAGGCCGAACGGACGCCCGACCCGGCGACGCTGCCGATGCCCTTTCCTGCGCTGGCCGGGGAGGCGCAGCACCTCGCGGCCGTAGGGCCGTTGCCCCAGGGCGAACTCGCCGCCGCCGGTCATCGCCAGTCCACCGGCGTACCCGGCCGCAAGTGGGCGCAGATCGAAGCGTTCGGCCGTTGCCTGACCTATGCACGCACGCCCGAGCATTGGCTGGACTGGTGCGCCGGCAAGGGCCACCTCGGCCGTCGCCTGTTGCAACCCGGCCAGCGCCTGACCTGCCTGGAGTACGACGCCGCGCTGGTGGACGCCGGCCAGGCCCTCAGCGATCACCATCACCTGCCCGCCCGGCACCTGCGCCAGGACGTCATGGCCGTCGACTGCGCCGACCGACTCGACGACCACCTCAGCCCCGTGGCACTGCATGCCTGTGGCGACCTGCACGTGCGCCTGCTGCACCTGGCCAGCCAGCGCGGCTGCCCGCAGATCGCCGTGGCGCCCTGCTGCTACAACCGCATCGCCGGCGAGCAGTACAGCCCCGTGTCCCAGGCAGCACGCGCCTCGTCGCTGCACCTGTCCCTCGACGATCTCGGCCTGCCCCTGAGCGAAGCCGTCACCGCTGGCGCCCGCACGCGGCGCCAGCGTGACGCCTCCATGGCACGACGGTTGGGCTTCGACCTGTTGCAGCGCCAGCAGCGCGGCGTCGATGACTACCTGCCCACGCCGTCGTTGCCGGTCGCCTGGCTGGAGAAACCGTTCGAAACCTACTGCCGGGACCTGGCGCAGCTCAAAGGGCTTACCGTGCAAGGCACCGTGAACTGGAGGGATCTGGAGGCCAGGGGTTGGCAGCGCCTGGCGCAGGTACGCAACCTGGAACGGGTACGCCACCTATTCCGCCGGCCGCTGGAGCTGTGGTTGGTGCTCGACCGGGCGCTGTACCTGCGCGAGCACGGGTACGACGTACGGGTCGGGGTATTTTGTGACTATGCGTTGACGCCCCGAAACGTGCTCATCCTGGCTGAACGTCAGGAACAACCTGTGGATAAGTCTGTGTACAAGCCTGTGATAAAGGGTGCGTAATCGGAACACGTGCGTGTGTCTCAAGCGTCCTTCATAACCCAATGATGGCGCTCATGGCCCGCGAAATGGGGGCTTTCGGATTGAGCTTGGGTAATTTCCAAACGATCTGAAAACCTGTCCAACTTGGCACACAGATTGTGAATAAGCGTTTCGCCGTTTATTCCCGAGCCTGCTCGATGGGGGGGGCGAAAACCTGCCCAGATGGCCTTGAACGGCCAAGATCGGGGCATCTCTGTACCACTTTCATACATTTGGAGCATTCAGCTTCGACGCTGACGGCAGTATGATAGCCGCCCTCTAGAACCCCTGATCCCAGAAGCTAAGCCCGTGACTCAGTTGAAAACGCTCTTTGCCCTCGCCACCTTCGCCCTGCTCGCCGCTTGCGCCAGCCCGGCCCGCCCTCATGCGTCCATCGACTGGGACATGCCGACGATGCAGCTCGGCGGCGACCGCGGCCTGCCCTTGGAGCCTCGCACCGACCGGTGCCGCAAAGGCGGGTGCGACAACCACAAGCTGTTCTTCAACCCGGCCTCGACGCGCTGAGGCGGGTAGGAAAATCCCGTTTGTGGACGGTGACTTAGCGATTACGTGATTAAACGCACGGAAGTGGTTTACACCGGCGAATCGATCGCTATAATGCGCCCCTAGGCCGGTATAGCTCAGCTGGTAGAGCAACTGACTTGTAATCAGTAGGTCCCGGGTTCGACTCCTGGTGCCGGCACCATACGCAGTACTCAAAAGGCTCACCGAACGGTGGGCCTTTTTTGTTTCCGGCATTGCAAAAGCTCACGTCACGCCTGCCTTATCCAGGTTCACATTGAAATAATTTCCTCGACGCCAACGTGCTTGGGTAGGTACGGCTGCCAGGTGTTACCCGTTCTAACCTTATCGCCGACAAACCGCCTCTCATAGGACAGGATTTTGTGACCCTTGCTGGACTAATCACGGCCGGTCCGGCGCCCTGGTAAGGCCACTTGCACCCGACGCAGTGGTAGAGGCAATCGCGGCCCTTGTAGGAGATTTCATCATTTCTGCCAAGCATGAATATGGGCCCTGCGGACCCGATCACGGACGGCCTGGCACCCTGGCAGAGGCCGCTCACGCCGCAGTGGTACAGGCAATCGCGATCCATGTGGGAGATTCCACGGGTTCTGCTAAGTGCAGATGTGGGCCTTTCAAGCCCAATCGCGGCACAGGGGCCGCTCTTACACCCGCCGCGGTGGTACAGGCAATCGCGGTCCGTGTGGGAGCGGCCCCAGTGCCGCGATGGGCCGCAAAGCGGCCCTAAAATCGATCAGCAATAAAGTCTCGAATCCTGTCAGCTATCGTCATGTTCTCTGCACGACAGCGCGGCGCGGAAGTAGGGAAGAATGCCCATAGGTACTGCACAATGCCCGATGTCGATGCAGTCGATGTATGCAACCGTCAGGAGAGAGCTTCTTTTTCAACTGTTGCCTTACCGTACTCCCAAGCTTTCGCCACTCCTTGAGGGCACGTGAATCGAATTCAAAACTATAGGTTATCCAGCGAAACCTCCACTCGTTGTGGATGCGTCAACCGCTCACGCACCTTGGCCAACAGTGCTTCGTCTTCATCTGTCACAAGCACTGCATTGGAAGGCAGATGCCCATGCTCGGCTACGTACTGAAGCGCTTGACGCATCAGCTCCGCCGGCGTGACACCAAGCTTCTCCAGCTCTTTGTCAGCACGCATTTTCAGCTCGTCATCGACCCATACACTTATCCATGCCATGGAAACGTCCTCAAGAAATGGTCATTGCCCTTCAAGACCTGAGCGTATGCTTTCTGAGCAGCGCTTTATAGGATGCTTGGCTGCCATTGCAGCAGCCTGATTCTTCACAGCCTTCACAGCCCTCATCGCCAGCAAGCTGGCTCCCACAGATCGGCGGTTTCACGCCGACCTGTGGATGAGATAGCGCAGGCAAAGCTGAAGGTGTTTTAGCGAGCCCACAGCTTAGCCCCTGAGCAGGCCCCAAACGCCCACCCCGACTTCACCTCAAAACGCCGTACTCACCGTCACCGCCATACTCCGCGGATCCCCATAAATCGCCCCCGCATAGAACCCATACCGCGTGTAGTAATGCTTGTCGAACAGGTTATTGACGTTAACGCTCACCGCCGTCTCATCCGTTACCTGGTACTTGGCCATGGCGTTCCAGATCGCATACCCCGACCAGTTTACATCGGTCGACCCACTGCTCACCCCATTCACCGGCTGCCCCGCTGGCGAAGACAATGCACGAATGTTGCTCTGCGCCGTCACCCCAGCCCCCAGCGTCAAGCGCTCGAGCGGGCCGGACAGGCGGTAGGTAGTGGACGCTTTGAACAGGTGCGACGGATCGCTGCGCCCGTCGCTGTCGACGCGGCGGAAGTGCAGGTAGGTGTAGCCGGCGTAGACGTTCCAGTTCGGGGTCAGGGCGCCGGCGAGTTCCAGGTCGATGCCGTCGGTTTCCTGGCCGGTGCCGGCGGTGTAGGCGGTGTCGCCGGTCGGGGTCAGCAGGTCGCCGTCGGTCACGGCCTTGTTTTCCTGCTTGGTGCGGAAGTATGCCGCCGAGGCGTTCAGGCGGCCGTCGAACCATTCGCCCTTCAAGCCGGTTTCGTAGCTCTGTCCGCGGATCGGCTCGACCTTGCCGCCGGTGCTGGTTTCGGCGCTCTGGGGGGTGAAGATGTCGGTATAGCTGGCGTACAACGAGTAGGTGTCATCGAGGTCGTACACCACGCCCAGGTAGGGGGTGACGATGCCGTGTTCTTGCTGGCTGCTGCGCACGCCGGCGGTGCTGCGGGTGACGGCGCTGTAGTCGCTGCTGCGCACGCCGAGGATGACCGACAGCGGGTCGGTGAGGCTCAGGCGGGTGGCGGCGTACAGGCCTTGCAGGCGGGTGGTGGTCTTGCTGTGCAGGCCGGTCTTGGAGGTCAGCATGGCGAAGTCGTCGTCCACGCCGTCGTACCAGTTGCTGACCGGGAAGCCGTTGTTGGCGCGGAACTGGCAACCCACCGAGGGCGCGCTGATGCGGTCGCCACCGACCAGGGTGCAGCTGTACTGGGGCGACCAGGCGACGGTACGGCTGTCGTTGTAGCCGACCATGGCCTGGTGGGTGCGGCCGAACAGCTGGAACGGGCCGTCCAGGTCGATCTGCGCGGACTGCTGGGTGGTGTCGGTCGAGCTGTGCAGGCCGTTGAGCACCGCCCCGCTGCCGTCCTCGTTCCAGTACCCGCCGAAACGGCCACGGCCGGCCGAATTGACCTTGGCCAGGCCACGGTGGTTGAGCGCGTCGCTGCTGCTCTGGGCCAGGCGCAGGTCCAGGCTCCAGTCGTTGTCGAAGCGGTGCTGCACCGAGCCGAAGGTGGTGCGGGTGGTGTATTCGCCGAAGCTCCAGCTGGGCACCACGTTGGTGCTGCGCGGCAGGTCGGTCTTGTGACCGTTGGCGTACCAGATCGGGATGTTCGCGCCCCAGCCGCCCCCGACGACCTTGTTGTACTCGTACTGGAAGCCGGCGCCGAGGGTGGTGGCCTCGTCCAGGTCGAAGGCGAAGGTGGCCAGGGCGGCACGGCTGCGGTCGGACTGGTGATCGCGGAAGGAGTCGGCCTCCTGCTGGGTCATCACGAAGCGCGAGCGCAGGCGACCGTCCTCGGACAGTGGCAGGTTCAGGTCGGCGCCCAGGCGGCGCTTGTCCCAGCTGCCGTAGGTGGCGTAGGCGCTGCCGCCGAAGGTGCGGGTCGGGGTCTTGCGGATCAGGTCGACCGTGGCCGACGGGTCGCCCGTGCCGCCCAGCAGGCCGTTGGCGCCGCGCACGATGTCGATGCGCTCGTACAGGTCCATGTTCAGCGCGTTGCCGCCGCCATTGAAGTCCGAACCGCCCTGGAACTGCAGGCCATCGACCTTCCAGTTGCTGATGGAGTAGCCGCGCGCGCGGTAGTCGGTGCGCCCGCCGACCTCGGCCTTGCTGGCGGTGACGCCGGGGGTGGTGTCCAGGGCTTGCTCGATGCTCTGGATCTGCCGGTCGTCCATCTGCTGGCGGGTGATGGTGGTGACCGACTGCGGGGTCTGCCGGGGCGTGAGGTCCAGGCCCGTGGAGCTGCGCGTGGATTCGACGGTGTAGCCGATCTGGCCGGCCTCGTCGGACATCAGGGCGCTGTCTTCGATCTGGGTGGCGTCCAGTTGCAGCGGCTGGACATCGGCGGCCCATGCACCGTGGCTGAGGCTCAGGGCAATGCAGGCGGCCAACGGGGTCAGGCGGCTGCCGCCCCGGCCGATGAAGGAGAAAGCAGGGGTGCGGTTCGGTGATGTCATTGGGAAAGCGTCGTATTCGCAGATGATTTTTTGGTAGGATTCTACGAATGCGGCTCTCGGGCTCCATGACGAGCTTGTACGGGGATGTAATCGAACGTAACGAGCGCCAGCATTTTCCAACGAGGCCGTTACCCATGAATGCCACCCTGCTGGTCGTCGACGATGACGACGAGATCCGCGAACTGCTCTGCGATTACCTCAGCGAGGCCGGCTACACCGTGATCGAAGCGGCCGACGGCACGCAGATGCGCGCCCGCCTGGCGCAGCACAAGGTCGACCTGGTGGTGCTGGACCTGATGCTGCCGGGCGAAGACGGCCTGAGCCTGTGTCGGCAGTTGCAGGCGCACCCGGGGCTGGCGGTGATCATGCTGTCGGCCAAGGGCAGCACCCTGGACCGCATCGTCGGGCTGGAAGTCGGCGCCGACGATTACCTGGCCAAGCCCTTCGAGCCCCGTGAGCTGATCGCCCGCATCAAGGCCGTGCTGCGCCGCCCGCAGCGGCTCGAAAGCGCCGAGCCGCAGGACGACACGGTGCAGGCCTTCGCCGGGCATCGGCTGGACTCGGTCAAGCGCCTGCTGACCTTCCCGGATGGCACCACCCTGACCTTGCCGCGCTCCGACCATCGGGTGCTGCGTGAACTGCTGGAGGCCAGCGAGCGCGTGGTCTCGCGGGACCTGCTGACGCGCAGCGCCTTCGGTCGCGATCATCTGCCCGAGGACCGTTCGGTGGACATGTGCGTCAGCCGCTTGCGTCAACACCTGCAACGCCTGCCGGGCAGCCGCGTGCAGATCCTGACCATCCGCAATGAAGGTTACCTGCTGAGCATCGCGCGCGCCGCCGCGGCCAGCTGAGATGGCCGTCCCTGCCCTGCTTCGCCGTCTGTGGCCGCGGACCCTGTTCGGTCAGTTGTTGCTGATCATGGTCAGCGGCACCCTGGTGGTGCAGTTGATGTCCAGCAGCATCTGGTTCGACGTGCGCTTCGCCCAGGTGCTGGAGGCGCCGGTGCGGCTAATGGCAGCGCGGACCGCTCCGCTCATCGCCCAGGCCGACTGCCACGTACCCAGCGCCCAGGTGCCGCCGCGCTATCGGGTGCGCTGTGCCGATCGGCTGCCTGCCACGCGCCACGATGATCGGCCCGGTCGGCATCGGATCGAGCTGCTGCTCGACCAGGCGCTCACCTACGAGTCGGGCCAGCCACGGGCAGTCCGCTTGTTGCTCGGCGAACTGATCGACGAACAGGGACGACCGGTGGTCTGGCACAGCCTGTTCGGCCTGCGCACGGCCCAGGCGCACCTGCGCTTCGCCGTAGGGCTGCCAGATGGGCACTGGCTGATCGTCGAGGGCCGCGAGCTGCAAGGCTGGAGCGGCGAGTCGGCCTGGGTGCTGATCGGCGACTACCTGCTGCGCGTCTATGTCCTGCGGATCATCGCCGTGCTGTTGGTCTGTCTGATCGCGGTGCGTCTGTGCCTGCGGCCGCTGCAACGGCTGAGCGACGCGGCACACGGGCTGGGCCAGAACCTGGCGCAACCACCGCTGCCGCTGGACGGGCCCCATGAAGTGCGTCAGGCGGCCCAGGCGTTCAATGCCATGCAGCAGCGGCTGGTGGGCATGATCCACGACAAGGCCTACTTCCTGGCGGCGGTCTCCCACGACCTGCGCACGCCCCTGACCCGCATGCGCCTGCGTCTCGAGCGTCTGCCCGAGGGCACGGACAAGGACCGCTTGCGCCAGAACGTCGCGCAGATGGACGGCATGATCGGCCAGGTGCTCGATTACCTGCAGGCCGGCGAGCAGCAGAACCTGCAGGTCGTGGCCCTGGATCGCCTGGTGAGCCGGGTCTGCGCCGACCTGGGCAGTGCCGATGAACCCTTGCCGGTGCAAGGCAGCGTCGGGGCTGTGGACGTGGACGCGCTGATGATGCAGCGCTGCCTGCAGAACCTGATCACCAATGCCCTGCGCTATGGCCGTGAGGTCAGTATCCGCCTGGAGCGTGAAGCGGGCTGGGTGCACGTGCACGTGGAAGATCGCGGGCCAGGCATCGATCCGGCCCAGCTGGCGAGCATCGTCGAGCCGTTCGTGCGGGGTGAAGGCTCGCGCAATCGCGCCCATGGCGGGTATGGCTTGGGGTTGAGCATCGCCGAGCGGATCGCGGCGAGTCATGGCGGGCGGTTGACGCTGACGAACCGGGAAGGTGGAGGGTTGCAGGCGACGGTGAGCTTGCCGGTCGAGCGGGAGGTGTGAGGCGTGATCGAGAGGAGGTATCGCGCAAGGCCCTGAACGGCCCTTGGCGTTCGCTACCCGGTGTCTCTTCGATGGCCGCGCTGGACGCGGCTGGGCGCCGAAGAGACGTCGGTGCGGCCGGGGTGGTGTGCCGCAAGGCTGCACACCACCCCGGCCAGCGGATCAGAGAATGCTGATCGGGTATTCGACGAACACGCGCACTTCGTTGCCGTCGTCGTTGTAGCCGTTCTGGCGCACGCTGTTGGAGGTACGCAGGATCGAGCTGCGCAGCTTGACCGAGAGGTCCTTGGCCGGGCCTTCCTGAACGACGTAGCGCACCTGGTTGAACAGCTCGCGCTCCTTGCCTTCGCCGAAGCCGTGGGTGTTGATGTTGTCACCCCGCACGTAGGCGACCTTGTAGCTCAGGCCTGGCACGCCATAAGCGCTGAAGTCCAGGCCGTAGGCGACCTGCCAGGAGCGCTCGTCCTCGGCGTTGAAGTCGGACCAGTAGGAGTTGGCCAGGTAGATGGTCGAGCCGCCGTCGCCGACGCCGCCACGGTTCTGGTACCAGCCGTAGTTGTAGCCGGTGCTGCCGGTGCTGCGCTGGTGCGCCAGGGTGAACGAGTGCGGGCCGTACGCGTAGGTCGCGGCCAGGCTCCAGATGGTGTTGGAGTCGCCAGTCAGGCCGGCTTCACGCTCGTACTGGCTGTCGATGCTGGTCTTGTAGCCGTTGAAGTCCAGGGTCAGCGCCTGGTCGTCGGCGATCGGGTGCACGTAGTTCACGCCCAGGTAGTGCTTCTTCAGCACGTCCTCGATGTCCGAGGTGTACAGCGAGGCCGACAGGTTGTCGGTGAACTTGTAGCTGCCGCCCAGCACGTTGATCGACTTCAGGCCGCCGCTGTCGCGGCTTTCCATGCTCTTGCGCGCTTCCTGGGTGAAGCGACCGGCGTTCAGCTCCAGGCCCTCGATCTCCTTGGAGGTGACCATGGTGCCGGCGAAGCTTTCCGGCAGCAGGCGCGAATCGTCGTATTGCAGGACCGGCAGCGACGGCATCATGTCACCGTACTTGAGCACGGTGTTGGACACGCGGAACTTGATCGCCGCACCGGCGCGCGCCAGGTTGTGCGGGGAGTTGGTCGGCTCGCCATCGCTCGGCTTGAAGAAGTCGACACCCGCACCGCCATTGCGGCCCTTGCCGCCGTCCAGGCGCAGGGCGTACAGACCGAAGGCATCGACGCCGACGCCCACGGTGCCCTGGGTGAAGCCCGACGCGAAGGTGCCGATGAAGCCCTGGCCCCATTCGGCCTGGTTCGAGGCGCCGTGCTTCTTGTCGCGGTGGATGTAGGCGTTGCGCAGCAGCACGCTGGCGCTGCTGTCTTCGATGAAGCCGTTGCTGGCGGCCTGATCATTGGCCTGGGCCTGGGTCGCGGCCATCAGTGCCACGGCGATGAGGCTGATCCTGGTTTTGAACATGTTGTTTTCCTTGTAACGAATCAAAAACGCGCTGTCGACGAAACGCCGGGCCTGACGCCCCTTCGTAGGTTCGACGCGTTACAGGTCTGGACGGGCGGCGCTCGCCGGAGATGGCAGGCGCTCGTACGACCAAAGACCGGTAAGGGCCAACAGGCGGACGCGGCATCCTAGCCGCGCCGAAGCGAAGATGTCAAAAAAACGTGAAAAACAGAGCGTTATAACCAAAGGTTGGGGGCTTAGCAGAGAAATTACGCGCAGATACCGGCGGGATCGGTGCAATCTGTTTTTTCTGAGAGGGATGTAGGAAGGGTCTGAGAGTGCAAGCTGCAAGCTGCAAGCTGCAAGCTGCAAGCTGCAAGCTGCAAGCTGCAAGCTGCAAGCTGCAAGCTGCAAGCTGCAAGCTGCAAGCTGCAAGCTGCAAGCTGCAAGCTGCAAGCTGCAAGCTAAGAGCGTGGGCGATTGGGGGTGAGGAGAGATAGAAAGACGGTAGGGCTGAAGGAGGAAGCGCTTCGCGGTCCATTGCGGCCGCCCCGGCAGGGGTCGCCACACGGACCGCGATTGTCTGTACCACTGAGGTTGGGGGAAGCGCTGATGGCTGCCCTCACACGATCAGCTTGCCGCTTGCCGCTTATGACTCAGCCCTTGTAAGGCGCCGGTTGCTGTTGGGTCAGGCAGTGGATGTTACCGCCGCCCAGCAATAGTTCGCGACCAGGAATCATGACCACTTCGTGATCGGGGAACAGCCTGGTCAGCAGGGCACGCGCCTCGGCGTCCATCGGGTCGTCGAAGCTCGGGGCGATGATGCCGCCGTTGACGATGAGGAAGTTGACGTAGGAACCGGCCAGACGAACCGAGGGGTTGCGCTCCTGGCTGCCGGCGATCTGGTCGACGCCGTCGCATTCCTCTTGTGTCGCGTACAGCGGCGCGGGGATGGGCATCTTGTGCACGAGGAACTCACGGCCCTTGGCGTCGCGGCTGGCGTTCAACACCTCGAGGGCGGCGCGGCAGCGGCCGTAGTTCGGGTCCTGCGGGTCGTCGGTCCAGGCCAGCAGCACTTCGCCTGGGCGCACGTAGCAGCAGAAGTTGTCGACGTGCCCGTCGGTCTCGTCGTTGTACAGCCCTTCGGGCAGCCAGACGATGGTGTCCACCGCCAGGTGATCGCGCAGGATCGCTTCGATCTGCGCGCGGTCCAGGTGCGGGTTGCGGTTGCGGTTGAGCAGGCACTCTTCGGTGGTGATCAGCGTGCCCTCGCCGTCCACGTGGATCGAACCGCCCTCGAGCACGAAGCCTTCGGTGTGGTAGCGCTGGCAACGCTCCATCTCCAGCACCTTGACGCCCACGGCCTGGTCACGGTTCCAGGGCGCGTACAGGCCGCCTTCGAAGCCACCCCAGGCGTTGAAGTCCCAGTGCACGCCGCGCACCTCACCGTGGTCGTCGATGACGAAGGTCGGACCGGTGTCACGCACCCAGGCGTCGTCGCTGCTCAGCTCGACCACGCGGATGTTGGGCAGGTCCAGGCGGCTGCGGGCATTCTCGTACTGGCCGGCGGACACCCCGACCGTGACCGGCTCGAAGCGGGCGATGGCCTTGGCCAAGGTGATGTGCGCAGCCTGCGCCGCCTTGCCGCCCAGGCGCCAGTTGTCGGGACGCTCCGGCCAGATCATCCAGACTTGGCTCTGCGGTGCCCATTCGGCCGGCATGTGGAAGCCGTCGGCACGGGGGGTGGTGGTGAGGGTCTTCATGGGTAACCTCTTCAAGGGCGGCCAGGGGCCAGGCCGAATGGGTGAAGTGAACGGACCAAGACGACGCGAATACGTCGTCGAGCATACCGTGACAGACGCTGTCTTTATAGTCGATATTTATCGAGTCTGGAAGCGAACAGACACCTTAACTCGCCTAAAATTTGTGTCGATTGCCGATTAAAATCGGCCAGCAGAACTTATCCAGGCCTCTGGTATCGCATGCTGTCGCACCGTGAAGCGTCGTCTGCATGCGCCAGCCTTGAATAATGCGCGCCGAACGACGACCCTCATGCCCTATCACGAACCGACAGTCAGGCAAGGCAGCACTCCTATGCGAATTCTCATCACCGGCGGCGCAGGCTTCATCGGATCGGCCCTGGTCCGTCACCTGATCAACGACACGTCCCATGACGTGCTGAACCTCGACAAGCTGACCTATGCCGGCAACCTGGAGTCGTTGAGCAGCATCGCCACCGACACGCGTTACGAGTTCGTGCAGGCCGACATCGTCGACCAGGCGGCGGTCAGCCAGGTCCTCGAGCGCTTCCAGCCCCACGCCGTCATGCACCTGGCAGCCGAGTCCCACGTCGACCGCTCCATCGATGGGCCCTCGGCGTTCATCCAGACCAACATCGTCGGCACCTACAGCCTGCTCGAAGCCGTGCGCGGCTACTGGTCGGCGCTGCCAGAGACGGAACGCGCGGCCTTCCGCTTCCACCACATCTCCACCGACGAGGTCTATGGCGACCTGCACGGTGTGGACGACCTGTTCACCGAAACCACGCCCTACGCCCCCAGCTCGCCCTACTCGGCCAGCAAGGCGGCCTCGGACCATCTGGTCCGCGCCTGGCACCGCACCTACGGCCTGCCCGTGCTGCTGACCAACTGCTCGAACAACTACGGCCCTTACCACTTTCCGGAAAAGCTCATCCCGCTGGTCATCCTCAACGCGCTAGAAGGCAAGCCGCTGCCGGTGTATGGCGATGGCTTGCAGGTGCGCGACTGGCTGTTCGTCGAAGACCATGCACGCGCCCTGTTCAAGGTGGTGAGCGAAGGCCAGGTCGGCGAGACCTACAACATCGGCGGCCACAACGAGCAGAAGAACATCGACGTGGTGCGCGGCATCTGCGCACTGCTCGAAGAGCTCGCGCCGCAGCGTCCTGCCGGGCTGGCCCAGTACGCCGACCTCATCACCTTCGTCAAGGATCGTCCCGGCCACGACCAGCGCTACGCCATCGACGCCAGCAAGATCGAACGCGAATTGGGATGGGTTCCACGTGAAACATTCGAGAGTGGATTGCGCAAGACCGTGCAGTGGTACCTGGACAACCTGGATTGGTGCCGCCACGTTCAGGACGGCAGCTACCAGCGCGAACGCTTGGGCAACAGCGAGCCGAAAGACCTGATCGCCTGATCCACAGGCGTTCGATCGACAGGGCCAGGGCAGCCGCCGTGGCCCACTGATCCAGGAGGTTTCATGAGTCCTACCACCACACTCGACATTCTCATCATCGGCCGCGACGGTCAGGTTGCCCGCGCCTTGCGCGAGCGCCTGGCCCAGCATCGCCTGCACGCCTGGGGTCGCGCTGAAATCGATCTCGCTCAGGCCACGCAGGTCGGCGAGCGCATCCGCCAACTGCGCCCGAACCTGATCATCAACGCGGCCGCCTACACGGCCGTGGACCAGGCCGAAACCGACCCGGCCCCCGCCTTCGCCCTCAACGGCGAGGCGCCAGGGCTGCTGGCCCAGGTCGCCGCCGAATTGGGCGTGCCGTTCATCCACTACTCGACCGACTACGTGTTCGACGGGCTCAAGCCCGCGCCCTATGACGAAGACGACACCCCCAACCCCCTGGGCGTGTATGGCGAGAGCAAGTGGGCCGGTGAGCAAGCGGTCATGGCCGCCGGCGGTCAGTACCTGATCCTGCGCACCAGCTGGGTCTATTCCAACCACGGCCGCAACTTCTTCCTCACCATGCAGCGCCTGCTGCAGGAAAAACCCGAGCTGCGCGTGGTCGACGACCAGATCGGTGCGCCGACGTCTGCAGACACCATCGCCGCCAGTACAACTGCACTGATCGAACGCTGGCAGGCCGGTGAGGCAGGGGCCTGGGGCGTCTATCACCTGACGGCCCAAGGCGAAACGTCCTGGTTCGGTTTCACCCAGGCCATCGCCGAGCAGCTCACCGCCCAAGGCAGGTCGTGCGCCCGTCTGATACCGATCCCGTCCAGCGAGTACCCAACACCCGCCCGACGCCCACTCAACTCACGCCTGAACTGCACTCGCCTGCGCGAGCAGTGGCACGTGACACAGCCGGATTGGCGGCAGGCGCTGATGGATGCCTTCAACTAGCGCATAATCGCGTCAGGCCCTCCTGACGCATGCTGGCGATGATCTCCATTTCGATACCCACGCGCCGCCCCCGGTGGCGCAGCCTTGCCCTGCTGGCCGTGTGCCTGGCGCCGCTGCTGTGGCCGCTGCACCACCTGGCCGAACGTTACTACCAGAGCGAACTGGCCTCGCAGAACCGCCAGACCCTCGACCTGTACGTCGCCAACCTGCTCGGCACCCTGCACCGCTACGAGACGCTGCCGCAGATCCTGGGCGAGCTGCCGGCCCTGCGCACTGCGCTCGCCGACCCGCTCAAGCTCGAGGGGTTGACCAACGCCAATCGGCTGCTCAAGGACATCGCCCGCCAGACCGGCGCCGAGGTGATGTACCTGATGGACGTCAATGGCAACACCCTGGCCGCCTCCAACTGGGACAAGCCTGACAGCTTCGCAGGGCGCAACTTCGCCTTCCGGCCCTACTTCATGGAGGCCATGCAAGGGCGCCTGGGCCGCTTCTTCGGCCAGGGCACGACGTCGGCCAAGCGAGGCTACTTCTTCGCCGCTGCGGTACGCGATGGCGGGCAGGCCATCGGCGTGCTGGTGGTCAAGGTCGACCTGGACCACACCGAGACCTTGTGGGGCCACACCCCGGAACAACTGCTGCTGACCGACCACAACGGCGTGGTGGTGCTGACCTCGCGCCCGGACTGGCGATTCCGCGCGACGCGCCCGCTGACCGAGGCCGAGCGTGAGGCGGTCGCGGCGATCCAGCCCTACCCCACCAAGTCCCCGCAACCGCTGGCGCTCAAGCCCGATGCCTGGCTGGTGCAAAGCGAAGGGATCGCCGAGACCGGCTGGCAGGTGAGCATCCTGGCGCCGCGCACGCTGGTCGATCGCTCGGTGCAGACGGTCATGGCCATCGGCGCCGGGGCCTTGCTGGTGCTGATGCTGTTGCTGGGCCTGGCCATGCAGCGGCGGCGCCACTACATCGACCGCATCGACCTGGAGGCCCATGGCCGCCAGGAACTGGAAAAGCGCGTGGTCGCCCGGACCGCCGACCTCGAAGGGCTCAACGCCCGCCTCAAGGAGGAAGTGCTCGAACGCGAACAGGCCCAGCAGGACCTGGTGCGCGCCCAGGACGAACTGGTCCAGGCCGGTAAGCTGTCGGTACTGGGGACCATGTCGGCGAGCATCAGCCACGAACTCAATCAGCCACTGGCGGCCATCCGCAGTTACGCGGAGAACGCCGAAATCCTGCTTGACCACCAACGGCTCGACGACGCACGTGGCAACCTCAAGCTGATCGGCGAGCTGACCGGGCGCATGGCCTCGATCATCGCGCACCTGCGCGCCTTCGCCCGGCGCGATCGGCATGCCCCGGAAAGCGTAGCGCTGCAGCCGGCCCTCGACGATGCCCTGGCGTTGCTGGCCAAGCGTCGACGGGCCATGGCGGTGGAGCTGATCCGCGACCTGCCGGACGCGCCGCTCTGGGTGCAGGCCGGTGAAACCCGCCTGCGCCAGGTGCTCGGCAACCTGCTGGCCAACGCCCTCGATGCCCTGACCGAAAAGGCCAACCCGCGACGCCTGTGGCTCAGTGCCGAACGACGTGATGAGCACGTCTACCTGTACATTCGCGACAACGGTCCTGGCTTCACCCGTCAGGCCCTGGAACAGGCCAAGGAGCCGTTCTTCACCACCAAGACCCGCACCCAGGGCCTGGGCCTGGGGCTGGCCATCTGCGACAGCCTGATGCGTGCGCTGGGTGGGGAACTGCTGCTGGCCAACCACCCGGAAGGCGGCGCCCTGCTGACCCTGCAACTGCGGGTCGCCAAGCCCGGCGCCAGCCTGCCATCTTCGGAGGACCCTTCGGCATGACGCCCGGAGACATGATCGACAGTCACGTCCAGGTGATCCTGGTCGACGACGACCCGCACCTGCGCCGCGCCCTGAGCCAGACCCTGGACCTGGCCGGCCTCAAGGTGGTCACGCTGGACAGCGCCCAGGGCCTGGTCGAGCGGATCGAGCCTGACTGGCCCGGCGTGCTGGTCAGTGACATCCGCATGCCGGGCATCGACGGCCTGCAACTGCTCGAGCGCGTGCATGCCCGTGACCGCGACCTGCCGGTGCTGCTCATCACCGGACATGGCGATGTTCCCCTGGCCGTGCAGGCCATGCGAGCCGGCGCCTACGACTTCCTGGAAAAGCCCTTCG
Organism: Pseudomonas entomophila; assembly: GCF_013523125.1. Classification (GTDB taxonomy): domain Bacteria; phylum Pseudomonadota; class Gammaproteobacteria; order Pseudomonadales; family Pseudomonadaceae; genus Aquipseudomonas; species Aquipseudomonas entomophila_B. The sequence goes on along the minus strand of NZ_JAAMQJ010000006.1, from coordinate 21,836 downwards.
CCAGCGACGCGCTGCTCGACAGCGTACGGCGCGCCCTCGATGTGCGTCGGCTGGTGCTGGAGAACCGCAGCCTGCGCCTGGCGCTCAGCGACCGGCAGCAGCTGGCGACCCGCCTGGTGGGCCAGTCGCCCTCGATGCAGCGCCTGCGCGAGCAGATCGGCGCCCTGGCCGGTACCCGCGCCGACGTGCTGATCCTCGGCGAGACCGGGGCCGGCAAGGAAGTCGTCGCACGTGCCCTGCACGACCTGTCGGCGCGGCGCAGCGGGCCTTTCGTGGCGATCAACGCCGGCGCGCTGGCCGAGTCGGTGGTCGAGAGCGAGCTGTTCGGGCACGAACCGGGCGCGTTCACCGGCGCGCAGAAACGCCGCATCGGCAAGTTCGAGTTCGCCAACGGTGGCACCTTGTTCCTGGACGAGATCGAGAGCATGAGCCTGGACGTGCAGGTTAAACTGCTGCGCCTGCTGCAGGAGCGCGTGGTCGAGCGCCTGGGCGGCAACCAGCTGATCCCGCTGGACATCCGCGTGATCGCCGCCACCAAGGAAGACCTGCGCCAGGCGGCCGACCAGGGCCGCTTCCGCGCCGACCTGTACTACCGGCTGAACGTCGCCTCGTTGCGCATCCCCGCCCTGCGCGAACGCGGTGACGACATCCTGATGCTGTTCCAGCATTTCGCCGATGCGGCCAGCCAACGGCATGGCCTGCCGCGCCATGACGTGCAGCCTGCACAGCGCGCCCTGCTGTTGCGCCATGCCTGGCCAGGCAACGTGCGTGAACTGCAGAACGCCGCCGAACGCTTCGCCCTGGGCCTGGAGCTGGCCCTCGATGGCCAGGAGCCGGTCGATGCCCAGGCCGTCAGTGCCGCAGGCCCGGCCGAGGGGCGTCTGAGCGAGCAGGTGGAGCAGTTCGAGCGTGGGTTGATCGTCGCTGAAATGGCGCGGCCCCACACGTCCCTGCGCAGCCTGGCCGAAGCCCTGGGAATGCCGCGCAAGACCCTGCACGACAAGCTGCGCAAGCATGGCCTGAGCTTCACCGATGGCCACACCCAGGACGATCAGGAGGATGCCCGATGACTCGCCAGACCTGTGACGACCTTCAGGCCCTGCTGCACGACGACATTCCGCTGACCCGGCAGATGGGGCTGGAGGTACGCGGCTGGGAGGCCCATGTGTTGCGTCTGGGGCTGCCCTTGGCCGCCAACGTCAACCACAAGAACACCATGTTCGGCGGCAGCCTGTACTGCGTGGCCGTGCTGGCCGGCTGGGGCTGGCTGCACCTGCGCCTGCGCGAGGCCGGCATCGACGACGGGCACATCGTCATCCAGGACGGTCAGATCGGCTACCCAAGGCCGGTCACCGGCGTGGCGATCGCCGTGTGCGAGGCGCCGCCAGCCGAGGCCTGGGACCGCTTCGTCAGGCTGTACCAGCGGCGCGGACGCGCGCGGCTGGTCCTGGACACCGTCGTGTTCAACGAAGGGGACGAAACGCCGGCCGTGACCTTCAGCGGGCAGTACGTGCTACACCGTTGAGGCCAGCGCCAGCAAGGTCTGGCGCCACGGCGCGGCAGCAGGCAGCGCAAGGAAGTGACCGTTGAGCAGCGACTCGCGAGGCGGATAGGCGAAACGCTGGCCTTCGAGGTCGAGCACTTCGCCACCGGCGCCTTCGAGCACGCCCTGGGCCGCGGCGGTGTCCCACTGCGAGGTCGGCGCCAGGCGTGGGTAGCAGTCGGCAGAGCCTTCGGCCAGGAGGCAGAACTTCAAGGAGCTGCCGATGTTGGCCAGTGTCAGTTCGCCCAGCGCCTCGCCCAGCCCGGCCAGCAGGGCTTCCTGTCGCGGGCTGGAGTGACGTCGGCTGGCGACCACCGTGAAGCGCTCGCCTGCCGCAGGCTGGTGCCGGGCGCGGATGGGCCGCTCGACATCCCCTGCGTCGGCCCGCCATGCCCCCAGCCCGCGCCCGCCGTGATAGCTGCGCCCGTTAACCGGCATCACCACCACGCCGAACACCACCTCGCCGCGCTCGACCAGGGCGATGTTGACGGTGAACTCTTCGCTGCCGGCGATGAACTCCTTGGTGCCGTCCAGCGGATCGACCAGCCACCAGCGCGTCCAGCCTTCGCGCTGCGCGAGCGGAATGTCGCAGTCCTCTTCCGACAGCACCGGAATCTCCGGTGCCAGCGCCTTCAGGCCGGCCTCGATGACCGCATGCGCCGCCAGGTCGGCGGCCGTCACAGGGGAGTCGTCGGCCTTGGCGGTCACCGCCACGTCGGCCCGCCAGAACGGCATGATCGCCTCGCCGGCACGACGTGCCAGGGTGACGACGGCCTGCATCAGGTCGCGCTCGTCACTCATGCGAACAGCCCCCGTTGCGACAGCAGGTCACGCACCAGGTACAGCGCCGCCAGTGCCCGGCCCTCGGAGAACTGCGGATGCGTGGCCAGCGACGACAGCTCGCGCAGGTTGACTTTGTCCACGCGCATCGGCTCGGGCTCGTCGCCTTCCAGGCGCTCTTCGAAGAGGTCGGTGGCCAGCACCACCTGGATCTTCTGGCTCATGTAGCCGGGCGACAGCGACAGCTCGGTCAGGTGTTCAAGCTGGCGTGCGCCGAACCCGGCCTCCTCCTTGAGCTCACGGTTGGCGGCCGCCAGCACGTCTTCGCCAGGCTCGATCAGGCCTTTGGGCAAGGACAGCTCGTAGCTGTCGGTGCCGCCACAGTATTCCTCGATCAGCACGGCATGCTCATCGTCGAGCATGGCCACGATCATCACCGCGCCATGGCCCGTGCCGCTGCCGACCAGCCGCTCGTAGGTCCGCTCGGTCCCGTTGGTGAAACGCAGCTGCACGGCTTCGACTCGGAACAGGCGGCTGCTGGCGACGATCTCGCGACCGAGCACGGTGGGTTTCTGGCGCATGGGAACGGCTCCTTGGCATGAACGGGGTACTATACCGTGGCTTGCCGACCGATCGAGAACTTCACATGCCTCTTCTGAACTGGACGTCCATCGATACCGTGCTGCTGGACATGGACGGCACCCTGCTCGACCTGCACTACGACAACCAGTTCTGGCTGGAGCACCTGCCGGCCCGCTATGCCCAGGTGCACGGCGTGAGTCGGGCCATGGCCGAACTGGAACTGCAACCGCTGTTCGAGCGCAATGCGGGCACCCTCAACTGGTACTGCCTGGATTTCTGGAGCCGCGAGCTGAACCTGCCGATCCGCGAGCTCAAGCGCGAGATCGCCGACCTGATCGCCTTGCGCCCGGACGCCGACGTGTTCCTGGCTGCCGTGCGCGACGCAGGCAAACGCGTGGTGATGATCACCAACGCGCACCGTGATTCGCTGTCGCTGAAGCTGGAGCGGGTGGAGCTGGCCCCTTACTTCGAGCGCCTGATCAGTTCCCACGACTACGGCTTCCCCAAGGAAAGCCCGCAGTTCTGGGACGCCTTGCAGGCAGACATCGGTTTCACGCCAGCGCGCAGCCTGTTCATCGACGACACCCTGGCGGTCCTGCGCAGCGCCCGACGCTACGGGGTGGGGCACCTGCTGGCCGTGCGCGAGCCGGACAGCCGGCGCGGACCGCGCGACACCGAGGAATTCGCCGCCGTGGAGGATTACCGAGCGTTGCTCGAGGAGCTGTAGCCTGACGGGCAGGTAGCGCGACCGCCGTCCATCGACGGCGTCTATCACCGTATCGAGTCAAGCGATTAGACGGGGTGTCCATTGAGGCATACGCTTGATCGAGTGATAAACGCCGCCGGTGATCCGTTGCCATGAACAGCACACTTCCGGTCTGCGCGGCACCCACGTCCTTCGCCCTGCCTGCCGCTCGCAGCACCTACGACTATCAACCCCTCGACGCACAGACTGCCGAGGCGACCCCGCTTGCCGAGGAAGTAGCCCTGGCGATCGCCTACAACGGTCTCAACCAGGCCGTGATGCTGGTCAGCCCCACGGACCTCGAGGATTTCGTGGTCGGGTTCAGCGTCGGCAGCGGCATCGTCACCGACCTGTCGGACCTGTATGACCTCACCCTCTCGGGCAGTGGCTCGGCGCTCTACGCCGACGTGCAGATCGCCAGCCGCGCCTTCTGGGCCTTGAAGGACCAGCGCCGCCAACTGGCCGGTACCAGCGGCTGCGGCCTGTGCGGGGTCGAGGCCCTGGAGCAGGCCTTGCCTGAGCTAAGCGCGCTGCCCGGCGCCCCGCTGCCCCCGGCGGCCTGGCTGCAGGGCCTGCGCCAGCGGATCGAACCGTTCCAGGTCCTGGGTCAGGATTGCGGCGCCGTGCATGCCGCCCTGTTCATGGACGCCCAGGGCGAGCTGCTGATGGGCCGCGAAGACATCGGCCGGCACAACGCCCTGGACAAGGTGATCGGGGGCCTGCTGCGCCAGCGCATCGACACGGCCGGTGGCCTGGCGATCGTGACCAGCCGCTGCAGCCTGGAACTGATCCAGAAGGTCCTGCGCGCCGGTATCCAGACCCTGGTCAGCCTGTCCGCGCCGACCGGCCTGGCCACGCAGTGGGCGCGCCGCCACAACCTCAACCTCATTCATTTGCCCAAACACAGTGCACCGCGGGTATTCAGCCCCGTGAGGGAGCCGTGATCGCCATGACCACCCATCAGCAACTTCCCCAGACCAAGTCCAACCCGCGCTACAAGCCCTACGCCGGCCCTGCCGGCGGGTGGGGCGCGCTGCGCAGCGTGGCCAAGGCCTGGGTCGGCAGCGACAACGCGCTGAAGAACATCCGCGCCCTGCTCAAGACCAACCAGAACGGCGGCTTCGACTGCCCGGGCTGTGCCTGGGGCGACTCGCCCGAAAGCGGCATGGTCAAGTTCTGCGAGAACGGCGCCAAGGCCGTGAACTGGGAAGCCACCAAGCGCCGGGTCGACGCGGCGTTCTTCGCCAAGCACAGCGTGAGTGCGCTGCTCGAGCAGAGCGACTACTGGCTCGAATACCAGGGTCGCCTGACCGAGCCGATGGTCTACGACCCGCAGACCGACCGCTACCAGCCGATCGACTGGGACGGCGCCTTCGCCCTGATCGCCCAGCACCTCAAGGGGCTGGAGAGCCCTGACCAGGCTGAGTTCTACACCTCGGGCCGGGCCAGCAACGAAGCGGCGTTTCTCTACCAGCTGTTCGTGCGCGCCTACGGCACCAACAACTTCCCCGACTGCTCGAACATGTGCCACGAAGCCAGTGGCGTGGCGCTCGGCCAGAGTGTCGGCGTGGGCAAGGGCACGGTGACCTTCCACGACTTCGAGCACGCCGATGCGATCTTCGTCTGGGGCCAGAACCCGGGCACCAACCACCCGCGCATGCTCGATCCGCTGCGTGACGCGGTCAAGCGCGGTGCCCAGGTGGTCTCGGTCAACCCGCTCAAGGAGCGTGGCCTGGAGCGCTTCCAGCATCCGCAGAACCCGCTGGAGATGCTCACCAACAGCGACCGGCCGACCAATACCGCCTATTTCCGCCCTGCCCTGGGCGGCGACATGGCCTTGCTGCGCGGCATGGCCAAGTTCCTGCTGCAATGGGAGCGCGAGGCCCAGGCCAAGGGCGAACCGGCGATCTTCGACCATGCCTTCATCGCCGAGCACGGCCATGGGATCGATGCCTACCTCGAAGCGGTCGACGCTACGTCGTGGGAGCACATCGAGGCGCAGTCCGGCCTGTCCCTGGCCGAGGTCGAGCAGGCCGCCCGGATGTACTGCAAGGGCAAGCGGGTGATCATGTGCTGGGCGATGGGCATCACCCAGCACCGTCACTCGGTACCGACCATCCAGGAAATCGTCAACGTCATGCTGCTGCGCGGCAACCTCGGCATGCCTGGGGCCGGCCTGTGTCCGGTGCGCGGCCACAGCAACGTGCAGGGCGACCGGACCATGGGCATCAACGAGCGTCCGCCGGTGGTGCTGCTGGACAACATCGAGCGCCGCTTCGGCTTCACGGTGCCGCGTCAGAATGGCCACAACACGGTCGAGGCGATCCACGCCATGCTCGACGGCCGCGCCAAGGTGTTCATCGGCCTGGGTGGCAACTTCGCTCAGGCCACGCCCGACACCGCACGTACGCACCAGGCGTTGCGCAACTGCGACCTGACCGTGCAGATCAGCACCAAGCTCAACCGCAGTCACCTGGTACACGGCAAGCAGGCGCTGATCCTGCCGTGCCTGGGGCGGACCGACATCGACCGCCAGGCCGAAGGTCCGCAGGCCGTCACCGTGGAAGACTCCTTCAGCATGGTGCACGCCTCCAACGGCCAGCTTCAGCCGCTGTCCAAGGCCATGCGGTCGGAACCGGCCGTGGTGGCGGGCATCGCTGCCGCGACTCTGGGCAACCACCCGATCGACTGGCACTGGGCGGTAGCCGACTACGACCGCATCCGCGAACTGATCGCCGATACCATCCCAGGCTTCGCCGGCTTCAACGAACGCCTACTCGAGCCGGGCGGCTTCTACCTGGGCAATACGGCCGGCTCGCGGGTCTGGAAGACCCCCACGGGCAAGGCCAACTTCAAGCCCAACCTGCTGCCGGACACCTTGATCGACGCGCGCGTGCGTGCCAGCGGCCAGGAGCCGGACCTGGTCATGCAGTCGATGCGCTCCCACGACCAGTACAACACCACCATCTATGGCCTGGACGACCGCTACCGCGGTGTACGCGGCCAGCGCGACGTGATCTTCGTCAACGAGGCGGACATCATGCGCCTGGGCTTCGTGCCAGGGCAGAAGGTGGACATCGTGTCGCTGTGGGGGGATGACATCGAGCGGCGGGTCAACGGTTTCACGCTGTTGGCGTTCGACATTCCGGGCGGTCAGGCAGCGGCTTATTACCCTGAAGTCAATCCGCTGGTGCCCTTGGACAGTATCGGCGATGGCAGTCATACCCCCACGTCGAAGTTCGTGGCCATTCGACTGGAAGCCCCTCGCGACACCGGGCGTATTGTGTAAAACTTAAGTAAAACGACCGTAAAGACCCGTCCGAAAAAGAACGGGTCTTTAACTAAGCGAACCCCGTAAGACCGGGGCTTTTGAATAAAGTTTCACTGTAAAAACAACAACCTGACAAACTGTTAGTGCAACAGGTTATTCGTCGGTTTTTGGTTGCCAGTTTCAACGTCGCACTTCACATTCGCCTCGTCCATTACATGAGGCTTTCTCAATGAAGAAGTACTCCTCGATTCTGTTGTTGTTCTTTGGTCTGTTCAGTGGTGCCGTCATGGCGGGTGGCAACACCGAAGCCGGTATCGGTGGCGCATTGGGTGGGGTACTCGGCTCCGTCGTGGGCCAGTCGATCGGCGGCAGCACCGGTTCGGCCATCGGCGCCGGTCTGGGTGGCGCAGCCGGCAGTGCCGTCGGTGCCGACAAGCGCCAGCGCGGTGAAGCGGCCATCGGCGGTGCCTTGGGTGCAGCCGGTGGCAACGTGGTCGGGCGCAGCGTGGGTGGCAACACCGGCAGCCTGATCGGTGCAGCGGCTGGCGGTGGCGCTGGCGGTGCCCTGGGCAACTACATGGGCAACAAGGCCGACCAGGACGATCGTCGTGACCGCCGCGGCTACGACAACCGTCGTCATGACCGTGGTCACCACTACGGCCATCGCAAGCACAAGCGCCACTGGCGTCATCGCTGAGGGCAGCGCCTGATCCGGCCCATCCCATGGCCGGCCCTGGCTCGCTCCAGGCCTACAAGGCCCGCAACGCCTCTTTCAGCCCTTCGGGCAACCGCGCCGGCTCGCCACTGGCGCGATCGACGAACACCTGCACCCACCTGCCCGTGGCGCAGGCCTGATCCTCGCCCCGACGAAACAGCACCAGTCGATATTCCACGGTACTGCCGCTGGCGCCCAGGATACCCAGCCCCACCTCGAGTCCGTCCGGGAAACCGGGCAATGCCAGGAAATCCGCCGAGGTGTGGATCACGAAGGCCGCCAACGCCCCTTCACGCAGGTCGAGCCCGGCCCGTTGCAGCAAGAACGCCTGCACGGCGGACTCGAAGCAGGCATGCACGGCTGCGCCCGACAGGAAGCCATTGGCGTCGTTGTCCTGGTAACGGCTGGTGAGGGTGTGGAAGTAACCGCAATCGGTACGGGAGGGAGCATCGATCATGGGGGCGACCTGTTGGTCAGAGGGTGTTCGCGGAGCTGCTGCGCAGCCAGATCGCTGGCAATCCAGCTCCCACAAGGTCATGAGCTGCGCCCTGTGCCTTGTGGGAGCTGGCTTGCCAGCGATGGGCCGCCTGGCGGCCCTGGGTGCTTCAACCCGACAGCCTCAGTGACTGAGCTGTCGGGCAATTCACCAGCGTCTTACAGCTGTGGGCCCGCAGCCGTGATGGCGTCGGAGACTTCGAACTTCTTGAAGTTCTCGATGAACAGCTTGGCCAGGCCCTTGGCAGCTTCGTCATAGGCAGCCGGATCAGCCCAGGTGTTGCGTGGGTTGAGCAGGTGGGTCTCGACGCCCGGCACGGCCTTCGGCACGTCCAGGTTGATGATGTCCAGGTGCTCGGTCTCAGCACCGACCAGCGCGCCGCTCTGGATGGCCGCGATCACGGCACGGGTGGTCGGGATGTTGAAGCGCTGGCCGACGCCGTAGCCGCCACCGGTCCAGCCGGTGTTGACCAGGTAGACCTTCGAGCCGAAACCGTTGATCCGCTTGATCAGCAGTTCGGCGTATTCACCGGCTGGACGCGGGAAGAACGGTGCGCCGAAGCAGGTGGAGAAGGTCGACTTGATGCCGCTGCCCGACCCCATCTCGGTGGAACCGACCAGCGCGGTGTAGCCGGACAGGAAGTGATAGGCCGCCTGTTCGTTGTTCAGGATCGACACCGGAGGCAGTACGCCGGTCAGGTCGCAAGTCAGGAAGATGACCGCGTTCGGCTCGCCGCCCAGGTTGGCGTCGGAGCGCTTGGCGACGTGCTCGAGCGGATAGGCCGCACGGCTGTTCTGGGTCAGGCTGACATCGGTGTAGTCGGCGTGCTTGGCGTCGTCGATGATGACGTTTTCCAGCACCGCGCCGTGCTTGATGGCTTTCCAGATGACCGGCTCGTTCTTCTCGGACAGGTCGATGCACTTGGCATAGCAACCGCCTTCCATGTTGAACACCACGCCTTCGCCCCAGCCGTGCTCGTCGTCACCGATCAGGTAACGGCTTTCGTCGGCCGACAGGGTGGTCTTGCCGGTGCCGGACAGGCCGAAGAACAGGGTGACGTCGCCGTCTTCGCCGATGTTGGCGGCGCAGTGCATCGGCAGCACGTCGGCTGCTGGCAGGAGGAAGTTCTGCACCGAGAACATGGCTTTCTTCATTTCGCCGGCGTAGCGCATGCCCGCGATCAGCACCTTCTTCTGGGCGAAGTTGATGATCACGCAGCCGTCGGAGTTAGTGCCGTCACGCTCGGGCACGCACTCGAAGTTGGCCACGTTGAGGATCTGCCACTCATCGCGGCCGGCCGGGTTGTACTGGGCCGGGTTGATGAACAGGCAACGGCCGAACAGATTCTGCCAAGCGGTCTGGGTGGTCATCTTGACCGGCAGGTAGTGCTCGGCCGCCGCCCCTACGTGAACGTAGGAAACGAAGTGGTCCTGGGCAGCGTTGAACGCCTCGACGCGGTCCCACAGGGCATCGAACGTGTCGGCCGGGAACTTGCGGTTGATCGGGCCCCAGGCGATGGCCGCGGTGGTGCTCGGCTCGTCGACGATGAAACGATCGGCTGGCGAACGCCCGGTACGGTGGCCGGTTTGCACGACCAGTGCACCCGTGTCAGCCAACTCCCCTTCACCGCGAGACAGCGCTTCTTTTACCAGATCATCGACATTCAGGTCGGTGTACACGGTGTTGTTGGCTTGCGTCATGAGAATACCCTATCAGGCCTGCGGCCGAGTGTTCCAAACGTTTTGTAGTCGTCTGTTCCAAACTACTACAGCGAAAAAAAGTGGCCGGATTATGCCAGAAACGCCCAAAAAAAGTAGACCCCTCCTGTCAGAACAGCCGCTTAGCGCTGCATGACAGGAGAATCTCCTGAGGTTAAACGTTTCAGTGACGAGTTTCTGACGGCGCTTCTGTCCCGCCCCCTGCAAACAGTTGGCGGATGTCGGCTTCATCGAAGACATAGCGCTCGTTGCAGAACTGGCAATCGACTTCGACCCGGTTGTTCATCTCACGCACCAGGGCCAGTGCATCGGCTTCGCCGAGGCTGATCAGGGCATTGCCGGAACGCTCGCGGGAGCAGCTGCAACGGAAGCGCAGCGGGTGGGTATCGAACAGGCGGACGGCTTCGTCGTGGTACAGGCGGTGCAACAAGGTCTGGTTGTCGAGCGTCAGCAGCTCTTCGTGCGACAGGGTCGCAGCGAGGGTGGTCACGTGCTGCCAGCTGGCGGCGCGATCATCCTCGTCACGCTCGCGGTCGACCGGCAGCTGTTGCAGCAGCAGGCCGCGGGCACGCTCGCCATTGGCATCGAGCCAGAAGCGCGTGTTCACCTGCTGCGACTGCACGAAGTAGTTGGTGAAGCACTGGGACAGGTCGTCGCCGTCCAGGTCGACGATGCCTTGGTAACGCTGGCCCTTGACCGGATCGATGGTCAGGGTCAGGTCACCGGCCGGCATCATCTGGTGCAGGGTGGCATCGTCGGCGATCTGCTCGGCCTCGTAACGGGCCATGCCACGGATGTCGCGCTCGCTGGAGCACTCGACCATCAGCAAGGGAATCGGTCCCGACGAGCGCGCCTGCAAGGTCATGATGCCGTCGAACTTCAGCGTGCCGACCAGCAGCGCAGCAGCGGCCATGAGCTCGCCGAGCAGCAGCGCGACCGGGCGCGGATAGGGATGGCGCGCCAGCACTTCGGCGTAGCTGTGGTCCAGCTCCACCCACTCGCCGCGCACATCGCGGTCATCGAAGATGAAACGTTGGGTGAAATCGGTCTCGGGAATATCGTGCATGAGTTCTGGGTATCTGAAAATGATGACAAAATGTTTGCAGCTCGATGACGAGCCCGTTTTGGCGCCCTCGTGGCGTCTCGAATCCCTGCGTGTTATGGAAGGTATCTTATGGACAATCGGCCACTGTTCCAAGCCAAGTGGTCCTGGGGGCCATTGGCAGCCTGTACCCTGCTGCCCATCGCTCTACTGTGTTTCTGGTTATGGCCTCTTGGCCAGATGTTGTGCACCGCATTCGACGAATGGCTGTTCCACAGCCTCAACGCACCGCTGACCGACCATGGGGTCTGGCGTGCCATCTGGACGGTCGGCAGCCTGCGCCCGTTCGACATCGTCGTGGGGCTGATCCTGCTGAGCCTGCTGATCAAGGGCAATTGGGTGTTCAAGGCCTGCCAGGTCCGCGAGGCCTTCTTCGGCTTTCTGGTCACGCTGATCCTGTTAGTGGTGATTCGCGCGCTGTTTTCCAAGTGGACCGACGCGATGGGCTGGCAACACGAGAGCCCTTCGATGGTGCTGCCCGACGCCGTGCGCCTGAGCGATTTCTACCCACACCTGGAATCGCGCTGGGAGCTCAAGGACCGTTCCGGCCAGAGCTTCCCGGGCGACCATGCCTCGGTGCTGCTGATCTGGGCCCTGTTCATGAGCCTGTTCAGCCGCCGTGTCGGGCAGTACCTGGTGATCTGGGGCCTGGCCGTGCTGTTCATGCTGCCGCGCCTGGTCGCTGGCGCCCACTGGGGGCAGGACGACTACATCGGCGGCCTGCTGATGGCGATCCTGGCCTTGGGCTGGAGCTGCTACACCCCTCTGGCAGCCAAGGCCAGCGCGGCCCTGCTGCGCTGGACGTCCGGGTTGTTCGCGCTGCTGGCGCGGCTGCCGCTGGTCAGGTGCCTGAGCGTGGTCAAGGCACCGCGTTGATGGCCTGGGGCGCCTGGGCGCCCCCTCACGTCAGTCGTGACTGCCCTGCAGTTGATGAATCTGGCGCCGCTGTTTCTTGGTCGGGCGTCCGTCGGTGGTCACACCGAGGGCCCCGGCCTTGCGCAGGTCCGCCGCCTGCTGACGACGCTGGATGCTGTCTTCGGTTTCCTCGTACAGCGTCTGGGCTTCTGGCGCCCCACGGCGCACCACGGAAAGCGCCTTGACCACCACCGTGCGTTCATCGAAACCGGTGCGCAGCACGAAGTGGTCGCCCACTCGCGGCTCCTTGCCCGGCTTGCAGCGCTCGCCCCGGCAATGCACCTTGCCGCTTTCGATGGCCGCCTTGGCCAGGGCACGGGTCTTGTAGAACCGCGCGGCCCATAGCCATTTATCCAGACGGACCTTGTCGTCTTCTTCCGACTTCTGCGCCATCTCGCTTCCTCGAATGCTGTCTGTCACAGAACTGTACTACTGTCGGTGGCGGATGCAAAAACGCCCTGCCGTGCTTTACAGTGCCCACCTGCATTCACAGGGTTATGCATTCGTGAAAACATTTGACCACCTGAGTGTGATCGGCCTGCGTGAGTGGGTGGCCCTGCCCCTGCTCGGCCTGGCCGGTCTGCGCGCCAAGGTCGACACCGGAGCCAGCACCTCCGCCCTGCATGCGACGGACATCGAACCGTTCGAACGAGACGGCCAGCCGTGGGTCAGATTCACTGCCCACCTCGGTTCGATCGTGCAGCTGCGGCATCGCCGCTGCGAAGCGCCCCTGGTGACCATGAAGACCATCAAGAGCTCGAATGGCCACGCCCAGCATCGCTATGTGATCCGCACGCCCCTGGCCTTGGGCGATCGGGTGTGGGACGTCGAGTTCACGCTGACCTGTCGCAAGACCATGCGCTACCGCCTGCTGCTGGGCTCCAAGGCGCTGGTCCAGGGTCAGCTGGTGGTCAACCCGGGTCTGAAGTACGTCCAGGACAAACCGGCCTTTCCGGTTTCAACCATTCCAGCCACAGGTGCTGCATGAAGATCGCTGTGCTTTCGCGTAACCCGCGTCTGTATTCAACCCGCCGCCTGGTCGAAGCCGGTACTCAACGTGGCCATGACATGGTGGTGATCGATACCCTGCGCGCCTACATGAACATCGCCAGCCACAAGCCGCAGATCCACTACCGCGGCAAGCCGCTGGAAGGCTTCGACGCGGTGATCCCGCGCATCGGGGCCTCGGTGACCTTCTACGGCTGCGCGGTGCTGCGCCAGTTCGAGATGATGGGCGTGTTCCCGCTCAACGAATCGGTCGCCATCGCCCGCTCGCGGGACAAGCTGCGCTCGCTGCAGCTGCTGTCGCGACGGGGCATCGGCCTGCCGGTCACCGGCTTCGCCCATTCGCCCGACGACATCCCGGACCTCATCCAGATGGTCAATGGTGCGCCGCTGGTGATCAAGGTGCTGGAAGGCACCCAGGGCATCGGCGTGGTGCTGTGCGAGACCACCAAGGCCGCCGAATCGGTGATCGAGGCCTTCATGGGTCTCAAGCAGAACATCATGGTGCAGGAATACATCAAGGAAGCCGGCGGCGCCGACATCCGCTGCTTCGTGGTGGGCGACAAGGTCATCGCCTCGATGAAGCGCCAGGCCAAGCCTGGCGAGTTCCGCTCCAACCTGCACCGGGGCGGCGTGGCCAGCCTGATCAAGATCACCCCCGAAGAGCGCATGACCGCCATCCGCGCTGCCAAGGTCATGGGTCTGAGCGTCGCCGGCGTGGACATACTGCGCTCCAATCATGGGCCGCTGGTCATGGAGGTCAACTCGTCGCCCGGGCTGGAGGGGATCGAAGTCACCACCAGCAAGGACGTCGCCGGGATGATCATCGAGCACCTGGAAAAGCACGGCGGGCCGAACCAGACCCGCACCAAGGGCAAGGGCTGACCCCCAGGCCCTGCCCGTCACCTCGTCTGGCAGGGTCGACTCCAGGGCGGCGGCTCAGACCGCATCGCGTGGCAGCAACAGCCCCAACGGCAGACGGACACGGGCTTCGATCCCCCCGCCCGAGCGGTTGCGCAGCTCGACGTTGCCGCCATGCTGCGCAGCGATGCGCTTGACGATGGCCAGGCCCAGCCCGGTGCCCTTGCCACTGCGTGCCCGGTCACCCCGGATGAACGGGTTGAAGATGGTCTCCAGCTCCGACGGATCGATGCCTGCGCCTCGGTCGAGCACGCTCAGCACCACGTAAGGCGCGCCCTGGTCCCCCGATACGGAGGCCGCCACTTCCACCGCCTCGCCGCCGTGATACAGGGCATTGCCCACCAGGTTGGTCAGCATGCGCTTGACCGAGACCCGGCGCAGCGGGAAAGGCGGAATGGGCTCCAGGCACAGCCGCACGCGCTCCTCCGGCTGGTTGAACGGCGCCACCACCTCGTGCACCAGGCTCACCAGGTCGACCTCCTCGACCGGTTCGTCGCGACCGTCGCGGATGAAGGCCAGGAACTGGTCGAGGATGGCATCCATGTCCTCGATGTCGCGCACCATGCCGTCGGTCAGCTCACCCTCGGTCGGCAGCAAGGACAACGAGAGCCGCAGGCGTGTCAGGGGCGTGCGCAGATCATGGGAAACGCCCGCCAGCATCAGTTCTCGCTCGCGTGCGGCCTGCTCGACATCCTCGGCCATCTGGTTGAACGAGCGGTACACCTCGGTCATTTCACTGGGCGTGTCGCTGATCGGCAGACGGACGCTGCGCCCCTGCCCCAACTGGCGCGCGGCGAACACCAGACGCTTGAGCGGCTGATTGAGCTGACGCACGAAGATCCAGGCCGACGCCGTGGAGAGCAGGCCGATGGCCAGGAACCAGCCCAGCACGTTCCAGATCTTCTGCCCGCGCAGCGGGTGCGGGTACAGCGGCACCTTCAGCCAACCGGGGCCCAGGCTGGGCGCATTGACCCAGAGTGCGGGCGGCGCATGGATGCGCAGACGCACCTCGGTGTCCTCGCCCAGCTCGGCCTGCATCTGGCGCTGGTAGATTTCGCTGTAGGGCCAGTGCTGCTCACCCTCGGGCACGCCCGCACCGGTGACCCGGATCAGGCCTGCGGCCTCGGCGATCCTGTCGCGGTTTTCCTCGTCGGCGGCCCAGTAGGCACGCAGGGTCAGGGCAACGCCGTGACTGTACTGCCGATCGACGAGCACGTCCTCGTTCATCAGCAGGTAGACCAGAGTCAGGGCCTTGGAGAACAGCACCACGATCAGCACCAGCCACAGGGTGCGGGCGAAGAAGCTTTGCGGGAACCACACGGGGGTCTTCATCGGGGACAGCTACCAAGGTGCGAGGGCGAAGGGACCGGGAGACCCGGTTCGCATGCCGCAGACGAAAACAGGGCGAGCCCGTGGGCCCGCCCTGTCGCGGCACAGCCAGCCGGTGGGCTGACCGTCATTTGCTGGCGTTTCCGTCCGGCACGAAGACGTAGCCGACACCCCAGACGGTCTGGATGTAGCGCGGCTTGGACGGGTCCGGCTCGATCATGCGTCGCAGGCGCGAGATCTGCACGTCGATGGAGCGCTCCAGCGCGTCCCACTCGCGACCACGGGCCAGGTTCATCAGCTTGTCGCGGGTCAGCGGTTCGCGCGCGTGCATGACCAGGGCCTTGAGCACCGCGAACTCGCCGGTGGTGAGCATGTGCACTTCATCACCCTTCTTCAGCTCGCGGGTGGCCAGCGACAGTTCGTAGTCGCCGAAGGTGACCGTCTCGTCCTCGCTGCCCGGTGCACCGGGAACGCTGGTGGCCTGACGGCGCAGCACGGCCTTGACCCGGGCGACCAGTTCGTCGGGGTTGAACGGCTTGGCCAGGTAATCGTCGGCCCCCAGTTCCAGGCCCTTGATGCGGCTGAGCTCGTCGCCCTTGGCGGTGAGCATGATGATCGGGATCTGGTTGTTGCCCGCGCGCAGGCGACGGCAGGCGGAGAGCCCATCTTCCCCTGGCAGCATCAGGTCGAGCACGATCAGATTGAAGACTTCACGGGCCAGCAGACGGTCCATCTGCTCCACGTTGGGCACGGCGCGCGCGCGATAGCCCTTGCTGGTGAAGAAGCGCTCCAGCAGGCTGCTCAGCCCCGGGTCATCGTCGACGATGAGAATCTTTTCGCCTTCAGCGTTGGTTGCGGTGCTGCTCATGGATAACTCCTCTGATCTCGGCGCGCATTATGGCGTAGCCCTGGGACGCCGTGCCGGGTGCATTGTTAGCAGATTTTTCCTTGCAGGACACGGGATCCGCGGCGCGGCAGGGCTCGTTCGGAGCATGTCGCTCGCCAGGCACGACGACGGCCGCCTCACCTCTCGGCCGACTGCCTGGCGCCGGGCCATCACCGCAAGCGGGAGACGGCGCGTATAATGCGCGGTTTTTCCCAGTGCCGCCGGTCATGGCGCCGGCATCGACAGACTTTCAGGTGGATTCCATGGACAGCATCAACAGCCGTATCGCCGAGGAACTGGGCGTACGCCCGCAGCAGGTCGAGGCGGCCGTCACCCTGTTGGACGAAGGTTCGACCGTGCCTTTCATCGCGCGTTACCGCAAGGAGGTGACGGGCAGCCTGGACGACACCCAGCTGCGCCACCTGGAAGAACGCCTGCGCTACCTGCGCGAGCTCGACGAGCGCCGCGCCAGCATCTTGGCCAGCATCCAGGAGCAGGGCAAGCTGACGCCCGAGCTGACCCGCGAGATCAACCTGGCCGACACCAAGACCCGCCTCGAAGACCTGTACCTGCCGTACAAGCAGAAGCGCCGCACCAAGGGCCAGATCGCCCTCGAGGCGGGCCTCGGCGAGCTGGCCGACGGGCTGTTCGCCGACCCGCAACTGACCCCGGAAACCGAGGCCGCTCGCTTCGTCGACGCCGACAAGGGCGTGGCCGACGTCAAGGCCGCCCTCGAAGGCGCCAAGTACATCCTCATGGAGCGCTTCGCCGAGGACGCCGGCCTGCTCGAGAAACTGCGCACCTTCCTCAAGCAGGACGCGGTGCTCAGCGCCCGCCTGGTCGCTGGCAAGGACGAGGAAGGCGCCAAGTTCCGCGACTACTTCGCCCATGACGAACTGCTGCGCAGCGTGCCGTCGCACCGTGCCCTGGCGATCTTCCGCGGGCGCAACGAAGGCGTGCTGAGCGCGACGCTCAAGGTCGGCGAGGAGTTGCCCGGTACCCTGCACCCGTGCGAGCTGATGATCGGCGAGCATGTCGGGATCGACAACCGTGGTCGGCCGGCCGACAAGTGGCTGGGCGAAGTGGTGCGCTGGACCTGGAAGGTCAAGCTCTACACCCACCTGGAGACCGACCTGTTCGGCGAGCTGCGCGACCGTGCCGAAAGCGGGGCCATCGAGGTGTTCGCCCACAACCTGCACGACCTGCTACTGGCCGCCCCCGCCGGACCGCGCACCACGCTCGGCCTGGACCCTGGCCTGCGCACCGGCTGCAAGGTCGCGGTGGTCGATCGCACCGGCAAACTGCTCGACACCGCCACCGTCTACCCGCACGTGCCGAAGAACGACTGGGATCGCACCCTGGCCGTGCTCGCGGCCCTGTGCGCCAAGCACGCGGTCGAGCTGATCGCCATCGGCAATGGCACTGCCAGCCGTGAGACGGACAAGCTGGCCGCCGAACTGATCAAGCAGTACCCGGCCCTGAAGATGACCAAGGTCATGGTCTCCGAGGCCGGCGCCTCGGTGTACTCGGCCTCGGAGCTGGCGGCCCGCGAGTTCCCCGAGCTGGACGTGTCGCTGCGCGGCGCGGTGTCGATCGCCCGCCGTCTGCAGGATCCGCTGGCCGAGCTGGTGAAGATCGATCCCAAGTCGATCGGCGTCGGCCAGTACCAGCACGACGTGTCCCAGGTGAAGCTGGCCCGTGGCCTGGACGCGGTGGTCGAGGACTGCGTGAACGCCGTGGGCGTCGATGTGAACACCGCCTCGGTCGCTCTGCTGGCGCGCATCTCCGGGCTCAATGCGACCCTGGCGCACAACATCGTCGCGCACCGCGATGCCAATGGGCCGTTCGCCACCCGCGCGGCCCTGAAGAAGGTCAGCCGCCTGGGCGAGAAGACCTTCGAGCAGGCCGCCGGCTTCCTGCGCGTGATGAATGGCGACAACCCGCTGGACGCCTCGGCCGTGCACCCGGAAGCCTACCCGCTGGTGCAGCGCATCGCTGCCACCACCGACCGCGACATCCGCTCGCTGATCGGCGACAGCGGCTTCCTCAAGCGCCTCGACCCCAAGCGCTTCACCGACGAGACCTTCGGCCTGCCGACGGTGACCGACATTCTCCAGGAGCTGGACAAGCCAGGCCGAGATCCGCGTCCGGAATTCAAGACCGCCACGTTCCAGGACGGCGTGGAAGACCTCAAGGACCTCGAGCCCGGCATGATCCTCGAAGGGGTGGTGACCAACGTGACCAACTTCGGCGCCTTCGTCGACATCGGTGTCCATCAGGATGGCCTGGTGCACATTTCGGCGCTGTCCGAGAAGTTCGTCAAGGATCCACGGGAGGCGGTCAAGGCCGGCGACGTGGTCAAGGTCAAGGTCATGGAAGTGGACATCCCGCGCAAGCGTGTGGGTCTGTCCATGCGCATGAGCGACACGCCGGGCGAGAAGGTCGAGGGCCAGCGCGGTGGACGCGGTGCCGGCGGCGCACGCCCGGCACAACCGGCTCGCCCGCGTGAGACGCCCGCGCCGGCCAACAACGCCATGGCCTCGCTGTTCGCCAACGCCAAGACGTTGAAGAAGAAGTGATGGACGTCCCGGCCGACCACGTCGAAAGCGCCTTCAGCCGGCTGCTCGGCTGCCGCCTGCTCCGTCTGGACGCCGCGGCGGCGGAGGCCGTCGTGGCGCTGACCCTGACGCCTCCGCTGCGTAACCGGGGCGGCACGCTGCACGGCGGCGCGCTGTTCAGCCTGGTCGACATCGCCATGGGCCTGGCCTGCTCGGCCAGCCACGGCTTCGACCAGAGCAGCGTGACCCTGGAGTGCAAGATCAACTACCTGCGCGCGGTCGGTGAAGGCGAGGTCGTGTGCACGGCGCGCGTGCTGCACGCCGGGCGCCGCACCCTGGTGGTGGAAGCCGACGTGTTCCAGGGCGACAGACGGATCGCCAAGGCCCAGGGAACCTTCGCCCTGCTCTAGCTGCCCGAGCCTTCTTTACGGTACCTTCGGCAGTGCACAGGCATTGCCGGAGCTCGTGTTGACCAGGCGACAACGCCCGTTCCTTTTTCCCAACCTTGCAGACCGTCCAGGCTACCCCCATATTGGGGCGACTGACGTGTGAAGGAATACATCTTGAGCGACCTCTTCAACCGCCGCCTGAGCCTGCTCGGCGCCCATCTTCCCCTGCTCAAGCAGTGCCTGCACGGCATCGAGCGCGAGGGCCTGCGAGTCACCGACGAAGGTCGCCTGGCCCAGACGCCGCACCCCGAAGCCCTTGGGTCGGCGCTGACCAACGAGCAGATCACCACCGACTACTCCGAGTCGCTGCTGGAGTTCATCACACCGGCGCTGGCCGATCCGGCCGAGGTGCTCGAGAAGCTGGACCAGATCCACCGCTTCGTCTACAGCAAGCTGCACAACGAATACCTGTGGAGCCCCTCGATGCCGTGCACCTTGCCGACCGAGGAGAACATCCCGATCGCCGAGTACGGCAGCTCCAACCTCGGCAAGCTCAAGCATGTCTACCGCAAGGGCCTGGCCCTGCGCTATGGCCGGACCATGCAGTGCATCGCCGGCATCCACTACAACTTCTCGTTGCCGGAGGCCTTCTGGCCGCTGTTGCGCGACGGGCAGGACACCGGCGAGAGCGACCGCGACTTCCAGTCCTCGGCCTACATCGCCCTGATCCGCAACTTCCGCCGCTACAGCTGGCTGCTCATGTACCTGTTCGGTGCGTCGCCAGCCCTGGACGCCGGCTTCCTGCGCGATCGCGCGCACTCGCTCGAGACTTTCGACGCCAACACGCTCTACCTGCCCTTCGCCACCAGCCTGCGCATGAGCGACCTGGGCTACCAGAGCAACGCCCAGTCCGGGCTCACGCCCTGCTACAACAACCTGGCCAGCTACACCGACAGCCTGCGCCGGGCCGTGGCGACGCCCTACCCGCCGTACGTCGAGGTCGGCACGCACCAGGACGGCGACTGGGTCCAGCTCAACACCAACATCCTGCAGATCGAGAACGAGTACTATTCGAACATCCGGCCCAAGCGGGTGACCTACGCCGGCGAACGCCCCATCCAGGCGCTGATGGCGCGTGGCGTGCAGTACATCGAAGTGCGCTGCCTGGACATCAACCCGTTGCTGCCGGTCGGCATCGACCTGACCGAGGCACGCTTCCTCGATGCCTTCCTGCTGTACTGCGCGCTGCAGGACAGCCCGCTGTTCGAAGGTGGCGAATGCCAGGACTGCACGCAGAACTTCCTGGCGGTGGTCAAGGAGGGCCGGCGCCCCGGCCTGGAGCTGCGCCGCGGCGGCGAGTCGGTGACGCTCAAGCAGTGGGCGACCGAGCTGCTCGACGGCATCGGGGCGCTGGCCGACCTGTTGGACCAGGCTCACGGGGGCGACGCCCATGCCCAGGCCTTGGCAGCGCAACAGGCCAAGGTCGACGATGTGTCGCTCACGCCCTCGGCCCAGGTCCTGGCGCGCATGACCGAGCACCAGGAGGGCTTCGTGGCCTTCTCGCTGCGCCAGAGCCGCGCCCACGCCGAGGCGTTCCGTGAAACGCCGCTGGATGTCGCCACCCAGCAGGCCTACGAATCGACCGCCCGTGAGTCGCTGGCCGAGCAGTCGCGCCTGGAGCAGGAAGAGGTCGGCGATTTCGACCTGTTCGTCAGCGCCTACCAGGCGAGCATCTTGGCCATCAGCAACTGATGAGCCGGGTGTCCGGCCCGCGCAAGCCGCGGGCCAGCAGCCAGGCGAGGATCGACGCCATCCTGGCGGCCGCCCGGACCTTGCTGGCCGAATCGGGCGTGGCCGGTCTGTCGATGTACGACGTGGCCCGACTGGCAGGGATGCCCCCTTCCTCGGTCTACCACTTCTTCGCCAGCGTTCCGGCGCTGCTCGAGGCATTGACCCTGGACGTGCATCAGGCCTTTCGCGCGACACTGCTGGCGCCGGTGGAGGCAGCGGCGCTGCACACCTGGCATGACCTGGCCAAGGTGATCGAGCAACGCATGCTCGAACGCTACCAGGCCGATGCGGCGGCGCGGCAGCTCATTCTGGTACAGCATGGCCTGGTCGAGATCGACCAGGCCGACCGACAGCATGACCTGGAACTGGGCGCCTTGATGCACGCGTTGTTCGATCGGCATTTCCAGTTGCCGGTCCTGCCCGATGACGTGGACGTGTTCGCGTTGGCGATGGCCTTGAGCGACCGGGTGTACGCACGTTCGCTGCACGTGCATGGCACGATCACGCCGCGCATGGCCGAGGAAGGGTTGCGTGTGTTCGTGGCGTACATGGGGGTATACCTGCCGCCGTGGTTGGCCAAGCGCTAATGTATGCGTGAATCCAGGCTTTTCTACGTCTTTGGAAAGACCACAAGATAGGGTCATCGCCGTATTCACGGATTCACCGGCATGCTACAAGCAAGCGCAGCCCTCCGTGGGGGCTTGCCCGCGATGCAGGCGCCGCCTGACAGGGCTCTGTCGCTGGCAAGCCAGCGCCCACCCAGATCGCTGCAGCTTGTCGGTGTAGGCATGGCTGCGCATGCAATCTGTGGGAGATTCTATGGTTCCTGCCAAGTGCGAATGTGGCCCCTGCGGGGCCAATCGCGGCACAGGGGCCGCTCCTTGTATCTCGACTTTTGCCTCCTTGCAGGCCAAAGTTCTCGACTGATCATCGAGGGAAGGCCATGAAGCAGAGCCGCTCCTAGGGCATCGAGCCCGCATTGTAGATATGCTCGGGCCTTCCACCCTCACTCGAACAGTTCGAACGGTATCTAGTGCCCGCCCCCGGCGTGAGCACGCATTCACAAGGTTGAACCGAGTGCTGGATGATC